>CAZCEC010000003.1:53509-85492 GCA_964497615.1 uncultured Anaerolineales bacterium | reverse complement strand
ATGCCCGGGGACATCCACCACACCGACGGACTGGCCGTTGGGGAGGCTCAGCCACGCGAAGCCCAGATCAATCGTCATCTGGCGCTCGCGCTCCTCTTTCAGGCGGTCGGGGTCTATGCCGGTGAGCGCCTCCACCAGGGTGGACTTGCCGTGGTCCACATGGCCGGCCGTGCCGATGACAAACAACTTGCTAACGGACTTTGGTGAAGCTGGTGTCGTACTCGGCCGCTAGTTCGCGGATCACCCCCAGAATCGTCTGCATGCGTGTGGCATCGGTGGCTTGCATCTGGCGAATCGCGGCGTTGAGTTCGGCCAACTGCTCATCCAGAGCCTCCAGCCGCTCGACCTCCTTGGCGGCCAGCCGGTCGTGCTCGCGCCACTGCTCATCGCGCATGAGCATGTGGGTGGTCCAGCGCTTCTGGTCATCGGCCAGGAAGGAGGCCCACTCCTGGCGATGGCGTTCATCCGCCAGCCGGTGCACCTCCGCTGCCTCCACCACCCGCCGTTCGACCAGGTCGGCCAACTGGCGCGCTTCCTCAACCACGCGGCGCATGTCGCGGAACCCGGCGGCGTAATGGTCCACCCGCCGGGCGTAGTCCTCCAGTTCCCGCAAGGCGGCCTCGGTGCTGGTGCGCAAGTCCTGCCAGGCGCGCTCGCGTTCAGTCTGCGCCACAGCTTGCGCTTCGAGCCATTGGGATTGGGCCGCCTTGCGCTCATTCTCGGCCGTAAACACCTCGGCCAGGCGCGCGTCCGTGCGGCGCACCATGTCTTCCAGGATTTCGAGCTTGGCGCGGTTCTCGTCAATGCGCTTGCGCACCTCGCCCGACTCGGTCTGCAGCTCAACGATACGTTTCACATCCTGGCGCCGCCCTTCGTCGAGCACCGTCACCGCGCGGTTGCGCTCGTCCACATGCTTGTTGAACTCCGACACTTTGAGCTGGAGTTCGCCAATAAGCCGGCTGACGCGCCCCTCTTCCTCTTTGCGGGTGGCGGCATCGCGCTCCAGCTTGGGCAGCCCCTCCAAGCCCCGCCGCAGGTCTGCCAGCGCCTTGTTCACCGCGTCGCGCTCGATCTTGCGCAAGCGCTCGGCTTCTTTTTCTCCCTCTACCCGGCGCCGCTCGATTTCCTCGACCTGCCGGGTCATCTCCTTGCGATAGCCATCCAGCAGCGAGTCAATCTTGGACATCTTCTGCAGGGCGCTGTTGACGCTAGCCAGGTCGGCCTCAAACTGCTGCACGCGCCGCGCCAGGGCGTCGTTTTCGGCAGTCAGCGCGATGACACGCTCCTGGAGGCCGGTAATCTCCTGCTTGTCTTTCCGGCGCTCATCATCAAGCCACTGGATCGTTTTTGCCGCCTGGTCAATATCCATCGCTGCTCCTACCGGGTGGCGGGATTATACAACATGGGCCTGGCGCCCCGGCTATAATGCCGGCATGACCTCCGCGTTGGGCACTCGCGCCCGTCTGGGGTTAGATGTCCGGCTGCCATACTATACCAGCGGCGGCATCGCCCGTTATGTCAGGCAGCTCGCCAGCCGCCTGCCGGCGCAGGCCCCCGACTTCGACCATTTGCATTTCTACCACCGGCGGGATGCCGCCAGCTACGGCGCTGGGGCGCGGCGGGTATCGTGTTGGACGCCCGCTCACCACCGCGCCGAGCGGCTAGCGCTGAGCCTGGAAGTGCTGCCGCACCGCCTGAACCTGCTGCATTCACCGGACTTCATTCCACCGGCTGGCGGCTATGGCAAGAGCATCATCACCGTCCACGATCTTACGTTTCTCCACTACCCGGAGTTCCTGACAGCCGAGAGCCGGCGGTATTACAACGACCAGATCCGCTGGGCAGTGGGACATGCCGATGCCATTGCGGCCGATTCCGCCGCCACAGCGGCTGACCTGACAAGCCTGCTGGGCGTTGCCCCTGAGAAGATCACTGTCATTCATCTTGGATTGGGCGAAGCATTTCGACCAGCTTCGCCACAGAGCGCCGCAGAGGATGCCGCCGTGCTTGCGCGCCACAACCTGGCGCCGGGGTATGTGCTGTTCGTGGGCACATTCGAACCGCGCAAGAACGTCGGCGGCCTGCTGAGGGCGTATGCGCGTCTACGCGCCAAGGAGGGTGCTACGCCGCCGCTCGTCCTTGTTGGGCGGTCTGGCTGGCTGTTCGACGAAACACTCAAACTAATCGGCGACTTGAGGCTGTCCGAAGCCGTGAGGCGCTTTGAGGAACTGCCCGAGGCCGCCCTGCCCGCTTTCTACCGCGGGGCCGCGGCCGTCGTCCTGCCGTCACACTATGAGGGATTTGGTTTTCCGGTGCTGGAAGCGATGGGGTGCGGCATCCCAACCGTCATCTCCAACCGGGCCTCGCTGCCGGAGATTGCGGGCGGAGCCGCGCTTGAGGTAGAACCAGATGACACTGTGGCCCTGAGCGAGGCTTTGGGCCGTGTCTTATCCGATGCAGGCTTGCGCCGTGACCTGGTGGCCCGCGGCCTGGCTCGCGCCGGAGCCTTCACCTGGGAATCTACGGCCCAGGCCACCCTGGCCCTCTACCGGCGCGTTTTGGCGAGCTGATGAAGCTATTCTTCCTCACGCCTCAGCTCCCCTTTCCTCCCCGACAGGGGACAGCCATCCGCAATTGGGGTCTGATGCGCCACATCTCGGAGCGCCACGAGGTCGCATATGTCTCCCTCGCGGGATCTGGGCAGACACTGCCGGCGCCCACAGCGGGAGGCCCGCGCCTCATGGGCGCCGCGCCGCAGCCGCCCTGGCCAGTCGCCGCTCGGCTGAGGGCGCTGCTTACTGGTCAGCCAGACCTGTCACGGCGGCTTTGGTCGCCCGAGTTTGCCATCGTGTTGAGGCGCGCCCTGGAGTTGTTTGCGCCCGACATTGTGCAGATCGAAGGCCTGGAACTCGCGGTCTACCTGCCCGAAGTCCAACGCGCCCGTCCCACCGCCCGTGTCATCTATGACGCCCACAACGCAGAGCATATCATCCAGCGCCGTGCCTGGCAGGTCGACCGCCGCCGCCCAAGGCGTTGGCCGGCGGCGCTTTACTCTGCTGTGCAAGCACGGCGGCTGGCGCGGTTAGAAGGGATCGTGTGCACACAAGTAGCGGCGGTAGCCGCCGTTTCCCCCGAGGATGCGGCTGCGTTGCACCGGCTGGCGCCAGGCATCCAACCGGCGGTAGTGGCCAATGGGATCGACACTGCCGCCTATGCCGGCTTGAGTCTAGCGGCGCCTTCACCCCTGGAACCGCATGACTTGGTGTTCACAGGGAAGATGGACTACCGGCCCAACCTCGACGCCGCGCTATGGTTCGCCGACGAAATACTGCCGCGCATTCGCGCACGCCAGCCGGGGGCGCGGCTGGTGCTGGTCGGCCAACAGCCCCCGGCGACGCTTGTGCAGCGTGGTCAGCAGCCGGGAGTCGTTGTCACGGGCGCCGTCGAAGACACGCGCCCCTACATCGCCAGCGCGGCCGTCTACGTCGCCCCCCTGCGGATGGGCGGCGGTACGCGCTTCAAACTGCTGGAAGCAATGGCCCTGGCTCGCCCGGTGGTCTCCACTCGTCTTGGCGCTGAGGGGTTCGCCGTTCAGGATGGCCGCGACCTTCTTCTGGCGGACAGTGCGGAGGAAATCGCCGCCGCGTGTTTGCGCCTGCTGGCGGAGGTCGATTTGGGCAGGCAGCTTGGCCTGGCTGGGCGCGCATTCGTCCAGGCACACCACGATTGGGGCATCATTGTGCCCCGCCTGGAAAACGTCTATGCCAGCGTTGGAAGCGCCTAACGGACGTACTGGGCTAGCGCCGCCGCGGTACCGGCCACCGCCGGCAGCAGCCATTGGGGGAACAGCCCCACCACGAAGATCACTACGAATCCCACAGCGTAAAGCGCGAGACTTGCGGCCGGCAGGGCCGGACGCTCGTCAGTCTCGGGCACGGCTGGCGGCGCCAACAGCGCGGCCAGGGCTCGCAGCACGACGAACGAGATGCTCAGCAGGCCGATGAGCAGCAGGATCGCCGCCGTCGGGTGAATCTGCGCCAGGAGGTAAAGCAAGGGCCAGCGAGCCGCGAATCCAGCCGTGAGTGGAAAGCCCGCCAGCGACAGGAGGCCCACCAGGGTAGCGGCGGCGGCCACTGGATATTGCCGACCGGCGCCGGCGACCGTCTCGAAATCGTCTGCGCCAGTGTGCCGCCGCAAGTGGTCCAGGCCGGCAGCCCACATGGGCAGGGCCAGGCCGCGCATGGCCAGTCCAGCCAGTGCAGCTTCTACGCCCGCCAACGTTCCTAGTCCAATGCCCAGCATGACCGCGCCAATATCCACGAGCATCGCGTAGCCAAGCACCCGGCCAAGGTTGCGCTGGCCGAACGCAAACACCGCGCCCACCAACGCCATGCCGCCGCCGCCGAGCGTAAGCACTCGAAATACCGTGGGGTTCTGGCTCAGCCACGGATAGGAATTGAGGAAAGTGAGAAGCAAAAAGATGAGGCCGTGACGCAGGACGCTGAACACGAACGCCGCCGCAAACGGCGAGGCCTGCTCCGCCACGACCGGCAGCCAACTATGGAACGGGGCGACCGACAGCAGGATGGCAAACCCTATCATGAGCAGAGTGGTCGCCTGAGCCGTAAAGGCGGTGTCGCCAAGACTGGCGCCGGCCGCCTCAATCAGCCAGCCCGTCAGCAGGATAAACGGCGTGGCCAGGGTGGTATACACGAGATACCGAAGCGCGCCGCGCACGGCTGTAGCCCCAGTCCGGCCACCGGCCAGCATGAATACCGCCAACGCCGCCGCCAACTGGATGAACAAAGCAGCGAATAAGAACGGCCTTACCAGCAGCGCCGCCGCGAGCAGACCCAGAATGGCAAGGCCCGCGCCGTACAGGCCCGCCGACGTCTCCCCTAAGCCCGATACGAGGAACAACAGAGCCGCTTGTCCAAACATAAAAGCCAACGCCAGCCGGTCACTGGGTTCCACCAGGAATGAGCGGCCCAGAATACTAAAAGAGTCGGGAACCGAAAGACCGGCCAGCCATGCCACCGGTCGTCCGAACGGCACACTCAAAGCCAATAGCGCCAACAAGGCAGCCACCAGGGCCGACGACATGGACGCAACGCCGCGGCTGCGGTGCAGCAGATATGCGATGGGCGCGAGCAGGATGGGCGCGCCGACAAAGATCAGGGGCGCAGGCATCAGCCAGTTTCGCTCGCGTCTGGTGGGCGATGGCCGACGACCGCCAGATAGCTGATGGCCAGCGCGATGGCAAACTCGACACCAGCCAGCAGCGCCATGATGGCCAGCGACGGTTCGACAGCGGCGTAGAACAACTCAAAGCCCAGGAACACCACCAGCAGGCCTAGGCCAGCGTTCATGGGTTCCTCGGTAAGCCCGAGATTGAGCAGACCGAGTGAAAGCAGGAGCAGCGCCGCAGTGTTGGTGGCCGGCACGTCGTCCAGCCCGGGAAGCACAAATCCGGTCTGTGCAGCGAGGTACCAGGCTGCCGCCGCAGCCATGGCTGCCGCAGCCACGCGGAAGGGAAGGTTCGTTGGGGCCTGGAACGGCAGCCGCCATCTCGGAGAGGCCGGTTCGGCTGACCGGCCAAAGCGAAGTTGCGCGCCAGTGAGTGTCAAAATGCCAACGACGAGCAGACCCACCAGGAACTTGGCCAGCACAACCTCAAAGAGCACCAGCGGCGCAATCAGCACTGCCACGCTGATATAGACGATCAGCAGCGCAGCATAACTCAGGCGCCAATCGGTGACGACAACCAATAACCCTGCCGCTAGCGAAAGGCTGAACAGCGCCGGTGAGGTCAGCGAGGCAAGTCCATCCGCCATTACTCAGTTCCCGAGCGAAACATCCGTCACCCCTTCCACAGGAGCCAGATGAGGATACCCACCACCAACGCCCACAGGATGGCGCCTTCACCTTCCAGGACGCTTGCCAGACTGTTGACGGCGCTGCCAGCGGCGCGAATGAGATTCCATACCAGCCGGTACAGCCAATCCAGCCTCCCCAGAGATGCCAGCGACGCCGTGCTCACACCCCCCAGTCGGTCACGCAGCGGCGCCTCGAAGCGCCAGATGGCGATGCCGCCGGCCATCGTCAGGATCACGACGCCAAGCCCTACGAAACTTGCCGGCCCGTTGAAGCCAAGGATGCCCAACTCAGAGACTGCCACGGCCTCGCCAATGAGGCCCGCAAAGAAGGCGAGCAGTATGAGAAGCACCGCCGGCAGGCTGAGACCCGCATAGAAGACAGCAGTGAGGACGGGCTGCGTCTCCAGCGGCTGGTACAGCCAGAACACAGCATAGAGCAGCCCAGCAACCATGAGGGTTTGTGCGACAATCAGGACTGCCAGGGCGAGCCACGCCCAGCCGCCCGCCAGGGCCAGATTGCCAAACATTCGCCCAACCCCAAGAAATCCAACCGTGAGCGGCGCGCCCGCGATGGCGGCCACGCCTACCAGCGGCAGCGCAGTCGCCCACCGCTGCCCGTCGTCGTGGCCGTTACTCAGGTAGATCAGCGCGGCACCGAGCGCCAGCGACAGCACGGTCGCCATTAACGTCAAGCTGGCCTGCGCGCCGCCCCACAGACCCGCCATCAGGGCTATCCCGGACTGGGCAATTACCAAGTAAGCAATACCCTGGCGGGGATTGGAGGTGCTCCACAATTGCACGGCCCCCACCAACGCGGCGGCACAGGCAAACAGGGTTAGCCAGGGACTGACCGCCGGAGGAAAGCCAAACTCCGACAAACGGCTGATGGTCTCCAGGGCAACCACGGCCGGGGCGAGCCGCACCAGGGTGCCGAGACCCTGGCGCATGCTGACAGCCGAAGGCTGGCCCAAATGCAGAGGGAAAAGCCCTAGCCGAAACACGGCCGCCAGCGTGATGAGCAGCGTGGATTGCGCTGTCAGAGCAGCATCGCGCAGAGAGAGCGTCGGGCTTGTGCGGCTGATTAGGACAGCCGCTCCAACGGCCGCCAGCGTGCCGGCTGTGTTGAAGGCCAGGTTCAGCACCGCCTGCGGGGCGACGCCCTCGTCACTCTTCAGGCCGATGAGGGTGATGAAGTAGATCACGTCGAGCAGAGCCCACGCCACGATGCGGGTCACCAAATTGCCTGAAAAGATCGATATCAGGCAGGCGGCTGTGACTAACAACATGGCTGCGCGAGCGCCAACGCGGCTGCCGCCCGGCCGCGCCAAGCCAGTGACTAGCGTCGCGAGCGTCACGACCATGAGCGCTAGCGCAAACAGCCAGGCGAGGGGATCGACCACAAGTTCGAGGGGCACTCGGAACAATGAGGCTGGAGACCAGGCGGAAAGCAAGGCATGTGCTGGCAGTTCCAGAGCCAGCACCAGCAGCGCGACCAGCGCGCGCGCGGCAACCGCCACGGCGATCAGGCCCGTTGCACGGAACCTCGGCAGCCGGCCTAACAGCAAGCTGACCGCGCCAGCCGTGAGAATCAGCAGGGGAATGTGGGGCGACAAGAGGCTGGGATTCTAGCATATCTGCACCGTGTGTTACAATCGGCAGGTGCGTGGGCCTCTCGTCGGCAAACTCGACTCGACAATCAGGATATTGGCATGAAAGCGCTTGACCGAGTGTGGATTGGCCTGACATTTGTGCTGCTCGGCCTCACCGTTGTAAGCTGTATCTGTGTGGCCTCCGTTTTTGTCAATCCTGAAGGGGTTTTCTCATTCCTGGCCCCGCCAACTGTCCCGCTGCCGGCACCGGTCGCCACCGTGCCGGCATTCTCATCCCCCACCCCCGTTGTCGTGTTCCCCACCCTGCCGCCCGAGTGGACGCCGACGACAGCGCCGAGCGAAACCGCGACCGAGGTCGCAACGGAAGTTGAGGAGACACCGCCAGCCTTGGTCGGCGGTGAAGATGCCACCGATACCCCTGTGCCTTCGCCAATTGGGCCCACGGCGACCGACACCGAAGTCGTGCCGCCCACGCGCACGGCCACCATCCGGGTACCCACCCCCACTCGGACCCGCACGCCGGGCAGCTATCCCGGCCAGCTTCCCACGGCCACGGCAACCAGCGGGCCTTACCCCTAAACTTGAGCGCCAGGCCCCTGATCCTGACCCTGATCTCGGATATCTTCTTCTCCGTTCAGGTCGAGAACGTCATCCGCACACTTGGCTTCGACCTGCGCCGCATCGAGCGCGGCGAAGAGATAGAGCCAGCCCACGCAAGCAGCCAGGCACCTGGGGGTGCCTTCCTGGGCGAGCCGCTCACCGGCCGCGGTGCGGGATTTGTGGCCCATCTCGCCGAATGGCAGCCTGCCCTAGTCATTGTCGAGCTTAGCAGCCAGCGCATCCCCTGGCGCGAGTGGGTGGCAGCCATGAAGGCCTCGGCCGCCACACGGCGCATCCCCGTGCTGGCGTTTGGGCCGCACACAGACCTGGACTTGCGCGCCGCCGCCCTCGACGCAGGGGTCAACGCCGTGGTCGCCAAGAGCCGGCTAGTGACCGGGCTGGCCTCGCTGATTGATGAATACGCTCGGCTAGTCGATCGCCCGGCTCTTGAGACAGACTGCGCTGGAGAATTGAGCGCGCTGGCTGTTAAGGGAATCGAATTGTTCAACGCGGGCCAGTACTTCGAGGCCCACGAGGAGTTGGAACGCGCGTGGCTGGCGGAGACCGGCCCGGTGCGCGAGTTGTATCGCGGGGTGCTGCAAGTGGCCGTGGCCTATCTCCAGATCACGCGCCAGAACTACCGGGGCGCGATCAAGATGTTCTTGCGCATGCGCCAGTGGCTCGATCCGCTCCCGGATGAGTGTCTGGGCATCAACGTCGCCCAACTGCGCCAGGAGGCGCGCGAGGCCCGCGCGGCGCTGGAAAGGCTGGGCGAGGCGCGGATTGGTGAGTTCGACCAGGGCCTTTTAAAGCCCGTGAGCGTACGAAACCTGCCCTGAACTGCGCTGGCTACCCTTCACCCTACGAGACACCCCCGAACTGCGGATAGCCTCGGCAACTTCGCCGCCGGGCGTCTCAAATTGAGGCGGTCGGGTTGTGGCTATGCGCAGAGCGCGGCGCCGAGGAGACCCCATGAGCGATGGCAGTCAAATTGCCCTGGTTACGGGTTCGGGTCGAGGCATCGGACGCGCGATTGCCCTGCGGCTGGCGCAGGGCGGCGCAGATGTCGTTGTCAATTTCTTCCGCAATCGGGCCCCAGCCGAGGATACAGCGCAGGCCGTTCGCGCCCTGGGCAGGCGCGCTGTGCTTGTGAAGGCCGACATCGGTGAGCCGGAGGGCATTGCGGCGCTCCTGGCCGAGACCGAGGCGGCGTTTGGGGGACTTGATATCTTGGTCTGCAACGCGGCCTCTGGCTACAACCGCCCAGTAAGCGAACAGCGCATCAAGGGCTGGGATTGGACGATGAACATCAACGCGCGAGCGGCCCTGTTTCTTGCCCAGGGCGCGATCCCGCTGATGACCCGGCGCAGCGGCGGCTACGTGGTAAACCTGTCCAGCCCGGGCGCGAATCGGGTACTCCCGGACTATGTGCTTGTTGGTGCGAGCAAGGCGGCCTTGGAAGCAGTAACACGTTATCTGGCAGTGGAACTTGCTCCGCACAACATCACGGTGAATGCCGTGTCGCCCGGGATCGTGGAGACGGAGGCGCTGAAGCACTTCGCGGCGCTGCGAGAGTCGGATGTCCTGGTGCGGGCCATCCAGGCGACACCGGCGGGCCGGCTGACGCGGCCGGATGAAGTGGCCGAATTGGTGGCCTTCCTTTGCACGCCAGCCGCCAAAATGATCTGCGGGCAAGTGATCTTGATGGATGGTGGGGCGTCTTTGCCCTTCGCGGCCGGCAGCCAACCTGACGATGCTGCCTAGGTCGGCGGGCGACTGGACAGGCCATCAACCTCCAGCGCTCGGTTTACGGTGCGTCCGATGGCGAGGTGCGGCCTCCACCCAGGCCCGCAGCACTTCAGCCACGCTCCATGCCTGCGCCGGACACCCGGCCGGCGCGAACGGCGGTTCGGGCTCGAAGACTTCCGAGATACTGCCCAGGCCAGCGTCTCCCACATGATGCTTGAAGGGGGTAAGCAGCGCGCGCGCGCCGGCCGGGTCGCCAAAGGCAAGGCGGTAAGCATCCACAAACGGCCCAATGAGCCAGCCCCAAACTGTGCCCTGATGGTAGGCTGCATCGCGCTTCTCGGCTGGACCATTGAACAGCGGCACGAATTCGGGGTCGCCAGCCGCCAGCGAGCGTAGGCCATGAGAGGTCAACAATCGCCGGGCGCAGGCAGTGACGATGGCGCGGGCGCGGGTGCGGGCCTGGGTGCCGGCCAATGGGCCCAAGGGTAGCGACAGCGCGATGAGCTGGTTGGGGCGGAGCGCGACATCGTTCCCGGCGGGTCCGTCGATGACATCGAAGAGATAGCCGCCGTCCGCGAACCAGAACCGCTCGAAGCTGGTCGTTGCCTGTTCTGCCAGGGTCGCATAGGGGTGACTGGCGGGCATCGACAGGGCGCCTGCGAGGCGGTCCATCACGCGCAGCGCGTTGATCCACAAGGCGTTGACTTCGACCGGCTTGCCAAGGCGGGGGGTGACAACGCGCTCACCGACCTTGGCATCCATCCACGTGAGTTGGACGCCGGGCACGCCAGCCCGCAGCAGCCCGTCGGCTGGGTCCACCTGAATGCCAAAGCGCGTGCCCCGCAAGTGCCAGCGGATGATGTCCTCCAGGAGAGGCCACAAGTCGCGCGCCAGGCTCAGGTCGCCGGTCGCGGCAGTAAAGCGATCGAGCGCGTGGAAGTACCACAGCGTGGCGTCAACCGTGTTGTACTCGGGTTCATCCCCCGCGTCAGGGAAGCGGTTGGGCAGCATCCCCTCGCTGGCATACTCCGCAAAGGTGCGCAGGATTCCGGCGGCCACGTCATAGCGCCGGGTCGACAATGTGAGGCCGGGCAGCGCGATCATGGTATCGCGGCCCCAATCGCCGAACCAAGGGTAGCCAGCGATAATGGTATGGCCAGCCCCCCGCCCCACAATGAATTGGTCCGCCGCGAGAACGAGCTGCCTGATCCAGTCCGGCTCCCGCCCCAGACCCGATTGAGCGACAAGCTCCTTTTCCCGCTCTTGTACGCCGGCCAGAGAGCGCGCCCAATCCAGGTCAGGCGACTGGTCCAGCGAAGCCACCAGCACCCAGCTTTCTCCCGGCTGGAGCGTAACGGAGAACCGGCCGGCGGCGAAGTGGTCTTCGCGATCCGGCAAGCCGCGGGCCGTCTCCACGCGATGCCGAATGTTCCAGTGCCAGTACCGCAGGGTTTCGAACATGCCGCCTGTGGCCAAGACGGCCAGCGTCGTGGCGTGCGCATGGACCAGGACACCGCCCGCGACCGCAATGACTTGAGGCTCCCAGTCGCCATTCGTTTCGGCATGGGCATCCCGGTGGGTGACCATGAGGGTGGCTTCCAGGGCGAGGGGGCCGCTTGCGCGCGCCAGGGTAAACGCCACATACACGGCGTTTTGGCCATGTGGCATCCAAATCCGCTTTTCCAGCCGGGCGTCTGCCAGCCCAAAGGTCCAGGCTGGCACCGTCCCCTCCAAAGCAAAGTGCTCAATATGGCGATGTCCCTGTGGGTGGATAGCGCCGTCGCCATATTCGTTTGCGCTTAGCTCGAACCGCTGGCCGGCGTACGTCGCGGCCTCATTCAGTTTTTCAACCAGGACCGTGCGCCCCAGCGGCGGCTGGAGCGCGGGCACGAACAGGCCGTGATACCGGCGCGTGTTTGCGCCGGAGACCGTGCCGCTGGCCCAGCCCCCCAGGCCGTTGGTGACCCACCACTCCCGGTGGCTGGCGGCGTCGAAGTCGCCCGTGATCTCGCGCCCAAAGGCAATCATGGGCCGGATTATAGGTCGGGAACCGGGGCGCGGCGAGCTGGCTAGCGCGGAGGCGTCTGCTGAGGCAGGACAGCCGCGGTGATGGTCCAGCTATCGTCAGTGACTCCTACCGGCGAGTCGAGGGCCACAAACTGAAACCAGGTGCGTCCGGGCTTGAGGGGAATGGGGTTGCCAGCGGTGTCGAGAAGTTGAAACAGCCCCTCGCGCTCGCTGCGAAGCCAGGTGGCGTGATATGCCCGGCCGTCGCGGAAGATGAGGGCTGGACCCTGCCCCCAGAACTGAATCTCCAGCGAGTAGAAGTTCGGGCTCTCCCGGATGTCGGTGTACAGGTGGTGGGCAAAGAGCACAACCACATTCCGGGCGGTGAGGCGGCGCCGGGTCTCTGCTGCCACGTGGCGCACGCCGTCCTGCCAGCGGTGATAGTTGCCGTTCTCAGGCTCGAAACGCCAATCGACCGGCGAGTTGAGATATCCAACCTGCACACTGGCAGCCGGCTGCCCCCCAGGCGGCGCCACATCACTAAACGCCCACCCGGAGAGTTGGGGCGCCTCATCGAAACCCATCCCCTGCGCAGCGGCCCACAGGTCGCGCAGATTGGTGAACATCGTGTGCTCAATATCGGCGCAAGGAACGGTCTCGATCGGAACCAGGCAGAGCGGCGGGCACTGGTGCTGCCACTGAAAAGACACGACTCGGTCGGCGAATTCCGCTTGTTCCAGGCGCAGGCGGACCCCGCTGCTGGAACCGGAGGTGACCAGGCCCGCGTCAAAGATAGCGGGCAACTCAAGATCAATAAGGCGGGCCGAGCGAATCGCGCCGATGCGGCCAGCCTCTTGGCCGTAATAGATTGCCGTGAACCGCGTCCCCCAGGCTTCGACGTAGTGCTCAAAGACGACCGCGGCCTGTTCCAGGCCGTACTGCGGGCGCGCGCAGGCCGGCTCGTTTACAATCTTGACGGCTAGCGGCCGGTGCAACAGCAAGTCGGGGTCAGACGCAATCTCGCCGGTGAGGGGATTGAAACCCGGCGGCACAGCGGTCGGCGTGTCGGAGGGAATAGGAGTAATCGTGAAGGTGGGGGAGCGGCGCTGCGCCGGAGCAGGCGTCGCTGTCGCAACCGGCGCTTGCCGTGCCGTCTGCGTGACTGATGGCGAGGCATGTGGCGAAGTTGCCGTGCGCGCCGGTACGACAATCGCAGGCGGCGATGTGCCGGTGAACGCGGGCGGCTGTGTGCTGGTGGTGGGACCACCGCAGCCAGCGAGGAATAGCAGCGCGGTCAGAAGGCTGAGGACACCGATACGGGACATGGGCAGCCGCGCCCCGGCCACTTGCCGAGGCGGGGGGAGGATACCAGAAGACGATTACTTCAGGAAGCCCTGGGCTGCCAGGAGCTCACCGTTGAGCAGCGCGCCACCTGCCGCGCCGTGCAGGGTGTTGTGCGACAGGACAACAAACTTGATGTGAAACAGCGGGTCGGGCCGGATGCGTCCCACCACGGTAGTCATGCCAGCGCCAGTGTCTCGGTCCTTGCGGGGCTGCGGCCGGTCCGGCTCAGCGCGGACTTCGATGACCGGCTGCGGAGCGCTGGGCAGGCCCTGAACCGCTGGCGGGGCCTGGAACTCAGCCAGGCATTCTGCCACGGCCTCAGGTCTCACAGCCGTGTCAAACTCCACCGAAGTGCAGACCAGGTGTCCATCGGAGACGGACACGCGGTTGGTGTGGGCCGACAATGCGATTTGCGAGAACTCAATGCGGTCCCCGCAGAATTCGCCCAGCATCTTGCGTGGCTCTGTCTCCACCTTCTCTTCCTCGCCCGGAATGAAGGGAATCACGTTATCCAGGATGTCCAGCGAGGCGACCCCAGGGTAGCCCGCGCCGGACAGGGCCTGCATGGAGACGACGACAGCCTGCCGGACGCCGAACGCGTCGTGCAGCGCCCGGAATGCAATGGTCAGGCCAGTGCTGGTGCAGTTTGGGTTGGTGATGATGTAGCCCGGCCAGCCGCGCCGTGCCTGCTGCGCGGGGAGGAGGCTCGTGTGGTCGGGGTTCACCTCCGGGATGATAAGCGGCACATCGGGGGCCATGCGGTGGGCCGAGGCATTGGAGCACACCGCGTAGCCTGCCGCGGCGAGGGCCGGCTCGGCGGTCTTGGCGATATCGCTGGGCAGCGCCGAGAAGGCCAAACGAGCTTCGAAGCCGGGCTCAGTTGGCAGCACCACGAGGTCGCGGGCGTAGGCCGGCATAGGCTCGGCGAGCACCCAGCGGCAGCCCTCGCCATACTTCTGGCCGACCGTGCGGTCCGAACCCGTTAGCGCAGTCACTTCAAACCAGGGATGGTTCTCCAGCAAGGTGACGAAGCGCTGGCCGACTGCGCCCGTGGCGCCCAGGATGGCAACTGGGATCTTTGGCATTGAAACTCCTCAGAACGAAGATGCAAACACGACGTGCGAAGACTACGAGTAATGCGCGGCGAGGTCAATGCTTACGGCCGACATAAAGTAGGTGGATGCTTCCACCCAGAAGCGAGGGGTCCGCGGCGGTCTGGAGAATCAGGCGCAGGGCGGCCTCGTGGGCGGCTGGGTTGGAGACGGCCAGATCGGCCAGAGCGCCAGCCAGTGAGGTGGCGAAGCCTGTGTCGGCCAGCAACTCCACGGTTGTAAAGCCGTGACGTTCCATGAAAGGTGCAACGTCGGGCGGGCGAACGCCAAAGGCCGCGTCAAAGCGTCCTGGGACATGTGTCCGAAAGGCGCCTTCGTCCATCAGGCGCGAGACAAAGTCGGGGTCGGCCAGGCGGTGCTGTTCTTCTGGCAGGAGCAGGGTCCGGCGCAGAAACGTGTAGATGGGCATGAAGGCGGCGAAGACCAATCCCCTGGGTCGCAGGACGCGGGCTACTTCAGACGCGGCGCGCTCTCGGTCCGCTGCGGCGAGATGGTAGAACGGCCCCAAGCAGAGGACGGCATCGAAACTCGCGGGGGAGAACTCATGCAGGTTGCAGGCGTCTCCAAGCACCACCGATTCCATCTGGGCATCGACCGCAGCCTCGTGGATGTGGACGCGGGCAATCGCCAGCATGTCAGGTGAAAGGTCCAGGAGCACGACCTGATATCCCTGCTGCGCGAGCCAGATGGTATAGCGGCCCGGCCCACCGCCCACGTCGAGTACGCGGCCAGTCGATGGCAGCCGTCGGGCAAGTGCGTCGGTTGTGACGATGAATTCTATACCGCCCTCTGGGCGCGTGATGCGCTCCCACTCACGCTCACCCTGCGCAGCGTAATAATCGCGGACCTGATCCTGATAGTTCATGTTTCGCCACCCGCCAGCGTATGAATGGCCCGGACAGCATCGTCAGCTTCGGCTTCGATAACGACCAGGCTGATCGAACACTCGGATGAGCCTTGCGCGATGGCCACGACGTTGACGCCGGCCTGGCCGAGCACGCTGAAGATGCGGCCGGCGATGCCGGGCGTGTGCCGCATCCCCGCGCCGACGACGGTAACCACCGCGCTTGGCGGCGACAGGGTGATGCTGTCAATATCGCGGCGGGCGAGCTCCTGACGAAAGTCATCCTCCAAAGCCCGGCGCACTCCGGCGCCAGCCGGGCACGGCACCACCAAGCAGATACTTTGCTCGGACGACGCCTGCGAGATCATGGCGACGCTGGTGCCCGTGCGCGCGACGGCGGCAAAGGTGCGGGCGGCGATGCCGGGAATACCCAACATGCCTCGGCCTTCCAGCGTGAGGATGCACTGCCCCTTGAAGGCCGTCACGGCCTTGACGCTGCCGGCGGTGTTGCCGTTGTCGGGCGCCACGCGGGTGCCGGGATTGGCCGGATTGAAGGTGTTCTTGACCCACAACTCGATGCGCCGCTCAACCACCGGCCGGATAGTCTTGGGGTGCAGAACCTTAGCGCCATAGAATGCTAGTTCGGAGATTTCGCGGAAAGTCAGCATGGGCAGCGTGCGGGCGGCCGGCACGATGCGCGGATCGGCCGTCATCACGCCATCCACATCCGTCCAGATCCACACGGCGCTGGCCCCCAGGGCGACGCCAAAGATGGCGGCTGAGAAGTCGCTGCCCCCGCGCCCCAGGGTGGTGACGACGCCAGCGGGCGTTGCGCCTAGGAAGCCAGTGATGACCGGGACGATACCGTCCGCCAGCAGTGGCGCCACGATGGTCTCGACACGTTTCTGCGTGGCGTCCAGGTCTGGCGCGGCTGACTGGTAGGCGGCGTCGGTAACGATAATCTGAGCCGCATCTACCGCGCGTGCTGACAGGCCACCGGCCGTCAGCGCCGCGGCGGCCAGCGGCGCGCTCATACGCTCCCCAAATGCAGCGATGGCGTCCAGGGCGCGCGGCGAGGCTTCGCCCAACACACGCACCGCGTGACACAACGTCACGAATTCGTCCAGGCAGGCGTTGATGATGGCCCGCAGGTCCGGCCCGCCCTCGGGCCCCAGCAACTCATCGGCGGCGGCCAAGTGCCGGCTTCGCATTTCGTCCGCCAGCCGCGCCGGCAGTGCCTCGTCGCCCGCGGCCGCCTCGTGCGCTCCGCGCAACAGCAGATCCGTGACCCCGTTCATCGCTGAAACGACGACAGCCACGCGGGGCCAATCGGCGCGGGCGGCGCGCACGATGTCAACGACTTGCCGCAGGGCCGCCACGCTGCCGACCGATGTGCCCCCGAACTTCATGACCAGGGTGGGTTCCATCTCACCTCACGGCAACAATAAAAAACGCGGAGCCGCTTGGCTCCGCGTTGGGTATCGAGTGTTACGGCACCCTACCACGCTGAAGCAGCGGCCTCCGGCGGAGTCGCGGTCGTGGTAGTACCCATACCCATGCCCATGCCCATCCAACGCTTCATCGTGGGAGACAAAGTAGCACACCCGGCCCGCGCTTGTCAATCGGCAAATTGACCAAGAGCCGGCGCCCGGCCCTGGTCACTTTCGCTTCCGCGGCGCCAGATTGAGCATCTTGCGGACCTTGAGCGCCAGGTGCACCGCCAGCCGGGTGTCCGGGTTGTTCATGTCCAGCCCCGCAATCTGGGAGATGCGTTCCATGCGGTACAGGAGCGAGTTGCGGTGAATGAACAGCTTCTCCGCCGTCTGGCTGAGGTTGCCCAGACGCTCGCAGAAAGCCTCCAGCGTCTCCAGCAAGTCTCCGCCGCCCTCGTACTCCAGCAGTGGCCCCAACGCTTCGCGGCAGAAAGCCTCCAGCTCAGGGTTGCCCTCGAGTTGAAACAGCAGACGGTATACAGACAGATCGCCGAAGTACAGCGGTTTCTGTTCGCGCAGACGCGCGGCCATGGAAAGCGCCTGCGACGCCTCCCGGTAGGAATCTTTCCAGTCCGGAAGGTCGCCGGCTGGCCGGCCTAGCCCCGCATATATCTCGATCTTCGGATACTCACCAGCCGCGGCCTTGCGCACCGCCTCGGCCAGCGCCAGCGCCACGTCGGGTCGGTCAATCGCCGCGACACCGCAAAAGGCCACCACCTCCCCGCCCCGCGGCCGCACGAGCGCATGGGCGCCCTGCTGCACCACGGACTGATTCACCAGTGTTTCCAGGCGCCTCAGGCTGGGCGGCTCCGGCGCGGCGGCCCAGCGCCACACCACCGCAGCATGCGGCGCGTCCAGGTCAGTGCCAATGCGCTGTGCCCAGCGGACCAGTTCGTCCAGCGGCACCGACCCGGTCAGGATCGCGTCGATGAAATCCCCATGTGCCCGCTTCTCGGCGTCGCTGACGGCCTTGGCCTTTGCCATTTCCAGCGCGCAAGCAGCTGCGCCATACTCCACCACAAGTTGGTCAAGGGCGTCGAGGTCGCCCGCCCCGCCTACGATTGAGAGATAGCCGCGGGCCATGCCTTGCGCCACGATGGGACACACCAGCCGCATGAGCCCCCCAGGGAGGGATTGGTCACGCAGCCCAGCCATCGTCGCCGCCTGCCGCCGGTCACGCAGCCCCTCTGGCAATTGACTAAAGGAGCCCAGGGCGTCAAGCAGGTCTGCCCAGATGTGGCTCATGGATGGGGCTACGGCGTGCGCCAGGGCCTTCAGGCGCTTGTCCTGCACGACCACGCTCTTGCCGGTCAGGTCCGCCATCGCGCGCGCCAGGCCCTCCAGGCCGGCGCCTTCGAGGGCGCGCTGCGTGAGGGTTTGCGACACCAGCGCGCCGCGCTCCATGAGATACGATTGCCGGTTGACAATCAGTTCCAGGGCGGCCTGTTGGACATCGCGCACCTGCACCTTCGCGGGCAGAACGACCACCGCCACGGCCGGGTGCGCCGGAAGCGGCGTCTCGGCCGGCACTGCCACGCCCGCGATCCCGGCCTGTGCCCAGGCCGAGAGATCGCGGCGCGAGGGCGGCGCGCCGCACAGCACAAAGTCGCCGGCCGCGGGCGAAACGCCAGCCCCAGCCATCACGACCCAGCGCACCACCAGGTCGCGATCAAGATCGGGGGGCACACGGGTGCCGGGCGGAAAGGCCAGTCGCAGAAGTTCGTTGAGGGATATGTCGTTGGTGATGGACACAGTTTGGTCGGGCGCTCACGGCGCACCGCATTCGTTTTAGTAAACGGCTCGGTACATGCCCCCATCAAAGTTCAGCATCACGCCAGTCAGGTAACTGGCGGCTGGGGAGCACAAAAACGCGGCCACGTTGGCGAACTCCTCCGGATCGGCAATTCGCCCGAGTGCCGTTTCCACGGCAGCCTTTTGCTCCTCCGCTTCGACGGTCGTGCCATTGCGCGCCGCCCGGTCCCGGAACAGGGTCTGGATGCGGTCAGTGCTGGTCGACGCCGGCAGAATGCTGTTACAGCGGATGCCGGCCTTACCCAGATCCAGCGCCAGGCTCTTGGTCAGGCCAATCACGGCCATACGAATAGAGTTGGATAGGATCAGGTTGCTAATCGGCTGCTTCACGCTGATCGACGTTATCGTGAGCACCGCCGGCGCGGTTGACTGCCGCAGGTGCGGCAGCGCTGCCCGCACTAGCCGCACGACGCTCATGAATTGCAGGTTGATGGCGGCTTGCCAGGCACTATCGTCGAAGTCGTCGAACCCGCCTGCGGGTGGTCCGCCGGAGTTGGTGACGAGCACGTCCAGGCCGCCGAAGGCGCGCACGGTCTCGCTCACGGCGCGGGTCATATCGGCCGGGACGGTCACGTCGCCGGGCACGGGCAGCACCTGGGCACCGGTCTCAGCGCGGATGGCCTCGGCCGCAGATGCCAGCCGAACCGCATCGCGGGAACTGATCGCCACGCGCGCGCCCTCGCGCGCCAACTGCCGGGCCGTGGCAGCGCCCAACCCCTTGCTGGCGCCAGCCACGAAGGCCACGCGGTCCTTAAGTTTCAGGTCCATGGCGGGTCTACTGCTCCTCGATTGTGATGGATTCTACCCGGTCGTCCACGGTAAGGCTGGCGGCTATGTCCATGCCAGACAGCACGATGCCAAAGGTCGTGAATTCGGCGTCCAGGCCCTGAGTCTCTGCCAGCAGAATGTAGAACTGGCTGCCGCTCGATCCAAGTCGGTCTTCCCGGTACCAGAAACCCACCGAGCCAACCACATGCGGCTGGTATATCTCTGACGGAATGACGTAGCCGATGTCGCTGGTGGGCACACCCGCGGGCGAGCCCGTGAGAACAAAAGCGGACGGGTCGGCGTAGTTGATTGGGAAGTTGTCCCAATAGCCCAACTGAGCCAACACAACGAAATTGTTCACGCTCTCGGGCGCATCGGCCGCGTGCAGTTCGATGACGACCTCGCCCTTGGTCGTGGCAATGGTAGCCTGATAGGCGCGGGCGGGGTCGATGATCATGGCGGGCCGCCCCGTGTAGATATTCTCGCGCTCGGCGATCTCGAGTTCCGCCAGGGGACGGCCGTCTTCCAAGACCGGTACGATGGGGATAGGCGTTGCGGTCGGCGGCGGAAGCCGGCTCTCAGCCACCTCCTCAATGTCAATGGTTTCCAGCTCATCACCCAAAAAGTCGGGCGCCACCTCCGGGTCGCGGAGGCGCAGCGCCAGCGCGACATCCATGCCCTCCACCACCTTGCCGAAGATAGTATGCGCGAAATTCAGGTGCGGCGTCGGCGCAAAGGTGATAAAGAACTGGCTGCCGTTCGTGTCCGCGCCGGAGTTGGCCATGGCTAGCAAGCCGGGTTCGGCAAAGGTCAGATCGGGGTGAAACTCGTCCTGAAATCGGTAGCCGGGGCCGCCCGTGCCCGTGCCGGTGGGGTCTCCCCCTTGCGCCATAAAGTCCGGCAGGACGCGATGAAAAGTCGTGTGGTCGTAAAAACCGGCGCGCGCCAGAAAGACGAAGTTGTTGACCGTCACAGGGGCCTTGTCGGCCAGGAGTTCAACCACGATGTCGCCCTTGACTGTCTTGAACGTCGCCAGGTAATGCCCGGCCGGGTCAATGATCAACTCCGGCGGCGCGGCCCATTGCAGAGCCCCGTCGGGGCTGGTGGTCGGGGCGGCAGTGGGCCGCGCCGTGGTGGGGGCGGCTGATTGTGCGGCAGGGGTCGGGCTGACCAAAACCAGGCTGTCGGTACGCGTGGGCGTGGCGGGCGCGCAGCCAGCCAATGGTGTGGCGCTAGCCAATGCCGCAATCAGAAACCATACCAACGATCGTTGTCGCAAGGTGACTCTCCGAACTGAGGTGTGGGCGCATTCCGTTGGCGTATTATACATGGCTGCGCCTGACGAAACCGCCCACCAATGCGGTGCGGCCGAGCCCAGCGTGAGCGCCCCAACCGGCAGCCCGATGCCCAGTCCCCGGTCGCGCTAGGTCCACGTGGCCACGATCGTCATGCTGACCGGGTAGACACCGGCAAGGTATACACCCGTCAGGAAACGCAGGACGAGCGCCGCCCCCTGTCTGTCCGCCGCCAATGGATGGGGGCGAGGGCGCCCGCGGCCAGCACCGCCGAAAGAGTGAACAGCCGTCCTATAATACCGTCATGCCAACCTTGGCCATGAGCGCGGCGCGACGCCGAACCATCGAAGCCAATCTCTTCCCCTTCGCTCAAGCGGCAGTGGAACCCTGGACAGCCTTCCGGTGGCATGGTGCGACCGGCGAGAGCTGCGACACCTGGAAGGAACACTCGTCGCAAGCGCTGGCGATTGATGTGTTTGGCACGCTCAAGCTTCACCCGCGCCGCGATGCAATCTTGGATGCCCTCGCCCAGGATTTGGGGGTGCCCCGGGGCGGCCCGTGGGTGGTGGACTTGGAGTGGCACGATCCAGACAACTGCCTGCGAGAAAAGACCCCGACGTTTGTAGATGCGGTCGCCCGCAGCCCGCATACCCTGATTGTATTCGAGTGCAAGTTCAGCGAAAACGATGGGGGCGTCTGCTCGCAGACCCGGCCGCTTCCAACGGGCCGCCGCAAGGGACTGCGCCAGTGCAATGGCCACTATGTGCCGCAGGTGAACCCAGCCAACAGGCTGGAGGCGCGCTGCGCGCTGAGCGCCAAAGGCATCGCCTATTGGGACTTTATCCCGGCTGTGTTCGGCTACTCGGCCGAGACAAGCGTCGCGCCTTGCCCATTTGCCGGGCCGTGGTTCCAGTGGATGCGCAACCTGACCACTGCCTATGCCGTGGCAAAACGCCATCGCCTGCAGCCTGCCTTCGTCATGGCCTTTGCCGACGGCCCCGGGTTGGCCATGGCCCAGCGCATACATGGCGCCGATTGGCAATGGCTGCGGAATCGCGTGGACCCGGCCAGCGTCGCATTTCGAGCAATGTCCATCCAGAAATTGCTCCACATCGCCGCCCAAGCCGTGGGCGCCGACCCGATTTTGAATGACCTCGAGGGCTGGGTGCGACGTAAGATCGACAGCGTTTGCGGCGCAAGAGCGGCCGGTCCGCAGGTAGAGTGACGGTTTGCCCGGAGGTCGTAGGCAAGCCGTGGGGTAGGCCGAAAATACAGCCGGCCGAGCATGATCGGTTTCACGCTCGGCCGGCTGATGGTGCCCCTACGGGGACTCGAACCCCGGTTTTGGCCTTGAGAGGGCCACGTCCTGGGCCACTAGACGATAGGGGCGGGGGACACCGGCGGGCATTGTACCATGAGGCGCAATTGGGCGTCAACGACCATTAGATCAGTGCAATGGCTGCCTTGACACCCTTGTTTCGTCTGATATAATCCAACTCGCTGCCCCGGCGGATGTCCGGGGCATGTTGCCGTCAGAGTGTGGATGGACGGCCATCTAGCCAGTCTTCCCCGTCGTGGCCATTCGCGGCGCTTGCGCCCTGCCCTTACCGGCCCTGGCCCCGGCGGTGAAGCGAGGATTGGAGCTAATATGAAGTACGCCATTATCCGTAGTGGCAACAAGCAGTACCGCTGTGTGGAGGGCGCCGCCATCGAGGTGGACCTCCTCCCGGTGGAAGCTGGCGCCGAGCACGTCATCGAGGATGTGCTGCTGGTGGCCAACGACGGCGCCGTCACCATCGGGACTCCCAACGTCAGCGGGGCCAAGGTCACCGCCACCGTCATCGGCGAGGTGAAGGGCCCCAAAGTCATCGCCTTCCGCTACAAGGCCAAGGAACGCCAGCGCCGGAAGCGCGGCCATCGTCAGAAGTACACTCGGCTGCAAGTTACATCCATCGAAGGGTAGGCACAGAACCATGGCACACAAGAAAGGCGGCGGCTCCAGCCGCAACGGCCGCGACAGCAACTCGCAGCGCCTGGGCGTCAAAAAGTACGGCGGCGAATGGGTGCGCTCCGGCCATATCATTGCCCGGCAGCGCGGCACGCACATTCATCCCGGGCGCAACGTGCGTCTCGGCCGCGATGACACCCTGTACGCAATCGCAGCCGGTCAGGTGACGTTCGAGCGCATGCCCGATGGACGCAAGCGCGTCAGCGTCATCATGCCGGAGGCGCCCGCCGCCCCGGCTGCCGATGAACCCGCCGCGGCCTGACGCCGCCTTGGATCAGCGCGACTTTTGCCGCCCATGTTCCCCCGAGCGGCGTGATTCCCGGCCCCAGGATCACGCCGTCGACGGAACGTTCCGGGCTCGCCAGGGGCAGAGGACACCATGAAGACTGGTATTCACCCAAAGTACTTTGAGAACGCCAAGGTCATTTGCTCGTGCGGCAACACCTGGACCACCGGCTCGACTAAGGAAGTCATCCACACCGACATGTGCTCGCAGTGCCACCCCTTCTATACGGGTGAGCAGCGCATGGTGGACACCGAGGGCCAGGTGGACCGCTTCTACAAGAAGCTGGAAATCCGCGACCAGTTCCGGGCCCAGGCCCAGGCGCGCGAGGTCGTCAAGGCTTCGCCCGATCAGCCGATTGCCAGCCTGGAGTTGGGCGCCCGCGCTGAGAACGCTCTGACCAACGCGGCCCTGCACACGGTCGCCGATGTCCTCGACCGGCTGAAGGCGCAGGGTGAGGATTCCTTCTTGGCCCTGGATGGCTTTGGCCGCAAGAGCCTGATCGACCTGAAGAAGCGCCTGCGCGCGCGCGGCTTCTTGGAAGAGACTCCCGAGCCGGAGGCCGCGCCGGCCGAATAAGCGGACCGTCTTGGACCCTGCCACTGCCTCGCGGGCCAGTCACGCCTCACCGGTGACTGGCCCGCGTCTTTTTCGGTTGTCCGCCATTTGCAGGAACGCTCGACCTGCGTTATAAGATTGCGTGTCCGCCCGGCAGCGGGCCACCCATCTCTTACCCCGCCGAGTGCATGCATGCGACATACCAATGGCTCAATCGAGGTCATCACTGGCTCGATGTTCAGCGGCAAAACCGACGAGTTGATCCGCCGGCTGCGCCGCGCCCGCATCGCGCGCCAATCGGTCCAGGTATTCAAGCCCGCCATTGACAACCGCTATGCCGTGGAGAAAGTCACCTCGCACGCCGGCAGCGAGTTCGAGGCCACCCCGGTGCAGCGCGCTGCCGATATCGAACCGCTGGTGCAGCCTGAGACTACCGTCGTGGCCATTGACGAGGCCCAGTTCTTTGAGCCAGAAGTGGGCGACCTCTGCCAGCGCCTGGCGGTCCGCGGTGTGCGGGTGATCGTCGCCGGCCTGGATCAGGACTTCCGCGGCGATCCATTTGGACCGATGCCCCAACTCATGGCCCTGGCCGAGCACGTTGACAAGCTGCACGCGATTTGCGCGGTATGCGGCGGCGAGGCCTCGCGCACCCAGCGCTTGATCAATGATCAGCCGGCCTGGTTCGATGATCCGGTGGTGGTGGTGGGCGCCAGCGAATTGTACGAAGCCCGCTGCCGCGAACATCACAGCGTGCCGCGCCGAGGCGCCCAACCATGAACGACTATCGGACCGTGCTGGGTGAAGTCCTGGTGCCGGAAGACCGGCTCCAGGCACGGGTGGCCGAGTTGGGCGCCGAGATCAGCGCCGACTATGCCGGCCTCGACTTGCTGTTGATCTGCATTCTGCGCGGCGGGGTCATGTTCCTGACCGACCTCATGCGCCGCATCTCCATCCCGCACACCATCGACTTCATGGCGATTTCATCCTATGGCGTCGGGGTGCGCCAGTCGTCCGGCGAGGTGCGCATTTCACTCGACCTCAACCAAAGCATCGAAGGCCGGCATGTGCTGGTGGTGGAAGACATCGTGGACACCGGACACACCATCGCGGCCGTCCTGGAACTGCTCAACACACGGCGGCCGGCCTCGCTAAAGATCTGCACCCTCCTCGACAAGAGCGAGCGCCGCGAAGTGCCCGTCCCCATCCACTACGTTGGTTTCGACATCCCCAACAAGTACGTCTTCGGCTATGGGTTGGACCTGGACGAACTGCACCGCAATCTGCCGTTTGTGGGTGTGGTGAAGCCCGAAGCGGCAGGCCCGCCCGCTGCCTAGGCCTTCAGTTCGGCGGCGGTCCTTTCGGTTTTGGCGAACCGTGCTGGCAGAGGCTATGACTGCCCTCGAATTGCCCCCTGTCGTTTCCAAGATTCGTGAAGCTGCCCCGGCAGCCGTGCGGTTGTACCTTGTTGGCGGCGCCGTGCGCGACGCGCTGCTCAGGCGGCGCGTCCGTGACCTGGACTTCGTGCTGGCCGGGGACGGGCGCCCGATCGCCCGGGTCGTGGCCGACCGGCTCGGCGGCGCCTACTACCCCCTCGATGACACCCGTGGTGTTGGCCGCGTCGTGGTGGTGGACAACGACATGCGGCTGACGCTGGACTTTGCCCAGCAGCGCGGCGCCGACTTGACGGCCGACCTTGCGGCGCGCGACTTCACGATTAATGCCATGGCTCTCGATCTCGCTGTCCCTGACATTATCATTGACCCGTTGGGCGGACAGGCCGACCTACGCGCCAAGGTCGTGCGCGCCTGTGGCCCCACATCCCTCGCGGATGATCCCGTGCGGGCCATCCGGGCTGTGCGCTTTGCGGCGCAATTGGGTTACCGTCTTGACCCGGCCACACGCCAGTCCACCCGCGAAGCCGGGCGCCGCCTGGGACAGGCGGCATCCGAGCGGCGGCGCGACGAGCTAGTGCGCTGCCTCCTGGGCCCACGCGCCGCAGCGGCCATTCGCGCGCTGGCTTCTCTCGAGCTGCTGGCGCACCTTGTGCCGCCCGTTGCGGCACTGCCCAGCGAAGCCTGGGAGCACACCCTGGCAACGATCACGCGGTTGGATGACCTGCTGACGGTGCTGCACCCGATTCACGACGTCGACGCCGCCTCCGACTTGACGCTCGGGCTGGTATCTGTCCGGTTAGGCCGTCACCGCGCCGCGCTGGCAGCCCACCTCAACAGCGTGATTAGCGACGACCGGCCAGCAAGATGGCTGACCATGTTCGCAGCACTGCTGCACGACCTGCCAGGGGGCCAGGCAGAACAACAGGCGACCGCGCGTGAGACTGCGGCTGGCCTGCGACTGAGCCAGGAAGAGGGCCGCCGTGCGGCGGCCATGCTGGCTGGCGCGGCAGCGTATCAGGCCTTGGCCGAGGAGTTGGGGAGCGCCACCCCTCTCACGCGCCGCGCTATCTTTCGCTACTTCGAGGCATCTGGTGCAGCCGGCATCGAGGGCGTGCTGCTTTCCCTGGCAAGCTACCTGGCGCGGTTCACGGGCCCCGCGCCCACCGAGCTTTGGAATCAACGCTTGGATGCGGCGTCAGCACTACTGCGCGCCTACTTCGAGACGCCGGAAGAAGCTGTCCGGCCGGTCCCGCTCATGACCGGCGATGATGTCATGCGCGAAGTTGGTATGCCCGCGGGGCCGCGCCTGGGCAAGCTGCTCAAAGCCTTGTACGAGGCCCAGGCGGCGGGCGAGGTGGCGGACCGGGCGGAGGCGCTGGCCTGGCTGCGCCGCGCCCTCGATCAGGGGTAGATTTCGGTGAGCACCGGCTCGTAGAAGCACCGGCAGCCGTTGCCGTGCGAGCAACCCTCCACCGGCAGAATCGGCACAGCCTCCTTGGCATAGGCGCCTTGAACCGCCGCACACGCCGGGCAGCAGTCGTGCGCCACTGCAACGCGGATCTGGCTGACGCGGTCATTGGCCTGCAAACGCTTGCGCGCCAGCGAGGTCAGCGACTGTTCGCTCAAGTCTGCGCCGCACCGGGGGCAGGTCCTCACGACATCAGGTGATTGAGACTGGCAGTTTCCGCACGTCTGCACGGTTCGGTCCTCCGTATAAAAAAAGGCCTGTCAGCAGGCCTTTGAAGAGTGACCCCAGTAGGACTTGAACCTACAACCCATTGATTAAGAGTCAATTGCTCTGCCAATTGAGCTATGGGGCCGTCGCTCAGCAAAATTATACACAAGCGGCCCCATTCGTCAATCCTCCGCCGCCTGAAACGCGCCGTCCATCAGCCGCGGCGCAATCCGGCTGACATCCAGCTCGGCCGCCAGCCTCACATCCGGCGCGCAGCCCCTTTCGATAAGTTCTTGGCCAGAAGCGCAGCTTTGAAGCAGTCCAAGTAGATCGTCGCGGCCCGCCAGAAAGCCGGCCTCCGCCAGCGCCGCGTCCGGAGAGCGGCGGCCTGGGAGTCCGTGAATGATGGCCCCCGCGCCCAGCCAGTCCTCCGCGCCAGGCCGCAGGCTCCCGTCGGGCCAGCGCTCGCCCGCGGCCACCACCAGTATCGGCGCGCCGCAACTGGCAGCCGCGCGCGCGACGGCGGTGGCATTGCGCACACAGCCACAGAATGTGGGCACGCCGCCCGTGCTGGCCGAAAGCAGCCCGCCATTGGGCGAGGGAAGAATCAGGCTGGCGCCCGGCGGCAACCCGAGCAGCGAGTGCGGCGAGAGCGAGAAGCCCCGATGCCGATCGCGGCTGGCCAGCACCGCTCCGCGCGCTTCCGCCAGGGCCGCGGCCTCTTCAGGCGAACCCCGAAAAGGGTAGACGCGCGCGCCCCGCCCGACGGCAATGTCAACCGAGGTGCTGAATGAAAGCACGTCGACGATGACGACTGCAGCCGCTTGGGCCAAGCCAGCCGACAGCCCCATGTAGCCCCATGCACACTGCACCGCGGGTAGCGGAAACTTGCTATCGTCCATCACGGCTCAAGTATAATGCAGGTGCAAGCAAGCTGGTCTCATGTCAAACCTCGAACTGCGCCTGTTTGGCCCGCCTCGGATTGTCGTCAACGACGCCCCAGTCACCACGGAACGCCGCAAGGCCCTGGCTTTGCTGGCCTATTTGGCGGTCGAGCACGGGCAGCGCGGCGGCGCTGGCCACGGCCGTGAGACCCTGGCGGCGCTGCTTTGGCCTGGCTACGAACTCGGACGTGCCCTGGCCTATTTGCGGCGGGCGCTCTGGGAAGTCAATCAGGTAATTGGCGAAGGCTGGATCGTGGCGGACCGCGACACGGTATCGCTCGTCGTCGAGAGGAAGGCGGCCAGCGTGGATGTCAGCCGGCTGTGGGTGGATGTTGCGGCCTTTCGCGTCTGCCTGGCCGAGGCGCGCATGGCGGGCCAAGCGGCGGCTGGCGACGTGGCACTGACCCGCCATCCGCTGGCGGAGGCAGCGCGCCTGTACACCGATCATTTCCTGGCCGGTTTCAGCCTGAAGGACGCGCCCGACTTTGACGAGTGGGTATTCTTCCAGGCGGAGGCGCTGCGGCGAGACTACGCCAGCGTGCTTGACCGGCTCATCGGCCTGTACCAGGCCGCCGGGCGCATCGAGGAAGCAGTGCAGGCAACGCGCCAGTGGCTCCGGTTGGATGCCTACAACGAGGAAGCTCACCGCCGCCTCATGCGGCTATACCACCTCGGCCATCAAAGCAGCGCCGCCATCGCCCATTATCATGAGACAGAGCGCCTGCTGCGGGCCGAACTTGATGTAGCCCCGCAGCCGGAAACCGTCAAGCTGTACAACGAGATTCGGTCGGGGCCAGGTGATGGTGGCGCGCTCCCCGCCGCGCCCCTGCCGCGCCCAACCCCTCACGAGCCAACTGCCCCCATCCAGCCGCCGCAGCCGCTGCCCACCGCGGCCACGCCCTTCATTGGGCGGAAAGCCGAGTTGGAAGAAGTCAGCCAGATGCTGGGTCAGCCCAATTGCCGGCTGCTGACATTGACCGGCCCGGGCGGCACGGGCAAGACGCGCCTCGCGTTGGAAGCCGCTCACCGGGCGCGCCAGGCGGCCGAGGCTGGCCAGGGCCCTTTTGCGGACGGCGTCTGCTTTGTGCCGCTCGCGCCGGTGTTTGACCCAATCTTCATTGTGCCCGCCATCGCCGATGCGGTCGGGTTTGCATTCTACGGCCGGCCCGATCAGGATGATCCCCAGCGGCCCCTGCGGCAGTTGTCCGAATTCTTGCGCGCCAAGCGGATGCTGTTGGTGCTGGATAACTTCGAGCACTTGCTTGCGGGCACCACGGTCATGCTAGACCTGTTGCGGACCACGCAGCACGTGAAACTCCTGGTGACATCCCGCGAGCGGTTCAACCTGGCGGAGGAATGGGTGCTGGCGGTCGGCGGCATGGCCTTCCCGGGCGCCAACGGTGCCGCACGGGCGAACGGCCAGTCCGCGGACTACGAAACCTACAGCGCGGTGCAGCTATTCATCCAAAACGCCCGCAAGGTATCGGCGGGCTTTCGCATTGACGACGCGGACTGGGCGAATGCCGCCCGCATTTGCCAACTCGTGGAAGGCCTGCCGTTAGGGTTGGAGATCGCGGCCGCCTGGACGAAGACCCTGTCACTGGGCGAGATCGCCTCCGAGATGGAGCGCAGCCTCGATTTTCTTACCAGCCCCATGCGGAATATCCCTGAACGCCACCACAGCCTGCGCGTGGTGTTTGACTATTCCTGGGGCCTGCTGGCGGAGCAGGAGCAGTCCGTCTTCCGGAGACTGGCGGTGTTTCAGGGCGGCTTTGACCGCGAGGCAGCGGCTGGCGTTGCCGGCGCCGATCTCGCCATGTTGGCCAGCCTGGTGGACAAATCCCTCCTTTATCGCCAGTCCACCGGTCGCTATTGGCTGCATCAGGCGCTCCGGCAGTTCGCAGCCGAGCGACTGGCGGAGGACCCCGGCGAAGAACGCAACACACGGGCCCGGCACAGCCGCTTCTATGGCGCCTATGTGCGCGACCACGAGTTGGCGCTCAAAGGCCCTGGCCAGATGGCGGCCTTGCAGCAGATGGGCCGCGAGGTCGAGAACATTCGAGCCGGCTTTCGCTATGCTGCCGGCCACGCCGGACCGGCGGAGGTGGATCTGTACGTTGACGGTCTCCACCTGTATTTTGATATCCGCAGCCGGTTGAATGAAGGCGAGGAATTGCTGCGCCAGGTGTTGACCGTCATCGGCCCCAGGGCCGGCGAGAGCGACCAATGGGCCACCGTGGTCGCCAAGATCCGGGCCTGGCGCAGTTGGTTCTGTTGGCGGACGGCGCGGCCGGCGGATGCCTTCGAGGAGGGGCGGACTGCGCTGTCCGAATTGCGGCGTTTGAACGCGCGGCCTGTCTTGGCGTACGTCAATTTGATCGTGCCCATCATCACGCGGGAAGAGGCGGAAAGCGCCTTCGCCGACAGCCTGGCCTATTTCGAAGAGACCGGCGACCAGTGGGGCAAGGCTCAGGTCCTCCTGCGGTTGGGCTGGATGGCCCAATACCGGGGCCAACACCAGGAAGCCCGCCGCCTTTTCAGCGAGAGCCTCAACCTGCGGCGCGCGCTGGGCGACGCCTGGTCGGAGGCGTCTTTGCTGCTCGACCTGGGCGAGTTGGTACACCACGTGGGGGAGTACGAGGAGGCGCTGGGCTACTATCAGGCTAGCCTGGAGATCGCGCGCAAGCTCGATGACCGCTACGCCTTGTCCTTGTGCCTGGATTATGCCGGGTATGTGGCGCGCCGGCTGGGCCATCACGCCGAATCGAGACGCCAGCACAACGAGAGCATGGCCATTTCGCGGGAACTGGGTGATCAACTGGGGGTCGCCGGTTCCCTCGACAACCTGGGCCTGCTGTGTATGGACGAGGGCAATTTGGATGAGGCCGCACGGTTACTGGCTGAGGCCAAGGCGCTGCGCGAGGGCACGGACGTTACCGGCGGCCTGACCTACTCCTACGAGCACATGGCGATGCTCGCCATCGCCCAAGGTCGCTGGGCCGAGGCCGACAGTCACATTCGCGACCTGGAACGCCTGTTGAAGTCCCGCCAGTTCTCGCTGGGCCCGCGTGCTCTGAACGTTGCCGGGAACATCCGGCGCGGGCAAGGCCGCCTCGAGGAAGCTGAACGGCTGTTTCGAGAGGCGCTGAAAGACAGCCTGGGTCATTCGGACTATCCGGTCGCGATGGACAGCCTGGTCGGGCTATCATCCATCTCCCTTGAGTGGGGCGAGGTTGACCGGGCGGTGCGCCAACTCGCCCATGTCGCCGGGCACCGGACCGCCGAATTCGCCACCAAGCAGCGCGCCCGGCAGATGCTGGCAACTGCCGCCCAGCGCATGGCCCCGGAAGTCTACCAGCGCGCTGTTCGCGCTGGCGAAGGCGCCTCGACGGACGCCCTGGTCCGCGCGCAGGTCGATCTGGTCGCCCCCGGCTTACAGGCTGAATCCGGCGACATCAACCCGCCAAAGCGAACTGACCAACGGCCCGGCTAGAGTTCAGCGGATGTCACCAAAGCGGCCCGCCGGTCGTCATACTCGGCGTGAGAGATCGTCTGTCAGATCCGCGCCTGCGGGCCGCCGTCCTGACCCTGCCAGCGACCATGGCCGACACCCTGCCCGCGCGGATAGGTGACGTTGAGCGCCTCTTTGAGCGCCTCTACGCCGACCTTCAGGCGCCGATTCTGAATTACCTCTTCCGGTTGGTGGGCGACCCGGCCCAGGCTGAAGACCTTTGTCAGGAGGCGTTCGCGCGCGCCTGGCGATCACGCCGCACCCTGGCCCAGGTCGACAATCCACGAGCTTGGCTGTACCGTATCGCCACCAATGCGGCCCGCGACCACCTGCGGCGCGCCCGGCTATTGGCCTGGCTGCCCCTCCTGGGCAGCGATTCAAGGCTGGCGGTGGAAGGACCGGAGGAAGGCGCGCTCGAAACCGCCCGCATGCAGCGTGCCCTGGGAAAACTCGCGCCGGAGTACCGCATCCCCCTGGTACTGTACACCTGTCAGGACTGCTCAATCGCCGACATCGCGTTGGCGCTCAACCTCTCGGCCGATGCCGTGAAGCAGCGCCTCGCCCGCGCCCGGCGCCAGTTGCGCGAGGCCTATCAATGAGCGCCCCACCCCACCCCACCGAGGCCCTGGCCTACTACGCCAGCCTGCCGCCCGCCGAACGGCGCGAGGTGGATGCGCATCTGGCCGCTTGCACAGGGTGCCGGACTCTCTTGAGTGAGTATCGGCGGCAGGACGAAGGGCTACGCGCCATGCCGGTGCTGCGGCCACGCCGGCGCGCGTGGCGGGCGCCCGGCAGCCAACCCGCCTGGCTGGGCCGCCTGGGCAGCGTGCTGGCCACCGGCGGTCTCAGCGCCATCATCTGGATGCTGGCCCTCTACGCCCAGCAGGCAGCGCAGGCCGCCGGTAGTGATGGACCCACGCCTGGCGGAGCTCTCCCGGAGCCGGGACTGACCCTGCCGCCGGCCGTGGTGCGGCCGCCATCACCGTGGCTGCCGGCCCTGCCCTGGATTGGCATGGCTCTGCTGATCGTCGGGCTCTTGTTTATCCTCAGCCGGCGCAGCAAGTGGCCAGCCGTGGGCGGCGCGCTCCTGGCGGGTTTTC
>CAZCEC010000003.1:44212-53499 GCA_964497615.1 uncultured Anaerolineales bacterium | reverse complement strand
AGGTATCAAGCATTCCCAACCCAATTGGGTTGTACTGGCGCGTGGCCGGCGGCTACAGCTACGACCCCAACCTGCCGTTCAAGAACTCGTTTGTCCTTGCCGGCGCGCCGGAGCGCACCCTGCGGCCAAGGTTGGATCAGTTGATTGGCATGGTTGGGCTCACGCCGCTGGACCCGGCGCAGCCCTTGCGCGGCTACGAATTCCTGCGCGTGGGTCTGCATCCGAACCATCCCGATGTGGCGCTGGTGACGACACGGTTCATCTACGCCGACGGAACCTCGCGTGTGTACCCGGTGCCGCTGGCGATGCCGGCCTACAGCCTGGGCGGCTTCTGGCGGACCGGCTGGCAGGTGGACGGCCTGGAGCGCTTGCGCAGCCAGCATCTCGCGCTGCCCGGCCAGCCCTTTGCCGGCCCGCAGACGCCCATCCAACTCGGGATGGCCCGGCGGCTGGACGACATCGCGCCGGCCGCGCAGCGCCTCGACGAGGTCAATCCCTACCATTGGCTGTGGAGCAGCGTGCGCGTGCAGCAGTTGGTCTGGTCGCCGGATGCTGCCCGCTTCTTGGTCGTGATGGAGGGCATTCGCGCGCGCCAATTGTGGGTCGTGCCGCTGGATGGCGCGGCGCCCACCCTGGCGGCCACCGGCGACATTTACAACTATGGCTGGTCGCCTGACAGCCAGTATGTGATCTACACCCGGTTCGATCCGGACGCGGCTGCGGTCAACCCGGTTCGCCGGTATGCGTTGATGGCGGTGCCACTCGGTGACTCGCGCTCGGCTGGGGAGCGGCAGCTTGTAACAGGACTGCAAAGCGATGCTTTGCCGGGACTGTCCGCCGAAGGCGCGTGGTTCTTCTCGGATGGGGCGGCTTGGGTCGTCGGGTACGATGGGCGCGCGCCGGTCCTGGCGCTGGGCGGATTGCGGGTCTTTTCGCCGAGCGCCGCTCCGCAGCCGGCCTCCGATGGCCGATCCTTGGCATTCGTTTGCGGCACTGCCCTCTGCCTCGTGCCCGATCTACAGAACCAGATGGGAACGACCTCCCCAAGCGTGGTACGCACATCGATTGAGCCCGTGGCCGAAATAGCGTGGTCGCCCGCATCCGATCAGGTCGCCGTAGTCACCCGAGATCCCAATAATCTGCGGCCCGTCGAGTTGTCGGTCGTTGACTTGGCTGGTGAGCCTGCACTAACCGTAAGCATTGCGCCGCGCGATGCGACGGAGGCGCCCCAGTGGCTGCCGGATGGGCAGGCCATCCTCGTCCAGACCTACCCCCAGGATGGGCGCCGCATCATTGCGGTGGACCTGCTGACCGGCCAGGTGTGGGACCTCAGCCGGGAACACTGGGACGCCTACTTCTCCCTGTCGCCCGACGGCGCACGCGTGCTGCTCAACAATGGCCGCGGCGACTTTTGGGAGGCCCCTGTCGTTCGTACGCCATAGCCCAGTTCCGCCGTAGCACGATAGCCGGCAATTACAGGCGGTTGCGAACGGCCGGTGAGGGGAGTCACCAGCCCACCCCCTGGCTCGTCATACTCTTTGAACCCTACCCGACAAGGAGTCTTGACGCATGACGACTGCTCCCATCCCTGACCGCCCTACCCTGCCCAGTCGCCTGGACGCAGCCTTCCGCGTGAGCGTGGTGGCGCTGGCCGCCATCCTCGTAGCGGTGGTGCTGCTGGTGATCAGCCAGGCGGCCCTGTACAAGATTCACCCCTACGAGCGCGGGCTGCACCTGCGCGGCGGACGCTTCCTGGCCGTGGATGAGCCCGGCTGGCACCTGCAAATCCCCTACGTGGATACGGTCCTGATCGTCAAAGTGAATGAGCGGCTGGGCTATGTGGAACGCATCAGCGCGGTGACGGCTGACAACCTGCAAATGGTCGTCTCCCTGCAATACACCTACCGCGTCACTGATCCGGCGCGCTTCGCCCTGGAGGTGGACGATCCTGAACGGATCCTGTTTGAGTTGGTGCAGGGCAAGCTCCGCGACGTCGCCAACTCACAATCCATGACGGACATGATGAACAACCGGGCGACGTTCAACCAGTTGATGCTGGATGAGCTGAGCGCGCGCGAGGTACAGTACGGAGTCGAATTCGTAACTGTGCAGATTCAGAGCGCGGAGCCGCCCGCGGACGTGGTGAGCGCCATCGAAGACCGCATGGTAGCCACCCAGCGCCAGGCGCAGGCGGAGGCCGAGGCCGCCCAACAGCGGGTGCTGGCCGATGCCGACTATTACGCGGCGCAGAAACGCGCCGAAGCAGAAGCCTACCAGATTACACAACTGGCCGCGGCGCAGCAGCAGTCCATCCGCATGCTCTTGGGCGAGTTGAGCCAGCACCCAGACATCGCCGCGCAGTACCTCGATTACCTGCGGACCCAGGAAATTGCCGAAAGCGGGACCGCGCAGTGGGTCATTGGCGACACAAGCGGCACGATTGTGGACCTGCGTGACGCGGCCGAGGCCGGGGTGACGCCCTGATGAAGGTCACCAGGCGCCGCCCTTCTCCGCTGCTTTGGCTGGTACTGGGCCTTCTAATGTTGTGTAATCTGGGCTGGGTCCTTCATCCAGCCGAGTGGAAACCCACCCGGCGCAGCGACGACCTTTCGTACACGATCTATTCCTACCGGCAGTGGCAGTCGGTGGGGCTGAAGTTGGAGACCGGCGACCACTACACCCTGCGCGCGGACGGCGAGTGGGCCTACTCGCCGATAGTGGGCCTGCACGGCCCGGCTGGCGGGCTGCCCTCGGTGAGCACCTACCCGCTTCCAGGGCATCGCGGCGGCGCGCTCCTGGGCCGCATCGGCGAGAATGGCCAGCCGTTTTATGTGGGGGTTCGAGCCAGCGGCATCGCGTTGGCGCCTGGGCTGCTGTATCTGCGCATCAACGACGACTTGCTGGGCGACAACCAGGGCGATATGCTCGTGGCGGTGGAGATCATCCGGGCCGAGGTGACGCCAAGTCCGTAACTTGCATGGAGCCGTCAAGCGCAACCCGGACGACCTGCCCCGTGCGCAGCTTAGCAAAGTCCTCGGCCGCGAGTGACACGAGGGGAACGGACCGCCCATAGAGCTCGTTGGCCACAACGGAAGCCAGCGCAAAGAAGGAATCGGGGCCGGTGGTGAGGATGGCCGCGGGCGCGGTGCCGGCGCGAACTGCCTCCAACAGCACCGCCGTGGTGGTGGACGACCCCCGGGTGAACGGCACAGCCAGCACACGACCGGCGGCAATCTGCCCCGCGAGGGGATGCCGCCGGTCGATGATTTCACCGGTCCGGTGGTCGTAGCCGCCCCAGAACGATAGGGGCTCATCGCTGACCAGGGCCGCTCCCTCCGCCGCTCCCGCGACGACAACTTGCCCCCTCAGTTCAACCACACTCACGTCTCCCACGGACCCGCCTCGCGCACAATCCGCCCCGCGACCGCGGAGCTCACGCAATCCGCCAGGCTGCCAAAGGTGATCTGGGCATTGAGCAGGCCCGGCGCGTAGTAGGCGTACTTCGCCGAATTGGTCATCAGGGTCTTGACCTCCGGCGGCAGCATGGGCGAGGCCAGGATGCAGGTGTCAACGGTGACTTGACCGCCAAACGCGCGCAAACCCGCCAGCATGCCCGTCTGCTCTGCTAGATGCGCCACCGCCCGGCTCGTCGTCACCAGGAAACGAACGCGGGGATGACGCTGGCGGCCTGCCAGCAAGGACGCCAGTTGGCGAAACTCGGCGATCGAAAAGTGCGGGCTGCCCAGCACTACGAGATCAATCTCAGCGTCCTCGACAGTTGTGAGTTCAGCCCGGGCGGCGCGCAAGCTGTCCAGCGTCACGACGACGACTTGCTGGGGCGCACGATCCTGGAAGGCCGCCGCCAGCGTGGGCGCTTCAGGCGTCACGCCCACGATATGAAACAGCGCCACCGTGCCTGAAGACGCCGCCGCCGCGCCGAGCGCCTTGAGTTGGTCCTCCGTTGGCGCTGCTTCCAGCCCTGCAACGACGGGGACGCGGTCCTGCGCGACTTGGCCCAACAGATGGCCCAGGACGGGGTAGAAGGTATCGTCCGACTGGATAGCCGCAGGCACGCCTGTGACCCGAAACAGGACCTGCCCGCCCCGGTTCTCGGTGAGGTGCAGTCCGACGGCGGGCACACGGCCAGTGATGGCGCAGCACACATCCAGCAGGTCCGGGTAGCGCTCGGTGCGCGCGCCAATCACCGAATTGGCGAACACGATGGCGTTCGATTCACCCCAGGCGATTTGCTGGCCAAAGCGGGGTTTGTGTTCCGTTTGATAGGGCGCGCAGGTCCAGGTCGGTATGGTGCCCATGCTGTGATACGCCAACATCTGGCGGTGCGCCTTGCTCGCCCAGTCAGCGGGCACTGGCCACTCGCGCCAGCCGTGCTCGTCCAGCCCGCTCACGTTCAGCGACGTCGGCACGCTGACCCGCGCCCCCAGGCTGGCCAGCCGCTCCGCAAACTCCAGCCCGGCTTCGCCGATATAGATGGTGCTGTCGATATGCGCGCCCGTGATGTCCATGAGCGCTGCCGCGTCCACGACCTCCGCCATGCGGACGATGATCTTCATGGTCAGGCGCGGCGCCGCGCCCAATTCGCCCGCCAGCGTGGCCCGGTCGCGGTCACTTAACCTTATCGGCATAGATCGGCAATTCGCCATGCTCCAAGGCAACCCTGTTGCCCCCGTCTCCGTAGCGGCACTATTGGGCGCGCGTCGCCTTCTTCTGCCAGTAGCGCAGAATGCCGTCCACCGTCATCCCGCCTGGACCAAGATTGTCGTAGACCGGCCGGTGTTCGGCGCGAACGCCGTCAGCCTCAAGGCGGGAGGTTTCCCAGGTCGAAACACTGTCCACGATGGCGTCACGGTCAAGGCCGGCCGCCATCGCGCCGCGCACTTGTTCAGCGTATTGCGGCAACAGGCCAGCCACACGATCCCAATGGCTGTCCACGTCGCTCACCGGGCCGTAGTGCGTGAGATAAAGACGCGATAAGCCCAACGCACGGATGCGGGCCAGGCTGTTCAGCCACGCTTCGAGGTCGAATTCCGGCGGCGGGGTCGGAAGTCGTATGTGGGGACTTTCGGGGCGGCGAACACCGGCCAGGTCGCCCACAAATGCCACGTCATTCAGCTGGTACACCATGTGATGCCGAGCATGGCCTGGGGTATCGAGCGCCAAAAACCGCAGGCCGCCTGCCTCGATCACGTCACCGTCTCCCAGGGCATGCAGCTTCTCAGCCGGCGCAGACAGAAACTGGCCCCACAGGTAGTCCATCTGGTCACCGTAAATGCGTTGGGCGCTGGCGAGCAGCCGCGACGGGTCGGCCAGGTGCGGGGCGCCCAGGTGATGCACGTGCACCGTTGCGCCTTGCCGCGCCCACCAGCCGGCTGCCCCCGCATGGTCGAGGTGGATGTGAGTGACCAGCACGTCGCGAATATCGCCTGGGGCAATGCCGTGCGCAGCCAGTCCGGTTTGAAGCGTCGCCAGGGTAGAGCCAGGCCCGGTCTCGACCAGCACCGGCCCCGCCGGGCCGCGGACCAGATAAGCCGCGATAGCGTGGGGTGCGCCCAGGAAGTGTAGGTCGAGGGCGACGATTTCAGGGTTGGCCATGCGTGAGCCAGTCCTGGTAGACGGCCGCCATCTGCGCGATGTGGTCGGGCACGTGGCGGGCGTAAACGTCGAGCCAGTCATCCATCGTCATCACGCCGTTCTCGGGGTGGTGAATGGTATGGGTCCAAACGGATTCGGGCTGGTCGCGGATAAGTTCAAAGCTTGATCGTCGCAACCACTTGAACAGTTCCAGGGCCGTCTCTGGGCTCCGGGAGTGATAGTCCTGGGCGCGTGCCCACGCCGCCTCATCATAGGCCATCACGCTTTGGCCCGGCTCGGCGATCAGGCGGCGCACCCGCGCAAAGCTGTTCGCTTCGCTGTCAGTGATGTGAATCACGATCTCGTGGATGGTCCAGCGGCCCGGCGCGGGGCGGTAGTGCCACATGTCGCGCGGGTAGCACTTCAGCGCAGCCGCCAGCAGGTCAAAGCCGCTGGCGTAGCGCACCAGCCTGTCGGCGCGGGGTTCATCAGACATCAACTTGGCTCCCGTGTGCTACGCGGGGACGCGCTCCCCGCCATCGTCGCCTGCCCACAATTGGCGCATCTCAGGCGAAGTGAGCAGCAGTACGTCGAGGCGCCCCCGCGCTACCACGCAGCCGTCCTCTAGCACCAGGATTTGGTCGGCACGCTGCAAGACAGCGCGGCGGTGGCTGACGACGAGGCACGTGACGGGCCGGGCCGCACGGCGCTCGTCCATTCTATCCCACAGCAGGCGTTCCGTTTCCACATCTAGCGCGCTGGACACGTCGTCAAGCACGAGCAATTCCGGTTCGCGCACGAACATGCGGGCGGCGGCCGTGCGCTGCACCTGCCCGCCCGAAAGCTTGACACCGCGCGGCCCTACCAGGGTGTCCAGGCCCGCCTCGAGCTGGGCCAGGTCGGCGTCCAGCACCGCCGCGCTGAGCGCGCCTGCCAGAGTGGCCGGTTCGGCTGAGTACCCCAGCAGGATGTTGTCCCGAACATTCTCACTCACCAGCAGCGGCGTCTGCGGAGTGTACGCTGCCCGCGGCGGCACACAGAATTCCGCCGGGTCCGTGACCAGATGCCCATTCCAGCGAATCTCCCCACCGTCCCTGGGCAGCAGCCCAAGCAGCACGCGCAGCAGCGTCGTCTTCCCCGCGCCCACCCGCCCCGTGATCACGGTAAGCATACCGCGCTCCATCCGCAAGTCGATCCCGTGAATGCCGGCCGCCGAGCCGGGGTATTGAAAGCGCAGCCCCTCCGCCGTAAGCACATTCAGGCGGTCGGCGGGCATCTTGGTGAGCGGCGGCACCGGTGGCAGCGCCCCGCGCAGGTGCACCGGCTGATGTCCCACCAGGGCCTCGGGCGGCGCGCCGGGTAGCAGCCGCAGCAGCCGGTCCAGCGAGACGGCCATATGCCGGTAGCGCGTGAGGTAGTTGCCGAACATGGTGGACACCACGGTCAGCCAGCCAAGATAGGAGACGAATAATGAAAAGTCGCCTACACTAAATTGGCCGGCCCGCATCGCCTGGGCCCCCACCAGCAGCAGCACGCCAGTCCCCAGGTTCGCGTTGTTGGCCGCCAGCGTGCCCACGAACTCAGTGAACAGGATATCCTTCAGGCTGGCTTTGCGCCGGGCCTCATTCAGGCGTTCGAAGTAGGCCACCACCCTGCGCTCGGCATTGGCGACCTTGACCGCCTGCACCGCCCCAAACACCTCGCCCAGCAAGCCGGTCACCTCCCCAATGGCCTCCTGGCTGGCGCGCCTATAGTGCCGAATGCGGCGGTTAGCCAGGTTGACCACCACCAGGGTGAGCACCAGCGGCAGCAGCACGGCCAGGGTCATGACCACATTGACGCGCGCCAGCACCACCATGGCCGTGATGATCACCACACCCTGCCCCACCGGGTCCAGTGTCCAGCTCAAAAAGCCCACCACGTGATGGACGTCATCCCGGAAGCGGCTGATCGCTTCACCCGGTGAAGCGGGCAGCGCCTGCGCGCCGGGGTGCTGGAGGATACGAGCGAGCAAGTTGCGGTGCAGCAGGGCGTTCACCACCAGGTGGAGCGACAATTCCGACATCATTGCTGCCAGAAGCGACACGACGCGCGTTACGGCCAGCGCAATCAGCAGCCACAGCAGGTCCCAGCGCGCGAACGCGCCGGGCGCGGCAGCCTCCAGCGCTTCGAAGAAGCGGCGCACAATGGGGCCCGGCACCAACGGAAACAGATAGAACATGATGCTGGCCAGCAGGCCGCTGAGGAGGTACAAGCCGAAACGGTAGCGCGCCAGCCGCCAGATGTAGCGCCAGGCGGGCCAGCCGCGCACCGTGGTGCCGACCGGCGTCGCCGTCATGCCACCATCTCCGCCTCCAAACCGGCCCGCAGCAGACCGCTCAGCCGCGAGGCTGGGTCGCGCGCCAGTTCCGCCCGTGGCCCGGCCTCGATCACCCGCCCGGCTTCCAGGATGACGATCGAATCCGCGCGGGCCACGGTGGCCAGCCGGTGAGCAATCAGGATGACTGTTCGCCCTGCCAACAGCCGGTCCACGGCGCGCTCCAACTGCATTTCCGTGGCCGGGTCCAGGCGTGAGGAGGCCTCATCCAGCACCACCACAGCCGGGTTGCGCAGGAAGACACGCGCGAAGGCCAGCAACTGCGCCTGTCCAGCCGAGAGACCGCCGCTGCCGGCGAGGCGTGTATCGAGGCCATCCGGCAGAGCCTCGTACCATGCCCACAGCCCGAGGTCCCGCAGGGTGTCCAGGATGATGGCATCTGGGATACCCGGATCAAACAGGGTCAAGTTGTCGCGTACCGGCGCGTGAAAGAGCTGGATGTCTTGCGTCACAATTCCTACGCCCGTTCGGATCGCATCCAGCCTCAGCGCCGGCAGTGGGCGGCCTCCCAATCGGATTTCGCCTTGGGTTGGATCGTAGAGCCTGAAGAGCAGCCGGGTGAGCGTGGTCTTGCCGCTGCCCGTGCGGCCCAGCAGGCCCAGCACCTGCCCCGGCGCAAGGTGAAACGATACGCCGCGCACGGCCGGCACTTCCGCACCGTAGGTGAAGCCGACATTATCAAACTCCACGGCGAGCGGCCCAGCCGGCAGCATTTCCCCGCCGGCAAGGAGCGTGCTGCGTTCGGCCCACAATTCGCGTATGCGGGCCAGCCCGGCCCCGGCCAGTTGCAGGTCCTGAAACTGCCTCGACAACTGCTCGATGGGGCGGCTGAGGAGCTGGCAATAGGCGAAGATCAGATAGACCGTGCCTAGCGAAAACCGGCCCTGGCCGTAGAGCCATGCGCCCAGCCCCAGCCCAACCGCCGTGCCAGCCGCAAACAATATGATGGTGGATGAACCAGTGGTGGAACCGATCAACTCCGCGGTCAAGTGACGGCGCAGCCGGTCGCGCGAACGGACCGCCAGGCCCCGTAGGACGTAAGGCACAGCGCCGTTGGATCGGGCATCCTCTGTAAAGGCCAACCGTTCCTCGATGTAGCCAAACAGGGCCGCGCTGGATTGACGAGCCTTGCCAAAGAACGGCACGGCAACGCCACGCAGGTAGTTCACCGCCAGGAGCGACACCGCCACGAAAACGGTCAGGGCGAGGCCTACCCGCCAATCGAGACTGAACAACAACACCAGCACCCCACCCAGCAGCATTCCATTGCCTAACAACTGCACCACGAAGCGTGCGAAGAAGTTGCCCAGCGTCGCCA
>CAZCEC010000003.1:0-44202 GCA_964497615.1 uncultured Anaerolineales bacterium | reverse complement strand
CCACATCGCCGTCCACCCGCTCGATCAGCTCGCCGGGTGTGCGTGCATTGTGGAATGGCATGTCCAGCGAAAGGACGTGCAGCGCCAGGTCGGCGCGCAGGCGGTTGGTGGCTGCCAGGCCAATGTGCGCGGCCAGGTAGTTCTCCGCCACGCGCGTGCCTTGCAGTGTCAGCGCCGCCATCAGAAAGACGACGGCCAGCCAAGTTAATTGGGTCAGGGGGCCGGCGGTCAGGGCTGCGTCAATAAAGCTGCGCAGGATGTAGGGATTCAGCAGCTCCAGGGCCAGGCTGGCGAGCAAGGCCGCCGCCAAGCCCAGCGCCGGGCGCCACAGCGGCCGCAGATAGTGACGCAGTAAGCCGGGGTAAGTGGTCAGATCGGACGGCATGGGTCGCCGGCATCAGGTCGGGGCCTTGTCCAGCGGCGGCATGACGGCCAGGAAGTCCTCGGCAAAACGCGCGGCGTAGGCATCGAGCAGGCTGGCCACGCGCCCGGAATCGGACGATGCCACGATGAGGCCGGCGTGGTGCTTCTTCTTAAGCCGCCAGGCGATCTCGGGGTCCGCATAGGCGCTCAGGTCGGGCCACTCCTGTCGGGCCAGGCAATTGATGACGCCCGCATAGCCCTCGCGCACCGGCGGCAGTTGGTACGCCTGCCCGCGCAGGTGAGCCGCCTCGATGGCCGCCCACTCTCCCCACAGGTCAACTCCGGTGGCCAGTTGCACCGCCTCGGCGATATTCGCGCCGCCGACACGGGCTGCCGTCTCGAGAAAGTACAACTGGCCGTCACCGTGGGCGCGGATGTACTCCGTGTGCGTGGCGCCACGCTTCATGCCCAGCGCCTGTTGCACCTGGCGGTTGAGCGTGAAGAGCGCTTGCGCCTCGGGCGATTGCCGGTCAAGCGCGCGGGTGAGGAATATGCCGCCATCCTGATACACGCTCATTGGGGGACGCGCGTACTGGTGCGCCTGCTGAAAGAGCACCTCGCCCGCATTGACCAGCCCGTCCACGTGAAATACGTCGCCGGGGACAAACTGCTCCAGTACAAAGAATGACTGCTGATCGCCGAGTGTATCCAGCCAGCGCCACAACTCCTCCGAGTTGTGCAGCTTCTTGATGCCCATCGAGCTGGCTTCAGATCGCGGCTTGAGCACCCACGGCGGCGGCACCCGGCCCATGAAGTCGCGCAGGCGGTCATAGTTGAAAACGCCGGTGAATTCGGGAACGCGCACCCCGCCCGCGCGGGCTTGTGTGCGCATTGCCAGTTTGTCACGGAAGTGGCGGGCCAGGCTTTCGCCCATGCCCGGCAGACGCATGTGGTCGCGCAGGGCAGCAGCCGTTTCGACATCGTAGTCATCCAGCGCAATGATCTGGTCAATGTCGTTGCCGCGAGCCAAATAACTCACCGCGTAGATGATGTCTGGCCGCTTCGACAGGTCGGGCATCAGGAACATTTCGTCAATGCTGCCGCGCGGCCAATCCTCCTGGCCGAAGGACTCCTTGGCCACGAGGATCACTTTGCAGCCCAGGCGCTTGGCGGCTTCGAGAAAGGCGCCCCCTTTGAAGTAGGAGGCCAGACAGAGGAGTGTGAGCGGACGGGGTTGTTCCATGAGCATGGCTCCAGTCTACAGGACGCCTTCTTTGGTCTCTTCGATCAACTGGTCCACCACCTGTTTCAAGTCGCCCGTTCGCCGGAAGGTGGCCAATTGGCGGTCGGCGCTCGAGCCTTCATCCAGGATACGGTAGGCGTACTCGATTTCCTTGCGGCTGCCCAGCTCGTCCATCACATCCCCTAGGAACCACTCAATCATCTCGCGGATCAGCTCGCGGGCCGGCTTCTCTTCCTGCTTGCCAAAGTCAATCAACTTGCCGTCCAGGCCGTAGCGCACGGCGCGCCACTTGTTTTCCTCGGTCAATGCAGAGGGGTAGACGCGGAAGGTGAGGTTGTCGCGTCGCAGCTTCCACAGTTTGTAGATGAGGGCCTGGAAGATAGCCGCCACGCACACCGCCTCATCCACGCGGGTACACACATCGCAGATCCGAAACTCAAGCGTGGGGTAGTTGTGGTTGGGCCGGACATCGAACCAGACCTTGGTGCCGTCGGGAATGGAATTTGTCTTGACGAGCACGTCCACGTAGCCCTTGAAGTCGGCGTATGAGTCGAACCGCGGCGGGATGCCCGTGCGAGGAAAATTGCGGAAGATGATGCTGCGGTACGACTTCAGTCCTGTGTCTTGGCCCATCCAGAACGGCGAACTGGTGGAAAGGCAAAGCACATGGGGCACCAGATAGCGAACCACGTTCATCGCGTCAATGAGAAATTCTGGATCTTCGATGCCGATGTGTACGTGCGTGCCGAAGATCAGCAATTGCTGCGCCAGCATCGCCATATCCTGCCGCACGCCCATGTAACGCTCGAACGGGGTGATTTCCTGGTCCATCCAGCGCGAGAAGGGGTGCGACCCGGCGGCGGCAATCTTGAGTCCGTTGCGGCCGGCTAGTTCCATCACTGCGCGCCGCAGCCGCACGATCTCATCCCGCGCCTCTTGCGGCGTGTTACACACGCTTGTGCCCACCTCGACGATGGACTGGTGCAGCTCGGCCTTGACCTGTTCCTTGAGGACCATCTTGCCCGCCGCCAGCAGCTCAGTGATATAGGACCGCAGCTCGCGAGTATTGGGATCGATGATCTGGTACTCCTCCTCGATGCCGATGTTGAACGACGGTGTTGGGCCCATAGCTCACTCCCGGTCCTCGATGACCAGCGTCGGCACGGTCGAGCCGCCGCCGGCCGTGACGTTCAGCAGCGCGGCGGTGGAGAGGCGCGTCAGGCAGCTCGAGGCATATTCCCCGTGCCAAATGTAGGGATTGGTGTCGAGCATGCGGTCAACCACCTGCACGCGGCCCTCCACCAGGCTCGGGTAGGGCTCCTCGGGCAAGGCGACCTTGCGCTGGACAATGTGCGGCTCAACCAGCGCCGTCTCCAGCGCCGCCGCCCACGCTTCCGGCGTCGCCTCCCACCCCAGCACAATGCCCTTGCCGCCATACTCGTCGTTGGGCTTAAGCACAAACTCATCCTTGTGCTCAGCCAGGAAGGGCACCAAATCCACCTCGCGCCCCTCATACTCAGTCCTGCGCTCCGCCACCACCCGCGTCCAGGGGATGTGCGCCGCAATGGCCTGCACCTCATCCGCCGAAAACAGATGGCGGCTCTTCTCGTCGCTCAGCACCGCCAGGCTGGCTTTCTTGTGCAGCACCTTGCAGCGAAACGGGTTGACCATGCACACCGCGCCGTCGCTCACCGCCCGCACCACCGGGTGTCCCAGGCCCTCGCGCTCGACAAGTTCGCTGATCAGGACCCGCTTGTAGATGAGCTGCACCGGCGTGATGCCGTCCGCCAGCAGGTGCCCGTCACGATACTCAAACTCGCGCGGGTCGGCAATAAGACAATCGTAACCGTGCGCACGGAAATACTCTTGAAATAGGACAAACTCGCTGTAGGTGGGCACCTCGCGCCAATCCAGGATGGCGATGCGGGGCCGCTCCCGCCCGCCCCACTGGTAGTAGGCGTCCAGCAGGGCGTGCAGCACGTGATGCCGCCCTGGCAGCGGCCGCACCTCATAGCGCCGCTCGAACCGCCGCAGGATGGGCAGCCCCAGAAATACCTCCGACAGCACGTCGTTATAGGCGGGCGCGGCCGGGGTCTCGGCGTTGTACTCGGTGAACCACAACTGGTCGCCGGTCAGGAACGTATCCATGCGCGCCGTCGGGCTTGGCGCCGCGAATCGCGGGTCCACCTGGAGCAGGTGTTCCTCCCACTCCGACAGGCCGAACTGGGCGCGATAACCCGCGTCGGCCAGCGCCGCCTCGTGCACCTTGGCAAAAGCCGGCATGATCCGCCGGATAGCGCTCCGGATAAGCTGGTACTGGTCCGCCGTCAGGAAACGCGGGCGCAGCACGGTGCACAACGGCCGCTCGCCAAAAAACAATTCGCGCCGGTGCAGTTGGTCGTTGAGTTGCGCCTGGCTTTGGCGGCCGGTTTCGTCGTCCAGTAGTTCGTGGTAGCGGCTGATGGCGGCCTTGAGGTCCATCGGCCTAGCCGCCAAAAAACCGGTTCCAGCGCAACTCCGCGCCTTGCGCCTTGGGCTCGCGCGCCAGGCGGATGCACATGTCGGCCATGTGTTCCACACACCAACGATGAAACTCATAGCCGAGGGAGTTGACGTCCATGTCGGGGGCCGGGTTCATGAAGTCAATGGCGTGGGGCACGCCGCCGCGCACCGCCCATTCGATAGTGTTCATGTCGTAGCCCAGCGCCTGCACCAGCGTGCGCGAGTCCGCCACGATGCGCTCATACAGGCTGGCCGGCAGGTCGTGGTGATGGTAGCGGCGCTCGTTGGGATCGTACTTCATCACCAGGATGTCGTGCTGGCCCAGGCACATGCAGCGGATGTAATTGTCCCAGCGGATGAACTCCTGTAACACCATCGTCAGCAGGCCGGACTCGTTGTAGCTGGCGAACAATTCATCGAAGTTGTGACAGACGTAGACGGCCTTCCAGCCGCCGCCGTGCGCATCCTTTAGCACCACCGGAAACCCGCCCAGGTAGTCCACCAGTCCCTGCCAGTCCACCGGATATTTGAGATTGCGCAGGCTTTCATTGTGGACGATGCCGGGCACATAGTCCTTGTTGGGCAGGGCCACGGTCTTTGGGCTGGCAATACCCAGCTTGGTTGCCAGGCCGGCTTCAAAGAACTTGTCGTCGGCCGTCCACATGAAAGGGTTGTTGATGACGTGCGCCCCCTGCAGGGCGGCGTACTTGAGGTACGAGCGATAGTAAGGCACTTCATGCGAGATGCGGTCGATGAGCACGGCATACTCCACCGGCTCGTCCATGCGTGTGCCGCCCAGCAGCGCATACTCGGCGCTCACCTCCGTGCCGCGCTGATTCACCTCCTCGATAAAGGCTGGCGGCCAGGACCATTCGCGGCCAACGATGACGCCGATTTTGCTCATGCTAGCTCCTCTTGCCCTAATCGTGCCCGCCAATATAGAGCCGGATCATGTCACGCCACCAGGGCCAATCGTGCGCCCAGCCGTCCCATAGCCGCAGCGCATTGCCGATGCCCTTGTTCCACAGGATGCTCGAGAGGGCCTCGGTGCCGCCGCGGTTGGGATCGTCCTTGCCGGTGACCAAGATGACGTCCATCTCGCGCAGCCGGCCCAGCCGCCAGGGATCGTGCTCATTGGGCAGATAGGCCATCGGGTTATGAAAATACACGGTGTCGTTGCTGAAGCCGTCCGCCCACTGCGAGATGTCGTAGATGCCGCTCATTCCAATCACCCGCCGGAAGACCTCCGGGTGCCGGAAGGCAATATTGGCGGCGTGATAGGCGCCGAAGCTGGCGCCGGTGGTGATCGTGAAGGGATTGTCGTTCTTCTGCCACATCAGCGGCAGCACTTCGTTCATCAGGTACCGCTCGTACTGGTCGTGCCGCCAGGCGCGCCCGGCCGGATGCGCCCACTTGGCGTACCAGCTTTCCGCGTCCACGCTGTCCACGCAGAAGAGTTGAAGCCACCCGCGCTCCAGGTGCTCGCCCAGCACACCGATCATGCCGCGGTCTTCCCATTCGTAGAACTTGCCCAGCGACGTGGGAAAGACCAGCACCTTGGCCCCGCCATGACCGAAGATGAGCAATTCCATGTCCCGGTTGAGCGAGGGGCTGTGCCAGCGGTGGTGTTCGCGGTTCATAGGTCCTTTGGTATCCGCAGCAGGGAATGGAACCCGCCGCACCCATCCTCCACCCGCGCGGGATTTTCCACATCGTGGGTCCAGCGCTCGTGGTCAATCAGGAACTTGTAGGCGTGGTCGCCCGGCGGAGGCGGCGGCAGCATGATTTGCCAGACACCGGGCCGCGCCTCCCACATCGCGCCGTCCTCCGACTGCCAGCCGTTGAAGCTGCCTACCACCGTAACGGCGTGCGCGCCGGGCGCATGGCAATAGAAGGTCACCGCCGCGGCCGTGACTCGCGGCGAAAGAGGAAAGCCGGTGAGCGGTCCGCCCGCGGTGCGCAGGGCGGCGGCCACCGCCCGCGGCGCCGAAACCACCCCCGCGCCTTGCTCGGCGGACGGCACATAGGCCAGCGGCTCGGCCGTTGCCAGCAGGATCTCCTTCACCTGAGACGGCAGGAGCGCCGGGTTAGCTTCCAGCATCTGGGCCACGATGGCGGTGACAATCGGCGCGGCCATGGAGGTGCCGTCCACGTGCTGGTAGTGCGGATGAATGTACTTCTGTTCCAGGATGCGGCGGCGAATGACCACGCGTATTTCCGCCAGCGGCCGGCGCAGGGTCTCCTTCTTGAACCGAACCTCGGCCCGCTCGCTGTGAATGAACCGCGACAGTTCGCGGTCCGGCATCTGCTCCAGCCGCCACAGGAACATCGCTTCATTGTGGACCCAGGTGCGCGGCAGCATCGGTGCGGCCACCCAGATCGCGGGCGCGATGAGATCCGGTTTGAGCACCCCGCCCACCCCCTGCCCAAAAGATGACCGCCACATGCGCCGGTAGCGCTCGTCCAGTGAGTTCTGATCGTCCAGGCCGCCCACAGCAATGGCAGAGCGCGCGCTGGCCGGCGGGATGATCTGATTGACGCCGCCGTTGCCGGCTGCGGCGACAACCACCAGCCCTTGCGCCACCGCCTCCTCCACCAGGGCATCCAGCGGTGTCTCGGTGCCATTCGAAGGGAAGTCGCCGCCCAGCGAGATGTTGATGACCCGAATGCCGAATTGGGCGTGGTGGGCCACCGCCCACTGCAGCGCGCGCAGGATGTCGCGATCCGGGATGCGGCGATTGCGGCGGTTGCCCGTTTTGACCAGCACCAGGTCGGCCGCAGGCGCCAGCCCGCGATACAAATAGCCCGATTGGAGGCCGTTGCCGGCGGCCACGCTGGAAGTCATCAGCCCGTGCCAACTGCTGGGTTCCGCGCGCCGGGGCGAACTGCGCTCCACCGGCTCAGGCAGGGTGGCATCCACGTATGCACGCAGGCGGTTATCAGGCTCCACCAGGTCCGGGTGAGCGTAGAAACCCGAGTCGAGGAAGGCCAGGGTGACGCCACGGCCGGTGTAGGTTGGGTTTGCGCCCATCCGCACCGGCGTAGGCAGCAATTGCGTCTTGTCGTCAGTGTATACCGGGTAGGAAAACTGCGGGTCCACCTGAAGGGCAGTGGCGCGCCGAGCCAACACCGCCTCGCCCACGCACTCAGGGCACACGCCCGCTTCCGGGTCCCAGGCCGGGTGGAGCAAGCGCAAGTACCGGGTGAGGTCGGCGTCCAGATCGCGCATCAGGCGCACAATTGTCGGATCGAGCGGTTGGCCGCACAAGGGGCAGCCCGCGACGGCGGGCGCCGAGATAGTGGCATCAAGCATGCTGGTAAGTGGAGCACGATAGGTTAGGATAAGGCCGCGATTGTAGCGGTGCGGCGCGCATGCGTCAAACGCCCCCGGCCCGGCAGCCAGGCCCGCCGTCTGGGCTAGATCACGGTGCCGTCGGGGAGAACGGCGTCTTTCGTGACGATGACGATGCCGTCGCGGATGGCGAAGTGATCAGCGCTCTCATCGGGCCGGCCGGGCAGGCCGCGGATGATGACGCCCTTGCCCAATCGGGCGTTCTTGTCAATGATGGCGCCTTCGATGCGGCAGCCCGGTCCCAGCCCAATGTTGGGGATTCCCCGGGCCGCGTTCTCCGCCCGATCAGTCTCGGTCTCGAAGTAGTCGGCGCCCATGACGATGCTGCGCCGCAAGCTCACATCCGGACCGATGCGGGCGCGGACCCCCACGATTGAGTGCTCAATGCGTGATCCCACAATGCTGGCGCCGCCCGCCACCATCGCGGCTCGGAGCGTGCACTCCCCATCCACCTGGCTGGGGGGCAAAAACCTCGGATGCGTGTAGATCGGGTGGACCGGATCGTAGAAGCTAAAACGCGCCTCCGGTTCGACCAGAGCCAGGTTGGCTTCATAGAATGACCGAATGGTCCCGATGTCCTCCCAATATCCGTCGAACGGATAGGTCATCACTGCATAGCGGTCCAGGCTGGCCGGCAGGATGTGCTTGCCGAAGTCGGCACCGGCCTCGGTGTCGAGCAAGTCATACAGGGCCTCGGTACGAAACACATACACACCCATCGAACCGAGGTAGGGCCGCTGCGGATCAGGATAAGTCGCCAGCCTATCGAGCAAACCGGCCTCCTTGGGCTTCTCGTGAAACCCAACGATCTGCCCGCCAGCCTTCGTCTCCACAATGCCAAACCGGCCGGCTTCCGCGCGCGCGACCGGGAGCACGGCCACGGTGACGTCGGCCTGGGCCGCTCGGTGGGCCGCCACAAACGCGGCGTAGTCCATGCGGTACAGGTGATCGCCGGACAGGATAACTACGTCTGCCGGACTGACCGCTTCCAGTTCGGTGCGCTGCTTGCGGATGGCGTCGGCGGTTCCCTGGTACCAATCGGTGCTGAGCGGCGTCTGCTCGGCGGCCAGGATTTGCACCCAGCCGCGCGAGAAGATGTCGAATTTGTATGTCTGGGTAATGTGTCGGTGGAGCGAGACCGAGTTGAACTGCGTCAGGACGAAGATCTTATCGATGCCCGAATTGAGGCAATTGCTTATGGGGATATCCACCAGCCGATAGTTTCCGGCGATCGGGACGGCCGGCTTTGAGCGAAGCTTGGTGAGGGGGAAAAGGCGGGATCCGGCGCCGCCGCCCAGAATCAGGGCCAGTACATCGGTGTGCGGCATAAGGGTCTTATACCGCGATTGGCGCGAGCCTGCAACTCAGCGCCCGATGACGAGCCGCAGCCCTTCGGCACGGACAAAGCCGTCGACTGCCGGGCCTTCGGGCACGCTCATCAGGCGCGGCGGCGCCAGCCGCGACCGCCGGAGAATGAAGTGGTAGACCCGCGGGCCGTCATCGCTCCAGCGCGGCTGCAGATACACCGGCTCCTCAACGCGCCAGCCCAGGTCCAGTGCAGCCAGTAGGACGCGGTACTGTGGCTCTAGCTGACTGGGGTGTGCCGGCTGCTGCAAGTGGTCCCACTTTTCTTCGCTGGCGTGTCCGGATTCGGCAACCATGGGCGTGACCTGCGCTTCGGTAGCCATCACAGAGGGATGGGAGCGGATTGCCCGTAGCGTAACCGGGAATCCTAGTGATGAGCTTATGCCGCGATTAAGCTGAGTTGAGAATGCCTAGACTGGGGCTTCTGGGCCGGCGTTCAGCTCACGCATTTCGCCGCTCGACATGAAGATGACCCGCTCCGCGATGTTGACAACCCTGTCCCCAATCCGCTCCAGGTTATGCGCCGAGAAGAGCAGGTACAGTGCACGCGTGGTCGTCGTCGAGTCTTCCAGGATGTAGCTCAGGATTTCTCGGAAGATCTGGTTGTACAGGTAGTCCACCACATCGTCGCGCCGCGCCACGGCCCGCGCCTTCTCGGCATCACGCGTGACGTACGCATCCAGCGCGTCGCGCAGCATCTGCCGGTCTTCCTCAGCCATGCGCGGCATGTCCACCAGCGGCTTCACTAGCGGCTCATCACCCATGCGCAGCACGGTCTTGGCAATGCCGGCAGCATAGTCGCCCATGCGCTCCAGTTCGCTCGCCAGAATGACGGTCGCGATGATCCGGCGCAGATCCACCGCCGCGGGTTGCTGAGTCGCGATGGTTGCCAGGCAGTTGTCCTCGATCCGGAACCGCAGGCCGTTGATCGCGGCATCGTCGGCAATGACGTCGCCCGCCAGGCGCGCATCGCGCACGGCCAGCGACCGCATGGCGCGGGTGATGGCGCTGTCAATCAGGCTGCCCATGCGCAGCAGGTCCTCCTGCATGCGCTGCAAGTCCTTATCCAGCATCTGGCGCGTGATGATGTTCACTGATGTATCCTCGTGCTGCCGGGGTTGGCCGGCGAGGTATCCCAAATATGCAGAGCGCGCGGGCGACCGCCCTCCAGACCATCTGCGCGCACAGCGATTCCCACGTGTTCTTCCAGGCCAGTGTTGCGCAGGCGATGTTTGAGCATGGTCTCAACAGCCTGCATTCCATCCAGCCGGCTCAGCCAGATGACGACTTGCACCGGCGGGTCCTTGGCCTTGACGAACGTGACCTCTTCCACTGGCACCGCTTCGATGTTGCGCTGTGCTTGGGCGGACGGCACCCGCGCCCGCCCCTTCGTGAGATCAAGCGCGTCGGCCAGCCGCAGCAACCCCGCCTCCAAGGTAAGGCAGGGCATGCCTGCGGGCTGCGCCCCGACCACATGCAGGGTCTCCGCCAGCAAGATGGCGCGCTCGCGCGCGCTGTACAGGCCCGCCAATAGCTCCCGCGCCTTGAGAGTCGCCAGCGCCATTCCGCCCGAACCCTGATCGCCCGGCCCGACCGCCAGGTCCAGGTCGTGCAGCGCGGCCGCCAGGACGACGACCACTTCAGCATCGTCAGCGGACAGGCGATGATGCTTGACCACCGACCCCAGAATCCCGCCATCGCGCAGCAGGCGCAGCAGCTTGAGCACCGCATTAGCCACGATGCGGACGTGCACCTCGCCGCAATCGCCCAGGCCCAGCCGCTCAACCGCGTTCACATTGGCACAGCGCCAGAGCTGGCGCAGCTCCTCGTCACCGTTGATGCGCTCCGCCAGCGCCTGCAGCCGCGGGTTGTGCCGCGCTGGCACCGTGAAAGGCAGCGCCTCGGAAGAAGCCACTGGCGGCAGTTGAGCCGGCACAGCCGCCAAAGTTGGGGTTTCACAATACATCGCACACGCCTTTCACAGAGTTACCCGAAGCGGCCGGTCACGTAGTCCTCGGTGCGCTTGTCTTGCGGCCGGGTAAAGATACCGTTGGTATCGCCCACCTCGATGACGGTCCCGGCGCGCTGGTGCTGCTCCGACAGCATCATCATCACCGTGAAGTCGGAGACCCGCGCCGCCTGCTGCATGTTGTGGGTGACGATGATGATGGTGTAGTCCCGTACCAACTCCCGCATCAACTCCTCGATCTTGAGCGTGGCGATCGGGTCCAGCGCCGAGCACGGCTCATCCATCAAGATGATCTCGGGTCGGATGGCGATGGCGCGGGCGATGCACAGGCGCTGCTGCTGCCCGCCCGAAAGGCTCAGGCCGCTTTGCTTGAGCTTGTCCTTGACCTCGTCCCACAGCGCAGCCTGCCGCAGGGACAGTTCCACCAGTTCGTCCATGTTGCCCTTGTATCCGTTGATACGGGCGCCCCAGGCGATATTGTCATAGATGCTCTTCGGGAAAGGGTTGGGTTTCTGAAACACCATGCCCACCCGCCGCCGCACTTCCACGGCATCCACGCCCGGCCCATAGATGTTCTGCCCATGCATCAGCACTTCGCCTTCCAGCCGGGCGCTGGGCACGAAGTCATTCATGCGGTTGAAACAGCGCAGTAGGGTGCTCTTGCCGCAGCCCGAGGGCCCGATGATGGCCGTGATTTTCTGGTGTTCAATTTGAAGATTCACGCCGGTCACGGCCAGGAAGCTGCCGTAGTAGATGTTGACTTCCCGCGTCTCGATGGCATAGTGACCATTGGTGGAGGCAGGTTCATTGTTCATAGTTAACTCGGCCGGCGGCTGAAGCGGTTGCGCAGCAGAATGGCGAACGCATTCAGGCTCAACAGCATCGCGAGCAGAACGACAATCGCCGCCGCGGCGATGTGGTGGTATTCCGCCTGGGCGCGCGAGGTCCAGTTGTAGATCTGAATCGGCAGCACCGTGAACTTCGAGAAGAACCCGGCCGGGTCGGTCGTGATGAAGGTCGAGGCGCCAATGACGATCAGCGGCGCCGTCTCGCCCACTGCCCGCGAGACGGCGAAGATCGTGCCCGTGAGAATGCCAGGCAGCGCATTCGGCAGCACATGCGCCCAGATCGTCTGCCACTTGGTGGCGCCCAACCCCATGCCGGCCTGCCGCAGCGAGTTGGGCACCGCCCGAATGGCCTCTTGAGAGTTGATGATCAGAATCGGCAGCACCAGCAGCGCCATGGTCAGCGCGGCCGAGAGGATCGTCCGGCCGTTGGAGTCGGTCACGCCAAACGCGCTGCCGCTCGTGAAGCGCTCCAGCGCGCGAACAAAGATCGCCAGGCCCAGGATGCCGTAGATGATGGACGGCACCCCGGCCAGGTTGTCAATATTGGTCTGGATCAGGCGGTTGAGCCAACTGCGGGTGGCGTACTCTTCCAGGTAGATGGCGGCCCCCACGCCGACCGGGAAGGCCACCAGGATCGTGATGGCGATCATCCACAGCGAACCCAGCAGGGCCGTGCGCACCCCCGCCAGCTCAGCCCGACTCGACATTGGCCGCGTGAGGAACCCGGGACTGATCCACGAGACGAACTCCAAGGTGGCGTCGGGGAAATCCTTGGCCAGGACAGCCTCAATCTCGGCCCGGCTGGTAAGCGATTCGCCCAGTCCCCAGGTGCCCACGATCTCACTCTGGGCAACCAATTCGTCAACCAGGGTGAGCAACTCCTCCTGGCTCCGCTCGACCAGCAATTTCTCCTCGTTTAGCTGTTCAATTTGCCGGCGGCGAAGGTCATCCTCCAGGATCGCAATGAGCTCCTCGCTGGACAATTCTTCCAAGGGCCGGTCCGCCAGGGTTGCCGGGTCTACGCTGTACTGGTAGGCGACCAGCCCGAAGGTCTCATCGACCACGTTGTAGAGCAGTGCCACAAGCCCAATGATGCCAATGGTCGTGGCGGCGAGAAAAAACGCCTGCCAGATGCTGGCCGTCCGCTGGCGAAGCCGGAGCCGCACGCGCTCTTCGTTGCTGGCGCCGGGCAGCGAAGCAGGCGTGCTCATTCGTACACCTCCCGGAAGCGGGCCGAAACGCGCCGGCTGATGATATTGAGTCCCAACGTCATCAGGAAGAGCACCAGGCCGATCGAGAAAATGCTGGTGTAATCCAGCGTGCCGTAGCTCAAGTCGCCGCCGCTGATGCGGGCGATGTAGCCCGTCATCGTCTCCGCCGCCTTAAAGGGATTGAGCGTGAAGTTCGGGCCGGCCCCAGCGGCGACGGCGACGATCATCGTCTCGCCCACCGCCCGCGACATGCCGATGATAAAGGCCGCGATGACGCCCGAAAGCGCCGCCGGCACGACCACCCGCACCGATGTCTCCAGCCGGGTAGCGCCCAGGGCATATGACGCTTCGCGCAGCGAGCGCGGCACGGCGTGAAGTGCGTCCTCGCTCATCGAACTGATCAACGGCAGGATCATGATCCCCATTACAATCCCGGCCGCGGCATTGTTATAGAAATCAACCGTATCGCTGCCCAATAGACTACGCAACAGCGGCGTCATAAACGTCAGCGCGAAATAGCCATAAACGACTGTCGGCACACCGGCCAGAATCTCAAGCGTCGGTTTGAGTACCGCCCGCATGCGCGGCGAGGCATACTCGCTGAGATAGATGGCGGCGCACAGGCCGAGCGGAACGGCCACCAGCAGGGCAATGGTGCTGGTCATCAAGGTGGCGTTCAGCAGAGGCCAGATCCCGAATTGAAAGATATGCGGCTGCCATTTCGCCGTGGCAACGAAGTCCAGGAGATCGACCTCCGGGCTGCCAAAGAAGAGCCACGACTCGCGAAAGAGCACCACGACAATGCCCAGGGTCGTCAGAATTGAGACGAAGCCGCAGGCGAATAAAAACGTCTGGACGGCGATCTCGCCGATGCGAGGCCGGTGCCGCAGATCAAAAGTTCGCTTGAGGCCAAAGGTCTCCTGCCCGGCCAGCGCCGTCCCAGATGGCATTTGAATGTCAGCATTGTGCATTCAGCTTCCTCGTTTCAACTGGCGATGGTTCAGTCGCTGGCGAAGATGAGATGAGGCCCGTCACACGGCAGCCGGTGCTCAGCATGCCCCGCTGCACATCAACAACCGCTTCAGTCGGCGCATCAACGTCGGCGCTGCCCATCCGCGCCACAGGCTCGATTCCTTGGAGTAAGCGGCGCACTGCGCTTGGCATGCGCCGCGAGTCGATTGCCGTCAGCGTCTACTGCGCCGCGCCGCCGTTGGCATCCAGCCAGGCCTGCCGTGCGGCGTTGAGCGCCTCACGGTTGGCTGGGAAGTAACCCACGTCCACGACCTCGTCATTGACGTACGTCAAGTAGTAGTTGATGAAGGCAGCCACCTGCGGCTTTTTCTGCATGATGGCAGCATCCGAGTAGATGAACAGCGGGCGGGCCAGCGGGTAGTCACCGTTGTCCACGCTCTCGTTGACGGGTTCGACGCCGTTGACGTTGAGAACCTTAAGACTACTGGCGTTTTCCTGATAGTAGGCATACCCGAAGTAGCCAATAGCATACGGGCTGCCGATCACACCCTGGACCAGGACGTTATCATCCTCGCTGAACTGCGTGCCGGCGGCATCCAGCAGTTTGGTTTCGCCTTCGTCGCCGAAGACTTCTTCCATCACGGCTTCCAGGAAGTAGTCGTACGTGCCGCTGTCGGTGCCGGGGCTGAAACGCCGGATCGGCTCCGCCGGCCAGGCTGGGTTCACGTCCGACCAGAGGGCCGTATCGGTTGAGAATGCGGCGGCAAGTTCCTCAATGGTGATGTCTTCCAGGAAGTCGTTCTCCTGGCTTACGGTGACGGCCAAAGCGTCCGTGCCGACGCGGAACTCAACCGGCTCGCGGCCAATTGCGTTGCAGGCCTCGATCTCGTCTGCCTCGATCGCACGGCTGGCGTTGGCGATGTCCGTCTCGCCCGAGACACAGAAGCGCTCCAGGCCGGCGCCCGATCCAATGCTGTCAATGGTGATCTCGCCTGCAAAGCCGTCGGCTTCAAAAATCTCGGCCATGCGCTCGGTTAGCGGAAATACGGTGGAGCTGCCAGCGGCTATGATCGTGCCACTGTAGTCGGCCGGGTTGATGTCCGGCAGATTGACAGTGCTCTGCGGAGGTGCAGTCGCTTCGGGAGCGGACGTGGCATCCGGCGCTTGGGTTGCGCTGGTGGGCGTCGTGGTTGCCGCCGGTGTGCATGCAGCCAGCACCATCGTGGCCGCCAGTAGCGGCGACATCAAGGAAAACAGCTTGGGTCGCATCATAAGTTCTTCTTCTCCTTGCGTTGGGGAAATGCCTTGGTGATTGATGTACACGCCCTAGACTACGCCCGCTAGTTCATGTCCTCACCAAGCGAAGGTTAAGGTGTCTTAATTAGTCAATTCGTCAGAGTTCCCCCGATAGCTGGCCAGAATCGCAGCGCGAAGGAGAGATCCCACCAAACCATGGCGTGGGCGGGGCCACCGTTTCATTCGCGCTGAGAAGGCGGCCAGGCCCATCAGCGCTTGCGCCGGGCCCAGCGCGTCAGATGTCGCTGTTTCGGCTGCCTCACATGGGTTGGGATTCTTCGGCCGGGCGGCTGCGGCGCGCTTGGTGGAGGCGGTCTGCATGCCTACCACCCTAGCGTGGGCGCGTTAAGCCCGAATCAAGGGGAGTGTAGTTCTTGTTGAAGCGGCGCTGGCGCGTCGGCGGCTGGCAGCGTAAAGCAGAACACTGCGCCGCGGCCCGGACCGCCCCCGCCGGCGATCCAGATGCGGCCGCCGTGCGCCTCGACGACGTGTTTGGCGATGGCCAGCCCCAACCCGGTTCCGCCCGTGGCGCGCGACCGGTCGGCCCGGAAGAAGCGTTCAAATACGCGCGATATGTCGTCTGGCGCAATGCCCGGCCCAGTGTCCGCCACCTCCAGGCGCACATCGCCCAACTCCGCGACGGCGCGTACGGTCACCTTCCCCTCCTCCGGGGTGAACTTAATCGCATTGTGCACGAGGTTGCCCAGGGCACGCGTCACCTGAGCGGGGTCAGCCAGAACCCAGATACCACCGGGCACGTCCACGCCAAACTGTTGGCGCTTCCGCTGCGCCTGCGGCCCAAAACGCTGCACGACCGCCTCAACGAGGTCATCGACACTTGTGGGGACCAGCCGCATGAGCGCCTGGCCCGACTCGATCTGCGCCAGATCGAGCAATTCCTGCGACAACTGCCCCAGCGCTTCCGTCTCGACTGCGATCTTCTCCAGCAGGCTGGCCCGGGCCTCGGCGTCATGTGCGATCGGCCCGCGCAATGTGTCCACCAGCAGCCTGATCGCCGTAATCGGCGTGCGCAGTTCATGCGAAATATTGGCCACGAAGTCGCGCCGCGCCCGCCCCAGCCGCTGCAATTCGCTCTGGTCCTGGAGCCACACCACCGCCCCGCGCTGGCCTGGGATTCCACTGGCGCCGTTCGTGAGCACGGCGCGCGCCCGATAGGGTTGGTGACCGCGGCCCAGCGGCAGCCGCCGATCGCAATCGGTGCCGCCTGCTAGGCAGTGCGCAACCAGGTCGTCCAGTTCCATGGACCGCGTGATCAGAATAACCGTTTGGCCCACGTCGGCCGGCGCCCCGAACAACTCTCGAGCTGCTGGGTTCATCTCCAGGACCGTACGGTCGCTTGCGACAATCAGCACGGCCTCCAACTGCGCGGCCAGCAAAGCCTGAAGCTGAACCGTGTACCACTCGGACGCCAGGCCCAGCTCGCGCAGGGTCCGCTCCTGTTGGGCGCTCTGGGCTGCGGCAGCGGCCGCCACGGCGCGCGCCTGCCGCCAGCCCAGCGTTGCTGCGGCGGCTGCCGCGCCCACCACAGCCAACAACACCCAACCCCAAATCGGCATCAGCGGCCTGTCATCCCTCGAAGCGATATCCCACCCCGCGCACCGTTGTAATGCGCTTGGGTGCGGATGGATCCGCTTCTATCTTTTCACGCAGCCACCTAATGTGAACATCCACCGTGTGGCTGTCCCCGCCATAGTCATAGCCCCACACGCGCGTCAGCAGCAGGTCGCGCGACAGGACCGCGCCTGCGTTACGCATCAACTCCGCCAGCAGATCAAATTCACGATGCGTCAGCTTGATCTCGACGCCCTCGCGGCTGGCGCGCCGGGCCAGCAGGTCCAGTGTCAGGTCACCTGCCGCCAGCCGCGCCGCGGAGGCGCGCGTTTCCGTGGTCGTTCTCCGCAGGTTGGCCCGCACCCGCGCCAGCAGCTCTCCCAGGCTAAACGGCTTGACCACGTAGTCATCTGCGCCCGTTTCCAGACCCGCAATTTTGTCAATCTCGGTACCGCGCGCGGTGAGCATGATGATGGGCACTTCCGAGTCGCGCCTTAGCATGCGGCACAGCGACAGCCCGTCCAACTCAGGCAGCATCAAATCGAGAATAACGAGATCCGGCTTGCTGTCGCGGGCCGTCTGCAGACCGGCGCGGCCGTCGGCCGCCGTCAGTACAGTGTAGCCCTCGGCCTGCAAATTCAGCGCCAGGGTCTCGCGCACGTTTTTCTCGTCCTCAACCAGCAGGATGGTAGACATGGCTCCGTCACAATGGCATCACAAACGCCCAACTATAGCGGGGAAAGCTTAAGGGAACATCAAGCAGCCAGGAGGGTCGCGGCCAATTCGTCCAGGTCGGCATGCCGGCCGCTCTCCTCAGCCGCAGCCACCTCGCCCGCGGGCAGCTCGGATTCGAGGCGCGACAACCCGTTCGTCGCGGCCTCCTGCGTAGCGCGGGGGCTGGCTGAATGGCAGAGCACGCGCGTCAACGCCCGGATGGCGAGCGTTGTCTGGCCGGCCGCCGCCGACTGCTCGGCCAGACCGGCGATGGCCGTCAGGGCCAGCGGCAGGGCGCCAATCTCTCGGGCCATATTCAGGGCCTCGGAGTAGTAGTCGCGGGCCGTGCTCGCCGTTGGGCTGCCCACGGCGGCGCATTGGCCTAGTCCCAGCACGGCCAATAACACGCCCCGCCGGTCGCCGCATTCTCTCAAGCCGTTCAACGCCTGGTGATAATGTGTACGCGCGCCCTGCGCGTCACCCGCCCCACCGAGTGCGGCGCCCAGGGCCAGGAGGTCAAGAGCGGCTTCCCTCGCATGACCGATGTCCGTATGCAATTTGAGTGCTTCCTCGAAGAGTGAACGCGCCCTGGCGGCCTCCCCACACGCCAGCGCCAGGTGTCCCAGGTCGCGCGGCCCGGCTTTGGTGGCCCAACGGCGTCCAGCCGCAGCGCCCAGCGCGGCCGCCTCCTCCAACGCCGATTGGGCTTCCACCAGGTCGCCAGCCTCCAAGGCAAGTTGCCCGGCCTGCGTCAGCGTCGCAATCATGCCGTGGCGGTCGCCCAGCGTGCGGCGCACAGCCAATCCTTCGGAAAACAGGCCGCGGGCCGTGGCGTAGTCGCCGGTCGCGACGGCTACCGAGCCCAGCCCGTCCAGGGCGGCCGCCCTCCCGTATTGGTCGTCCGCGGCCAGGTGCAAGTCCAGAGATTGCTCGAACCAACTGCGGGCCTCGGCCAATGCGCCCAGGCCCAGGCTCACCTGGCCGAGTGCGCAAAGCACTGCAGCCGCGCCCGGTCCCCGATCTGTCGACTGGGCCTCCACGAGGAGCGACTGGGCCTCGTTCAGCAGGTTGTGAGCGCGAGTGTCGTGCCCAAGCCGATGCAGAAACACGGCCTGCCCAGCCAGAATTCGGGCCAGAGTTGGCGTGGCGCGGGCTGCCGCCGCCGAGTCCGCCGAGCGCCAACTCTCCACAGCGCGCGCGAACGCCTCAGCGCCTTCATCGTACCAGCCTTGGATGTCACAGAACAATTGCAGGCCATCAATGCACTGCTCCACGGCCTCGGTGCAGCCCTGGGCCGTCGCCCAGCGCCAGGCCGCCCGTACGTTGGCCAGATCGGCCTGGATGGCACCCAGCGCTTCGGCCTGCCGGCTGTCCTTCAGCATGTCGAAACGCTGGGCCAGGAAACGGGCAAAGTACCGCCCATGGTTGTCATGGGCCGCCGCCTGCTCGCGCGGGAGTTCATTCAGCTTGGCCTCGGCGTACTGGCGCAGCAGTTCCTGCATCTCGTAGCGGCCCGAGGTTCCCTTGCGCAAGAATGCCTTGTCCACCAAAGCGGAGAGAAAGAACAGTGATGCATCCGCAGTGGCCTGCGCGGCCTCCAGCGTGAAGCCGGCGCGAAACACGGCCAACGCCCGCAGCCGGCGGCGTTCATCCTCGGCCAGCAAGCTCCAGAAGTAGTCCAGGACGGCGCGAGCACTGCGTTGGCGCTCTGGAACCTCAACTCGGCCCGTCGCCAGGAAGTCCAGGCTGCGCTCGATCTGGAAAGCAATCTCGCGGCACGTGAAGAGCGGCACCCAGGCTGCGGCCAGTTCGATGGCCAGCGGCATTCCCTCCACCAGCTCGCAGACGCGGCGAATATATAGCCGGTCGTCCTCGGCCAACTCAAAGTCCGGCAGCACGCGCCGCGCGCTTTGGACAAATAGCTGCTCAGCCGCATAGTCGCCGGGCGGCCTCACGGATGGGCGGTTCAGGCTGCTTACGGCTGGGGGCAAGGGCAGTCCCCGTAACTCGAACACCGACTCACCATGCAGGTTGAGGCGCTCACGCGAGGTCACCAGGAGCTTGACGTTCGGCGCGCGAGCGCGGATGTCGGCCAGCAGGCTGGCTGCAGGCAACAGGTATTCCACATTGTCGAGAATCAGGAGTAGCGTCCGTTCGGCCAGAAAGTTGAGCAATTGCGGTCCACGCTGTACGGCGCCGGCCAGCGTCATGCCGATGGCGTCCACCATGTTCGTAATCAAGTCGTCCACTTCAGTTACGGCGCTCAATGGAATGAAGAAGACGCCGTGCGTGAAGTCGGACTTCATCTCGGCTGCGGCCTGCAGTGCCAGACGAGTTTTGCCCATGCCGCCCGGCGCCACTACCGTCGTGATCGGTTCGGCGCTAACACGGCGTTTGAGGGCGGCCAACTCCGTCTCGCGGCCGACAAAATTAGTCGGGGTGGCAGGCAAATTATCCAGGATCGTGTGGCCGAGCGCCTCTAGGTTTTCACTCAGTTGCAGGCTGTCATAGGGCTGGACGAACATCCAGCCCGCATCCTGGGCGCGCAGCAATTCACTGTCCAGGAGATAGGTGAGCGCCTGCTCCAAGCGCCCCGGCAGGCCGCCTGTTTCTCGGTGCAGCCAGCCGGCCACCCCCTCGGGCGCTTCCCAGCGCAGCACCGCGCGCAGCCACAAGCGCACGCCTAGCGGCGAAAACGGCCGCAGATCCACCCGGGCCTGGAGGGGCGCATCAAAGGGCGGCACCCGGTTGGGGCCGTCGGGCTCAAGGGTAAATGCCAGCGCTGCCACGTTGAGCTCCGGCGCGAACAACATCCGGCACACCAGTTCAAAGCTGGCCCGATCCAACTCGGCCAAATTGTCAACGGCCAATACCAGCCCCGCCTTGGCCTGGTCAGTCAGGGCAGCCTGCAGCGCTCGTACAAAGCGTTGTTCGCCTGCCGCTGGCGGCGGTAGCCCCTCGACGGGCGCCTGCGCTTCAGATAGCGCGCCAAAAACACGCGCCCGGAGGGCGGGTAGGGCCCGGATGCTCCAGACTGCATAGCCGCGCAGCCGCGCCGACTTCACCAATTCGGCCAGAAACCAGGTTTTGCCCACGCCGGCCGGGCCCGTGATGGTGAAGGTGCCGCGCTTGTGCTGGACCAGGTCATCCAAGAACTGGCGTAATTTTACCAGCGGCAGTTCACGCTCCATCAGGCGCGTCGTGGTATCAAATGACAATCGCCCCGGCATCACCGGATCATCGGCGATGACTCGGCCCCGGCCTTGGTGTTTGGCATAGTACAAGCGGCGGTCGGCGCGCTCGAACAGGTCCTCGCCCGATTGGCCATCCTCCGGAAAGCTCGCGCTCCCAATGCTGAGCGTCAGCGTCAGCGGTGGACTGCCGGGAAAGGGTAAGGCGCGGATGCTCTCCAGCAAGCGGGCCGCAAACTTCATGGCGTGGTCACGGTCGGTGTGCAGCAGCAGCAGCACGAATTCATCACCGCCGTAGCGAAAGAGCAAGTCGGAGTCGCGGGCCACCCCGCGCACACGCTCGGTAAAGCCGGTCAGGATTAGGTCGCCGCGGGTGTGCCCGAAGGCGTCGTTGACGGTTTTGAAGTGGTCGAGATCGAGGATTAGCAGTGAGAGGGGCAGCGAGTAGCGGCGCGCGCGCTCCACTTCCTCGCGCAGACGATCCTGCAGCGTGGCCCGCGAGTGTGCCCCAGTCAGCGGGTCGCGCAGAATTTGCTCGCTTGTCACAGTTGGCACCCCGCGCTGGCGGGCCAAGCTCCACTTACCACGTTACCCCCAGGCAGACCGCACGCGGCCCTGATGTCGCCCTATTATATGCGAACACTTCGCTGAGGTAGAATGCGCGCCGGAGGATACGCATGGGCCCGTTACTCGGCTGGTTAGTTGCGGCGCTGACGGCGCTGGCAGTCTGGCTTGCCATCCGCTTTCGCGGCTATCTGCAATACCTCTGGCGTCTGGCCGGCGCGCGGCGTCAGGCAGCGCGTTTCTATGCCGAATGCGCTGGTCTGACCAAGAACGTGCCGTACGGCAGCCGCACCGTCCGGACCCTGGATGTCTATCGTCCCGACGCTGGCGGCCCGCATCCCGTCCTTGTGTACGTCTATGGCGGCTCGTGGAACTCAGGCAACAAGGAACTTTACGCGCCCGCCGCACAGCGCCTGCTCCCGGAAGGGTTTGTGCTGGTGGTGCCGGACTACACCACTTTTCCCGCGGCGGGCTTCCCCACTCAAAGCGAGGAGATAGCGGCGGCGCTGGCGTGGACGCTCACTGAGATCGATCGCTTCGGCGGCGATCCGCGGCAGGTGGTGCTCGTAGCGCAGTCTGCTGGCGCGCAAGTGGCCGGCCTGTGCCTCGCCGATCCACGCTACCTGTCTGCCCACGGGCGCCTCCCCGCTGAGATGCGGGGCTTCATCGGCATCAGCGGCGTCTACGATCTGGAAACGCAGCTGGCCTTCGAGCGCAAGCTGCGCCGCTCCGAGAACTACGTCGCGAAAGTCATTGGCGGCCGCCACAATGCCGCAGCCGCGTCACCGCTGACATTTGCCGGGCCCCATGTGCCCCCCACCCTGCTGATCCATGGCGATGCCGATGGGACGGTGCCGATCGAAATGTCCCACAAGTTCCACCAGCGCCTGCAAGCGGTGGGCGCCGAAAGCGAGCTGGTGGTCTATTCTGGCGGCGGCCACTCGGGTCTACTCTTTGACGCGCTGGCGGACAACCCCTCGCGCCTCTTCAACGAAATCGTGGCCTTTGCCAGACGGTGCGTGGCTAGAGCACAGCCTTCGCCAGCCCTTCCAGGCGATCCAGATCGTCCAGGTCCAGCCACTGCAGCATGATCCCTTGCAGGCCAGCTTCGGCCAATTCCGCCAATTGGTCCTTCACTTGGGTCGGCGTGCCACAGACAATGCCGCGCGAACGGAGTTGGGCCACGTCTCTGCCACCGGCGATGCGCTGAAACTCGGCCTCGTCGCGCCCGAATACGATGCCGGTCATCATCGTCCGGCGCACTGAGTTTGTGGGGCGGCCGCGGTGCGCCAGCATCTCGTCGAGCGCGGCATTCAGGTCCCGAAAACCAGCGGGCGTCCTGTGCGTGGCGTTCCAAACCTGCGCATATTGGGCCGCCAGAGGCAGGGTGCGCTTGGGGCCATTGCCGCCCACAAGAATCGGTGGTCCGCCGGGCCGCTGTGGCCGCGGCAGCATGACCGCCTCCTTCAGCCGAAAAAACTCGCCGGTGAACGTAGACGGTACATCGCTAGTGAGCAGCAGCCGCACCACTTCCAGCCCCTCCGCCAGCCGCCGCATCCGGCCAGCCACATCCAGCAGATTGAAACCAAACGCCTCGTGCTCGCGATCCTGCCAGCCTGCGCCCAGCCCCAACACCAACCGCCCGCCCGAAAGATCATCAACGGCGCTGGCCATCCGCGCGGTGAAAGCCGGGTCACGGAATGAAAATGGACACACCATTGGTCCGAAGTGGATCCGCCGGGTATGGCTGGCGAGCCAGGTCAGCGAGACCCACAATTCCAGGGAATCAAGATCGGGTGGGCTCCCATTGGTAAAGTGATCAGACCTGTACAGGCCGGCGAAGCCGAGGTCTTCCACCAAAGGCGCCAACCGCTGCCAGCGCCGCCAGTTCAATCCATTCTGACCCTCGATCATGATATTGATGTCCATCGCGTGCCTTTCGATAGCCCCCTGCTTTGACTTTTGCTGCCGGCCCAAGTAGACTAACCTAGCCATGCAGCCGTCGTCAAGCGTAGTGCGCATAGCCTCATACTCCCTTGGGACAGCAGCGGATCATTCCCGCCCCACTTCGGTGGCTATGCGCAGTTGGCCTCGATGACCGGCCGGTTTTTCGAAGACCTTGACGTCGGCGCCGTCTTCCGCCACCCCACCGGCCGCACTGTCACCGAGGCCGACAACGTCCTCTTTTCGGCCCTGACCCTGAATACCCAACCCTTGCACCTCAACGAGGACTTCGCTGCCCGGTCGCAGTTTGGCCGCCGCATCGTTAACGGCATCTTTACCCTCGGGCTGGTCGTTGGCCTGAGCGTGAACGATCTCACCGAAGGCACGATCGTCGCGAATCTCGGCTACGAGCGGGTGGCGCATCCCCGCCCCGTCTTTCACGGCGACACCCTCTACGCTGAAACGACGGTCCTCGATAAACGCCCCTCTAACACCCGCCCCGACTGCGGCATCGTGCGCCTGCGGCAGGTTGGGCGCAACCAGGCGGGCGAGGTGGTCATCGAATTGGAGCGCACCGTGATGTTTTTGAGGCGCGGCGAGTCATGAACCACATTCTCCGCGTCCGCCGGGCACTGCTGTACATGCCCGGCGACAGCCGCCGCAAAATCGACAAGGCGGTTACCCTTGACGTGGACTGCATTTGCATGGACCTGGAAGATGGCGTAGCGCCCAGCCATAAGGCCGCCGCACGAGCAGCCGTCCTGGCCGCCCTGCAAGAGCTGAATTTTGGCCGCAGCGAGCGGCTGGTGCGCATCAACCCGCCAGGCTCCGGGCTGGAGAACGACGACCTGTCCGCCGTCCTGCCTGGCCGGCCCGACGGCATTGTCCTGCCCAAGGTTCACGACGCGGGCGCGGTCCTCTGGCTGGATGAGCAATTGGCGGCAGCGGAGCAGCACCGCGGCTGGCCGTCTGGCTCGGTCAGCACCATCGCCATTGTCGAGTCCGCGCGGGGTATCGTGAATTTGCGCGAGATTTGCGGCGCCGCCAGCCGGCTCAGCGCCATCATTTTTGGCGCCGAAGACCTGGCGGGAGATATGGGCGTCAACCGCACGCCGGAGGGGACCGAAGTCTTCTACGCCCGGTCGGCCGTGGTGACCTACGCGGCAGCGTTTGGCCTCCAGGCCATCGACATGGTCAGCGTGGACTTTCGCGATCAGGCCCGGCTGGAACGCGAAGCAGCCGAAGGCGCTCGATTGGGTTATGCCGGCAAGCAGGCCATCCACCCCAACCAGGTGGGCCCGATCCAGGCGGCCTTCACGCCCACCTTGGACGCAATTGCGCAGGCCTGCCGTATCGTGGCAGCCGCAAAGGCCCACGCGGCCAGTGGCACCGGTGCTTTCGCGCTTGACGACAAGATGATAGATGCGCCGGTCGTTAAATCGGCCGAGGCCATCCTGGCCAAGGCGCGCGCGGCCGGCGTCGAGTGCTGAAATCTACGACCGTCGCTGCGTCACCAATCTCCACGTATCTGTCCGCCAAAAGCTAAACAGCGAACCCCAAATACGCAGCCACTCGCCCGGCGACTGCGCCCAACGAGCGGTTTCGGCGCGGTCGCGCACGCCGCGGCGAAGCCGCTGGCCGACCGTGCGGAGCGGCGCCTGCTGCGTCCGCCGCATCATGTCCGCGAGCGATAGCCCATTGGCAGCCCGAAGCACCCGAACCGGGCTTTGCCGCGCCAGTTGAACCAGCACGTCTGCCGGAACGGGAGCACCCAGCAATGTCTGCCCCAGCCGCAACGCGGCATATGCGAAGCCGGCTGCCCGGCGTTCTTCGGCTCGCTTCGTGAAGACCGCCCAATCAAGCCGCACGCGCTCCACATACACGGCAATATCGGCCAACTGAACAAACGATGGCGAACCCATGATGAGGTGAAAGGCCAGGTGAACCGCCAGATGCAGCAGATTGTCCTCCGCCGATAGGGTACGCGCAGGTCGCCCCGCGGCTTCCATGGGCACACTGCGCGCCCAGACGCCTGGTGTCAAATCGCATCGCAGTCCAAACCAGGCCTCCTCCAGCGAGCGGTGTGGCTCGATCATGTGACCCGCGCCGGACGAAAGGTATGGATTGGGCGTCGCCATGTCGCCTGGCCGCTTGAACGTGCTCGTGTGCTTGGTGATGCCCGGCCCTTGCTCTGGCGGGATCACTTTTTCGCCATACCCTAGGCGTCCGAGGGCTTCCGTCACCTCCGGCAGATCTTGCGGCTGGAAAAGCAAGTCCACATCGTTCATTGGCCGCAGGCCCGGCTGGGGATACACGTGCTCGGCCAGATATGCGCCCTTGAGAACGATCGGGACAGCCGACATCTGGCCCAGCACTTCGGCCAATTGCGCACTTCGGGCGGCATGCCGCGCCGCTTCTGTCTGGCGGGCAAACGCCAGCTTGGCCTGGGCGCGGGCCTCCGGCAGGGTCAGGCCAGCCGCTTCCAGCCGGTAGTGCAGCAGCGGGGCCAGACCTAGGGCCAGCGCCGTCACCGCAAGGTCGTCCCAGTCAACCGCGGCGGCTTGGGCTGTCTGCAGGCTGGTCTGCGGCGCTGCATCGGCCCGCAGGAGGGCCAAGATGAGTTCGATGGCTGTCAACATATTCTGATTAAACGAAACCGGGCCGTCGAGTGGCCCGGGTCCTGTTCTGTAGCGGAGAGGCGCGCCAGGGTAAAGCGGTAAAGCAACGTGCTAGGCCGCGCCCGCCAGAACTGGCTGTCGGGCGCGGGTTCTTCCGCGGCCAGGATTAGTGGCTGCTGAAGGTGACTTGCTTCAGGGCAGCGTGCTTCTTGAGGGTCGGCTTGCTGTAGGTCTTCATAAGTTGGCTCCTCCCGGGGGAGACTCGTCGGTACCTGACGGTTGATCCCCAGCGCGCCTCTCCGTTACAGAACAATCTATTCTGGCTATTCTATGCCAATAATCCCAAAGCGCAAGTAGACCATAAGTGCGCCGTACAGGCTTGCGCTGCGTCCAAGCATTGCCCGCCACAGGCCCTAATACGGTGCGACCCGCCGTCTGCATTCGTGGCGGGCACCCGGCGTCAGTGCCCCGTACCATCAGCCACTATTGCCTTCGCCCATGCCCTCACCCGGCCCGCGTAATCATCGTCCGGCGCATTGACGACATCGGCGACCGTCAAGGTCCACTCAGGCGCCGCCGGCAGGGGGGCGTGATTGCGCCCGCGATTTCGAATGCGGGGCCGGTCCGGACCTCGCAGCCGCGCCCGGTTCCGGCGGCGCAGTTCGCTGGCACTCAAGCTTTCTCCGACGGCCTCGCGCAGCAGCGCCCAGGCGCCTGCGTGTCCCTCAGCCGAGGCGTCAAACTCGGCGGGGTGCTGCAAGGTGTAGCACAGCACTGTGAGGTGATGCACGGCCCGCAGGTCCGCGTCTTCAAACTCACGCCCCAGCAAGAACTCAAACCCGGCTCTACAGGCGGCCCCGCCGCACTCTGCACACAGTTTCGGCGAATCAGTCACGCGTCAGGCTGCGATACTTGATGCGGTGCGGCGTGTCCGCCGCTTGCCCCAGCCGCTTGCGGCGTTCGGCCTCGTAGTCGCTGAAGTTGCCCAGGCTCCAATGGATGCCGCCGTCCTCCTCAAACGCGAGGATGTGGGTGGCAATGCGGTCCAGGAACCACCGGTCGTGGCTGACGACAATGGCCGAGCCGGCAAAAGCCTCCAGCGCCTCTTCCAGCGCCCGCAGCGTATTCACGTCCAGGTCATTGGTGGGCTCATCCAGCAGGAGCACATTCGCCCCTTCCTTGAGCATCTTCGCCAGCAGGACGCGATTACGCTCGCCGCCCGACAGCGTGCCCACCTTCTTTTGCTGGTCGCTGCCCAGGAAGTTGAAGCTGGCAACATAGGCGCGCGAGTTCATCTGCCGCGCGCCGAGGACGATGGTCTCGGCCCCGCCCGAAATTTCTTCCCAGACCGACTTCTCCGCGTCAAGCGAGTCGCGCAGTTGTTCCACGTACGCCAGCCTGACTGTCTCCCCTATCCGAATACGTCCGCTGTCCGGCTGGTCCGCCCCGGCGATCATCTTGAGCAGTGTGGTTTTGCCGGCGCCGTTTGGACCGATAACGCCAACGAGGCTGCCAGGCGGCACGTCCAGGTTCAGCCCGTCAATCACCAGCCGGTCGCCAAACGCGCGGCTAACCCCCTCGGCCTGGATCACAACGTTGCCCAGGCGCGGGCCGGGCGGAATGTAGATTTCGAGGTCCTCGCGCCGCTGCTCGCTTTCCTGGCTCAGCAAGTTCTCATACGCCGTGACACGGGCCTTGCCCTTGGCCTGGCGCGCCTTGGGCGACATGCGGATCCACTCCAGCTCGCGCGCCAGGGTCTTCTGGCGCTTCTGGTCGGCCTTGGCTTCGCGGCTCAGGCGCTCCTGCTTCTGTTCCAGCCAGGACGAGTAGTTGCCTTTCCACGGGATTCCATAACCGCGGTCCAACTCCAGGATCCACCCCGCCACGTTGTCCAGAAAGTAGCGGTCATGTGTCACCGCAATCACAGTGCCGGGGTACTGCTGCAAGTGGCGTTCCAGCCACAGCACCGATTCGGCGTCCAGGTGATTGGTGGGCTCGTCCAACAGCAGGATATCGGGCGCTTGCAGCAACAGCCGGCACAGGGCCACCCGCCTCCGCTCGCCTCCGGAAAGCACCGCAACGGGCGTATCTGGCGGCGGGCAGCGCAGGGCGTCCATCGCCAGGTCCAGGCGGCTGTCCAGGTTCCAGGCGTCGCTCTGGTCGAGCTGCTCTTGCACCTTCGCCTGCTCGGCCAGCAGGGCGTCGTAGTCCGCGTCTGGCTCGGCGAATTTGGCGTTGATGGCCTCGTACCTGGCCAGCAAGTTCACCGTTTCCTGTACCCCCTCCTCCACCACCTGGCGGACGGTCTTGGCCGCCTCCAGGTGCGGCTCCTGCTCCAGCAGGCCCGTGGTGTAGCCCTTCGACAAGGCCGTCTCGCCGATGTGATCGGTGTCCACGCCCGCCATGATGCGCAACAAAGTGCTCTTGCCGGCCCCGTTGAGCCCCAAGACGCCGATCTTCGCGCCATAGAAGAACGACAGCGAAATGTCGCGCAGCACCTGCTTGTTTGGCGGATGGATCTTGCCCACCCGCATCATGGAATAGATGATCTGTTCACTCACCGTTGCTTCTCCACCATCCGCTGAAAGTCCAATAGTCCCCTCAACCGCCGCTGTCCAGCCTCATCCAACCGACCCTGCCGCTCCCGGTGCTGCATCGCCCTAATCAGGCGGCGCGTCGCACGAGGCAAATTCACCTTCTGATTGACCACCAGTCCCGTCGCTGTCTGGCGCTGGTGTGCGCGCTGTATACGGATGCGCTTCTTGCGCTGAATCACGAAGCCCTCTTCCGCGATGATGGCCAGCAGCCGCCGCATGATGCGCCAGGTGGGGCCTGGCGGCTTGGCACGCCGGTGCGTCGGCCAGCCGCTTTGCCGCGGCAGCCGCCGCCAGCCGGCCGGGCGTGGCCGGCGCCGCTGGTCGCGCAGCCCGGGCAGGGAGAGCGTCAGGTCATCAGCGTAACGCGTGTACGTCCCGCCCACCGCCGCCGCCAGCCGCTCCAGCCGCGCATCGAGATGCCGGCACACCTGGTTGCTTAGGGCCGGCGAGGTGGGCGCCCCCTGAGGGAGGCGGCCCTCCAACGTGCAGATGGCTGTCAGGATTCGGACTGCTTCCCCGTCCCAGCCCAGCGCCCGCCACACGGCGTCCACCCGCTGCGCCGTGATGCTGGGAAAGAAATCCGCCAGATCCAGATTGATCACCACGGCCCGCCCGGCATGCGGTCGAGCATTGTCCACAATCGAGCGCCCTGGCACAAACCCGGTCGCGGCCTCAGCCGCGCCCAGCGGGTTCAACAGCCGGTGCAGGATGCGCCTTTGCAGGTCCTTGAGCTTGTCTCCCGGCGCATCGATCTGCCGCGTCCCCCCGCGCCGTTTGGGCAAGGTAAAGCGCCGGTAATCGTAGCCGCGCGTCCACGCCGGGCGCGTGGACAGCCAGCCGCGCAAGTCAGCCTCGGGCACGTCCAACCAGCGGGCCAACTCCGCCGGGCCGCGTTCGCGGCTCACCATGCGCTTCAGGGACGCGAGAAAGGTCATGGGAGGCCGGGCAGCTCTGCCTGCCAGACGCAGTCTGGCGTTCTAACTTCTGCGGCGCCATCCGCGCCGGGCCGACGAAACATCGGCCTGGGCCCATCAGCCCCACCAGAGCTGCCCGGCATTTGAGCCCCCATCTTACCGCAGGACGACGGGCAAATACAACCGCCACTCAGTCTGAACGCCGATCCGGTGGACGGCCCCCGCACGAGTATTGACGCCGTTGGTGTCAAATGATCCCGCCACAAACTCGCCGCCGCCCGTCGCCGCCAGGCTAGTCCCGAACTGCGTCAGCGCCGTGGGCGATGGGGCCTGGACGGTATCGAGATACGCAAAGGTGACCGCATCGAAGATATGTACCGCTCCCGCATCGCTGCCCCCGGCGTCGTCGTTAGGTGCGCCAATCGCAATCAGCACGCCATCGGACGCGAGCGTGGCCCCAAAACGGTCGTTCTCGTGTGGTACCGGGTTAGTGAAGGTATGAACCAGAGTGCCATCCATTTCGTAAAGATAGGCGGCACCCGCATTGTTGTCGCCAAAGTCGTCAGCCGGCGCGCCAACGAGCAGCCGGTCGCCCACCGCTGCCAGGGCACGGCCGAACTCGTCTCCGGGGCTGACGGTATCCGAAATGACCAGGCTGAGTGTCGCGGTAACGCCGTCGAAGTTGTACAGCAGCACCGTGCCATGTCCGGCGTCAAATGGTGCGCCCACGGCGAGCTGTTGACCAACGACTGCCAGCGAGTATCCAAACTGCGCCGAATTTCCAATGAGGGGGTTGTTGAGCACTCCGGGGCAAGCACTCGAGGCCAAGTCGCACCAATGCACCCGACCCGCATTCGGGGCCGACGAGTCGTCCTCCGGCGCGCCCGCCACGATGGTATCGCTGATGATGGCGACGGCATGACCGAAGCGCGCCGAGTTAGAGGACGAGCTTGCCTGGTAGGTATGCACCAGGGTACCGGTTGCGCTGTCAAACAGATAAACCATTCCCTGATTGGACCCAGCCGTGTCATCACCCGGTGCGCCCACGACTACGTTGGTCATAACCACTGCCAGAGAATAACCAACCAGGTCGCCGGAGTTCGTCACCGGCTTCTGCAAGACATCATCCACGGCCCCGGTATCGCTGTTCAGCAGGTAGACCGACCCCGCCAGCCCGCCACCGCCAAAGGTGTCTCCGGGCACACCGACCACCACCTGGTTGGTGGCAGTCAGCCATGCCACCGCCGCCCCGAACTCCTCGCTTTCATCCGGCTCAGGATTGAGGTAGGTCTGGATCACGGCATAGGCTGAGCTTCCGCCTGCCTGGGCAGGGCTGACCGCCTGAAGCGCGGCCAGGAGCAAGGCCGCGGCGGCTAACCCGCCCACTGGCAGCCCCAATCCTATAAGTCGGCGCCAGACTTCGAGACGGCGAGTGGCCTGCGATTTGATTTGATTCATGTTTCCCCTAACTGCGCGCGCAGCGCCTCCGGCTCGGTGACGGGCATTTGACACGTGAAATGACGGCAGACCGCCGCGGTTGCGCGGCCCTGAATTTGCTCGCGCCCCGCCAATAGCGACACCATTGAAGCTTCCCCCGGACGTTTCAACGCCGCCACCTGAAAAGGCCGGTAGCCCGCAAAGACCACTTCCAGCATGGCCGCCATCGCCGGATCAGATCGCGGCTCGCCCACCAGCGCGATTTCACGAGGCTCCGCCAGGGCAAAGGCCAGCGCACTCAGCCACTGCGCAAAGGCGCTGGGGTGCTGGGCCAAAACCGGCTGGACGCTGCTCAGTGCGCGCTCGGCCGCCTCGGCATAGCGCGCCTCGCCGGTCAGGGCTGCCAGCTTCAGCAGCACCGTCACCGCCATCGCGCTGCCGGAGGGCGTGGCGTTGTCCTGAATATCCTTGGGCCGCGTGACCAATTCTTCATGGTCGTCGCTGGTGTCAAAGAACCCGCCGCGCGGGTCGGCAAAGTGGGCCAGCGCGAAATCCATCAGTTCAACCGCCGTTATAAAGCTGGCCTCGTCGAAGCTGGCCTCATAGTGCGCCAGCAATCCCTCAGCCGCATGGGCGTAATCCTCCAGGTAGGCGTTCAACCGCGGTTCGCCCTGCCGCCAGGAACGGTACAGCCGGCCGCCCGATTGCCGCATCGCCGTCCGCAGGAAGTCCGCGTTGGCATCCGCCGCCCTCCGATAGTCTTCTCGGTCCAGGGCGCGCCCCGCCTCCGCGAAGGCGGCCAGCATCAGGCCATTCCAGGCCGCCAGCACCTTGTCATCGCGGGCGGGCCGCACCCGCGCCTCACGCCGCTCAAACAGGGTGCGGCGGGCTTCGGCCAACCTCGCAGCGATTGTCGCTGGCGTTGTGCCGGTCCGCTCCGCCAGTTCCGCGACGGTTAGCGCCATGTGCAGGATGTTGGCGCCCTCGAAGTTGCCGCCGGGCGTGACGCCATAGGCCTGCTTGAACAGCCCGGCTGCTCCGCCCAGCGCCTCGTCCACCTCTGCCTCCGACCACGCGAAGAACTTGCCCTCGTGTCCTTCCGAGTCCGCGTCCTGCGAAGCGTAGAAGCCGCCGGCCGGGTCCGTCATCTCGCGCAGGACGTAATCCAGCGTCTCCTCGGTCACACGCCGAAAGTCCGGCTCACCAGTTAGCTGCCAGGCATGCAGATAGGCGCGCGCAAGCTGCGCATTGTCGTACAGCATCTTCTCGAAGTGCGGCACCAGCCACACCCCGTCGGTTGCGTAACGATGAAAACCGCCGCCCAACTGGTCGTAGATGCCCCCGCGGGCCATAGTGTGCAGGGTCTTGACCGCCATTTCCCGCGGCGTCGCCTCGCCGGTCAGCGCGTGCTGGCGCAGCAGGAACTCGATGGCCATGGCCTGCGGAAACTTGGGCGCGCCGCCCCACCCATGATGCTGCCAATCGAACCCCCGCCATAGCGCCTGCGTGGCGGACTGCAAGGTCTCGCGGCGCAGCCCCTCCGCGGCCGGCGGCAGTCCCAGCAACTCGGACTGCCGCACGTGGTTGAGCACGTCCCGCGCCCCGGCCAGCACGCTGTCGCGCCGGTTCTGCCAGGCATCGGCCACGCCGGCCAGCACCTGCCGGAAGGCGGGCATGCCGTGCGCCGGCCGCGGCGGGTAATACGTGCCGCCGTAGAAGGGCGCGCCGGCCGGCGTCAGGAACACGCTCATCGGCCAGCCGCCGTGCCCCGTCAGCGCCACCACGGCCTGCATGTAGATCGAGTCGAGGTCGGGCCGCTCCTCCCGGTCCACCTTGATATTCACGAAGTGCTCATTCATCAGCGCCGCCGTGGCGGGGTCGGTGAACGATTCATGCTCCATGACGTGGCACCAGTGGCAAGCCGCGTAGCCGATGGACAGAAAGATGGGCTTGTCCTCGGCGCGGGCCAGCGTCAGCGCTTCCGGCCCCCAGGGATGCCAATCCACGGGGTTGTGCTGATGTTGCAGTAGGTAGGGCGAGGTCTCCCCCGCAAGCCGGTTGGGCATGGTAATCGGAGATTATAGACCTAGTTTACGACCTGAAAGCGCAGATACTCCTCCGCGCGCAGGGCCGCCACGCGCATCGCCTGAGTGGCAGGCAGCCGCCCATAGAACACGTTCTGTATCTCATCCGTGATAATGACCTCGATCTCCACCCAGTTCTCCAGGGCTGGCGCTGGCTGTAGGCGCGGGACGATGTCAACAAACACCGCGCCGTGGGCTGGCCGGAGCACCGCCTCCCGGGCCACCAGGGCCTCCGCCGCGTCAGCCCGCGATGGGAACAGGCGGCCCGTGCCGGCCATGATGCTCTGCCCCTCAGCCGAAGCGGCAAACTCCACGAACCTCCAGGCCGCCAGCTTGTCGGGCGCCGCCGCGGCGATGCAGTAGCCCTCGCTAAAGAGCAGGTTGGTGCGGCGTCCCCGATGGCTGGGCAGCGGCGCCACGTCCCAATCCAAGTCGGCCAGCGGCCGGTAGGCTCCCACGCCCTGCCGCGTGTCAAGATACATGGCCATGCGACCCGCCATAAACCGGGCCTCACTGGGTTCGGCCGCTTCTGCCTCCGCGCCGGGTGCGACCCCGTACCGGGCTTGCCAATCGCCAAACCACTGTACCGCCTCCACTGTCGCCGGCTGATCAATCTCCATCAGCCGCGGCAGCATCAGATTGTCCACCAATTCGCCCTGGTTCTGCCAGATGAACGGGAGGGCGTTAGCCAGCGAGACCTCAGTGCCAACGCCAAACACATCCGTGAGCCCATCGCCATTGGTGTCGGCCGTTAGCGCCTGCGCCGTCGCCAGGAAGGCCTCCCAATCCCACTTGCCGTCCGGGTACGGCACGCCGGCCGCCTCGAACAGCCGCTTGTTGTAGTACACCACCAGGCCCGAGGCATGCTGCGGCAGGCACATCAACTCGCGGCCCATGTAGTACGGAAAGACGGCCTCGCGGTAGAAATCGCTTTGCGCAAGAGCCGTGCTGTCTGCAAGGAATGTTCCGACCGGCGCCAGCAAGCTCCGGACTGCATATCCGGGGACGCGCCGGTAATCGATCACCAGCACGTCAGCGGCCCGGCCGGCCCCAAAATCGGCCGCCACGCGCCGGTCATAGTCCGCTCGCGTTGGGATGGCAATGAGGTCAACTGACAAGCCCGAGGAGGCAGCCTCGAACGCGGCGATCAGGTCGCGATAGGCCTGCACTTCATCCGGGGCGCCGTGGATCATGAGGGAAATGCGAGAGACAGGTGCGGCCGTGGCGGTCGCCGGCCCTTCCCCCACAACCGCCCCCGTGGGAGGCGGAGTTGCGCTTGGACCGCTGCACGCGGCCGCACAAACCAGCGCTAGAACCCAGCGCCACCGCCGCCTCGGGCCTCGATTTGCCCAGGTACCACGAGTTCCCGGCCTCATCCCGGCATTATAACCGCCCAAGCCCGTGTGCTATACTGCGCCGCCATGCTGGCCCTCCCGCCGCAGACCGGCGCCCGCATCCGGGCGCCCGAGCTTGCGCCTGGCCCGTGGCTCAACACGCCCCAGCCCCTCCGGTTGGCCGGCCTGCGCGGCCGGGCTGTCCTGGTCCATATCTGGGACTTTACCTGTCTCAACTGCCTGCGCACCCTGCCCTACCTCACCGCCTGGCACCGGGCGCTGGCGGACCTGCCCATCACTTTCATCGGCATCCACACCCCTGAGTTCGCGTTTGCCAAGGACCAGCGCCAAGTGGAGGCCGCTCTGCGGCGGCACGGCGTGCGGTATCCTGTCTTGTTGGACAATGACCACCGCAACTGGGACGCATTCGCCAATCGCTACTGGCCGACGATCTACCTGATAGACGCGCAAGGGTACCTCCGCTACCAGCACGCGGGCGAGGGTGGGTACGCAGAGACGGAAAGCGCTGCCGCCGCGCTGGCCTTGGAGGGCCTGCAAACCAGCGGGCGGGCCGAGAAGGTCGAACTCCCCCGCTTTGTCGGTGTCCTTCGCGACGAAGATCAGCCGGGAGCCGTGTGCTTTCGCACTACCCCCGAATTACACACCGGCTACAATCGAGGCGCATTGGGCAATCCGGCCGGCTATGCGCCGCGCGGCCTGCCCATGCTGTATGTCTTACCGCCCGCCGCCGAACGGGTCGACGGATACTTCTATGCCGCGGGCACCTGGTCGGCCGGCGACGAACACTTTGCGCTGGTGGGCGCGCACGGCCTGCTGGCACTACCCTACCATGCCGCCAGCGCCAATGCCGTGCTGGCCGTGTCCCCAGACCCGGTTGACTTGATGCTGGAGTTGAAACCGGCCCAGATCGTGGAAGTGACCCAGGACGGCGCGCCCTTGGACGAACTGTCCGCCGGTGAGGACATCCGTTTTCGCGAGGGGCGCTCATTCGTCCACATCGATGCCCCGCGCATGTATCAAGTGGCCCGCAACCTGACGTCCGCGCCCCATGAACTGCATCTCAAAGCCAGCAACCCCGGCCTGACCGTATTCGCCTTCTCCTTCTCCACTTGCGTAAGGTAGCCTCAAGCCATGCTGCGTGCCCCCATCCTCTATCTCTCCCACGCCCCTTGGGCGCGCGCCTTCATCACCCGCTTTGGGTTAGCGCGCCGCATGGCCAGCCGCTTTGTGGCCGGCGAGACGATTGCCGACGCCATCCGGACCATCCAGACGCTCAACGCCCGCGGCATCAATGCTACGCTCGACCACCTGGGCGAGAGCGTCACCAACGAGGCTGAAGCCACTCGCGCCGCGGACGACTATGTCCACGCGCTGGAGCAGATCCACCTCAGCCAGGTGCGGGCCAATGTCTCGCTCAAGCTCACGCAGTTCGGGCTTGATGTGGACGAAGGCTTTTGCGCCCGCAACGTGCAGCGCGTGCTTGAGAAGGCGCGCGGCCTCGACAACTTTGTGCGCATTGATATGGAGAGTTCTGCGCACGTCGAGGCCACCCTGCGCGTCTTTCGCAGCCTGGCCGAGCACTTCGATAACGTCGGCCTGGTGCTGCAAGCCTATCTGTACCGCACCGAAGACGACCTGCGGGCGCTGGTGGCCGCCAGCGCCCGCCTGCGGCTGTGCAAGGGCGCCTACCAGGAGCCGGCCGCGATTGCCTTCCCCAAAAAAGCTGATGTGGACGCCAACTTTGACCGGTTGATGCGCGTGATGTTGGACCAGGCCCGCGCCGTGTCTCCCCTGGGCCAAGGGGGCCGCTTTCCTCCCCTGCCCGCCCTGGCCACTCACGACGAGCGGCGCATTGAGGCCGCCACAAACTATGCTGGGCAGATTGGCCTTCCGCGCGACTACTTCGAGTTTCAGATGCTGCACGGCATTCGCCGCGAGCTGCAGGACCAGTTGGCGCGCGATGGCTTTTCGGTGCGCGTGTATGTGCCCTACGGCACCGAGTGGTACCCCTACTTTATGCGCCGGCTGGCCGAGCGCCCCGCCAACCTCTGGTTCTTCCTGTCCAACCTCTTGCGGCGCTAGCGCCGCCCACGTCTGGAACTGATTTTGCACTGAATCCGTCTAGTGATAGACTAATTTCCAACCAGCGTCCTATCCTGGGGCGCTGATTCACTCAGGAGCAATTTTATGTCACGCCTCAAACGAGCCTGGCTGTCAGCCCTGCTGGCCATCACCCTGTTGGCCGCCACCGCCGGCATCGCCGCCGCCGACTCGCAAACCTACGTGGTTCAGCCCGGCGACACCCTCTTCCGCATCTCGGTGCGGTTCGGCGTTTCCATGGATGCCATTCGGGTCGCCAACGGCTTCACGGGTGACCGCATCTACGCCGGGCAGTCGCTAATCATCCCCGACCCGAATGCACCCGCCAACCCGCCGCCTTCCACCGGCGAGCAGACCGGAGGCGTGCACATTGTGCAGGCCGGCGAAACCCTTTTTACTATTGGCCTCAAGTACGGTATGGTTTGGACCAAGATCGCGGCCGTCAATAGCATCGCCGGCACCACGGTCTACACCGGCCAACGACTGATCATCCCCGGCAATGGCGCCCCTGCCAACCCGCCGCCCGCCGACACTGGGGCCCCGGCCCCCACCCCTGCCCCGCCCCCCTCCGGCAGCGGCACGGTGCACATCGTCCAGCCCGGCGATACCCTCCACAAGATCGGGGTGCGCTATGGCGTGTCTTGGCCTGCCATTCAGCAAGCCAACGGGCTGGCTTCCACCATCATCTACACCGGCCAACGCCTCGTCATTCCTGCCAACGACGGCAGCACGACGCCCCCGTCCAACCCCGCGCCGTCCGGCGGCGACTTCGCTGGCCGCTACTTCCTGGTGGACCTGTCGGACCAAACCCTGTACGCCTACGAGGGTGACACCTTAGTCCGCTCGACCCTGATCTCCAGCGGGTTGCCGGGTACCCCGACCGTCGTCGGCACGTTCTACATCTACCTGCGCTACGAGTCCACCCGCATGCGCGGGCCGGGCTACGATCTGCCCAACGTGCCGTACACCATGTACTTCTACAAGGGTTACGGCCTGCACGGCACCTACTGGCACAGCAACTTCGGCACGCCGATGAGCCACGGCTGCGTGAACATGCCCACACCCGAAGCCGAATGGGCCTTCAACTGGTCCACCTACGGCACGCCCGTCGTCGTGCGCTACTAAGCCACCGCCTCCTCTGAAATACGCCGAGCGGCTCCCGCCGCTCGGCGACTTTTCTTGTCAACACCGGCTCAGACCCGGAGCCGTGACCGCTCCTGGTGACGATCTGGGCGAATTCCACCCGCTGGTCGGCCACAGGTAGTATGCTACACTCCGCGCATGAACCGGCGCGGGGCATAGCATGGATATCGCGGGCAAGACAGCAGTCGTCACGGGCGCGGCCCATCGTCTGGGCCGGGTGATTGCCTTGGCCCTGGCCGAGGCGGGCGCCCACATCGTCGTCCACTATCACACCGCCAGCTCGGCGGCGGCCAGCACCGTCGCCGAAGTTGAGGCATTGGGAGTCCGCGCCGTGCCGGTGCAGGCGGACCTGCGCCAGCCCGATGCGCCCGACCGCATCTTCGCCGCGGCGGAAACCGATTTAGGGGGCGTTGACCTCCTGGTGAATTCGGCCGCCAGTATGGAGCCAGGTGAGGTACTCGCCCTTGGCCGCTCCGACTGGCACCAGGTGCTTGAACTCAATCTTACAGCGCCGTTCTTCCTAGCCCAGCGGGCCGCGCCAGGCATGCGCGCCCGTGGCGGTGGCGCCATCGTCAATATTGCCGACCTGGCGGGGCTTCAGCCGTGGGCGCGCTACCCCGCTCACTCGGTTAGCAAAGCCGGGCTGATCATGGCCACCCGCGTGCTTGCCAAGGCGCTTGCGCCCGACATCCGCGTCAACGCCATCGCGCCCGGCCCGGTGCTCAAGCCCGACGATTGGGATGAGGCGCGCTGGCAGGCCGTTGGGGCGCACACCCTTCTCAAACGCACCGGTTCGGGCTATGATGTGGCGCGCGCCGTCCTGTACCTTTTGCAGGCGGACTACGTCACCGGCGAGACGCTCATCGTGGATGGCGGCCGCCTCAACGCCTGACATCACACCATGCCCAACCGCCAAGAATTCGTCGTCAAGCGACTCCAAGCTGAAGGCGCCAAGACGGCCGCCTTCTTTCGAACCCTCACCGAGGCCAACTTCTCTCAGCAGGTGTACACCACCGGCCCCACCTGGCGCGTGCGCGACCTGCTGGCCCACTTCGTCAGCGCCGAGAACACCTTCCGTGAATACGGTCTGCAAATATTGGCTGGCGGTTCGGGCGCCCCGGAAGACTTCATCATCGACGAATTCAACGCGATCCAAGTGGCGGCCCTCCGTGATGCGAGCACCGCCGACTTGATCACGCAGTTCGAAGCCGCCCGGGCCGCCACGATTGGCATGATGCAGGGGATGCAGGACAGCGACTTTGACCGTGTCGGCCGGCACCCCTGGTTTGGCCGGGTGCCGCTCGAGAATATGAGCAAACTCATCTACCGGCACACCATGCTGCACGAGCGCGACATCCGCCGGGCCATCGACTCGGGGCAGCCCGTGCCGCACCAGGATGTGCAGCCGCCCGCAGCGGCCTAGGCTGTCGCCCCGCCCCGGGAGGTCACGTCATGAGCGAACGCAAAGCGAAACTCCGCGCCGCAATCGAATCCGATCACGCCGCCAGCATGGTCATCTTTCGCGCGCTGACGCCCGAACAATGGTTAATGCCCGTGCCGTCGGATGAGGGTGCGCAGTGGCTGGCCCGCGATGTGCTGGCGCATGTCGCCGTGTCGGAGGCGGGCCAGCTCGGCCAGGCCACCCGCTGCATCGCGGGCGAAGTGACCGTGCCCGACGGCTTCGATCTCAACCGCTTCAACCGCCGCTCGGTGCAGAAACAGGCCGAAACCACGGTGCAGGAGTTCCTCGACATCATCGAGCGCGACCACGCCAAGGTGTTGAGCACCCTCGACGCGACCGCCGAGGCCGATCTCGACAAGACCGGCCGCCACGCGCGCGGCGACACCATCACCGTTGAGCAGTTCTTCTTTCGCATCACCGAACACCGCCGCGAGCATGCTGAGGCCGTGAGGCAGGCTGTTGCCGCGGCCTAGGGCATCCAGGCTCAGGCGCATCTCCCCTTCATCCACAGGCGGTCGGCGAATGCCAGTGATCCACGACGTTGTTGTCAAGAAGCTAGTTACCCACAGCGATGACCGCGGCTACTTTCGCGAGGTCGTGCGCGATGACGAACCACTCCTTAAGCACTTCGGGCAGTCGTCCGTCACCAAGACTTATCCCGGCGTCATCAAAGCCTTTCACTGGCACCATCACCAGGACGATGTGTGGTACGTGGTGGACGGTATGGCGCGCGTCGTGCTCTACGACCGCCGGCCCGAGTCACCCACCCACGGCGTCACCCAGATCGTCTATGCCGGCGAAGACAACCCGGTCGTCATCCTGATCCCTGCCGGCGTGGCGCACGGCTACCAGGTGCTGGGCCACAAGCCCGTCATCCTGTTCTATCACGTGACCCAGGCGTACAACCCGCATGCCCCCGACGAGCAGCGGATCGCCTTTGACGATCCTGGCATCGGATTCGACTGGTCGATCCAAAACCGCTGATGCTGGCGCGGCTGTTTGCGTTCATCCGCCTGTCCCGCCCGCATTTTCTGGCGGGCGGCTTTCTGCTGTATGCCCTCGGGGCCCTCATCGCGCGCTGGCAGGGTTACGCGCTGGACTTTGGCACGTACTGGGCGGGCCAGCTGTTCGTCACTGGCGTGCAGCTCATGACCCACTATCTCAATGAGTATTGGGATGTGGAGACCGACCAGCTCAACCAGTCACGCACACCCTTCTCCGGCGGCAGCGGCATGCTTGGCCCCGGCGGCATTCCGCGCGAGGCGGCCTTCACCGCCGCCGTGGCGTGCCTGGCAGTCGCCAGCGCCGCCGCCATCTGGCTGATGTTCGAATACGCCATCGGGCCGGGTGCGCTGGCGCTGATGGCCCTTATCTTCTTGGGTGCCTATTTCTATTCCAGCCCGCCGCTGGAGTTGGTGAAAACCGGCTTCGGCGAACTCGTGGCTTCCGTGGTCGTGGCCGGCTTTGTGCCTGGACTGGGCCATATCCTGCATACCGGCATTCCCAGCCTGTTGGTGGTTCAGGCCACGGCCCCCTTGGTGGTTTTCCACTTCGCCATGTTGGTGGCCTTCGAGTTTCCCGACTTCCTGAGCGACGAAGCGACCGGCAAGACCACCATCCTCGTGCGCCTTGGGCGGCGTCGCGGCGCCAGCGTGCACAACTGGGCACTCATCCTGGCGATGGGCCTGGCCGTACTAGGCACCTTTGCCGGCCTGCCCGCCGAGGTCGCCCTGGCCGTCGTCGTCGCTTCCCCCCTCATCCTCCTCCAGATCAGCAACATCCGCCGCATGCAGCGCGGCGACCCGATCAGTTTCAGCCGGATAGCGTTCTTGGCCGTCACCATCTTTGCGCTGACCTCCTATTTCATGGCCTTTAGCTTCTGGGCGCTGAATGCCTGAGTTCTTCAAGGTCCTCGCCCCCGCCGCCGCCCTTGATACGCTCTGGCGCAATCTGCCCCTGCAGCCTGCTGGCGAAGCGATTGCCGCCGCCGATGCCGCTGGCCGCGTGACACTGAATTCCATCCTCGCGCCCGAGCCCTTGCCGGCCCAGGCCCGCGCCTTGATGGACGGCTATGCCGTACAGGCCGCCGACACTTACGGTGCCAGCCAAACCCTTCCGGCTTACCTTGGTCTCACCGGAGAAGTGCCGATGGGCCGGCCACCGCACTTTGGGCTGGCCCGCGGCCAGGCCGCCCTGGTCCACACCGGCGGCATGCTGCCCGACGGCGCCGACGCCGTGGTGATGCTGGAACTGACCCAGGCGGTCCGCGCCAGCGAGATCGAAGTCCTGAAAGCCGTGGCTCCGGGCGAGAACATTCTGCGCGTGGGCGAGGACGTTGAAGCCGGCGCGGAGGTGCTGCCCGCCGGCCATTGGCTTCGCCCGCAGGACGTGGGCGCGCTCGCCGCGCTGGGCATCGGCACCGTCACGGTGGCGCGGCAGCCGCGCGTCGCCCTCCTGGCCACGGGCGACGAGATCGTGCCGCCCGACGCCGCGGTCCGGCCCGGCCAGGTGCGCGATGTGAACTCCTACACCCTCGCTGGACAGGTGGCGCAGGCCGGCGGCGCGCCCCTCAGGCGCGGCATCGTGCCCGACAACTACGACGCCCTGCTAGACGCCGCGCGCGCCGCTCTGGACGAGGCCGATGCCCTGGTCCTCAGCGCCGGCAGTTCCGTCAGCGCGCGCGACCTGACGGCGCGTGTGGCGGGCGCCTTGGGTGCGCCGGGCGTGCTGGTGCATGGCGTGGCCGTCAAGCCCGGCAAACCCACCCTGCTGGCCGTGGCGGATGGCAAGCCAGTCTTTGGCTTGCCCGGCAACCCGGTATCCGCCATGGTCATCGCCGACTTGTTCGTTACGCCCACCCTGTATCGCCTTCAGGGCTGCCTCTATCCCCCTGCCCGCCCCACGGTCACGGCCCGGCTGACGCACAACCTCCCCTCGCAGACCGGCCGCCTGGACTACGTCCCCGCGCGATTGCGCTACAATCCTGTGGCTGGTGAAGCTGAGTACCCGGCCGCCGAACCGGTGTTCGGCAAATCCAATCAGATCCTGACTCTCGTGTTCGCCGACGGGATGATCGTCGTGCCCATGGACGCGACGGGCCTCGCGGCGGGAGAAGTGGTTACCGTCCGGCTGTTCTGAGGAGAGAGCGATGCCAAGATTACAGGTGCTATCGTGCCCTTCGTGCGGTGCGTCGTTGTCAATCGAAGAGGGCGAGGCCGCGGCTCAGTGTGAGTTCTGCGGCAACACCGTCATCGTGCCGGAGGAACTGCGCCGGCCCAGCCCCGACGCCGCCCCCACACCACCGCCGTCCGCGAATATCCGCCTGGGCGGCATCCCCTTTCTCGACCAGCTTCCCCGCCTGCGCGAAATGGGCGACATGGTCCGGTCTGGGCGGCGGACCGAGGCGGCCCTGCTTTACCGGCAACTCTTCGGCACCAGCGAAGCCGACGCGCGCGCGGCGGTTGACTTGATGGCGGCCGGTCAGCCGGTCACCGTGCAGCACCTCTCCACCGGCTTCGGCGCCTCCACCGACGACTCGGGCATCTTCCGCTTCGACCGCATGGGGATGCCCCAGATTCAGGTCTCTACCATGGGTTCCAGCCCGTCTCCGGCCCTCTCGGGCACGCCCATGGCGGGGGGTTACGCCGGCACGCCCATGGCCGGCAGTTACACCGGCAGGCCGGTCGTCATCCGCAGCGGCGGCGGTAATCGGTTGGCCGGTTGCATCATTGCCCTCGTTGTGTTGAGCGTCGTGGGCTCCCTTGCCATCGGGCTGCTGGCCTCCGTCGGCGGGCTGCTGCCCTTGCTGGCAATCCCCGGCCTGACCGACATCCTTCCCAATGATGTGCAGGAAGTGGTCGCTGACATAACCAATCAGTACCCCCGCGTCATTCTGAAGTTTGGCGGCACCGGCACCGGCAGCGGCGTGTTCACCGACGCCCGGCACGTGGGCGTGGATGGCGACGGCAACATCTATGTCGCCGAGTACACCGGCGGCCGGGTCCAGGTGTTTGGCCCCGATGGACGCTACGTCACCCAATGGACGCCCGACAGTGAGAATGACATCTACTTGACCGGTTTCGCGGTTGGGCACGAAGGGGACGTGTACCTCGTGTATGGTTCCGATCTCTTCCAGTATGACGGGCAGGCCGGCGACCTGATCAGGCAGCTTGAGTACCCCGACGATTGGGGTTTCAGCGACGTGGCGGCCTTGCCCGGCGGCGGCGTGGCCGCGACCTGGTACAAGAACCGCGACGACCTGGTCGTTTACGACGAGGACGGCGAAGTCGCGTTCGCCGTGCAAGAAGCCATCAGCGGCATCACGGGCGATCTGGAACCCACGGTCAACATAGCAGTGGATGGCCGCGGCGACATCTTCCTGGCCGGCTCTTTCGCTGAGGCGATCTTTCACTACTCTGCCGATGGCGAATACCAGAACCGGTTTGGCGGCGCAGGCGACGAGGCCGGCCAGTTCCGTGCCATTGGCGACCTTGCCATTGATCAGCAGGGCCGCATCTATGTGAGTGACATCCGAGGCATCCAGGTCTTTGACAACGACGGCCGGTTTGTGGAAACCATCGACCCACCCGAGGTATCATACGTATACGGCATGACCTTCGACAACCTCAACCACCTGTATGTGGTCTCCAACGACACGGTCTTCAAGTACCAGTTGACGGCCGACGAGTAGGTGGTGTTTCTCAAGGACATTCCCCTTAGCGAGGCCTGGCAGCGGTTCACCAGTGCCCTGGCGCAAGTTGGCCAGTGGCAGCCGCTCGGCCTCGAGGTCGTCTCTCTGGATCAGGCGGTCGGCCGGGTAACGGCCGCGCCGGTGTGGGCCCGCCTCTCCTCACCTCACTACCACGCCGCCGCGATGGATGGCTACGCCCTCCACGCCCGCGCCACAGCCGGCGCCAGCGAAAGCCGACCGCTGCGCGTGGCTCTGGGTCTCGATGGCGGCGCCCGGTACGTGGACACTGGCGATCCCTTGCCAGACTGGGCCAACGCCGTCGTCCCAGTGGAGAACGTGCAATTGATTGGGCCAGCCGGCGGGCCGGAGGCCATCGAACTACGCGCCGCCCTCGCGCCCTGGACCAACGTGCGCGCCATGGGCGAAGACATGGTGGCTACTGAGTTGGTTCTGCCGGTAAACAGCCGACTCCGCCCGGTGGACCTGGGGGCCCTGGCGGGCAGCGGCCATGGCGAGGTGTCGGTGTGGCGCCGGCCGCGAGTGGCCGTCCTCCCAACTGGCAACGAACTGGTTCCGGCCGGCGCCCCCGTTCGGCCGGGTGACATCGTCGAGTACAACTCGCTCGTCCTGGCCGCTCAGGTGAGCGAATGGGGCGGCCTTCCCACCCGCTTGCCCATCTGCCCTGATAGCGTCGAG
>CAZCEC010000002.1:213532-216881 GCA_964497615.1 uncultured Anaerolineales bacterium | reverse complement strand
GCCGAGAACGTGCGCCGCCTCATCGCCGCCGCGGACCTGGGCCGCTACTTCGACCCCACCGTCATCTCCGCCGCGGTGGGTCTGCGCAAGCCCAACCCCGCCATCTTCAAGATCGTGCTCGACGCCTGGAGCCTGCCCCCCGCCCAATGCGTGATGATCGGCGACACGTTGGGGGCCGACATCCTGGGCGCGCAGCTTGCTGGCCTGCGCCACGTCTGGGTCTCCGCCCACGCCGGCCACCCCGCCAACGTCGCCCACCGCGGCAACATCCTCCCCGAGGCGGAGATACCCGGCATCGCCGATTTGCCTGCCCTGCTTGAAAAATGGGGAGCGTCACCACGAAGCCACGAAGCCGCGAAGTAGCACGAAGGGGGAAAGAGAATAAACCCACTATCGTTACCGTACAGTAGCTATGGAAATCAAGATCGCGAGCATTTACGTGTGGCGAGGAAGGGCCTACGTCCCAGCAAACGGCCGCATTGTCGGCGGCGGGGCCTTCGTGGCCATTGAGCCGGTCTTGGAAGTGGAGTTACAAGAAGACCAGCTAATCGAGGCGATCAAGTCCTCGCTTGCCATTGGGCATCCACCACTCCCGGATCGATCGCGCGATGAATGGGACAAACTGATAAGTCCTGTGCTTGTTGCCACCGGTGCGAGAAGTTGGAACGAACTATACCGCAAGGCTCTGGTGTACACGATTGAATGGGGGCCCAAGGGCGTGTTTTTGGAATTTCCGCTCCGCGCATCGAAAGGGGGATGGGTTTCGGATCCCGAGAAGCGCCGCCAGTTTGAGCCCGATGTGGACATTGAGGAGCTTGTTCACACGATCTTGGATGATATTACGGCTCGGTCAGCAAGTAGCAAGAAACCTTCTCGCAGACAGGACTAAGGCAAGGCAGGCTGCGCTATAATTCCGGCAGGAGTGATCACCATGACCGTCCGCCCTGTCACCCTCAACCTGCCCGATCCCCTGTACGAGCAACTGCGCCGCCGCGCCGAGCAGACCGAGCGCACGGTCGAGGCCGAGCTGCTGGAGGTCGTGGCGTCGGCCGTGCCCGCCGCCGGTGAATTGCCGGCCGACCTGGCGGAGGCCCTGGCCCCGTTGGACCTCCTGGATGATGACGCGCTGTGGCGCGCAGCCCGCAGCCGCCTGCCTGAGCCTGCCGCCGAGCGCTTGGCCGACCTGCACGCGCAGCAGCAGCGCGCAGGGCTCTCTCCCGCCCAGGCCGACGAACTGGCTGCCCTCGTCCACCAGTATGAACAAGCCATGCTGGTGCGGGCGCGCGCCGCCGCCATCCTGGGCCAGCGCGGCCACGACGTCTCCTCGCTACTCAACCCCGAACCCGGCCAACCCTGAACCCCGGCGGTGAGCCAGGCATATGTTCCCAAGGCCCTGCGCCAAACCGTCGCCGCCCAGGCGCGCTACCGCTGCGGCTATTGCCTGAGCGCCGAAACCATCGTCGGCGCACCGATGGAAATCGACCATCTCATCCCGGAAGCATTGGGTGGGCTAACCGAAGAAGACAACTTGTGGCTGGCCTGCTCGCTGTGCAACGATCACAAGGGGCAGCGCATCGTGGCCCTCGACCCCGAGGGCGGCGAGTTGGTGCGCCTGTTCGATCCGCGCCACCAGTCCTGGGCTGAGCACTTTCGCTGGTCCGCGGACGCGACGAGGATCGTGGGCCTGACTGCCACTGGCCGCGCGACCGTCGCTGCCCTCAATCTGAATCGCCCCGCGCTGGTCGTGGCCCGCCAATCGTGGGTCTCCGTCGGCTGGCACCCGCCCCAGGACTAACCCACACCCGTCACTGCCGTCGTCGCGCGGCGCTCAGAGCCGGTCCTGACCCGCATTATTCGTGCCAATTCGTGTAATTCGTGACAAAGGTTTTGCCTTTCTCCGCGCTCTGTGCGCAGCCCCCCGGAACGAAGTGGAGTGGGCCGCGTCCTTTGCGGTTAGCGCCTTTTCCTTTACAATTCGCCCTCAGGTGATCGTCTTGTCTGCCGACCCGACTACCCTCGTCCTCGCCGCCAACCAAGCGTTCTACACCGCCCTCAGCCTGGCCGACTTCGCCCTCATGCAGCGCCTGTGGCTCGACAGCGACGACGCCGTTTGCCTGCACCCCGGCTGGCCCGCCCTGCACGGCGCCCAGGCCATCCGGCAAAGCTGGCGCGAAATCTTCGCCAACCAGGGCCCCCTGCACGTCTGGCCCAGCGACGTGGACGTGCGCCTCTACGGCCACACCGCCGAAGTCAACTGCCTGGAAAATATCGACATGAGCAAGGTGCGCGGCGCCGGCATCGTGCAGACCCGCGCCACCAACATCTTCCGCCAGGCTGCCGAGGTCTGGAAGCTGCTTGAGCATCATGCTTTACCCCTGCCGGCCGGCGCCCCTGGCCCGCGCGCGCCTTTCACCACCAACTGACAAGGAACCTCATGCCCGCCCCCACCCCCACCTACACCCAGGTCACGCCGCACATCGCCAAGCTCAACCTGCCCTTCTTTCGCAACCGGTTCCCCGTCGGCGTCTGGCTCGTCCGCGACGACGCGGGCGGCTGGGTGCTGGTGGATGCCGGCGCCCCCGGCTACGAGAAAGTCGTGCTGGAGCAGACCCTGGCCCACACTGGCGGTGAGAAGCCCAAGCTGCTCGTGCTCACCCACGGCCACCTGGATCACGGCGCCGCCGCCCAGCGCATCCGCGAAGAGTGGAAAATCACCATCGCCGCCCACCGCGACGAAATCCCCTACCTGATCGGCCCCACCCGCTACACCAAGATCAAGGGCAAGAGCCTGCTGCACTACGTGCTCCAAATCTCGCCGCCCTGCCTGGTGGGCCGCAACGTGCAATTGCCCCTGGACGACGGCCGCGAATTGCCCGGCGGCCTCAAGGTCGTCCACGTCCCCGGTCACGCCCCCGGCATGATCGCCCTGCTCCACGCCGCCGACCGCGCCATCATCTCCGCCGACACCTTCAACCACCTGGGCAAGCTCAGCGACCCCTACACCGCCTTCACCTACGACCCGGCGCTCAACCGCCAATCGCAGGTGCGGCTGGCGGGGCTGGAGTTCGACCACCTGCTGGTGAGCCACGGCGAGCCCCTGCTCAACAGCGGCCGCGCCCAGGCGCGCGAGTTCATCGCCGCCCGCGAGCGCAAGCAGGCCCGGCCCGGCCGCCGCGCCAGCGCCGCCGCCAAGTAAGCCTGCCCAGCCGTCACTGTCATTCCGAGCCCGCCGCAGCCCGCCTGAGCTGGCGCGGCCCGCCCAACCCGCCTGGCGTTGTCATTCCGAGCCCGCCGCAGCCCGCCTGAACTGGCGCAGCACCGGTGCGGGCGAGGAATCTTGCCCTGAGCC
>CAZCEC010000002.1:56304-213432 GCA_964497615.1 uncultured Anaerolineales bacterium | reverse complement strand
ACCCGCCTGGCGTTGTCATTCCGAGCCCGCCCCAGCCCGCCTGAACTGGCGCAGCACCGGTGCGGGCGAGGAATCTTGCCCTGAGCCAACAGATTCCTCGGCGCACACACCGCGCCTCGGAATGACAGGCCCTGGCGCGAGTGGCACCCGCCTGGCGTTGTCATTCCGAGCCCGCCCCAGCCCGCCTGAACTGGCGCAGCACCGGTGCGGGCGAGGAATCTTGCCCTGAGCCAACAGATTCCTCGGCGCACACACCGCGCCTCGGAATGACATGGCCCGCTGGGCTTGGTATGACATGGCCCGCTGGGCTTGGTATGACATGGTCCGCTGGGCTTGGTATGACATGGTCTGCTGGGCTTGGTATGACATGGTCCGCTGGGCTTGCTATGACATGGTCCGCCGGGCCTGAATGTCGCCCTCAACTGCTGCTCCCCCGCAATCCGGCCCGCTTTGACTTAATTTCCCAGCCGAATATAATGCGGCCCCACTAACGCGATTTACCCGCATCGAAAGGAGGTGCGCGCCCCAACTGATGTCCGGCAACACCGAATCATATTCGCGCCGAGATTGACGTCGAACTAAAGGAGGAGCCTGTGAAACGCAAGCTGTATCTACTGGTATCGGGCCTGATCGCCCTCTCCGTCGTGCTGGCGGCCTGCACCACGCCCACCAGCACTGGCGGCGAAACCGTCCAGGTCACCGTCGAAGTCCCCGTCACCGTCGAAGTCCCCGTCACCGTCGAAGTGCCCGTCGAAGGCACCCCCACCACCACCGAAGTGCAGGTCCCCGTCACCTTCGCCGGCGCCGGCGACACCCTGCAAACCGTCCTCGACCGCGGCCGGCTGATCTGCGGCGGCAACGCCTCCGTGCCGGGCTTCGGCTATCTCGACCCCGACACCCAGCAATACGCCGGGTTCGACATCGACTTCTGCAAGGCCATCGCGGCCGCCATCTTTGACGACCCCGAGGCCCTGGAGATCGTCCCCACCACCGGGCAGAACCGCTTCCCCACCCTGCAGTCCGGGGAAATTGACATCCTGATCCGCAACACCACCTGGACCATGAGCCGCGACACCAGCCTGGGCTTCGACTTCGGCCCGACCACCTTCTACGATGGCCAGGGCATGATGGTCCGCAAGGACAGCGGCATCGAGAGCCTGGAAGACCTGGAAGGCGGCACCGTCTGCGTCCAGCAAGGCACCACCACCGAACTCAACCTGGCGACCGTGATGGCCTTCCTGGGCGTGAACTACGAGCCCATCGTGCTGGCCGACGCCACCGCCACCCGCGAAGCCTACGACGAAGGCCGCTGCGACGGCTTCACCACCGACAAGTCCGGCCTGGTCAGCCAGCAGATCCTGCTGGCCGTGCCTGAGGATCACACGATCCTCGAAGAAACCATGTCCAAGGAGCCGCTCGGACCCCTGGTGCGCCACGGCGACAACAACTGGGGCGACATCATGGACTGGGTCGTCTACTGCACCATCGCCGCCGAAGAGTTGGGCATCACGTCTGAGAACGTGGACGACATGCTCGGCAGCGACGATCCCGTGGTCCAGCGCACCCTGGGCGTGGCCGGCGACCTGGGCCTGGCCCTGGGCCTGACCGCCGACTTCTGCGCGCGCGCCATCCGCCACGTTGGCAACTATGGCGAAATTTACGCCCGCAACCTCGGCCCGGATACGCCCTTCAACCTGGCCCGCGGCCTGAACGCGCTCTTCACCGACGGCGGGCTGCAGTATTCGATGCCCTTCAACTAGGACCTGACATCTCGGGTGCGTGGTCCGTCGTCGCCCCTGGCCGGCGGACCATGCACCCCAGTGAATCACACCTAACCGCTTCTCATCCTTCATAATTCATCCTTCATCCTTCGATGGCCCGCCCGCCCACTGCCCCCACCCGCATCCCCTTCTGGCGCGATGTGCGCGTGTTGGGCGTGCTGGCGCAGATCGTGCTGACGCTGGCCATCGTGGCCGGGCTGGCCTGGCTGGGCCGCAACGTCATCGCCGGGCTGGGCCGCCTGGGCGAGGCCCAGTTCCTGTGCGACGACGGCTCCAGCAACTTCCGCTGTTTCTTCAACTTCATGAACCTGCCGGCCTCGTTCGACATCGGCGAGCCGCCCATCGACTACCTGCCCACCGACAGCTACTGGCGCGCCCTGCAAGTGGGCCTGCTCAACACCCTCAAGGTGGCCGTCACTGGCATCCTGCTGGCCACCGTGCTGGGCGTCGTCACCGGCATCGCCGTGCTGTCCAACAACTGGTTATTGCGCAGCCTGGCCGCCGGCTACATCGATATCATCCGCAACACCCCGCTGCTGGTGCAGCTTTTCTTCATCTATTTTGGCGTCATCATCACCCTGCCGCCGGTGCGCGAGAGCCTCAGCCCCGGCCTGGGCATCTTCCTCAGCCAGCGCGGCATCTATCTGCCCTGGCCGGTGTTCACCAGCGCCGCGCTCCCGTGGCTGGCCTTCCTGCTGCTGGCCGTCGTTCAGTTCCAGGTCTTGTGGGCCATCCTCGGCCAGCGCGAGCAGGCCACCGGCCGCCCCAGCAACCGCCTGCTGTGGTCCGGGCTGAGCGCCCTGGCCGTGGTGGTGCTCGGCTGGTTCTTTGCCGTCAATTTCAGCAGCAACCAGGCGCTGCTGGTGTCGCGCGGCAGCCGCGTGGGGCAGGCGCGCTCCACCCTGGAGGGCCTCCAGGAACTGGTGCTGCGCCGGCTGCCCATCACCCGCCTCACCCCGGACCGCCTGGCCACCGTGGACCCCGAAGTGCTGGACGACGCCGCCCTGACCGTCTGCGTGGTGCGCGGCTCGCCCACCGAGGCCAACTTCACCGCCCAACTGCGCGCCGCCCACATCCCCTATGACCTGGACCGCTCCGACCGGCCCGACCAGGCCACCGCCGCTTACGTGGACGGCGATTGCGAGGTCTTCGCCGGCACGCGCGTCATGCTGGCCGCCGAACGCGCCACCCTGGAAGAGCCGGACAGCCACCTGCTGGTGGCCCTCACCGAATATCCCGTCGTCATCGCCACGCCGCAATTGGAGGGCCTGAACATGGCCGGCGGCGCGCGGCTGACGCCCGAGTTCGCCGCCATCCTCTTCGGCCTGGTGCTGTACACCGCCGCCTTCATCGCCGAAATCGTGCGGGCCGGCATCCTGGCCGTGCATCGCGGCCAGAGCGAAGCCGCCCGCGCCCTGGGCCTGAGCGAGGCGCAGCGTCTGCGCCTGGTGGTGCTGCCCCAGGCCCTGCGCGTCATCATCCCGCCCCTCACCAGCCAATATCTCAACCTCACCAAGAACTCCAGCCTGGCCATCGCCGTCGGCTTCCCCGACCTGGTGGCGGTCACCAACACGATCATGAACCAGGCCGGCCGCGCCGTGCAGGTCATCGTCCTGGTCATGCTGGCCTATCTGACGGTCAGCCTGGCGATCTCGGCGCTGCTGAATTGGTATAACCGGAAGGTGGCTTTGGTCGAACGCTAAGATGGCAGCCATCACCTTACCCACCCGCCCCCGCTTCACCGCCGCCCTCCAGGGCTGGGCCCAGGAATCGCTGTGGGCCACGCCCTGGCAGTTGCTGGGCAACCTGCTGGCGCTGGCGCTGGCCGTGGCCGTGTTCCGCGGGCAGTGGGCGGCCTCGCCCCTGCTGGCCGGCGTGCTGGGCGGGCTGTGGCTGGCGGGGGTGGTGTGGGTCGCCCAGGCCGCCCTGCGCCACCGCTACGACGACATCAGCCAGTGGCTCAAGGACCGGCTGTTCGGCTCGCCCGCCAGCGCTCTGATCACGCTGATCATCGTGCTGTGGCTGGCCGCCGCCGTGCGCGGGCTGCTCAACTGGGCCATCTTCAACGCCAGCTTCGCCGCCGAACCGGCCGCCGTCCGGGAGCACACCGGCGCCACCTGGGGCATCATCTTCGCCAATATCAAGCTGTTCATGGTCGGCCAATATCCGGCGGAGTCGCTCACGCGCATCTGGATCAGCGTCGGCCTCGTGGTCGTGCTGCTGGCCGCCGCCCTGTACATCTTCAGCCCGTGGGGGGTGCACAACCGCCCGGTGCGGCGCGTGGTCATCGGCCTGTGGCTGGTGTCGCCCTTCGTCATCTGGGCCTTGCTGCGCGGCGTGGGCAGCGGCGCGCCCCTGCCCCTGGTGGAAACCCGCTTTTGGGGCGGCCTGCTGCTCACCCTGGTCATCACCGTCTTCGCCATCGTGGTGTCGTTCCCGCTGGGCGTGCTGCTGGCCCTGGGCCGGCGCAGCCAACTGCCCGGCATCCCGGCCCTGCTCACCTATGGCGTGGTGGCGGTGATCGTGGTGTGGGGCGTGCGGGCCTTCACCCTGCCGGGGTGGGCCAGCGCCGCCACCACCCTGGAATACGTGCTGCTGTTGTGGCCGGTGTGGCTGGCGGTGGCGGCGGTCCTCTTCCAGCGCGCCTTTCGCGGCAACGCCGTGGCCGCCGCCTCCACGCTGTTCATCGAGTTCGTGCGCGGCGTGCCCCTGATCACGGTCCTGTTCATGGCCCAGGTGATGTTTGGGCTGTTCCTGCCGCGCGACATCAGCATCGACAACGCCTACCGGGTGATGTGGGGCGTGGCCCTGTTCAGCGCCGCCTACCTGGCCGAGAACGTGCGCGGCGGCTTGCAGGCCATGCCCAAGGGCCAGTTCGAGGCCTCCGACGCGCTCGGGCTGAGCACCTTCCAGCAATACCGGCTCGTCATCCTGCCGCAGGCGCTGGCCATCGTCATCCCGCCCATCACCGGCCAGTTCATCAACCTGTTCAAGGACACCTCCCTGGTGGCGATTGTGGGCCTGTTCGATATTCTGGGCATTGCCAATGCCGTCATCGCCCAGCCGGACTGGCTGGGCCTGCGCCGCGAGACGTACTTCTTCGTGGCGGCGGTGTACTACCTCGGCTGCCTGGCGATGGCGCAGGTGGGCTATTGGCTGGAGCGCCGCGCCGGGCTGGGCACGCGGTAGCAAGGTGAGGAACCTATGACTGACCAGACTCCCCCCGCCAACGGCATCGAAGACATCATCGTCTGCCGCGACGTGCACAAGTGGTTCGGCAGCTTCGAGGCCCTGCGCGGCGTCAGCATGACCGTGCGCACCGGCGAGGTGGTCGTCATCATCGGCCCGTCCGGCTCCGGCAAGTCCACCTTCATCCGCACCCTCAACCGCCTGGAGCAGCACCAGCAGGGCCAGATCATCATTGACGGCATTGAGCTGACCCACGACATCCGCAACATCCAGGAGATCCGCAAGGAAGTGGGGATGGTCTTCCAGTCGTTCAACCTGTTCCCGCACCTGACCGTGCTGGAGAACATCACCCTGGCCCCGCTGAACGTGCGCCGCTGGCCGCGCGACAAGGCCGAGACCATCGCCCGCGACTGGCTCAAACGCGTGGGCATCCCCGAGCAGGCCGACAAGTACCCCGGCCAGCTTTCCGGCGGCCAGCAGCAGCGCGTCGCCATCGCCCGCGCCCTGGCCATGCAGCCCAAGATCATGCTCTTCGATGAGCCGACCTCCGCCCTCGACCCGGAGATGATCAAGGAAGTGCTGGACGTGATGCGCGACCTGGCCCGCAGCGGCTACACCATCGTGGCCGTCACCCACGAAATGGGCTTCGCCCGCGAAGTGGCTGACCGGGTGTACTTCTTCGACAAGGGCCAGATCGTCGAAGCCGGCCCGCCCACGCAGTTCTTCAACAACCCCGCCGAAGAACGCACCCGCCAGTTCCTGTCGCAGATTCTGCATCACTGAGCCGGCGAAGGACGAACCCCACGAAATACCGTGGGGTTCGTCCTTCGCCGGTACCTGTCGCCGGTCGCCGCTCACGCGCCACCCACACAATTCATGTACTTATATTGGCTCTGGCTCAGCCTCCCCCTGCTGGCCGCCATCCCTGCCCTGACGCGGCTGCGCGCGCTGCTGGCCGCCCGCCGCCGGGGGCTGGTGCGCGGGCGGGCATGGCCGTGGCTCCTCATCGGCCTGGCCGCCGCCCAGCTCATCCCCTGGCTGGCACTGCTCGCGGTCCACTATCCCACCCAGCCCAGCCTGCCCCTGGCCGCCCTGGCGTTGGTGCTGCTGATGCTCGCCGCCGCCCGCCTCGCGCGGCCCGGCGTGCACCCGGCCCTGCGCGGCTTGGGGCGCCGCCTGCCCGCCGACGGCCTGGCCCTCATTGAAGAAGAGCACCGCCGCGCCGCGAAGGCCGGGCGCCCCGCCCCGCCCAGCGGCCTTGGCCTCACCGCCGCGCCCGCCCTGGCGGCGCTGGTCATCCTGACCCTGGCCGCGCCCCCGCGCCTGGTGGACCTGCTGCTGGCGGCGCTGGTGATGGCCGCGCCGCTGGCCCTGGTGCCCTATCGCTGGCAATGGCTCCAGCCGTTGTGGTTACTGCTGCCGCTGGGGGTGATGGCCGCCCGCGCCCTCAGCGCGCAAGCCGCCCTGCCGCCCGGCTGGTGGGCGCAGCCGGCGGCGGGCGCGCCCTGCGCCGGGCTGGTGCGCCCCGTGCCCGGCCAGCCGCGCGCCTGGTGCGTGGGCAGCGACGAAACGGTCTATTACTTCGACTCGCGCAGCGGCCGCGTGCTGCGCCAATGGACGGTCACCGAAGCCGCGCGCCTGTTCGCCGCCTCCGGTTCCGCCGCCTACGTCCAGCAAAGCCCCGCCAGCGGGTTGGTGCGCGTGCCCCTGGCCGGCGAACCCGAACGGCTGTCCATCCTGGCCCCGCAGTTTGGCGCCGCCGACGACGCCGGCCGGCTGTGGATCATTGACTATGGGCCGGAGTTGTTTCTCTTTGCGCCGGGCGAGGCCCCGCGCGCCATGCGCCGCGCCGACGGCCTGCTCACCAACACCGCCGCCGCCGTGCGCGTCAGCCCCGCGGGCGACGTGTGGGTGGGCACGGTGGGCGGGGCCAGCGTGCTGCGCGCCGGCCAGGCGGCCTGGCAGACGATGAGCGTGGACGCCAGCGCCCCCGCCGCGGTAATCAACTTTGCCTTTGCCCCGGATGGGACGGTGTGGATGCTGTGGCAGCCGCGCCCCGGCTACCTGGGGCCCAACGCCTGGGCGGCCAGCGGCCTGCGCCCGGATGGCCGCTGGACTCACCTGCCCCTCGGCCCCGATACCGGGCTGGACCTGCCCCTGGCGGAAGACGCGCTGGCCGCCGACGGCGACGGGCGCGTGTGGTTCGTCAGCCAGTCACTGCCCCAGCGCGAGCGCTACCTGGGCGTCGTCGTCCCCGGCGAAGCGCCGCAGGTGTACTCGCTCGGACCCTTCCCCTACAACGGGCCCTGGGCCTACGGCGGCGGCCTGTGGCGCGACACCTACGGCGTCATCCCCGATGGCGCAGGCGGCGTGCTGGTCTACGCCGGGCCGGAGGTGCCGTGGCGGCGGCTGCCCTAGCGGCTGATCAGCGGCATCCACACCCACGGCCCAAAGGCCGCATACTCAAACGCGCCCACGTCGCACGGGGCGGCCGGGGCACGGTCGAAGCCGCGCTGGTCACGCGCCGGGCAAGCGCCGGGGTCGCCCGTGTCGCGCGCGCCGCTATTTGAGTTGAGCGCGTGCGTGAGCGTGGGGCCGCCGTTGGGCGCCAGCGCCCCCAGGCCCGCCGGGGCGCTGTTCGCGTCGCCGCTCTGCCCCAGCGCGCACGTGCCGTCGGTGCTGCGGTTGTGCCCGCCGGAGGTGACCCCGCTGCCGCCGCAGTTGCCGCCGGTCACGCTGCCGGCCAGCAGGGTGTTGACGAGGGTGATCTGGCCCGCCGCGGAGGCGGTGTGCAGCCCGCCGCCGGCCGGCGCATTGTTGTTGACCACCGTCACATTGCGCAGGCGCGCCTCGCCCGAGGCCGTCGCGGCCACGCCGCCGCCCGCCGCCGCCGCGCTGTTGCCGCTCACGGTCACATTCACCAGGTCCACCCGGTCATCGGCAAACAGCCCGCCGCCAGTGGGGGCTGTGTTGCTAAAGATCAGGCTGTGGCCAATCCACGTGCGCCCGCTGACCATCACGCCGCCGCCATTGGCGTTATTCGTGTTGCCGCTCACGGTGACGCGCCACAGCCACGCCCGGTCAAAGACTCCCACGCCCCCCACGCCGCCGCCCCCGTCCGCGTTGCCGTCCACCACGCTGTCGGCCAGCACCAGCGGGCCGCCGCCATCAACACCGCCGCCAATGTTCCCGTTAATGGCCGCGGCCACAATCACCGCCGAGCCGCCGGACAGATACACGCCGCCCAGACCCGCCTCATTACCACTCACCTCGCCGCCGGCCACCAGCAGGCTGCCGTTGTTGGAATACAGGCCGCCCCCGCTGGTCGCACTCCCTGGGATGAAATTGCCGGTAAGGCTGACGCCGAGCAGAACCGCCGCCCCGTCGTGAAGAGACAGCCCGCCGCCCTGATCGGACGCTTCATTCTCCGCCACGCGGCTGTGGCTCAGGGTCAGGGAAGCAACTTGCGCGTAGAACCCGCCACCGAAAGTAGTGGCCGTATTTGAGTAGACGCTCAGGGTCGAAAGCGTGGCGGCCGCGTCTGGGCCGATGTAAATGCCGCCGCCGATATTGCCAGTGTTGCCGCTGATAACGACCCCGGTCGCCAGGGTTGGCCCTTGCGCCGCCAGCCCGCCCCCAGTGTTGTTGGTGAGCGCGGCGTCCAGCAGCACCAGCGCGCCCGCGCTGAGCACGCCCCCGCCGTTCGCGGAGGTATTGCCATCGCGGATCGTCAGGCTGCGCAGGGTCACCACCACATTCGGGTTGCTGGCCCCGGCATGAAACACGCGGTCCAGCCCGCCGCCGCTGACCACCGTGGCCGCCGCCCCCTGGCCCTGGAGGGTCACATCGTCGTTCAGGTCCAGGTCGCCAGTCACGGCCGCGTTTTCGCCGGTCCCGGCCACGCTGAGGACATAGGTGGCCGCCGCCAGGACGATGGTGTCGGCGCCCGCGCCGGCCGGGCAGGCATCCACCGCCAGGTCGAGGTTGGCGGCTCGCACCGCCTCGCGCAGCGAGCAGTCGCCGTCGGTGTTCAACTCGTCGGCCGTCGTGCTCACGTTGATGGTCGCGCCCGTGGCGTCGTCGTCCAGCACGATCACGGTCCCGGTCGTCTGGTCCAGCAGGCGCGCGCCGCCGCCGGGGTTGCTCAGGGTCACGGTGATGGTCTCGCCGCTCTCCACCACGGCATCGGCCGCCAGCGGCACCACCACCGTCCGGGGCGACACGTCGCCATCGCCCCAGGCCAGCGCGCCGCTGCCGCCGCCCGCGATGGCGTAGTCCACGCTCACCGCGCCGGTGTGGCCGTGGGCGCGCATGACATACAGTTGCGCGCTGCCGTCGCCCTCGCGGGCCACCACCAGCGGCACGGCGAATTGCAGCATCCCGGCCGCCTCGTCGTCGTACAAGGCAATTTGGGCGGTGGACGGTCCGTTGAAGCTCGCCAGCCCGCTGGTCACCGTCATCGGCATGGTGAAGGCCTCGTCGCCCTCCGGCGCCGCGTCGTTCACCAGCGTCACCGTGATGAACTTGGTGCCAAACTCGCCCGCCGCAAAGGTGACGCTGCCAGAGGCGGCCAGGAAGTCGGAGCCGGCCGTGGCCGTGCCGTTGAGGGTGCCAAAGCTCACGCCCACCGGCCCATCCCCCTGAGAACGGCTGACGCCCACGCCCGTGGTTCCGTCATCCTCGAAGGCGGTTGGGCCAAACACGGTGACCAGGTTGGGCTGCCTCTCGACCGCGCCGATGTCGCAGCGCGCGCCGCCCGCACCGTCGCCATCCTGCGGGCGGAATTGTCCCCGCTGGTCGCTGGTCAGGGCCGCGCCCAGGTGGTCGAGGCAGCCGCCGGGGTTGGCAGCGTCGATGGCCGGGCTGCCGGGCTGGGGCACGCGCGCGGGCGTGCGCCCAAAGAAAGTTTCCACCGGCCCCAGCACGGGGTTGCCGGTGACGTTGTTCGTCGTGGTGCCGCCCACCGTGCAGTCGGTCAGGGTCTCAATCAAGTTGTAGTTGCCGGAGGTCGGGCTGCCGTCGCAATCCGGCCCGGTGGGGGCGGTGTTATCGCCCAGCAGGGTGTTGGTGAAGGTCAGGCTGCCGGCCAGCAGTTCCAGGCCGCCCCCGGCGGTGGTGGCGGAATTGCTCACCACGCTCACGCTGCTGAGGTGCGCCGCGCCGCCAATCACGCGCAGCCCGCCGCCCGGCCCGGCCGTGGCCCGGTTGACGGCCAGGGTGGTGTTCACCAGCCGCAGTTCGCCGCTGTCGAGGAAGATGCCGCCGCCGCCCGAGGCCAGGTTGGCGGTGTTGCTGATGAAGGCGCTGGCGGTGGCCGTCAGGGTCGCCCCGTCCAGCAGCAGCCCGCCGCCCAGCCCGGCCGTGTTGCTGATCAGCCCCGTTTCCAGCAAGGTGACGTGCGCGCCGGCCGTGTCGGCCAGCAAGCCGCCGCCGTTGAGGGCCGCCACGCCGCCGGTGAGGGTCACCCGGTGCAGCCCCACCACCGTGGCGCTGACCACGTGCATCACCCGGTCGCCGGCCGTTTGCTGGATGACGGCATTGGTCTCGCCGGAAACGGTGATGGTCAGCGGCGAGCCCAGGTCCAGGTCGCCGTCGGCGTTGTCGTTGGGGGAGGCGTCCGCCGCGATAGACAGGGTGTAGGTCAGCGGGCTGAGCTGGATGAGGTCGGCGCCGGAGCCGGCGGTGCAGCCGCCAAAGGCGGCGTTCAGCCGCGCGGCCTCGATGGCCTCGCGCAGCGCGCAGCTTGCGCCCGACCCAAACTCATCGCTGGTGGTGTTGACGGTGATGGTGGCTGAGGGCGCCGCCGGGGGTACAGGCAGTGGCGCGGCGGGCGCCGGCCCAGCCCACGCCGGCCCAGCCGCCGGCCACAGGCCCACGCCGGCCAAAAGGACGAACCTCAGCGCCAATGCCAGTGTGCGGAGAAGTGCGCGGGGCATGGACCCTCCTTGGGTGGTGAGAGAAGCCGCCACCCTGAAGTATATCCGCGCCGGCCGCCGCCGCCACGCCCCTCAGGAGGGGAATTGATTCATTACTTTAGAGGGGTAAAGGAAAGAAGGACCTAAAGGGTATAAGGGGCATTAAGGGCGACCTGCCCCTTATACCCTTCCGGCCCCTGATGCCCCTTCAGCTTACGACTGGGCCGCCGGAGGCGCCAGCTTGCCCAGCGCCTGCAGCAAGTCCATCGGCACCGGGAAGATGATGGTCGAGTTCTTCTCCACCGAAATCTCAGTCAACGTTTGCAGGTAGCGCAACTGCATCGCCCCGGCGTTGGCCGACATCAGCGCCGCCGCCTCGGCCAACTGCTGGGCCGCGCTGAACTCGCCCTCGGCGTGGATGATCTTGGCCCGCTTCTCGCGCTCGGCCTCCGCCTGGCGCGCCATGGCCCGCTGCATGCTCTGCGGCAGCTCCACGTCCTTCACCTCGACGATGCTCACCTTCACCCCCCACGGCTCGGTCTGCTCGTCGATGATCTGCTGGAGCTTCTGGTTCACCTGCTCGCGGTTGGAGAGCAGCTCGTCCAGCATGGACTGGCCCAGCACGTTGCGCAGCGTGGTCTGCGAGATGTTCCAGGTGGCACGGCGGAAGTCCTCCACCTGGACGATGGCGTCGGCGGGCTTCACTACGCGGAAGAACACCACCGCGTTCACCTTCACGGTCACGTTGTCGCGGGTGATGGCCTCCTGCGCCGGCACGTCCAGCGTCACCACGCGCAGGTCCACCTTCACCATCCGGTCCACGATGGGCAAGATGAAGAACAGCCCCGGCCCCTTGGCCCCCACCAGCCGCCCCAGCCGGAAGATCACCCCGCGTTCATACTCCTGCACCACCCGCACCGCCGCCGACACCAGCATCAGCACAAAAAACACCAGCACAATCACGGGCAGCCAAGCTTGGGGCATCTCAGTCTCCTTTCAAGTGACGTGTGTCATGTGGCGCGGGTCAAGTTTCACGTGTCACGCCATCGGTCGCCGGTCATCCGCCGCTATCCTTCACCGCTGAGTACGCCGAGTGCGCGGAGAAAGACCTTCTTCGTCCTTCGTCCTTCGTCCTTCGTCCTTCGTCCCCGCAGGTCCTTCGTCCTTCATAATTCGTACGTCATCCCTTCTTCCGCCGCGCCCAGCCCCTGCGCCCTCAGCCAGTCGCGCTCCGGCCCCGGCTGGTGCAGCGGGTTAGTATGGTTCAGGTGCGTGAAGTGCACCCTCGCCCGCGTGCCGCGCAGCCGCGCCGCCGTGTCCGTCACCAGCGGGTGGCCGATCCCGCTCGCCTCGCGCCCCGGCAGTTCGCCCGCGCTGTAGAACGTGCCGTCCAGCAGGGCCGCGTCCACGCCATCTACCGCCGCCCGCGCGTCGCGGCCAAAGGGCGGCGCGGCCCAGGCCTCCCAGCCGTCAATATCGGGCAGATAGAGCAGTTGGCGGCGCGGCCCGCGGACGATGAAGCCCACCGTGTCGCTCCACTCGGCGCGGTGCGGCACCGGCAGGGGCCGGGCGCTCAGGGCCGGGGTCAGCGCCAGGTCCACGTCCGGCGCGATTTCGCGCGGCGCCACGTTGCCCTGGTCCAGCAGTTGCCGCCAGGGGGCGTTGCGGGCCAGGTAGTCCAGCATCCGGTGGGTGGCGAAGAGCGGCACCGCGCGGGCGGCCATGGCCTCGAAGCCCAGGTGCAGCAAGCCGGTGTAGTGACCCATGTGCGCATGGGTCAGCAGCACGCCGCCCAGCCGCGCGCCGGGGGCCAGCGCCTGCAGGGCGTGCAGTTGCTCGCGGAAGTCGGGCGTGGCATCCACCAGAAAGAACACGCCCGCGGCCTCGTCCAGCAGGCCCAGGCAGGCCGCGTGGCGCCGCCGGGCGGGGTCGGCCCAGGCCGCGCAGCAGTTGGGGCAGCCGCACCCGGCCTGCGGCAAGCCGGCATCCTGCGCGTTGCCCAATACGTGCGCGCTCACCATCGCTCAATCCAACCTTCGTCTTCCGTCGCCCGTCGCGGGCCACGACCTGCCAGGTTTCGCTTGCCAACACGCCCAACGTGACGCCACCCAAAACCTGGCAGGTCTGTATCGGCGCAGGCCGGTGTCCGGTCGTCTTCCGTCGTCCATCACTTCAAAATGATCGGCAGCCACATCCGCCGGATCAGCGCCACCTTGGCCGTGTCCGTGCCGGTCACCATCTGGGTGGGGCCGGGGTTGAAGGAGGTCCACGCCGCCGTGTTAACGGTGGTCTCGGAGATGAAGGTGCTATAGGTGAAGAACGCGCCCGTGCCCGGCGCCAGCGGATAGGGGAAGTTGTTGAGCAGCAGGCCCAATTCGCTGTCCGTCACCGTGTGCCGCGTCAGGGTCACCTGCGTGTCGTTGCGGACTTCGTAGCAGTACGTCACCGTCATGCCCACCGTCAGCGAGATGACGGGGGTCGTGGCGCACACCTGGGAGTCCAGCCCCACCGTCTTGTCCAGCGTCACGCCGCTGGCCGTCGCCAGGGCCGTGTCGCTGGCCCGCGCCACGTCCACCGGGCCGGGGTTGTAGGCCGTCCACTCGGCGGTGTTGAGCGTGGTGGTGGTGATGTTCGCCGCGAAGGTGAGGAAGGCGCTGGCGCCCGGCGCCAGGGCGTAATTGAAGTTGTTCAGGATCACACCCAGGTGGCTGTCGCTCAGGTTGTGCCGGGTCAGGGTCACCGCGCCGGTGTTGCGCACCTCGAAGCAGTAATACACCTCCGTCTCCGGCGGCACGTTCACGCTATCGGTAGTGGCGCACACCTGCGAGTTCAGCCCCACCGTCTTCGCCAGTTCAACCCTCACCGGAATCTCCACCCGTTCGATGTATTGGGCGCTGACGCCGGCCAGCTTGGTGTTCGACAGTGGGTCACTGCGGTTGATCTCGTACACCCCGCCGCTGGTCGCCACCAGCAGGGTGCCGCCGGGCAGTTCGTGCACCCCGCGATACTGCGACAGTCCGGTGGCGGTGTACACCCCCACCAGCGCGCCGCCCGCGGTAAGCTCCACGATGCCTTCCTGCGTCCCGCTGAAGTTCGCCACCAGGAGGTTGCCGTTGCCGGCCAGGGCGATCTGCTGAGGAAAGTTATTGATGCTGGCCAGGTTGGTGATGAAGGCGCCGGTGGTGAAGTTGTAGCGCTTCACCTGATCGGTATTGATGCTGCTCACGAGCCAGTCGGCCGTGCCGCGCGCGAAGATGTCGAACGGCCCATCCAGCCCGCCGCTGCTGTTGGCGATGAAGTCGCCCAGGTAGGCGCCGGCCGTGTTGAACTCGGCCACCGCGTTGACGTTGGCGCCGCCGAAGACTGTCACCAGCAGGTTGCCGTTGGGGCGCAGGGCAATCCCCAGGATGTTGTCCAGGATGGCGGTGTTCGCCCCGCCGGCCGGCGCAAACACGCCCGCATACGCGCCGTTCAGGGTATAGGCCTGCACCACGTCTTCAGCCTGATCGGAAACCAGCACCCGGTCGCCGGCCGCGTTCAAGATGGCGTTCTTGGGGGTGGTCAGGTGCGTGGGGTCGCTGGGGATAAAGTTGGCGTTGATCAGGTCGCCGGTCGCCGGGTCAAAGGCCATCACCCGGTCGCTATCGGAGTCCGGGATCAGCAGCATGCTCACCGAGGTAGGCGTGACGATGGCGCCGCCCCCCAGCGCAACCTGCCCGGCTCCCGCCTCGCCCGCGGGCGCCTCCACCGGGGTCAGCGGTCCCACCACCAGCGGGGGTGGGGGCTCCGCTTGCGCCCGCGCGCCGCTGGCCGCCGCCACGGCCACCGCCAGCACCGCCGCCCCCAAGCCTGCCGCACTCCCTGCCGCCAAACCCAGCCATCGCCGCATCGCGCCTCCTGTGCCCCCGCTGTGTGCCATTCATCATAGCATTAAGCCGCTCCAGATCATCACCCCGGGCAATGGCGGCGAAACGTGCCGCCACGTTTCGCCCGCAGCGGCGGGGCGCGCAGCAGTCCCCGCCAACCCCGTTGGCGCCCCAGCGGAGCCGCGCCTAAAAAGGGCGCGACTACACCATTCCGAGCAGGTTGTTGAATAGGGAGGAAGCGCGAATGACCAGCCGGGCGCGAGCGCGGGCTGGGCCGCAATTTAGTAAGCAAGCAATTGAAGGACTTCGTCGCACGTCTCGGCTGGCGTCTGGTCCCGCGTGAAGACCACCTGCCTGGCAAGTTGATGATTGGATGGATGCTTCACAAACCGCTCATTCAATTCCAAGACGGCTGGATCAACTGTGCCCACTTCCTTTTCGAGCAGCGTGACTAGGCGGGCATTCAGCAGCGTTACCGCCTCGTCGAGATCGGGCGATGGCAATAGCAGGATGATATTCGGGTAGGGCGCCAGCGCCCGCTGCACCCGCCGCAGCAGCGCCGCCTCCTCATAGACCGAATGGCCGGCCCCAAAATCCACAATCGCTTGGGGGGCATCCGCCAGCACCCGCTCCACGGCGTACGCTTCAAACGGTTTCCAGTAGCGGGCCACGCCCATCGTCCCCTCCGCTTGTGCGATGGGAGCCAGCGCGGCTGGGTCATACCCGATTTCGGCGTAATAGCCCCAACGCAGCTCATCCAGCTCGTAGCGCGGCAGGTTCAACCGTCCGGCCAAGCAGTGCGCAATCGTGCTCTTGCCGCAACACATCGGTCCAATCAGGACCACGGGCATTTGGGGTGCTGGCACCGTTGTTTCTCAACTGCCGCGAAGAGGTCAGTGGCAGCGCGCCGCCACGCTATTCCCCCGCCGCCTCGTACGCCACCCGCAGCCAGCCCACCAGCGCCTTGTCCACCTCGGCCGCGTCGGTCAGGAACACCTTGTACTGGCACATGCCCCCCGGCGGCTGGGCCAGCAGGCGCTCGGTGGCGGGCACGCCCTTCATGTTCAGCCCCACCTCCAGCCGCCCCTTCGTCCCCGGCCCCACCATGGCGAACTGCTTCTTGCGCCGCAGGCTGACGTACCCTTTCTTGGGCGCGATCTCGAATTCGCCAAACGCCTCAATGGCGGCCATCACCTTGTCGTGGATGGGCCGCAGCCCCGCCTTGTTGCCGGTGTAGATTTCGTCCAGCACGTCGCCGGTGGTGGCGCCCTTGGCCACCGCCGCGCTCTGCCCGTCGGACTGCTTGGCGAAGTGCACCAGCGAGTTAGCGTCGCCATGCCCCAGCCCAAAGTCCGCCATCAACATCGCGCGGATCTCGCCGTGCTTGGTGAGGCCGCTCTTGTCGATGTGGGCGCGCAACTGCGCCAGGGTCTTGCCGGTCTTGGCCTGGATGTTCTTCAGTTGGGTCTCGCGCGCCTGATCTAAGCTGCTCACTGGATCGTCTCCTTTGTCCGAATGGTCCATCAGCCCTGCGACTCTCTATATACCGCCTCACCCTCGGCTGGTTCATTCACACCGGTGCCGAGCAAAGTGTACCTCAGCGCAGAGCGCGAAGGCCCCCCTGCCCTCGCGCTCTCTCTCACCTGCTCACGTGCTCAGAGCCGAAGGCCCCCTGTGGGCACGCGCACGCGCCGTCCTACCACCTCGGGCTCGTCCCATCCGCCGGCAGCGGCGCCGCCTCCCCCTCCGCCGTCACCCACATGAACTGCCCCTCCAGCGGCGTCTCGGCGCTCACCAGCCGGATCACCAACCCCTCGCCGCCCGGCGCCCAGCCCCCTTCCCAGGAGGCCGAGTAGGCACTCTCACTCACCGCGCTCGGCTCACCGTCCGCGCCCAGCAGGGCAAGCTGGAACATCGGCGGCCACAGGTACACGCCGTCCGCGTTGGGCAACTGCTCGGCCAGCAGGAAGCGCAGGCTCCCGTCCGGCGCCTCGCGCGGGAACGCCACCAGCCGCAGCAGCGGGTCGCCGTCGGTGCGGCCCTGGATCACGACCTCGGCTTCGCCGGTGGCCGGGTCCACGCGCCACAGGCCGGGCGGGTTGTAGCCTTCGGGGCTGCTGCTGTACATCAGCAGGCTCCGCCCATCGACGCTCCAGCTTGGGTCGCAGCAGGCGCTCTCGATGTCCACCAGGCCGCCGGTCTCCAAATCCTTCACCGCGTAGATCAGCCCCTCCATCCAGAAGTTCACCGCCACCACTAACTGGCTCCCATCCGGCGACCACAACTGCGGCCGGTAGAAGCGGGCCAGCTCGCGCGTCGCGGGGATCGGGTCGCTCTGCTGGATCATCACCGGATCGCCGCCCGCTGCCGGGATCAGGTTGACCCCGTTCATCCCAAAGGCGATCTGCTCCCCATCCGGCGACCAGCGCGGGTTGACGATCATCCGCACCACGAAGTCGTCTTCTGCGCCGGTCAGCGCCGCGCCCGTCACCAGCACGGTGCGGTTATTACCATCCGCATCCGCCCGCACCAGCAGGTTCTCGGTGACGTAGGCCAGCGCCGCGCCGTCCGGCGACACGTCGAACTCGGTCACCTCGGCGCGCTCGTCGGTGATGCGCGTCAGGGTGCGGCCGTCCACTTCCACCCGCCACACCTGCCCGTCGTCCAGCGAGATGAAGTACAGGGGCCGCGGCAGCAGGCCGGGCTCCGCGGTGGCCTCCGGCTCGGGGGTCGGCGCGGGCGTGGTGGGCGTGGGCGCGGGCTGCGTGGGCGTCACCTCGGTGGGCGCTGGCTCGGGCGTGTCGGTCTCCACGCTGATCTCCAGCCCGCTGCACGCCGCCAGCAGCAGCGCCAGCGCCAGGGTGAATGTCAGGAAAATCAATCGCTTGTTCATCGCGGTTTCTCTTTCGCTTGATATTGGTACCAGTCCAAACTTTACCACTATCTGTGGTGCGTGGTGCGTGTCAGGTGCCATGTGTCAGGAGCCGGGTGTCATGTGGCACGCCACCTGCGCCTGCAACCCATCCGGCGCGCGAAGGGTATCGGCGATTGCTCTTCGATACGTTTCGCGCGCCGGCCTTGCGTTTGTTCCAGCCGGCGGCGTTCGCGCTGTGCGCAGCCGCCCCGTGGGCCAACGTGACAGGGATATCCTTCGTCCTTCGTCGGTCGTCCTTCGTCTGCGGTCGTCGGTCGTCCTTATTGTCCCGCCACGCCCCCCACCTCCCGCGCCACCAGGTCGTCAAAGTTCACGCTCAGCCCGCCGCCCGTCCGGTCGAACAGGTAGAAGCCATAGTAGCCGGCCTCCAGCGCGCTGTCCTGCGCCGAGAACAGGTACTGCCCGTTGGCGTAGAACCGGAACGCGCCGCCGCTCATCCACACCGTCAGGCTGTTCTCGGCCCCCGCGCCGCCGTGGATCGCGGGCGCGGCGGTCCAATCCACCAGGGTCGTGGTGTGCCCGTCCATCACGCTCTCGAAGCGGGCCGCGCCGCTGCACCGCAGCTTGAGCACGTACAGGTCATAGCCGCCCGCGGCGCGTTCCTGCCCGCGGAAGATCAGCCCATACTCGTCGTCGCCCTCGCAGGCCACGGCGCGCATGTTCACCGTCACCTGCTGGTCGGCGGCGCTCACGCCGTCCGGCCCCAGGGTGTAGCGCCACCACAGCTCGGAGGTCGTCATCACCGCCGCCAGCACCTCGCGCTCGGTGTCCACCCCAAAGCTCACCGCCTCGTCGGCGAAGCCCCAGTGCCAGCCGCTCTCGCCGTCCATCGCGTCCGCGAAGATCACCTCGCCCACGCCCTCGTTCGGGTCGGGGGTTGGCTGGGCGGTCGGCTCGGCCGGGGTCGGCTCCAGGGTGGGCGCCACTGTCGGCTCGGCCGTCGGCTCCGTGGTCGGTTCCGCGGTGGGCGCCACCGTCGGCTCAGCAGTGGGCTGGGCCGTCGGCTGGGCGGTTGGCTCCGCCGTCACCGTCGCGGGCGGCAGGGTGGGCGGCGGCTGGGTCGGCGCCGCGCCGTCGCCGCGCGCCACGCACGCCGCCAGCGCCAGCGACATAAACAAGCTTCCAAATACGCCTAACTTCAAAGCAGACATCGTAACCTCCACAGGTCTTTGAGCAAAAAACCGGCCGGTCAGCGCCGGCCAGGCTTGTCGTTCTACACGCTCAAGATAACGCGGGGATGTTACCGGCGTTCGCGCGTTGCGATTACGAGGCCGTAATTGGGTGTTACGGGTTGGTAATGCCTACCAAACGCCCGGCAGCAGGCGCCAGCGCACCCGGCCCGCATAGTCCGCATAGCCGGGCAGTTCCGCCCGCAGGGTGCGGTCTTCCAGCGCCGTGCGCACGATCAGCAGCAGCACATTGATGCCGCTCGGGATGGCCGCCCACCACGAGCCCAGCAGCACGGGCACAGCCGCTTCGTATGCCAGCGCGCCCAGATACCCCGGATGGCGCACATAGCGATAGGGGCCGCCGGTGGCCACCGTGTGCCCGCGCTCCTGCTGAATCCGCACCACCTGCGAGAAGTAGGCATTCGCCGCCGTGGCCCACAGGACCAGCGCATACCCCAGCACGCACGGGACGAGCGCCCCCACCTGCGCCCCGAGCGGCCAGGCGCCGCTCCAGCCGTACCGCTGATCCAGCCCGGCGATGATATAGCGCCCCAACTGGAGCAGACCCAGCGCGCCTAAGATGGCGGTATCCCACGCCTTGGCGCCCTGGCGCGGTCCCAGCCGCTCGCGCAGCAGGTCCGGGTTGGTGCGCAGGATGATGATGGCCGTGCCCATAATCCAAACGGCCATCACCGCCAGCGCCGCCCACGCCTGCCACCAGTCCAGCCGCCCCGCCGGCCAGAACAGCGCCGCGCCCATGAAGATTAGCCCCATTGTCTCTCGGATCGCATAACGAACGATTAGCTTGCTGTTCATTTTTCGCACCGCCCTATCCATCCATCTGCTGCATCCGCCTTATCGTTGACGAACTAGTGCAGAAACAGGCGACCTGTTCGGGATGGCGTAGTCCGGCCCTCTGCGAAGCGCCCCTTCGGGGTTACGGGCCGGCCCGCGGCCATGAAGGCCGCGACTACGGGTGTTCCAACCACGTCATCTGACCCGGCACTAGGGCGCACCCCTGAACGCCACGGTATCCACATACACACTCCCGCCTTGCGGCCCGTCGAAGCTGAGCCGGATCGCGGTGATGGCCTGCGGCCGGAAGCCCGGCCCCGCCGCCTGGAACGCCTCCAGCGGCAGGTCGTAGGTCTGAAGCACGATCTCCGCCGGCCACGCCACGTCATACTTCATGCTCATCAGCCAGGCGAACCAGTCGCCCTTAAGCTGGCGCGCGGGCAGCGGCGGGTGCAGCGCCCCAAACTGGCTCAGGGGCAGGGTCGCCGCGATGCCGTCAGCCGTCTCCAGGCTCACGTCCACGCTCAGGGGCAGCGGGTCATCGCCGGCCGGCCCCAGCGCCAGGGTCAGGCTGTCCAGCGGCGAGAGCGCCCACGCCGCCGCCTGCCCCTCCGGCAGGGTCAGCGAGTAGACCGGCCGCATGCCCGCCGTCCACTCCAGCCGCGCCGCGGCGTTGCCCTGCTGGGTCTCGCCGTCGCGCAGCAGCAGCGGGCCGCGCACCCACTCGCTCACGCCCTCGGCCGCGATACCGCCGCCGTCCACGTCCAGCCGGTCGCGGCCCGGCTTGCGGTCCAGGCCGCTCACCATCCGGAACGTCTCATCCTGATAGGCCGTCACCAGCAGGTCGCCGGGCAGCCACGCGGCGGCGCTGGCCGGGTTGTAAAAGACCGCCCGGTAATCGGCCGCGTCGTTCAGGCTGGCCTCCAGAAAGGCGGTGATGAGCACCCGCGCCGCCTGCCGCTGTGCCTCGCCATCGAGCAGCGGCGCCCGGTTGAGCATCAGCGAGGTCAGCGGCCCCTGGTCGGCGTCGCCCCAGACGGTGTTGAACTGCCCGTGGTTGGCGCGATAGAGATAGGCCATCGCCCGGAAGCCGCCGGGGTTCTCGCCGAAGCTGACGCGGTTGTACTGCGCCGCGCCGTAGTTAATGAAGGTGTCCGTGTCGTGCCCGCCGATGAGCAGCAGGTAGTCGGTGTGGCGCAGGGTGGGGCTGCTGCCGTTGAGCTTGGCGTGCCCGTCGGACGGCGCAATCGCCACCACGCCCCGGATGCCGAAGCCGAAGTCGTCCGTCTGTGCCACTTCGGAAACGGGCGCGGCCACCCGCTGGTTCAGGTCCGCCGCGTAGGCCGCCGCCTCGCCCCCGCGCGAATGGCCGACCAGCCCCACCCGCTCCAGGTCCACCTGCCCATAGAATTGGTTGCCGGGCGTCTCGTTCCATGCCCGCCACTGGCGCAAATGCTCCAGCAACAGCCACGCCCGCTGCGGCAGCTCGTTGAACTGCCCATCGTCCAGCCAGAACCCGTTCAAGAAGTTCTCGTCCACCGAGACGAAGATCATGCCGCGGCTGGCGAGGTGCTCGCCCAGGTAGGCGTAGCCGGGGTCGGAGAAGTCGCTCATGGCGTGGTTGCCGTGCACCGCCAGCACCAGCGGGAACGGCCCCGCGCCCTCTGGATACCACACCCGCCCGTTCAGCGGCAGTTGGCTGAAGTCGAAGCCCCAGAACGCTTCAAACAACCACTTGCCCGGCAGGTTGTACCCGGCGAAGATCGGCGTGCCATCCAGCACCGGGGTGAGGAGGGCCGCCTCCGCGCCATACTCGGGCCGGCGCAGGTCCGTGCCGCTGCCATACGTCAGCGTCTGCACCGCGTACGGTCCGGGCTGGCCGGGGTCCGGCAGGTCCAGCGCCCCCACGCCCGCCGCCGGGGTTAGCTCGGCGCGCGCCACGTAATCGTCCGTCCCGCGCCAGGCGATGTAGCCCAGCATCGAGACGTTCAGCAGCGCCGCCGCGCCCAGCAGCACCGCGCCGCGCCGGTGTGCGTAGGGCTGCAAGGTCCGCCCCAACCCACCCGCACCATCCACCCTCTCCATAGCGGATGCTTCGCCCTTAGCCCCGGCCCGCGCCAGCGCCAGCAGCATCCCCGTCAGCGCCAGGATGGGCAGGTAGATCTCCGTCGGCGTCGCCAGGTTGATGGTCTTCAAGAACGTGTCGGGGAACAGCACATCCACCAGGATCAACGCCGCCGCGCCGACGAGGGCGCCCAGCCAATCCGGCCGGAACGCTTGCAGCGCCCGCCGCGCGCGGCTGTTCGGCGCCCACTTGCGCAGGGGCAGGCCCAATATCCACCACACCAGCGCCGCCGCGCCGTTGAACAGCGACACCAGCAGGAAGCCCAGCACCGCGAACACCAGCAGGTCCACCACCCACCCAAAGCCGATCCGCGCATTCAGGCCATTGATGGCGGTGATGAGGATGGCGCCGTAGAACGCGCCCGTCGCCAGCCCGCGCACCGCCACCTGCCAGGTGGGCGGCTGGGGGCTGGCGGGCTGGACGCTGGCAGGCGCTGAGGGCGCGTCTGGCAGCGCCGGGGTCCGCTCAAGGACCGGCGGGTGCGCGGGTTCGCGCACGGGGGCAGGGGGTGTAGCGGTCGTCATGTCGGATTCTCCTGTCAGTAGTTATTCGGCCTGCATCAGCGCCGTCAGCAGCAGCACCAGCGCGCCGCTGAGGGCGATCCCCCACACCGCCAGCCGGTAGCGGCCCAGCGCCGCGGCGTCGTTGGCCGCGCGCGGCAGGATCGTCCGGTCGGCGAAGATGGCCAGGGCAATCAGCCCCAGCACCAGCACGTGCTTGGCAATCAACAGCCAGCTCCAGGCGTTGTCAATCGCCCCCAGGCCCAGGTACTGGTCGTCCACCAGCATCAACAGCGTGCCGGTGGCGATAAAGACCAGCACCGCCCCCGAGAGATAGGGCCGCGCCCGCTCGCCCGCGCGCAGCAGCCAGCGCCCCGCGTCCGGCCCGGCCTGCGCGCCCAACGCCGGGCCGTAGACGAGCGCCAGCAGGCTGTAGTGGCCGATGAGCACCACCGTTGCCAGCGCGTGCAGCCAGTTACTGCTAATGATCAGGAAGTCGTTCATGCTTCGCCTCCGCGCCTCGGTCCAGGCGTCACCCGGCCGCGCCGCCGGCGGGTGTTTTGTGGGCCAGTCTGAGCTTAAGCGTCAACCCGCCGCCCCGGCATCTGCCGGAGGATGGAAGCTAAGGACCGAAAGGGGTAGAATCCGGTCTGTGGAGGTCCTTCGTGGCGAACAACCCGATTAATCTGCTGTTGCGCTTTGGGCTGGAGTTGGCGGGGCTGTGGGCGATGGGCTATTGGGGCTGGACGCAGCACGCCGGCCTGGCGCGCTGGCTGTGGACGCTGGGGCTGCCCCTGGCGGCAGCCGCGCTGTGGGGCACGTTCCGCGTGCCGAATGACCCCGGCCAGGCCCCGGTGGCGGTGCCGGGCTGGGTGCGGTTAGTGCTCGAAGCAGCGTTCTTCGGCGGCGCGGCCTGGGCGCTCTACGCCGCCGGCCGCGAGACGTGGGCGCTGGTCTTTGGCGTCATCGTGCTGCTGCATTATGCGGCGTCGTACGACCGGATTGCGCGCCTGCTAAAGCAGTAGGGAGGCGGCGGTGCCGCGTCTCACGGGACCGAGTTGAAGGCGGCTACGGGAGTGGTTGCCTATTCAGCCCTCACAGACCAACTTGAAAGTGGGCAAAGGAGTCCTCATCTAATTCGCTCCCGGGCATGGTACTGAACCCAGACGTGGTCCCGTTAAAGAGCGTGCGGCCACAAGGTTTTTAACGGGACCACGCTCGGGATCAAGCCAACGGTTGGGCGCGGATTAGAAACGCAACCTTGACACCACGCCAAGTTAGCTCCGCTCACTCCCCCAACCCCCGCAGCACCTCCACCAGCACCGTGTTGAGCGCCGCGTAGCCCGCCTCGCTCAGGTGCAGGGCGTCGAAGGCGTAATCGGCGCGCACCTCGCCGCCCTCGGCCAGGATGGCGGCGGTGTCTAGCACCAGCACGTTCGAGGCCGCCCAGCCGGCCAGTTCGGCGTTCACCGCCGCCAGCGCCTCCCGCATCGGCGGCAGCCACAGGTACTGCTCGGGCAGCGGCGCCGGGCCGGTCGGGAACACCGTCGTCAGGATCACCGTCGCGCCGCCGGCGGTCGCTTGATCCACCAGGGCGCGCAAGTTCTCCACGCACTCCGCCGTCAAGGCCGCCTGCCGGCTGGGATACAGGTTCAGCAGCAGAAAGTCATTCACGCCCGCCTGGATCACCACCACATCGGGCCGCAGCGGCGCGACGTGGTGGCGGTAGCGCTCCAGCACCTGGGCCGAGGTCTGCCCATCGATCCCGCGCTGGATGAACTCGAAGCCCGCCAGCCCCTCGGGCGCCGGCCACTGCCGCGCGCGCGAGTCGCCGAAGAACACCACCCGCGTCACGCCCTCCGGCGGCGGCGCGCCCGGCGTCAGGCTGATCCCCGCCCCCCGCAGGCCCAGCGGGTCCAGCCGCACTTCGTGGGCGTGGAGGTAGTAGCGCCGCGCCAGCCGCGCCAGCCAGCCGTTCGCCAGCAGCGACACCGCCGCCAGCGCGCCGAGCCCGAGCAAGGTGAGCTTGTATTTTCTGGTCATGGCCGCAGTATAGCGCCGGACTGCCGTTCGATGGCCCCCTCTCCCGGCGGGAGAGGGCCGGGGTGAGGGCGAGCGGCCGGCGGATAGTCTGCTAGTCCATCAACTCACCCCAAGGGACTGCCAGCCAAATGTCAGCCTTCCGCCCTTGACGCCCCGGCCCACCCAGCTATACTCTGTGTGAATGAAAAAGTAAATCATTCATATATTCATACAGGTCGCCATGCCCAAAGGCTTCACCGACGACGAGAAAGACGCCATCCGCACGCAGTTGCTGGCGGCGGCTGAACAGCACTTCGCCCGCCACGGCCTGAAGAAGACCCGCGTGACCGAACTGGCCGCCGCCGCCCGCATCTCCACCGGCGCGTTCTACGCCTTCTACCCGTCCAAGGAAGCGCTGTTCCTGGCCGTGGCCGAGCGCCTCGAACTGCGTTACCGCGCCGAGATCCTGGCCGCGCTGGAGCGCCCCGGCCCCACGCCCCGCGCCCGCCTCACCGCCGCCCTGCGCACCGCCTTCGACCTGCTCCAGGCCAGCCCGCTGCTGCAGGCCCTGGCCGGCAGCGACTTCGCCCTCGCCTTTCGCGGCGTGCCGCCCGCGCAGCTCCAGGCCCACCTGGACAGCGACGAGCGCTTTATGGCCGAGCTGGTGCAGCGCGCCCGCGCCGCCGGCCTGCCCATCCGCGTGCCGCCCCGCGACCTGGGCCGCCTGCTCTATCCGCTGGTGCTGGCCGCCCTGCACGCCGACGAACTGGGCCAGGACCGCATCGGCGGCGGCCTGCCGTTGCTCTTGGAACTGGCCGCCGCCTACTGCCTGGGCGAGATCAAGGTCGCCCCCGCCCCGCGCCGCCCACGCGCCCGCTAGGCCCGGCGGGGACTGCTGCGCGCCCCGCCGCTACAGGTGTTGATCGTAGCCGGCGGGTTCATCCCGCCGCACCACTGCGCGCCGTAGCCGGCGGGTTCATCCCGCCGCACCACTGCGCGCCGTCGGCCCCGGCGGGGACTGCTGCGCGCCGACCGCTGCGCCATCGTAGCCGGCGGGTTCATCCCGCCGGGCCACCATGCGCCGTCATCCCGGCGGGTTTTGCAGATGCGATTATTCAGATCCACCCGGCGAACCGACCAGCGCCATAGGGCTAGCGTGCCCGGCCCCGCGCGGGGCTGAAGGACCCCGCGCTAGCAGCGACGCCGGCTCAAAGCCCGGCTTCCGGAAGCCCGGTTGACCGGGCGTCGATGATAGCCCGGAGCCTTTAGCTCCGGGCGGGGCCGGGCCTGTCAGGCAGTAGATTGATTCTTCACCTTGGTTAACGGACTTAGGAACAGGTACCTCAACATGAACCACCCCATCGAAACCACCGCCCTCACCAAGCACTACGGCCGCGTCCGCGCCGTTGAGCAACTCTCGCTGCAAGTCGCCCCCGGCGAAATCTACGCCTTCCTGGGCCTTAACGGCGCCGGCAAGACCACCACCATCCGCCTGCTGCTGGGCATGCTCAAGCCCACCACGGGGCACGCCACGGTGCTGGGCGTGCCCGTGCGCCCCGGCCAGCGCGAGCCGTGGGCGGGCGTGGGCTACATGGTGGAGACACCCCGCGCCTACCCGGAGCTTACCGTCACCGAGAACCTGGAGGCCGCCCGCCGCCTGCACCCCGGCACGCCCCCGGCCGCGGTCGGGCGCGTCATCGAGCAGATGGGGCTGGGCCAGTACGCCGGCCGCCGGGCTGGCACGCTCTCGCACGGCAACGCCCAGCGGCTGGGGCTGGCCAAGGCCCTGCTCCACCGCCCGCGGCTGCTCATCCTGGACGAGCCTGCCAACGGCCTGGACCCGGCCGGCATCGTCGAGATCCGCGAACTGCTGCTGCGGCTGAGGCGCGAGGAGGGCGTCACCATCTTCATGTCCAGCCACCTGCTGGCGGAGGTGGCGCGGCTGGCCCAGCGCATCGGCATCATCCACAACGGGCGGCTGCTCCAGGAGATCAGCCGCGCCGAGTTGGAGCGCAACCGCCGCCGCCGCTTGGTGGTGCGCGCCCGCGACGGCGCCCTCCTGGAGCGCGCCCTGCTGGCCGCCGGCCACGCGCCCGAACCGCTCCCCGAAGGCGGACTGGCGCTGGCCAATGGCGCCGTCGAGCGCCCGGACGAGATCAGCCGCCTGCTGGCGCAGGCCGGCGCCCCGCCCACGCATCTCGTGGTCGAGGAAGAAGATTTGGAGCAGTATTTTCTGCGTCTGGTGGGAACGGAAATCGAGGCCGCCCATGTCTGATCTGCCTGCCCTGCTGTGGATCGAAACGCGCAAAGCTGTGCGCTCCGGGCTGCCCCTGTGGACCGCCCTGGCCTCGCTGCTCTTTCCGCTGGGGGTCGGGTTCCTGGTGTTCGTCACGCTGAACCCGGACCTGTCGCGCCAACTGGGCCTCATCAGCGCCAAGGCCGAACTGCTGGCCTTCGCGGACATGGATTGGTCCGCCTACCTGCGCATCTACGGCCAGCTCATCGCCACCGCCGGCTTCATGCTGTTCGTGTTCGTCATCAGTTGGGTGTTTGGCCGCGAGTTCGCCGACGGCACAGTGAAGGACCTGCTGGCGGTGCCCGTGCCGCGCGCGGGCCTGCTGCTGGCGAAGTTTATCGTCGTGGCCGTGTGGGCGCTCGGCCTCACGTTGGTCATCACCGCGGGCGGGCTGGCGCTGGGCGCGGTCTTCAACTTCCCCGGCGGCGCGCCCGCGGTGTTCGCGCGCGAAGGCGCCCGCACGCTGGCCGCGGCCGGGCTGGCCGTCCTGGCGGCGCTGCCGTTTGCGTATGTGGCCAGCGCCGGCCGCGGCTACCTGCCGCCGATCGGGCTGGCCATCCTCACGTTACTGCTCACCAACCTGGTGATGGTGGCGGGCTGGGGCGACTACTTTCCGTGGTCCATCCCTGGGCTGTATGCGCAGGGCGCGCTGCCACTGGCGCCCGTGCCCCTGGGCATCGTCCTCGCCGCCGCGCTGGCGGGGATACTGGCGACCTACGCCTGGTGGCAGACCGCCGATCAACCACGCTGACTGTCTGCAAAAGACCTGCCAGGTTTTGGCTTGCGCATGCCGCGCGTTGCTCCCAAACAAAACCTGGCAGGTCTTGGCGTCAGGCCACACCGCCTGCTGGCAAATGCTCCGCCCCTACTTTGCACCCTTAAGGTTCTTCTTCGTGCCCCTACGAGCCTTCGCGCCTTCGTGGTAACGCTCTCCCCCTACCGCCGCTCGGGCAGCGCCAGCAGCGCGCTCACCACGCGCGGGTCGAACTGCTTGCCGGCCTCGGCGGCCAGGTAGTTGCGCGCCCGGTCGGCGGGCCAGGCCGGGCGGTGCGGCCGGTCGGCCCGCAGCGCCTCCCACACATCCGCCACGGCCATGATGCGCGCCGCCTGCGGGATGGCCTCGCCCGCCAGCCCGCGCGGATAGCCGCTGCCGTCCCAGCGCTCGTGGTGAGCGTAGGGGATATCCACCACCGCGCGCAGGATGGCGATGGGTGATAACAGCTCGTGCGCGTGGACGGGGTGCTGGCGCATCACCTGCCACTCCGCCGCGGTCAGCGGTCCGGGCTTCAGCAATATCTCGTCGGGGATGAGCACATGCCCGATGTCGTGCAGCAGGGCGCCCCGGCGCAGGGCCGTCAGCGCGGCGGGCGGCAGGCCCAGCGCGCGGCCCAACTGCTCGGCGGTCTGCGCCAGGCGCTGGCTTTGGTCCGCGGGCTGGCGCTCGCGCAGGTCCAGCGCGCGGGCCCAGCCTTCCAGGGTGGCGTCGTAGGCCAGCCCCAGGTCGAAGTTGGCGCGCTGTAATTCGTTGAAGAGCTGCGCCCCGTCAATCGCCAGCGCCGCCTGGGCCGCGATGGTCTCCAGGAACTCCACCCACTCCGGGTCGGGGGCGTGCGGCTGGCGGCCGAATAGTTCCAGCACCCCCTTCACATCGCCCTTGGCCAGCAGCGGCACGGCATAGTAGGCCGTAAAGCCCTCGGCCACCAGGGCCGCGCCGCGCCGCCCCGCCAGGTGATGGGCGGCCAGGCTGCTGGTCTGCGCCAGCTTCCGTTCCAGCACCGCGCGGCCCGCCAGCCCCTCGCCGATGCGCGTCTGGTGGCGCTCCAGCCCGGCCGGCGCCAGCCCGCGGGTGGCGGCCGCTTCCAGGGTGTGGCGGGCTGCATTCACCACCAGCACCGCGCCCGCGTCCAGCCCCAGGTGTTCCAGCGCGTGCTCCAGCACCACTTGCAGGGTCACGTTCAGGCTCAGGCTGGCGTTGATGGTGCTGTCCACCGCGCGCAGGGCCGTCAGCCGGCGCAGGCTCTGCTCGGTGCGGGCATGGGCAAGCTCGCGCTCCCTCAGCAATTTGGCATTCTCCAGCGCCGTGGCCGCGCCCGCGGCCAGGCCCAGCAGCAGCCCCAGCGCCGGGCCGTCCGGCTCAAACGGGCGCTCGCCCGGCAGGTTGTAGACCTCCAGCCCGCCTAGCACCTGCCCATCGCGCCCCACCAGCGGCACGCTGGCCAGGTGATGCACCGTGCCCAGCGCCGCGCGCAGGGCGGCCAGCACGGCCGCGTCGTCGGCGGCGTCGTTGAGCACGAACGGCTGGAGGGTGCGCCAGGCCGCGCCGGCCGGCCCCTCGCCGCGGGCGCAGCTCCAGGCCGCCGGGCGCACCTCGCCCCCCACCCGCACCTCCCGGAAGTGCATCCGGTCCCCGTCCATCCGCCCGGCCGCGCCCGCCCCCGCGCCCAGCGCGTCCATCGCCGCCAGCACCAGGGTGCGCAGGATCACGGCCTCATCCAGCACCACGTTGATCTGCTGCGTGGTCTCAGACAGGATTTTGAGCTGATGGTTGCGCTGGAGCAGCGCGGCCTCGGCCCGCTTGCGGTCGGTGATGTCGCGCGAGATGCGGCCCAGCACGTGCCCGCGCCCGGTGGGGATGGTGAAGTTAAGCGAGTGCAGCCAGCGGTCGCTGCCGTCCGGCAGCCAGACGTGCCGCTCGGTGAGGCCGGCCGTGCCGCGCAGGTCGCCGGTGCTCACCGCGTGCCGCAGAAATTCGTGGATGCGCTGGCGGCTCTCCAGGGTGCGCTCGTTGGCGGGCAGCAGTTCGTACAGCACATCCCACACCGGCCGGCCCAGGGCCTGCTCGCGGCTCAGGCCCGTCAGCCGCGCCTCGGCCTGGTTCCACTCGATCAGGATGCCCTGCTCATCCGCCAGCAGGATGCCGTCGGTGGCGTGCTCCACCAGCCCGTGCAGCGTGCGCGTGCCCGCCGCCAGCGCCGCGTCCACCGGCGGGCCGGCCTGTTCGGGCAACGGGGCCTCGCGCACCGTCAGCGCCGCCAGGTGGCCGTCGCCCGCGTCCAGGGTCATGAACTCGAACGCGACGCGGCGGGTCTTGCCGTCGCGCCGGTGGAGCATGTGCGGGTCGGCCGGGGCCGGGACGGCGCCCGTGTCCAGCATGGCCTGGACGGCCAGCCGCAGGGCCTGCAGGCGCTCCGGCTTGCGCTCGATCAGGGGCAGCAGCTCGTGCTGGATCTCCCACAGGGGCAGGCCCACCACCGCGTCCGCGCGCAGGCCCGTCAGCCGCTCCAGGGCGGGGTTCCACACCACCACGCGGCCAACGGCATCGGTCAACGCCGTGGCCTCCGCCGCTTGCGAAACAAAGCGGCGCAGGAGGGCCTCGCGATCGGGGACGGGATCGGCCATGCGATTGGCAACGCGCGCAATTTCCCGGCGGACGCCTGTGTGCGCCGGAATTATAGGGGCTAGAGCAAGTTTACGCTTTTCTAACCAAAGGGGGATAGGAAAAGAGTACTACTCGGTGATGGACTCGGCCAGGTGGCGCAGCGCGGCCACGTTGGCCAGCGTATCCGGGTCCGCCTGGCCGCCGTCGAGCGTCGCGATGAAGGCGGTAATCGCCTCATCGAACTCGGCCTGCTGCTCCGGGCCGCAGGCCGTATGCGTCGCGCTCCCGTCCCAGCCCAGGATGTCGCGGCGCAGGTCGAGCAGATCGTCGGCAGCTTCGTCCGACAGGAACGGCGCGACGAACACGAAGCCGTTGATCTGCGGATGGTCCGGCAGCAGCACCCACACAAAGGCCAGCGGGCTGGTGAAGAAGTATTGGCCGGAGTCCAGGCACAAGTACTCGGCTTCGGGAAAGCGCAGGTCCAGCACCACGTTGGGCTGAACGACGCTGCACAACACCGGCGTCCCGCCTAACCCCTCGCACCACTCTTCCGGCGACTTGTCGTTGAACCCCAGCGTGCCGCTGCCGGAAAAATCGGTGAGCGTGGCGCCGCGGCCCTCGGTGAAGTCGGCGCTGCGCCCGCCCGCCTGGATGATCCCCGGCATGTCCGCATACTGGTACTCATACGCCAGCCCCGCGCCCGCAAAGCTCTCGCGCAGCGTGGCGGTGATCGGCCCCCAGGCGGCGGGCTGTTCAAAGGTCAGGCCCAGCACCGGGTCGGTGCAGCGCATGAACCCGCCCGCCGGTTCGCAAGGCACCTCGGCCACCGACAGAATGTGCGGGTCGGGCGTGGGCGAGAGATCGGGCGTGGCGGTGGGCGACTGGGTGGGGGCGGGGCTGGGGCGCGGGGTGTGCGACTCGCGCGGGGTCAGGCTGGCCGTCGCGGTATCCGGCGGGGGCACGTAGGCGCCGGGCGTGTCCGTCGCGCCGGCCGTCGCGGGCGGCGGATAGGCGGGCTCCGTGACCGTCGCCTGCGGTGAAAGCGTGGCCGGGGTGCGCGTCAAATCGGGCGTGGGGCTGCGGGCATACCCGAAGGTGGCCGTCGGGCGTGATCCCGGCACCGGGCCGCAGGCGTATAACGCCAGCGCCAGGAGCACCGCCAGGTGGGCGGGACCAACTATCATCGCGCCCGCTCCCCGTGCGCGCTGCCGCGCGCCGCCGGGCAGCAGGCAGCGCAAAGCCCGCCCCATAGTCCTCAGCATGTGCGTCCTCGCCTCCGTGGTGGGTGGTGGTGCGCGGCGGCCCGTGCGGGGCCGCCGTTAATTAACTCGTGGACCCGCCCAAAGGTTCGGGCGAACCTGGAGAACGGTTCGGGCGAACCTGGAGAACGGTTCGGGCGAAACGGAAGGCCGGTCGCGCCGCGGCCGGCGGTTAGCGGCTGAACAACAGCAGGCCCAGCCCCAACCCCAGACCGCTCAGCGACAAAACGAGCAGCGCCGCCGTCACGCCGCCCGCCCGCGCCCCGAACCGCCGCTCGATGAGATGCAGGATGTGCATGCTGTCCTCCTGGGGCTGGCAATGCCCCGCTTCCGGTTTAGAATACTGCTTCTATTGTATCGGTCCCAGCCGCTGCCCCGGCTGACGGCCCGCCGCCAAGCATCTGACCCGGAGACCAACGCCCATGCCGCCCCCCGCCAACGACCTGCTCGCCCGCGCCGTTCAATCCGGCACGCCGCTCATCGAGGGCGCCACCGCTACGTTTGTGTGGCAGGGCGAGCGCGCTCCGAGCATCGTGGGCGACTTCACCCACTGGCACAACGGCGCGCCCATCGCCATGCAGCCCGCCGGGCCCAGCGTGTGGGCGGCCAGCCTCACCTTTCCCCGCGACGCCTATCTCGAATATGGCTTCGTGCTCGACGAGGGCCAAAGCCTCGATCCCCTCAACCCCCGCTCCGCCGATAACGGCCTGGCCGGCACCAACAACTTCTTCTGGATGCCCGACTGGGCCGACACGCCCCTGGCCCAGCCGCAGCCGGGCGCGCCCGTGGGCCAGGTAAGCGAACACGCGGTGTCCACGCACGGCTACATCACCGGCGCGGAGCGCACGGTCTATCTATACCGCCCACCCGCGCCCGGCCCGTGCCCCCTGGTGGTGGTGCTGGATGGGCAGAACTATCTCACCAAGGCGCGGCTGCCCGTCATCGTGGACAACCTGATCGCGCAGGGACGCATCCGGCCCATCGCGCTGGCGCTGGTGGCCAACGGGGGAGCGGCCCGGCTGTTGGAGTATGCGTGCAGCGACGCCAATCTCGCCTTCCTGCTGGACTGCGTGCTGCCGCTGGCGCGGGCGCATTTGCCGCTCAGCGAGCCTGACGCTGGCGGCTGGGGCATCATGGGTGCCTCGATGGGCGGGCTGATGTCGCTCTACGCCGCCCTGCGCGCGCCGGAGGTCTTCACCAACGTGCTGTGCGAGTCGGGCGCCTTTGGGGCCGACCACCCCGACCACCGGCTCTACCACCGCTCGGTGATCGAAGACCTGATCGACCTCCTGCCGCCGCCGCCCCTGCGGCTGTGGCTGGATTGCGGCTTACACGAGTGGTTTCTAGCTCCCAACCGCCGCATGGCCGCCCGGCTCCGGGCGCGCGGCTACGCCGTGGCCTACCACGAGCAAAGCAGCGGCCACAACTATCCTTCCTGGCGGAATGTGTTGTGGCGGGGGCTACTGAACTTGTATGGTCCGAATCCACATGAAGCGCGGCCCGTGTTCGATTGACACCCCGCGCCGTCTCGGCTATATTAAGTGTATCCCCCCTGGCGCTTCGGCGCCGGGGCGCGAGACCGTATCGAAAGATACGGTCTCTGCATTTATTCAGGGGCCACACCGATGCGCACGTCAGTCTTCGTCGATGGTTTCAATCTCTACTACGGGGCCGTCAAGGGCACGTCCGACAAGTGGCTGAACTTGCTCGACATGGCTCAAAGGCTGTTCCCCAACGACACAGTTGTTTCCATCAAGTACTTCACGGCCATTGTGTCTGCCCGCCCAAACGATCCCGACAAGCCCAATCGGCAACTCATGTACTTGCGCGCGCTCAAGACCTTGCCGAGCTTGCAGATCATCCTGGGCAGTTTCCAATCCCATGCCGTCCCCATGGTCCTGGCTGGCAGCCCACCCCATCAGCCGAAGTTCGCCACTGTCCTAAAGACCGAAGAAAAAGGCTCCGATGTCAACATCGCCGCCCACTTGGTCAATGACGCTCATCGAGGCGTACATCGAGGCGTATTTGAGCACGCCGTCCTGGTGAGCAACGACTCAGACCTGGCCGAACCTATCCGGATTGTGACGCAGGAACTGGGGCTGCCGGTCACAGTCGTCAACCCGCATCGGCATAAGACAAGTTGGACGCTCGTGCAGCATGCCACCGCCGTCAAGCGTTTGCGGGCCGGCCTGATCCGGGACTGCCAGTTTCCACCCGTGTTGCAGGATGAAACCGGCGTCTTTCACCGCCCCGTTGCGTGGTAGCTGCCGCAGGTTCAGCGCGGACCAGATCCGATATTGGCGAACTGAGCGAAGCGTGAGCTAGTCGCCTGAGTCGCTGGTCTTGGGGGCGCGCGCCAGGCGCGGCAGCCGCGGGGCCCACGCCGGCCGGGGCTTGGGGCTGGCCTGGGGCTGGCCGGCCCGCCACCACGCCTCCAGCGCCGGGCGGTGCTGCTGATAGTGCTCCACCGTGTCGTTGAGCAGGGCCTGCCACAGGGGGCGGCTGGCCTTCCAATACGGCACCACGCACCAATCGGTGCGCGCCGGGTTGTCCAGGTCGGCTTCGGGCACCGCCGCGATCAGGTCCAGCAGGCGCTGGTGCACGGCGCGGCTCTCGGCCAGCACATCGTCCAGCGCCCGGTCCTGGTTGAGCGTGTAGAACAGCCCATTGCGGAAGTCCACATCCGGCTCTTCCATGGCCGAAGGTAAAGGGAACTGCCCGCGCTGCGCCGCCGCCAGCCAGTCCGCCAGCCAGCGCTCATACATCAGCAGGTGCGCGGCCACATCCTTAACGGAATAGTCGCCGTCCACGCCGGGCTGGGTCATGCGCTCCGGGCCGATGGCGGCCAGCAAGGCCTCATAGCCCTCGCGCTCAGTTTGCAGGGTGCGAATCAGGGTCGGTTTATCCATGTCGAGACGCCAGCATGCCTCCGGGCAACAAGTAACTCCTGGGGCCGCCCCGCCGCAGGCCGCCAGGACTCCAAGCCCGTATTCTACCACCAGTGCCGAATCGCGCTATCCCGCCGGCCGGGCCAGGCCGTCAACGGTTCGGCGGGATACCCCCGCCCACTGCGCCAAGGCGCGCTTGCCCTGGACCGCCCGTCACCTGGGCTGCATCAACAGGCCCGCCGCCACCACCCCCCCAGCCGCCACGGGCAGACAGCACCCCAGCACCAGGAACACCCCGCCCAACCCAAACATGAACCGGCTGATGCCCGCGCGCCGCTCCAGCACCGCGTCCTGCGGGTTGGCCGGGTTGTAATACACCTGGACAATGGCCCCGGCCGGATAGCGCGCCACCGCCCGCTGGGCCACCGCCGGGTTGCTGTCGTTGGTCACGCCCCCAAACGCCAGCCGGGCGTTGGTGTACATGCGGCCGCCGACGTCGTAGGCATAGCGGATGGTGGGGCTGTAGGTGGGGCCGCCATCGTCGCTCGGGTTGGCCTCCACCCGCGCCCCGGTCACGCGGCCCAGCACCATCGGCCACTGCTGGCTGGCCTGGGCGCGGCGGTGATTGATCCAGCCAATGCCGATCAGGATCGCCGCCACCAGCGCAAAAGTCAGCCCGATGCCGCCTGTCACGAGTACCGTCAGTCCAGCCTCCGGCAAGCTGCCCATCAAGCCTCCGGCGGCCAGTTGTAGGATACGGCTGTGGTCAGGGCCTCGAAGCCGTGCCGCGCCACAATCGGCCCGCTCATATCGCCCGCGTCGATGGTCAAGTAGCGGTAGCCGCGCGCCTGCGCCGCCTGCACCCGCGCCGCCAACACCGCCGTGTACAGCCCCTGCCCGCGCAGGTGCGCCACGGTGGAGCCGCCCCACAGGCTGGCGAACTGGCTGCCCGGCAGGAAGTACACCCAGGCCGCGCAGGCCGGCGCGCCCTCGGCGTAGGCCACGTACACGTTCAGGTAGCCGGGGATCTCCAGGTGGCCGCCCAGCCGGCGCGTAATCCAGTCGAAGTTGCCGCCCCACACCGCCGTCATCACCTGGATCACGTCGCCCAGCCCGTCGCGGGTGGTGATGGCGCGCACATCCGCCGTCACCGGCTTCAGCAGGGCGGCGGGCGCGGCGTTCAGGTCCAGCACCATCACCGCGTCCGGGTCCTGGGCGGTCCACCCATGCGCCAGCAGCCGCTCGCCCAGCCCCGGCGGCGCGTCGTGGGCGTGCACCTTCCACTCGTAGCTCAACTGGTTCTCGCCGATGAAGGCCATCTCGGCTTCAATGGCGGCGTCTATCTCCGCCGCGTCCAGGTGGTGATAGTTGACAAAGCTGCGCTCGGGCGCGGGCCGCACAAAGCGCACCAGCTTGGGCGCGCCATCCGGCCCGCGCAGCACGTCGCGCCGCATCCCCGGATATTCCAGGTTGATGCGGGTCTCCAGGTCGTAGGCGGGCAGCAGTTCGGCAGGGTTGAGGGGCATAACGGCAGTCCGGGCGTGTGGGTGTGTGGGCCGCTGAGTACAGCGGGGCGTGTGCCGGGAGTATAGCACGAGGGTCAATTCCCTCGCGCGCGGGCGCGGCCCGAACGCCTGCGGCCGCCTGCCTTCCGCCGGCTGCCGTGAGCGGCCGGCGACGCCTTTCCCATTGACTATGCCAGCCCCTGGCATAGAATCTCCACCTAACAACATTCTCCTCAGCGCGGTGCAGGCAGAAGGGCGGCCGTATGTCTGGACAGGTGCATCAAGACTGGAGATTTCACTTGGTGGGCCGGCTGGGCGGCTGCGCGCTGGCCGTCGCGTTGGGCGGGTTGGCGGCGGCCCTGCTGCTGGCGGCGGCGGCGCGGCCCGCCTGGGCGGCCACGGCGCAGACCCGCACCTACCCCGGCAGCAACCCGTGCGACACCACGTTGCAGGCCTGCATTGACGGCGCGGACCCCGGCGACACCATCGTCATCCAGCCCAACACGTACCTCACCAGCGTCACCCTCAGCAAGGCCGTCAGCCTGACCGGGGTCAACAGCGCCACCGTCATCTTGCATGCGCTGCCCAACCAGCGCGTGCTCACCGCCACCGGCGCCGTCGTGAACAGCTCCGTTGTCATCTCCGGGCTGACGTTCACCGGCGGCAGTGAATTGGGCTTCCTGGGCTCAGGCGGCGGCCTGCTGCTGGTGAACGGCGCGCAGCCGCGGCTGGAGAACATCCGCGTCATCAACAACCAGGCCAGCTTTGTGGGCGGCGGCATCTTCGGCCAGTCGGTGCGCCTGATCAACAGCCTGGTGCAGAGCAACACGGCCGCGGTCCTTGGCGGCGGCGTGGCGACCTTTGTCGATGCCACCCTCCTCGGCAGCCGCCTGGAGGCCAACACCTGCACCGTCGACGGCTGCCAGGGCGGCGGGCTGTATGCCAGCACGGCCACGCTCACCGGGACCACGTTCTACACGAATACCGCCCGCCTGAACGGCGGGGGCCTGATGGCGAACACGGCCGTCACACTCTCGGGCGGCCTGTTCCAACAGAATGCCTGCACTCAGGCCGGCTGCATCGGCGGCGGGCTGTACACCAGCGGCACCCTCGCCGCGGTCGGCTCGGTTTTCACTGGCAATGTGGCGATCTTTGGCGGCGGCGGCGCTTCAGCCGCCTATGCCACTCTCACGGGCGTCCTGTTCCAGGCGAACGCCTCATCGGGCACTGGCGGCGGACTCTACGCCAATCAGTTGGCCATGACCGACAGTGTCGTGATGAGCAACACCGCATCCGATTACGGCGGCGGCGTCCGCGTCGGCGGGTCGGCGACCCTCAGCGGCGGTCTGTTCCAAGGCAACCTCAGCCCCAGCGGCTATGGCGGGGGCATATACTTCGGCGCGGGGGGCAGCCGCCTGGATGCGATGGGCACCCAGTTCATTGAAAACCAGGCGGCGATCGGCGGCGGCGGGGCCGGGGGCATGGAGCGGGCCGTGCTCACCAACACCCTGTTCCTGAACAATGCCTGCCTGACGGATGGCTGCACCGGCGGCGGGCTTAACGCGTTCACCCTGTTCATCAAGGACAGCCACGTCCTCAGCAACACCTCCAAAGGCTCCGGCGGCGGCTCGCTGGCCTATGCCAGTTGGATCGAAGGCGGCGTGTATCAGGGCAATGCCTGCCTCAACGCCGGGTGCGCGGGCGGCGGGGCCTGGTCCAATCTCGCCCTGACCGTGATCGGCACGGCCTTCATCAGCAACACGGCCCAAGGCACGGGCGGCGGGGCCTACGCGGATAGCAGCGCCTATCTCACCGACGCGGTGTTTCAGGGTAACCACGCCGCCCTGGCCGGCGGCGGCCTATACTCCTTCGACAACGCGGACGTCGCGGGCTCGGACTTCCTGAGCAACACGGCCGGGGCGGGCGGCGGCGCGATCCGGTCCGTGGATACGGTCCTGAATGACAGCGTGCTGCAGGGGAACAGCTGCAATCAAGCGGGCTGCGTGGGCGGCGGGCTGTGGGTGGCCGACGTCTTCGACGTCCCCGGCACGCTGAGCGCGGCCAACACCGAATTCGTCCACAACACCAGCCTGGGCGGCGGCGGCGGCGCTTCGGTCTCGGGCACGGCCGCGTTCAGCGGCAGCGTGCTGGCCGGCAACACCTGCACCGAGGCCGGCTGTCTGGGCGGGGGCCTGCGCGCGGCCAGCGGTCTGGCCGTCACCGCCACGCAGTTCCTGGGCAACCGCGCGGCGGGCATGGGCGGCGGCGTGGCCCACCAGTCGGGCGACGGCTCGGTGGTAAATGCTTTGTTCGCCCGCAACAGCGCCGGCACGGCGGGCGCGGCGCTCTACCTGGCTGCCGGGGGCGCGGTGAACGTGGTGCACACCACCATCGCCAGCCCCACCCTGGGCGCCGGGGCCGCCATTGACGTGGTCAGCGGCACGGTGCAGATCATCGACACCCTGGTGGCCACCTACAGCACGGGCCTCCGCCGCCTCAGCGCCGGCAGTGTGTACGCGGACTACAACCTGTTCTTTGGCGTGAGCAGCCCCAAGGTGGGGGTGATGACGGGCGGGACCAACGACACCAGCGGCGACCCGCGCTTCATCAACCCGGCCGCGGACGACTACCACCTGCGCCGCGGCTCGGCGGCGATTGACGCCGGCGCCGACTTTGCCATCGCCACCGACTTTGACGGCGACCCGCGCCCGGACGGCCCCGGCTTCGACATCGGCTTCGACGAGGCGGTGGATAAGGTGGTGTACCTGCCGCTGGTGCGGCGCTGACCCAAGCTAGTCAGCCGGCGGATTCGGGCGGTGCATCCGCGTGGGCAGACGGTGCTCTACCATGACCAGCTGGTCGCCGAGCCGCGCCACATAGCGCAGGCTGTGCGCCGAGTCAAAGTGCGCCGCGCCTGTCTCCGCACCCCAGATCAGGTCAAAGCCCTCGCCGCGGCGCCCGTCGACCAGCATGTACGTCAGCCCATTCTCCGTCACGGTCACCGCCAGGTGCGCGCCCGTGGGGCTGAACACCGGCTGGCCCATCGCCGCGTACGGCGCTGAGGGCTCGCCATCCACCACCAGGAACACTTTCTCATCCACCTCGGCGGCCAGTGCCACCCGGCCGCCGTCCGGGCTATACACCGGCTGATTGAGCGCCTCGAACGGCCCATAGGCCTGGTCGCCCACCACCAGCATCCACTGGTCTTGCGCCACCTGCACATAGGTCAAGGTCTGGCTGTCGGGCAGGAACCGCAGCCAGCCGCCCGCCGTCCAGTCTTGCGTCACGCGCGTCTCGCCGTCCACGATGATCTGCATCTGACTGCCAGCGACCGCGAGGAAGGCATAGTGCTGGCCGTCGTCGCTGAAGACCGGCAGGTCGAGGTAGACGTAGGGGCCAAACTCCATCCCCTCCACCACGGTGTACCAGAAGTCATCTTCGCTGGCCACATACAGCAGGCGCCGGCTGTCGGCGCTGAAGAACAGGCTGGCGCCATACACCATCTCGTAGCGCCCGTATTCCTGGCCATCCAGCATCGCGACCGACTGATTGTCCTGCACGGCCACGTAGGCCAGGCGCTGGCTGTCCGGGCTGAAGGTGAGCGAGCCAACGTCAACGGCGTCAAAGGCCGGGTCGGGGGTCTCATCGCGCACCACAAAGGTTCCGTCGCCCAGGCTGGCGCGATAGGCCACATGCTGGCTGTCGGGGCTGAAGGGCGCCCAGGCATACACATCCTCGTACGCCCGGCCCGCCTGCCCATCCACCACCATGAACCATTGGCCGCCGCGGCGCGCCGAGTAGCCCACCCGCTGGCTGTCGGGGCTGAAGCGCGGCCGGTCCACCTGGTCATAGGCCGGGCCGCGCTGCCCATCCACCACCGCAAACGCGTTGCCGCTGCGGTCGACGGCGCCGTAGGCCAGCCGCTGGCTGTCGGGGCTGAATACTACCGAGTCGACAATCACCTGCTCATAGGGTCCCTGTTCTTCGCCGTCCAGCACGATCACATACCCGTTGGACGAGACGGCCATGTAAGCCAGGTGCTGGCCGTCGGGGCTGAAGAGGAGCGGGGCGCCGCCTTCTTCAAAGCCGACCCGCGTGTACGGCCCTTGGCGCTGGCCATCATAGACCACATAGGCGGGCGAGCCTTCGGGCTGCACCACATACGCGGCGTGCTGCCGGTCAGGGCTGACCGTGAGCGTTTCCGCCAGCATTTCCTCAGCGTCGACGAGGGCGAGCAGGGTTTTCGTGACGGGCTGCTTGCTGGGCGCGCTCGGGGCCGGCGTGGCTTGCACCGGCGCCAGGCCGCACGCCGCCAGCGCCACCGCGCTGATCAGCAGCAGCAACTTGTACAATGTTGGCCGACAATGGGTCTTTCCAGGCAGGGTCATGGCAAGCGCTCCTCTCCGTGGCAGGCTGTTCAGCCGATCTGCTCAGTCTGCCCACACGGTAAAGGAGGCCAGCCGCCACTCCCAGGCGCGCAGGTGCCACTTACTGCCAACTTGCGCGGCGCCCTCCCTGCCGCTATCATCTGCTCGCGTGACGGCGTTGTGACCTGGACGAATTGGATGCAGATACGCCTCTCGGAGCCGCCCCATGCCCATGCCGTCCGACCCCACCAAGCGCCGCCTGTCGTGGTACAAGACCCCGCTCACCCGCGCCGACCTGGCCGCGCTCAACGAGCGCAGTGACCTGAAGGGCCTGGCCCAGGCGCTGGGCCACCTGGGTTTGTTGGTAATTACGGGCGGGCTGGCGTGGTATGCCCTGGCGCACTGGCCCTGGTATGTTTTACTCCCCCTGCTCTACTTTCACGGCACCTGCTTCACCTTCCTGGGCGCCGCCTTCCATGAGCTGACGCACCAAACCGTCTTCAAGACCAAGGCCCTGCACCCGCCCTTCCTGTATCTGGTGAGCTGGCTCTCGTGGGCCAACCCGATCTGGTATTGGGCCAGCCACCAGGAGCACCACAAGTACACCCTCCACCCTCCGGACGATCTCGAAGTCGTCCTGCCCTACGACCTGTCGCGCAAGTCGTTCCTGCGCAGCCTGCTGGTCAACCCGTGGGATTTCGTCTACCGGCTGCGGATGCACGTGCGCCACGCGCTAGGCCGCACCGAGGGCGCCTGGGAGGCCACCCTGTTCCCGGAGACGGCCGCCGCCCTGCGCCGGGGCGTGTTCACCTGGGCGCGGCTGTCACTGGCGGCGCACGTGCTGGTCGTCCTTATATCGCTTTACTTCGGGCTGTGGCAAATCCCCCTGCTGGTGACCTTCGCGCCGTTCTACGGCCAACTGCTCATCTATCTCGCCAGCAACCCCCAGCACGCCGGCCTGCAGGACAACGTCGCCGACTTCCGGCTGTGCACCCGCACCTACACCGTCAACCCCTTCGTCCAGTTCCTGTACTGGCACATGAACTACCACATCGACCACCACATGTACGCCGCCGTGCCATGCTACAACCTGGGCAAGTTGCACGCCCGCATCAAGCACGACCTGCCGCCCTGCCCCGCCGGCCTCATCGCCACCTGGCGCGAGATCCTCGCCATCGTCCGCGAGCAGCGCCAGGACCCGACCTACCAGTACGTGGCCCCGCTGCCCGCCCCGCGCGCCGCCCCGTAGCCGCGGGCTTTACGCCCCGCGCCCCGCCCCGTAGTCGCGGGCTTTACGCCCGCGCCAGCAGGGTGCGTTAGGGCTCAATGCCCCATGGTCTTTCTACCCCATGCTCCGGATGACGCCTGTGCCATTCGTTCCAGCCTCCATCATAGATGGCAGCATTCGTGTATCCCAAGGCTTGCGTTAAGGCACACATCCGGGACGCGCGCCAGCCTGTCCCGCAATACCAGACGATCCGCGTCTCAGGCCTAATGCCCTTGCCGGCCAACGTGGCGGCCAGGCGCGCCAACACCCGCGGCAGGCTTTCCGTGGCCGACACCTGGTAATCGCCGTTGACGATGCTTTCGGCGGTGGGAATGCTGCCCGCCAGGGGGATGTAGTTGTAACCGGTGAAGAGGCCCGCATATTCCTCAGCACTGCGGGCATCCATCAACCGATAAGGTCCCAACTCCCCGGCCAGCATCTGCGCCAGCGTTTCATAGCTCACAAAGTGGTCTCCGTGTTTCGGGACCCAACGGGCCTGTTTGGAGGGCTGAGCTTCGGTGGAGGAGGGCTGGGCGGCCAGCCGCTGGACGAGGTGCGGATACTGCGCGGCAAATTCGTCCGGGAAGGTGGAAGAGAGCGCTGCGTCCAGAATGATTGAAACGCGGGAAAAGCCAAAGTAATGCAAGACAGACAAGAGCCGGGCCGAGGCATCGAACCGGGATTCGAGCCGCCCACAGGCCAGCTTGATAGTGTCGAACAGCAAGATGTGTTTTGGAGTCTCGGGCGCCAAGTCATACGCTGTCAGGAGCTGCTGCAGGTCGGCGTCAGGCCGGAGATTCCAGAGCGGGCCGGTTTCGAGCTGTTCGGTTTTGATTTGGGCAAAGCCGGGAACCGGCTGGGAAGCGCGATGCTGCCGCTGAGCCGGTTCGTCATAGTCATCAGACACGACTTCTAAGACGAGAACGTCCGGGGCGCGGGTCTCCAAAATACGAAGCGCGTCAACCATAGAAACAAGAACCTTGGGCGCCGCCAAGTTCATTCTATCGCACACTCTCATCATGACTGTTGAACTCGATCAAGTTCCCTTCGGGATCGAAAAAGTAAAACATCCGGCAGCGCAGCCAGCTCGATGTATTTGAATGGACGATCTCCAGGCCGAGTTGCTCGATCCGTTTCCGTTCAGACTCAAAATCATCCAGTGCAATCCTGATTGCGAAGTGAGACAGGGTCGTCAGCTTCGGATCGATTTGAGGCGTTTTATCGCGCGTGAACCAAGCGACCCATTTCTCTTCGAATAGCGCCAGGTGGTCATTCCCTGGCCCGACGGCATAAAACACAATTGCGCCCTGGCTATCGTTGACTTCTCGCAGAACTTCAAGACCTATCACTTGTTCGTAAAATCGCCTCATCAGCTCCAGGTCGTGGACACGCAACGCTATTTCGGCAACTCCCGTGATCGATGGGTTAGGCTTATTCACGGCTGCTCCTTTGCGGGCGATTGGCTTGAACAGCGTGCTTCAGTTTTGGGAAGGCTGAAACTCCGCCGCACGCCAGGGCCATTCTATAGCGACTGCCGAATTGACGTATGCCCCGTAGCGCGGGCGGTTTATCCCCCGCGACGGCGGCCGCCTTTGCCGCCGAACCCGGCTGGACCTGGCGGGCGCATATCATTCAGGAATTCGCTCTAGTACAAGCTGGTCAATCCCACGAGACTTTGCCCCCGCGTGCTCCAGCGCAAACCACCGGCTGCGCGCCGCCCACTGGATGCGGACAACGACCGCCCCGCGTTTATAATAGGGGCGTGGATCTCTTCGACCACGCCCTCAAGGAAAGGCTGGAGACCGAAGCCCCGCTGGCGGCCCGCATGCGCCCGCGCACCCTGGACGAGTACGTCGGCCAGGAAGACATCGTCGGCCCCGGCCGGCTGCTCCGCCGTGCCATCGAGGCCGACAAGCTCTTCGCCTCCATCATCCTGTGGGGACCGCCCGGCACCGGCAAGACCACCCTGGCCCGCATCATCGCCAACACCACCCAGGCCCACTTCGCCAGCATCAGCGCCGTGCTCTCCGGCATCCCCGAACTGCGCAAGGTCATCGCCGAGGCCAAGGAGCGCCGCAAGCTCCACCACTTGCGCACCGTGCTGTTCGTGGACGAGGTGCATCGCTGGAACAAGGCCCAGCAGGATGCGCTGCTCCCGCACGTCGAAGACGGCACCTTCGTCCTCATCGGCGCGACGACCGAGAACCCCTACTTCGAAGTCATTGGCGCGCTGGTCTCGCGTTCGCGCATCTTTCAGCTCAAGCCCCTCGGCGACGACGCCGTGCGCCGCCTGCTGCTGCGCGCCGTGGGCGAGCCGGAGCGCGGCTACGGCAAGCTGGATGTGCTGCTGGACGACGACGCCCTGGCGCATCTCATCCACGTGGCCGGCGGCGACGCCCGCAACGCCCTGAATGCCCTGGAACTGGCGGTGGAGACCACGTCGCCCAACGCCGAGGGCGTCATCCACGTCACCCTGCCCGTGGCGCAGGAATCCATCCAGCGCCGGGCCGTGCTGTACGACAAGGACGGTGACGCCCACTACGACACCATCAGCGCCTTTATCAAGAGCGTGCGCGGCTCCGACCCCGACGCCGCGCTGTACTGGCTGGCGAAGATGCTGTATGCCGGAGAGAGCCCGCGCTTTATCCTGCGGCGGCTCATCATCCTGGCCGGCGAAGACATCGGCCTGGGGGACCCCCTGGGGCTGGTGGTCGCCAACGCGGCGGCGCAGGCGTTCGAGTATGTGGGCCTGCCAGAAGGGGTCTACCCGATCGTCGAAGCCACGCTCTATCTCGCAACAGCCCCCAAATCGAACAGCGCCGGGGCCTACTTCAAGGCCGTCGCCAAGGTCGAAGCCGAAGGCAAGGTGCAGGTGCCCCAGCACTTGCAGGACGCCAATCGCGACGCCCGCGGCCTGGGCCACGGCCAGGGCTACGTCTACCCCCACGCCGAGCCCGGCCACCACGCCCCGCAGCAGTATCTGCCCACCGCCTTATTAGGCACCTATTTCTACTCGCCCTCCGAGCAAGGCTACGAAGCGCAAGTGAAGGACCGGCTGGCCCGCTGGCGCGCCGCGCAGGAGCAGGCGTTGGGCCTGAGCCAGACCGAGACCCTGCCCGAACTCTCCGAAAGCGAAGTCCTCGACATCAAACGCCGCACCTCACGCCGGCCCGAGAGCGAGTGAGCGGGCCGGGGCCGGCAGGCCGTCGAACTGGGCCGTACTTGGCTCAGCCGGCGACCAGGCCCGCCACGCGTATAATCCAGCCTCATGCGCAGCCCGCCTAACCCGGAAGACCTGGCCCAACATTTGCGGGCCAGCCCCTTCTTTGGCAGCCTGGACAGCGGCGCCCTGCACGCGCTGGCCGGCCAGGCCGCCTGGCAGACTTATGCCGCCGGCGAGGTGGTCTTCCTGGAAGGCGAGGCCTCCGCCGGGCTGTACTATCTGCAGTCCGGCTGGCTCAAGGTGGTGAAAACGTCGCCGGAGGGCCGCGAACAGGTGCTTCAGTTTCTTGGCCCGGGCGAAATCTTCAGCGCCATTGCCGTGTTTACGCACCGGCCCAACCCAGCCACGGCCATTGCCTTGGAACCGGCCGGCCTGTGGCTGCTGCGGCGCGCGGCGATGGCGCAGCTCGTGCGCGAGCGGCCCGAACTCGCGCAGCAGATCATCGAAGACATGGCCGACCGCATGGTCCGGCTGATCCAACTGGTGGAGGACCTGTCGCTCCGCTCCGTGACCGGCCGCCTGGCGCGCATGGTGCTCGAGAGCGCCACCAGCGGCGTGCTGCACCGGCCGCATTGGTACACCCAGTCGGAACTGGCCGGCCGCCTGGGAACTGTGCCAGACGTCGTGCAAAGAGCGCTGGGCAGCCTGGCCGCCGCCGGACTGATCCAGGTCGAACGCCACCTCATTCGCATCCAGGATCGCGCGGCGCTGGAAAAGCTGGCAGAGTAATCCCCTTCGGCCGCGTCCCCCGATCAATCAACCCCAACGGATCACAATCGGGCCGCGGGCAGAACCGGCACGAACCGTCGGCGCCGCCGGCCCTGGCGCGCAGCCCCGCCCCCGCCTCCCCAACCGACTTAAGTCGGCGACAGCCCGCCATGCAAGTGATAGGCTGTCAGCATCTCGCGAGCGATGTGCTTTGAAGGAGGCCCATGACCCATCGCCTTTACCCCCACTGGAAAGAAATCGTCGTCTACTCGCCGGCCGGCCCCCAGCCGCAGGTTCTGTTCGAGACCGAGCAGTTCAAAGTCGTCGTCGCCGGCCTGGAGCCGGGGCAGCGCCTGCCGCCGCACCCCGAAGCCGCGGCGATGTATCACTTTCTCGAAGGCACGGGCTGGATGATCGTGGACGATGAACGCTTGGCCGTCGGGCCGGGCGCGACTGTGACTATGCCCGATGGCGCCAAACGCGGCCTGGAGGCAGAAACGCGGCTGACCTTCGTGGCTGCGCGGGCGGCCCGAGCGCCCTGAGCCGTCACACCACACCTAGTCGGATCCAAAGGACAAGTTGCCATGAGCAACGGCCTGTACCTCATCCTGGTCTACACCCTCATTCCGCTGGCCGTCATCGTCATTGCGGTGGCGGGGCGCCCGCTCCTCACTTTTCCCCATCGCCTCACTCCGCGCCTGTCAGAGGACACTGCCTACACGTGGGGCGTGGCAGCGGTGGCCGTCATCGGCCTGGCCTTGATGCTGGGGCTGGGACTGTCGCTGGCGTTCACGTCGGGCGGCGCTGCGTTCCCGCCTGTGGCCCTGCTCGGGGTCAACCTGCCCACCTTGTTTGCGCTGCTGCTGCTGTTCGGCGTGCCGCTGGCGGTGGCGGGGCTGATCGCGAGCGGCAAACGGCTGCTGGCCCACTCCCGGCCCCCTGCCCCTGGGCGCATCTCCGCCGAAACCGTATACGCGCTGGGCGTGGCCGCGGCGCTTAACCTGGGCGCGCTGGCCGAGGTCTGGCTCATGGTCCAGTTAGCGAGTCTCTAGCCGTGGTCCAATCGTCATCCAGGCTGGCACACTGACAGCAGACTAACAGATGGATACTCGACCAACAGTTGCACCTGCCGATGCTAGCCCGGCCTGCGCGGCCCCAATGCTGCTGGTCAGCGGCTGGGTCCACCTGGCCTCGCCGCCCAGCGAGGCGGTTCAGGTGCGCCGCGAGATGGTCGTCGTCGGCAGCGACGGCGTGGCGCTGGGCCGCGTGGCCGCGGTGGTCGTGGATCACGCCACCCAGGCGGTCACCCACGTGCTGCTCGGCCGGCGCGCTCCCGGCCTGGAATATCGCCTCGTGCCCCTCAGCCTGATCAAGCAGGTGGACGAGGCTGGCGTCCGGCTTCAGATCAGCAGCCTGGACGTGAGCCAACTGCCTCGGCGGGCTGCCGCTGAGGGCCGCCCCCCATTACCCCTAAAGGAGACTTGACCATGACCACCCCCTCCATGCTTCATCCACATCCCCGGCCCACTGCCCCAGTGGACCTCAAGGCCTGGGCCCCCATTGGGCTGGCCGCCGCCGCCGTCAGCATTGTGGCGGTCCTGCTCGCGCAGGCCGCGGCGCTCGCCCTGTGGCCGGAGGTCGCGCTGTTCAAGCCGTTGGATAGCTTCGCGCGCTCGGCTGTTTTCGTCCTGATCCCGGCCATCGCCGCCACCGGCCTCTTTGCCTGGCTGGCCGGCCGCCGCGAGCAGCCTGCGCGCGATTTCGTCCTGCTCGCGGCCGTCGTCCTGCTCGCCAGCTTCATTCCCGATTACGCCCTCCCCGACCCGAACAAAACGCTGCTGGCCAGCACCGTCGCCGCCGGCCTGCACGTGGTGGCCGGGATCGCGACGACCGGGATGTTGGTCGCCGGCTATCAGCGCCTGGCGCGACAGCAGTAGCACCCGCCAGCCCCAATCATCGAAATGCTCAATCCCTACTTCCTGATGACGGTGTTGTACGCCGCGCTGGCCGGGCTGGCCGCCGTGGACGCCTCGGCGGCCAGCCTGAACCTCCTGCCGTGGTTCAACGGCCTGCGCTGGCTGCGGGTGCACCTCATCACGCTCGGCCTGTTCGTGGAAGTCGCCTTCGGAATTCTGCCGGGGCTGGTCGCTGGGCGGGCGGGCCGGCCGAGCCCCAAGCTGCGCTGGGACATCTGGCTGGCGTTGAATGCGGGCTTGATTACGCTCGCCATCGGCGTGCCGCTGGCCAATGCCGGGCTGATGGTTGCCGGCGGCACGCTCGTCTTCGCCGCCGCGGCCTGGCTGTGGGGGCAAGTGCGCGCCTTGTCGCCCACCTCCCCCGCCCACGGCCAGCCGCTGGGCCGCCCGTTCTATCTGGCGGGACTGGGCTTTCTGCTCGTGGGTATCCTCGCCGGCACGGGGCTGTGGCTGGGCTGGGGCGAGGCGCTGGGCATGGTGCGCCCCAAGGAAGTCCATCTGCACGCCAACCTGTGGGGCTTCACGTCGCTGGCGCTGGCGGGCCTGCTCGTGGATCTGTACGCGGGCTTCGCCGGGCGCCCGCTGGCCTGGCCGCGCTCGGTGCCCGCTATTTTCTGGCTGCTGGTCATCGCCGGGCTGGGGCTGTTGGCCGCGCCGTGGCTGGGCGTGGACGCCCTGACCGCCCCCAGCCTGATTCTGCATCATCTCGCCACTGCCGGGCTGGTGCTCAACCTGGTGCGGCCCCTCCTCGGCGACCGCGCCCAGTGGACGGCCGGCCTATGGCATCTCGTAGCCGGTTACCTGTGGATCCTGGCGCCGCTCGCCGCAGCGCCGCTGGTCCTGCTCTCCGGCGCCGTGCTGCCGGCGGCCAGCCTGGAGGCGTACGCGCCCCCGCTGCTGGTCTACGGCTGGCTGCTGCAATTTGCGCTGGCGGTCGTGCCGCACCTGTTCGCGCGCCTGCTCTTGCCCGGGCAGCCGGCCCGCCTGGGCGGCACCTGGCTGAGCCTGCTGCTGGTTCATCTGGGCGGGCTGTTCTATGTGCCGGGTATGTTCGTCGAGCGCTATCAGGCCCTGCTGCAGGGGCTGGGCTTTGCCTGTTGGGCCGTGGCCTTGCTGCTGGTTGGCGCGCAGTTGTGGCGTTTGGTGCAGGCCGGCTGGGCGCGGTTGGAGCGCTAGACGCCACCCCGCGCACCCAGGCCAGCGACAGCACCATGAAGATGCCGCCCTACGCGGCATAGACGCGGCCAAAGGCGTCCTCCGCCTGCCAGGTGGGGATGACGCCGTAGCGAACAGCACCGCGCCCCCCATCACGCCCAGCCACACGCTCTTGTGCTTGCGGAGCCATTGCCACACCAGCCAGCCGCCGCCGATTTCGGCCAGGCCGGCCAGGGCAAAGCGCGGCGGCATCCCGGTATCCCGCGGACAGTCAGCGCCCGCGCCCCGTGCCCGCCAGCCGCGCGAACACGAGCTGATCACCCGCCAACTGGGGAGGGGTTGCGGCGCCTGGCTCCCTCCGCCGGTGCAGTCACCTCGGGACATCCTGTCCCGCCCCCAATCAGGACACCCGCCTCATGACGCCGCCAGGCGGATGCGGTACAACATGCGTACCCGCCTACGCCTTCGGAGACCGCGCCATGACCATGCTCCCGCCTGCCGCGCGCACCGCGCTCGCCCTCACCGCCCTGGCCTGGGCCAGCCAGGTGGCCCGCGCTCTCGTTGACGCCACGCAAGACTTCCACATGGGCGCAGACGCGGGCGGCGCGCTGCTGGCCGTGGCCGCGTGGTACACCCTTTTCCTGGGCGGCTGGGCCTGTGCCCTGCATCGCGCCGCGCAGGGCAGCCGGCCGGCGCTGGCCGGCCTCTTCGCCCTCAACCTGCTCTTCCTGCTCGCCATCCCGGTGGGCACCTTCCTGTTCTACTGCACCGGCGAATGCTACGCCGCCGCCGACCCGGCGCTGGTCGTTGTCAACTGGCTCAACCTGGGGCTGGGGCTGGCCGCCACCGCGGCCCTGAGCCTGGCGCTGTGGGGCCGCCGCGCTGCCCCCCTGGCCCACTGATGGCCGCGCCCCAGAGCGCCGCGCCCGACAGCGCCGCTGGCCTGCTGGCCCTGGCCGTCGCGGCCGTCACAGTGCTGGCCACCGTGTGCCTGGTTCTGCTCTTCGTCGTCGGCCAGCCATTCGGGTCCCTCAACGATGCCGGCATCGGCCTGGAGGCTGTGCTGGTGGCGATGCTGGCCTGGCGGCTGCACGCCCTGTTCCGCGAAGCCTCGCCCGCCCTCAGCACCCTGGCCCTGCTGGCGGCCATCGCGGGCGCGGCCATCACCGTTTGGGGGTCCTATCTGGTCATCTCCGGCCGCACCGGCTTCGTGCTGGCCGGGCTGTACATGACCTTCGGCTTTGGCCTGCAGGGCCCGTGGCTGGCGGGCCTTGGCGTGGCCGCGCTGGCCGGAGCGGATTGGCCGCGCTCCCTGGCGCTGTTGGGCACTGTCACTGGCGCGATCATGGCCGCCGGGTTGTTCGCCGGCCTGGGCATCGCCGCCCGCGTCGATACATTCACCGGCGCGCCGTGGCACGTCTACCTCGGCTTCCTGGGCTGGGTGGGCTGGACCTTGCTGCTGCCGGTGTGGACCTTCCTGTTGTGGCGCCTGGCTGCCGCCCGGCCCGGCTGAAGGCGCCGCCCGATTCCGACTACATCTTCTGTGCACTCTCCGCGTTCTGCGTGGTGAGTCCGCCGCCAAAGGAGCCGTCCATGTACGCCTGGATCGTCTATCTGCACCTGCTGGGCCTGTTGGGCTTCGTGCTGGCGCACGGCGCCTCGGCCGCCGCCGCCTTCGCCCTGCGCCGCGAGCGCAATCTGGAACGGGTTCAGGCGCTGCTGCTGATTTCCACCAGCACCTTCAGCGTGATGTACCTCTCGCTGCTGGTGCTGCTCATCAGCGGCATCGTGGCCGGGTTCATGGGCAATTGGTGGGGCTGGGGCTGGATCTGGGTCTCGCTCGGCCTGCTGGTGGCCATTATCGTCGCCATGACTCTGCTGGGCACCAATCTGTACACCCCCGCGCGCAAGGCTGCCGGCCTGCCCTACATGGAGCGTTATCGCCCGCAGCCGCCCCTGCCGCCCGCCAGCCCCGCCGAACTGGATGCGATTCTGGCGCGCGCCAACCCAATCCTGCTCACCGTCATCGGCTACGGCGGCCTGGCCACTATCACCTGGCTGATGATGTTCAAGCCCTTCTAGGGAGGTCTCCCATGACTGAACTGTCGATGCGTTGGGGCGGGCTGGTTGTCATCGCCGGCGCGGTGCTGTTGGGGGCCGCCATCGTCCGGGTGTCGTTCTATCCAGTCGTCACCGAGCCATTCACGCCGGGCATCAGCCTGGTCTGCTTGCTGGCGTCCATCCTGCTCCTGGTTTCACTGCCCGGCCTCTATGCCCGGCAAGCAGACGCGGCGGGCTGGCTGGGCCTGGCGGGCTACGGACTGCTCCAGGCGGGGATCGTCCTGCTGATCGTCGTCGCCGCGATCCCGCTGTTGTTCCCGGCCGTTCGATCTCCTGTGCCAGAGCATCCTGTCGTTTTTGTGCTTGGGATCGCACTGACCCTGGGCTTGCTGCTGACAGGGATTGCGACCTACCAGGCCCAGGTCTTCCCGCGCTGGGCGGCCCTGCTGCTGCTGGCGGCGACGGCCGGGTTCTTCTTCAACTTTTTCATCGCCGAATTCTTGCCGCCGCTGGCCGGCAAGGCGGGCACGGCGATTTTCGGCGTCCTGCTGGCCCTGGCGCTGGCGTGGATGGGCGTGGACGCCCTCTTGCGCAGATTGGGCCCCGCCTAGTGCAGGAACAGGCGACCCATTCGGCATGAAGTAGTCCGGCCCTTTACGGGCCGGCCCGCGCCCATAAAGGGCGCGACTACGAGTATTACAACCGGGTCAATTGACGCTGTACTAGACCAGGAAGCATTACACCATGCGCACTCCCTTAGTCACCACCCTGTGTATCGTCGTCGTTGCGGATGGGCTGGGCTGGGTCGGAGGCGTGCTGCCCACGCTCTACTACTCCTTCACGCGCCGCGAGCTTCCCCAACTGGCCGGCATCCGGCTGCTGAGCGGTCCGTTCGAGGCGCTTGGGCTGAACGCCTTGATGGTCGCCGGCCTGATCTACGTCGTGGTCAGCGCGCTCAAGTTCCTGGCCGCCTACTGGCTGTGGCAGGGCCGGCGCGACGGCGCCGTGCTGGAGCTGATCTTGCTGGGCCTCAGCGCCATCTTCTGGTATGGCTTTGCGCTGCCGTTTGGCCCGCTGGTCGGTATCCCGGAATTCGTGCTCCTGGCGCTGACCTGGACCTCGCTCAAGTAGCGCGCCCGGACCAGCCAACCCGGAGGAGACCCGATGGACCCAACCCCCATTCAGCTTGCATTGGCTCAGCCGCACGCGCCCAGCGCGGTCCGGCTCCTGCTGCGCGGCGCGCTCACCACCGTCTTCACGCTGTTCAGCGGCTTGCTGCTGGGCGTGGCCGCGGGCTTCGTCGTCTTCGAGCTGCTCCCCGGCCGCGACATCGTTCATCCGCCGCCGCTGAATGTGGCCCTGGCCGCGCTGCCCGCGCTGGCCGGCTTCGCGAGCGGCGCTGCTGCCTGGGGCGTGCTCATGGGCCGCCTGGGCGGCAGCCGCGACACCCGCCGCCTGGCGCTGGCCGGCGCGCTGGGTTTTGGGCCCCTCACCCTCGCGCTGGCGGCCGGCCTGGGCACGCTGGAGCCTGTCATCGTCGCCAGCCTGGGGCCCCTGCCCATCCATCGCGTCTTCACCCTGCTCTTCGTTCCCTCGGCCTTCCTCATCGCCGGGGTCAGCGCGGCAGCCTTGGGGCTGGGCCTGCGCCGCCCGCGCCTGGCGCTGAGCTTGCTGTGGCAGGTTGGCCTGGCCGCCGGCCTGGCTTTTCTGGCCGTCAACTTGCTGATGGAGGCGCTGGGCTGGGTGGTGGGTGCGCCCGGCGCGGCCGAGCGCGCCACCATGCTGACGGTGCTGGGCGTGGGCGTGGTGGGCGCGGCCCTGGCGGGCGGCGCGATCCTGGGGCTTGCGCTTCACCGCGCTTCCTTATAATGAAGGATAATGCCGCCGCGCACACTCACCCGCCTGCTGGTGCTGGCCGCCGCCCTGGGCTGGGCCGCCTTCCTGGCCTTCGTGGTCCTGCGCCTCGGCGCGCCCTCTGACGGCGCGCGCGGCGCGCCGCACGCCGGGCCGGCCACGGGCTTTGCGGTCTCGCCCCTGACGGCCCCCAATCTGCAAGCGGGCGACGTGGTGCTGGCCGTGGACGGCCGCGCCATCGAGTCCTATGCGCTCGCCCTCACCGGCGATGCGCCCCCGGCGCCGCGCTGGACCAACGGCCAGACCCTCACCTACACCCTGGTCCGCGCCGGCCAAACGCTCACCCTCCCGGTCACCCTCGGCCCCTACCCGCTGGGCGCGCTGCTGCGCCTCGAGTGGCCGGCCATCGTCTCGGCCCTGGCGAATCACTTGCTCATGGCCTTCCTCTTCTGGCGGCGGCCGGCGCAGCCAGCGGCCCGCGCCCTCTTCTTCGCCACCGGCTGCATGGTCCCGGCCACCATCTGGTCCATTGGCCAGCAGCTCACCGACCTGGCCAGCCCGCCCCTCTTTTGGCTCTATGCCGTCAGCTCCACCGGCTTCTATGCCCTGCTGTGGCCGGCCTTCCTGCATGCCCTGCTGGTCTTCCCCACCCCCTGGCCCACGCTGGCCCGCCGCCGCTGGCTGCTGCCGCTGCTCTACGCTGCGCCCTTCGGCATGCTGGCGGCCGGCCTGGCCGCGCCGCCGCCCGCCCACGCGCTGGAAGGTCTTGGCCGCGCCGGCCTCCTGGTAGGCCGCATTGAACTGATCTATGGGCTCCTGATCCTGGCCGCCGCCGTCCGCAGCCTGGTCGCCGCTCGCGATCCGGTCAGCCGCGCGCAGGTGCGCTGGGTGGTGACCGTCTTCCTGGTCATCACCTTGCTCATGCTGATCCTGGCCATCATCCCCCAGGCCATTCTGGGCCAGCCCCTGGTGCCGTGGAACGTCTTGTCGCTCGGCGGTGTGCTCATTCCGGCGGCCTTCGCCGTCGCCATCCTCCGCCACCGGCTGTTTGATATCGACCTGCTGCTCAACCGCGCCCTGGTGTATGGGTCGCTCACCCTGCTGGTGGTGCTGGCCTACGCCGCCCTGGTCGGCGCGCTGGGGGTGCTCTTCCAGCAGTCGAGCCATCCCGCCATCGCACTGCTGGCCACCGGCGTCGTGGCCGTGCTCCTCCAGCCCGCCCGGGCGGGCCTCCAGCGCGCTGCCAACCGCCTGATCTACGGCGACCGCGACGACCCGTATGCCGTGCTGGCCCAACTGGGGCGGCGCCTCGAAACCACGCTAGCCGCCGACGATGTGCTGCCCGCCCTGGTGGAGACCGTGGCCCTCACGCTCAAGCTGCCCTATGCGGCTGTGCGGCTGGACGGCGCGCCGGCCCCCGCGGCCAGCTTTGGCCGCCTGCCGGCCGCCACCTCGCCCGAGACGTTCCCGCTTGGCTATCAGGGCCAGGCGGTGGGCCAACTGGAGGCCGCCCCACGCAGCGCCGCCGAGCCATTCACGCCGGGCGAGCGCCGCCTGCTGGCGGACCTGGCCCGGCAGATGGGCGCGGCGGCGCACACCGTGCGCCTCAACGCCGACCTGCGCCATTCGCGCGAGCAGTTGGTGGCCGCCCGCGAGGAGGAGCGCCGCCGCCTGCGCCGCGACCTGCACGACGGCCTCGGCCCCCAACTCGCCAGCCAGACCCTGACCCTCACCGCCGCCCGCCAATTGCTGCGCGCCGACCCCGCCGCCGCCGATGCCCTGTTAGCCGAGGCCGTCAACCACGCCCAGGACGCCATTACCGACATCCGCCGCGTGGTCTACGGCCTGCGTCCGCCCGCACTGGACGACCTGGGCCTGGCCCCGGCTCTGCGCGAGCAGGTGGAGCGCTACCGGTCGAGCGGCGTGGCCTTCTCGCTCACCGCGCCGGACGAGTGGCCGCCCCTGCCCGCCGCCGTCGAAGTGGCGGCCTATTACATTGCGCACGAGGCGCTCACCAACGTCGTGCGCCACGCCCGCGCCCAGCACTGCCAGCTTCGTTTGTCGGTGGAACAGAATGGGCACGCCACGCCCGCCGCCCTGACGGTGGAGATCAGCGACGACGGGGTGGGCCTGACCTCAGGCGCGCCGGCCGGCGTGGGCCTGCGGTCCATGCGGGAGCGCGCCGAGGAAGTGGGCGGCGCCTTTTCCTTGAGATCGGCTGGCGGCGGCACGACCATCCGGGCACGTCTGCCGATCGGCGGGGATCAGGCAGCAGTGATTGCGCCGCCAAGCGCCCAACCCTAAGCGCTCACGCCCATGGAACCGATCACCGTCCTGATCGCCGATGACCATCCCGTCTTCCGCTTCGGCCTGGCGGCGCTGCTCAATGCCGCGCCCGACCTAAGCGTGGTGGCCGAGGCCGACTCGGGCGAGGCCGCCGTGGCCCTGGCCGCCGAGCATCAGCCGGATGTCGTGATCATGGATTTGAACATGCCCGGTCTGGGCGGGCTGGAGGCCACCCGCCGCATCCACGCCGCCGCGCCCAGCATCGGCGTGCTGGTCATCACCATGTTCGACGACGACTCGGTCTTTGCCGCGATGCGGGCCGGGGCGCGGGGGTACTTGCTCAAGGGCGCCTCGCCGGAGGAGACGCTGCGGGCGGTGCGCGTGGTGGCGGCGGGCGAGGCCGTCTTCAGCCCCGGCATCGCCCGGCGAGTGATGGATTACTTCGGCGCCGCCCGCGCCACCGCACCCGCCGCGCTGCTGCCCGAGCTGACCGAGCGCGAGCGCGAAGTGCTGGCCCTGGTGGCGCAGGGCTACACCAACACCGCCATCGCCGAGCGCCTGGTGCTCAGCCCCAAGACCGTCCGCAACCACGTCAGCAACATCTTCAGCAAGCTGCAAGTGGCCGACCGGGTGCAGGCGGTATTGCGGGCGCGGGAAGTCGGGTTAGGGAACAGCTAACTTCGGATCGATAAGGAAATCGCCGTGGCCTACCAGAGCGTCGGTACGAGGCCGGATTCGGCAATCGCCTCGTCGCGTGTGATGACGGTTGCCTGGAGCGTCTGCGCTTCAGCCACGATCAAGCGGTCGTGCATATCAGGGAGTTGAGCCAAATGGCAGGCACAATGACTTCGTTGCGGCCGTCCCCAACGCTATCCAACGCCTCGCGAGCCGGCTGGCTCAGGCGCGATGATCCGCCCAGATACCAGACGAGCGCGTGCGTATCCGCAACGTAGCGCTCCATCCTAGTCTGTGGCGCTGAGGATGTCGGCCTGTGCGTCGAGACTGCGGTCCCAAGCCTGCTTGGCGACCGTCAAGTCCTTTTCGGTCATGGACGCTAGTGCTGGAAAGGCGCCATAGAGCGGCCCGGAAGCTGCCTGCACCGTGAGCGGCGTCACTTCAAGCTGAACGGGTGTGTCTTCGGGGAGGTCCAGTTTAGTCTGGGGTCGAAGCACACCGTCTTTGTAGATGGCAGGTACCGAGTAAGTAGTCATGCGTTTCTCCCGCGTCACATCGGGGCTATGCCGGTCTCCGCACAGAATACCATAATTCCCAACCCCGTTTATAATCACGGGCGGGCCGGCGCACTGCGCCGCCGCGTTCATCCATGGCACCCGAACTCATCGGCCGTTACCGCATCAAATACGAACTGGGCCGCGGCGGCATGGCCACCGTCTACCGCGCCTACGACCCCGCCTTCGAGCGCGAAGTCGCCGTCAAAGTCCTGCCGGCGCAGTTCGTGCCGGACCAGAACTTCCGCGCCCGCTTCGACCGCGAAGCCCGCCTGATCGCCGCCCTCGAGCATCCCGCCATCGTCCCGGTCTACGACTACGGGCACGAAGCCGGCCAGCCCTTCATCGTCATGCGCCTGATGCCCGGCGGCACCCTGGCCGACCGCCTCACCGCCGGCCCGCTGCCCCTGGCCGAGTGCGTGCGCATCTACACCGAGCTGGCCCCCGCGCTCGACCGCGCCCACAGCAAGGGCATCGTCCACCGCGACATCAAGCCCAGCAACATCCTGTTCGACCTGGACGGCAACCCGTACCTGTCCGACTTCGGCATCGCCCACCTCAACGACACCAACACCCCCGCCCCGCGCCCCGGCCTCATCGGCACACCCGATTACATGAGCCCGGAGCAGGCCCGCGCCGAGCCGAACCTGGATGCGCGCAGCGATGTGTACGCCCTGGGCGCCATGCTCTACCACATGCTGGTGGGCCGCCCGCCCTACGCAGCCGCCACCCCCACCGCCCTGGCGATGGCCCACCTCACCGAGCCGGTGCCCAGCCTGCGCGCCGCCCGCGCCGACCTGCCCCCCGCCGCCGAGGCCCTCCTGAGCAAGGCCATGGCCAAGCGCCGCGACGACCGCTACCCCTCGGCCGGCGCCCTGACCGCGGACCTCACCGCCCTGCTGGCGCAGCGCCCCGCCGCGCAGCGCCCCGCCCCGCCGCCCAACCGCCCCATGGTCCAGCAAGCCACCATGCTGGAGCCGTATCCGCTGCCGTCCGCGCCCGTGCCGCCCGCCTCCGGCCCGCTGCCCGTCATCCCGCCCGGCCCGCCGGTGCAGCGCCGCCGCCTGGCCTCGCCGCTGGCGCTGGGCGTGGGCGGCCTGCTGGCGCTGTGCCTGCTGGGCATCGTGGGCGTGGCCCTCGGCGCGGCCGCGCTCTCGGCCCTCAGCGGCGCCACCCCCACCACCGCGCCGGACGTGCGCGCGACCGCCAGCCTTACCGCGCCGCCCGGCGCCACCACCGACCTCGAAGCCAGCCCCACCTCGCGCTTTGGGCTGGGCGCCACCGTGGCCCCCTCCAACACGCCGCGCCCCGCCACCGACACGCCCGAGCCCACCGCCGGCCCGGCGGTCATCCTCCAGGACGACTTCAGCGACGACGGCACCGGCTGGGAAGTGGCCGGCGACAACACCTACAGCCAGGGCTATGACGACGGCACGTATGCGATTGAAGTCCTGCAAACGGGTTACTACGTGTGGGGCATCGCCGGGCAGTCCGGCATCCGCGACGCCCGCATCCAGGTGACGGCGCGGCCCATCCGCGGCAACGGCACCTTTGGCGTCGTCTGCCACCACGAAAGCTCCAGCGCCTTCTACATGCTGGGCGTGGACGCCGCCGGCTACTACGCCATCATCCGCGTGGACAGCGACGGCCTGGTCTACCTCACCGACGCCAACGGCCGCTGGCTCAAGTCGTCGGTCATCCCCGTCGGCGCCTCGGAGTACGGCATCGAAGTCGTGTGCACCCGCGACGGCACCCTCACCCTGGCGGTGGACGGCACGCCCATCGCCTCCGTGCGCGACTCCAGCTACACCACCGGCGACATCGGCCTATTCGCCTACGCCGTGGACCAGGTGCCGGTCGAAGTCCGCTTCGACGATGTGCTGGCCGTCGAGCCAGAATAGCCGCCGCGTCGCCGCCATTCACCGCAGAGCACGCGGAGTTCTAGACAATTCCATTGCAATAACTTATCATCCGTGATAAGTTAATGCAATGGAATTCGACCGCTTGGTGCGGCTGGTGGGTGATCTGCCGGTCTTTGAATCGAGCCTGCTCCTGGCCGGGCAGGCTCACCCTGGCCAAATCCAATTGCAGCTTTCGCGCTGGACTGCCGCCGGCAAGATTCTGCGCCTCCGCCGCGGGCTGTATGCCCTGGCCCCGCCCTACCAGAAAGCCGTACCCCACCCGTTCGTGGTTGCCAACCAGCTTGTGCGCGCCTCCTACGTCAGCGCCCAATCCGCACTGGCCCATCACGGGCTCATCCCCGAGGCCGTGCCCGTCACCGTCAGCATCACCGGCCAGCGCCCCAGCCGCCACCGCACCCCGCTGGGCCGCTTCGTTTACCATCACCTGCAGGCCGCCCACCGGCGCGGCTACCAGCGGCTGGAAGTCAGCCCCGGCCAGTGGGCGTTCGTGGCCACGCCGGCCAAGGCCCTGCTCGACCTGGTGTACCTGACTCCCGGCGGCGACGCGCCCGCCTACCTGGCCGAATTGCGCCTGCAAAACTGGGACCTGCTTGACTTGCCCGAACTGCGCCGCGAGGCCGAACGCTTCGCCTCGCCCAAGCTGCTGCGCGCCTACACGGCCCTGGCCGAATTGGCCAAAGCCGATGCCAGCGAGTTCGCCGCGCCATGAAGGCCTACCTGGCCGACCTGGTCCGCCCGCTGGACCCACACCAGGGCCGCAACCTGGCCCGCGAGTATCTCCAGGCCCGCGTGCTCGAAGCGCTCCAACGGGCCGGCGCGATGCAGGGGCTGGCCTTCCATGGCGGCACAGCCCTGCGCTTTCTCTACGCCACCGCGCGCTATTCCGAAGACCTGGACTTTGCGCTCGAAGGCACGTCTGAGACCTACGACCTCGGCCGCTATCTCGAACAGATCCGCGCCGGCCTCGCGGCCGAAGGCTACGCGGTGGAACTGAAGGCGAGTGAGCGCACCGTGGTTCACAAGGCCTTCGTCCGCTTCCCCGGCCTGCTGTATGAGTTGAGTCTCTCGCCCCACCGCAACGCCGTCCTGGCGATCAAGCTGGAGGTGGACACCCGCCCGCCGGCCGGCGCCGGGCTGGCCACCACCCTGGTGCGCCGCCACGTCGTGCTCCACCTTCAGCACCACGACCCGGCCTCGCTGCTGGCCGGCAAGCTGCACGCCATCCTCCAGCGCCCCTACCTTAAAGGCCGCGACCTGTATGACCTGGTGTGGTATCTCGGCGACCGCGCCTGGCCGCCGCCCAATCTCGTCCTGCTCAACAATGCGCTGCGCCAATCCGGCTGGGACGCAGCCCCCCTCACCGCCGCCGGCTGGCCGGCCGCAATCCGGGAACGCCTGGAAGCCGCCGACTGGTCCGCCGCCCGCGCGGATGTGGAGCCGTTCCTGGAACCCAGCGCCGCCCTCGATTGGCTGACGTTGGACAACGTCCGCCGCCTGCTCACTGAGAAGGAGACCCCATGAACGTCCTCGATGCCATCCGCCACAAGCGCGCCATCCGCCAGTTCCAGGACCGCCCCCTGCCCGACGACGTGCTCAGCGCCATCGTCAACGCCGGGCGCCGCTCCCAAAGCTCCAAGAACAGCCAGCCGTGGCACTTCATCGTCGTGCGCCAGCGCGAGACCCTGCACACCCTCTCCACGCTGGGCACCTTTGCCGGCCATCTGGCCGGCGCCGCCGCCGCTGTCGTCATCGCCACGCCCGACCCGGCCAGCCGCTGGTCGGTGATGTTCGACGCCGGCCAGAGCGCCGCGTACATGCAGCTCGCCGCCTGGGAGTTGGGCGTGGGCTCGTGCCTGGCGACGATCTACGAGCCGGAGCAGGCGCAGCAACTGCTGGGCGTGCCCGCCGACTGGCACATCCGCGCCGCTATTTCGTTTGGCTATGCCGCCGAGGAACCATCCCCGCCCAAGCGCGGCGGCCGTAAGCCGTTAGCGGACGTGGTACACTACGAACACTGGTAACTGATCGAAAGATTTCGCCACCCAGCGGAGGCCGCCATGCAGGGTAAGTTCACTGCCGTATTCGAGCAGGAGGGCGATTGGTGGATCGGCTACATCGAAGAACTGCCAGGCGCCAACACGCAGGGTCACACCCTGGACGAGGCGCGGGCCAACTTGCAGGAAGCGGCCCAACTCATCCTGGAAGCCAATCGCGAGTTCGCCCGGCGTGATGCCGAAGGCAGGCACGTTATTCGCGAAGACCTGATCGTCTCGATGTAGGCCATCATGAAGCGCCGTGACCTGGTGCGGCATTTGGAGCGTCATGGCTGCCAACTGCTCCGCGAAGGTGCGCGCCACACGATCTATTGGAACCCGGAACGCCGCCGCACCTCGAGCGTCCCGCGCCACACCGAGATCGCCGACAAGCTGGCGCGCAAAATCTGCCGCGACCTGGAAGTGCCGGAACCTTGACCGCCACCAATGACACTGATTCTGTTGATCCGTCACGGAGAAAACGAATACACCCGCACCGGCAAGCTGGCCGGCTGGACCAAAGGCGTGGGCCTGAACGAGGCCGGCCGCCAGCAGGCGCAGGCCCTGGCCGAGCGCCTCAAGCCCGTGCCCCTGGCCGCCATCTACACCAGCCCGCTGGAGCGCGCCCAGGAGACCGCCGCCCCGCTGGCCGCCGCCCGCGGCCTCACCCCCATCGTCCGGCCGGGGCTGGGCGAGGTGGGCTTTGGCGAGTGGACGGGCAAGAGCCTCAAGCGGCTGGCCCGCACCAAGCTGTGGCGCGTCGTCCAGGGCCTGCCCTCGGCCATGCGCTTCCCCGGCGGCGAGAGCTTCCGGCAGGCGCAAGTGCGCTTCGTGGATACGGTCGACGAGATCGCCCAGGCGCACACGCGCCCCAAGGACATCGTCGCCGTCTTCGCCCACTCCGACCCCATCAAGCTGGCCGTGGCCTACTACCTGGGCATGCCCCTCGACCTGTTCCAACGCATTCACATCAGCACCGGCTCGGTGACGATGGTGGCACTGGGCCGCGGCGCGCCAAGTTTGGTAAAATTGAACGACACCGGCCCGTTGGCGTTCAAGCGCTAACTCCCCCACTCCCATGCCAGGCGCCATGTTCGAACTCAATCCCGTCCGCAGCATCACCACCGGCTTCATCGGCCAGCCCGGCAAGCGCGTCTTCTACTTGCAGGCCGCCGACGAGCAGGCCGTGGTCACCCTCATCGTCGAGAAGCAGCAGGTGGAGGCCCTGGCGCGCGGCATCGAGCAGTTCGTCGAAGAGCTGCACGAGAAGTTCCCCGACCTGGCCCAGGCCTCCGCCGATTACAGCCCGGCCCAAATGACCCTCAGCGTGCCGGTGGACCCCGCCTTCCGCGTGGGCCAGCTTGGCTTGGGCTACGACCAGGACCGCGACCTGCTGGTGGTCGTGGCGCAGAGCATCGTCGCCGAGGGCGCCGACGCCGACGACGCCGACTCGGCCCGCTTCTATGCCACGCGCGATCAGATGCTGGCGCTGGGCGCTTATGGCCTGGAGCTCGTCCAGCAGGGCCGCCCCACCTGCGGCAACTGCGGCCAGCCGATTGACCCCGAGGGCCACTTCTGCCCGCGCAGCAACGGCCACAAGCACTAGCCCGCCGCCCCCCGCCTGTGCCCCCGGAGCGCAGCCGCCCCGCCCGCCGCCCCGCCGCCCCGCGGCGCCCCCGCCGGCCCCCGCCGGAGCCTGAGGCCGCGGCCGAGACCGCCCCGGCCGCGCGCACCATCACCCTGGCCGACCTGCTGCTCCTGCTCCAGGAAGGCACGCTTGAGCTGGAAGGGTTATTACCCAACGGCTCCAACTACACCTTCCTGGCCACGGTCACCCGCGGCGATGCCACCGCCTACGCCGTCTATAAGCCCACCCGCGGCGAGCAGCCCCTGTGGGACTTTCCCGAAGACACCCTGGCCCTGCGCGAGGTGGCGGCCTACCTCACCAGCGACGCCCTGAGCTGGGACTTCGTGCCGCCCACTATCTACCGCGCCGACGGGCCGCACGGCCCCGGCTCGCTGCAATACTTCGTTCACGCCCAGCCCGACTGCCACTACTTCACCTTCTCCAACGAAGACAAGGCCGAGCTGCCGCGCGTGGCGCTGTTTGACCTGCTGATCAACAACGCCGACCGCAAGGGCGGCCACATCATCAAGGACACGGCCGGCAAGCTGTGGCTGATCGACCACGGCATCTGCTTCAACAGCCAGCCCAAGCTGCGCACGGTGGTGTGGGACTTCGGCGGCCAGCCCATCCCCGCCGAATTGCTGGACGACCTGGGCGCCTTCCGCCAGCGCCTGGACGACGACGCCGAGCTGGCCGAGGCCTACGCCCGCCTGCTGTCCCCTGCCGAAGTGTCCGCCCTGCGCCGCCGCGCCGACCGCCTGCTGAAGGCCCGCGCCTTCCCCGAGCCGGGCCCAGGGCGCAACTATCCCTGGCCGCCGCTCTAGGGCAAGGGACATAAGGGGCATAAAGGGCATATGGGGAGCGCGACGATGCCCTTTATTCCCTTTATGCCCCTTATACCCGCTCCTTTCGTCACGCTGATATAATCGCGGACGATGTCCGCCTTCCCCGACCTGTCGCGCCTGCTGGCCGCCGAACTGCACTTCAACCCGGAAGACGTGGCCGAGAACCGCGCCGGGCGGCTGGCCCCGCGCCAGCTTTCTGCGCTGGCCCTCACCTATCTGGCCTTCTTCGCCCTCACCGTCCTCTTCCCCATCGCCTTTTTCATCTGGCTGCTGGCCACGCGCGCCGCGCCGGACTCGGACGCCTGGGTGGCCTTCACCTGCCTGGCGCTGCCGCTGCTGGGGCTGGGCCTGTTCACCGTGTGGGACGTGCGCGGCTTTTTGCTGGACCTGGCACAGCGCCGCGTAGCGCAGGTGGTGGGCCAGGCCCGTGCCGAGGCCGTCACGCGCACCCTGCGTTCCCGCCCGGATACGCGCCACGTGCTGCACCTGGGCGGCCGCGCCTTCCCCATCCCCGCCGCCGCCGCCGAGGGCCTGCGCCCCGAGCGCGTCTACCGCGCCTACTACTTGCCCCGCAGCGGGCGCTTAGTGAGTATTGAAGTAGTTGGGTAAGGAGACCCCATGCCCCACCTCAACCTCGCCTTCCTCGGCTTCGGCAACGTCGGCCGCGCCCTCGTCCAACTGCTCGACAGCAAGCGCGCCGACCTGCGCGACCAATACGACCTGACCTTCACCTTCACCGGCGCCGCCAGCCGCCGCCTCGGCTGGCACGCCAACCCCCAGGGCTACACCGCCGCCGACCTGCTCAATGGCCGGCTCGGCACCCTGCCCCCGCCCTCGCAGCAGCCCGTCGGCGCCCCTTCGGCTAGCTCACCCCACGGGGGCGCTTCGCAGGGGCAAACTCTGGCCGCGCTGGCCGAGTGGCTCAGGGCCGCGCAAGCCAACGTGCTGTTTGAGAACACCTCCATGAACCCGCACACCGGCCAGCCCGCCATTGACTTTGCCCGCACCGCCCTGGGCGCCGGGGTGCATTTTGTCACCGCGAACAAAGGTCCGGTCGTCCACGCTTTCCACGAATTGCGCGAGTTGGCCGCCGCCAACGGCGTGCGCTTCCTGCACGAAGCCGCCGTCATGGGCGGCGCCCCCATCTTCTCCCTCTTCCGCGAAGCCCTGCCCGCCGCCAAGCTCCTCAGCTTCCGCGGCATCCTCAACTCCACCACGAATTTGATGCTCACCGCCATGGAACAGGGCGCCTCCTTCGACCAGGCCGTCAAGCAGGCCCAGGACCTGGGCATCGCGGAGACCGACCCTTCCTTTGATGTGGATGGCTGGGACGCCGCCGTGAAGGTCTCCGCCCTCGCCACCGTCCTCATGGACTACCCCCTCCAGCCCGCCGACATCGCCCGCGACGGCATCCGCGCCCTCACCCCCGACGCCCTGCGCTCCGCCCGCATGATGAGCCGCCCCTACAAGCTCGTCTGCCAGGCCCAGCGCCACTCCGACGGCACCGTCACCGGCTCCGTCCGCCCGGAGCAAGTCTCGTCCGACGACCCGCTGGCCGGCTGCGACGGCGCCACCTCCATCATCGTTTTCCAGATGGACGTGATCCACGCGCTAACGCTCAGCGAACTGCACCCAGACGCCGTCACCACCGCCTACGGCCCGCTGGCCGATCTGATCGCCATCGCGCGCGGCAGGTAGGCCCGGGCCGCGGGGCGCGGCGCGGCCGTTAAAACAAACAGGCCCAGGATGTCCTGGGCCTGGCGGCGGCGGCGGGCAGCGGCCTCAAGCGTTGCGCAGCGCGGCCATCAACTCATTCATGCCCACCACCGGCCGGCCGTAACGGCCGCGGCTGGCCAGCCGCAGCAGCGCGTGCCAGGGAATCTTGACCGCCGTCGCGCCGCAGATCAGGCACTTCAGCAGGAACGCCTGCGGGCGCCCATAGTGCTTGCGGAAAAAGCGGATCCGGCTGCGGTACAGGTCGGCCTCGCGCTGCGGCGCGCGCTGGCGGCTGCTGCCCCCGCCCCAATGCATGATGGCCGCCTCCGGCTGATACCACACCTGCCAGCCGTGCTCCTTCATCGCCAGGCACCAGTCCACGTCCTCCGCATACATGAAGTAGCCCTCGTCCAGCGCGCCCACTGCCTCCACCGCACTGCGCCGCGCCAGCATGCAGGCGCCCTCCACATAGTCCACCCGGCACGGCCCGTCCTCGGCATGCGGTCCCTGGCTCGGATAGCACCGGCCCTTGATCAGCCGGCCCAGGCTGCTGAGGATCAGGAACTCCTGCCACAGGCACGGAAAACGGGTATACGACGCTTGAAAGGTGCCATCCGGGTTCACCAGCCGCGCGCCGATGATGCCCGCCCGCGGCACCGCCTCGCCCAGCACCACCAGTTCCCGCAGCGCGCCGGGCGTCATCTGGGTGTCGCTGTTGAGCAGCAGGATGTAGCGGCCGCGGCTCGCGGCCAGGCCCTGATTGTTGGCATGGGCGAAGCCGTAGTTGCGCCCATTGCAGATCAGGTTGACCTGCGGAAACCGCTGCCGCACCAGGCCCGGCGTGCCGTCGGTCGAGGCGTTGTCCACCAGGTACACATCAAAAGTCACACCGGTGGTGGTCTCGAAGATGGATGCCAGGCACTTGGCGATCAATTCGCGCGTGTTCCAGCTCACGATGACGATGGAGACGTCCGGTGTCACGGCCAGCTCCTTTCGCGGAAAAATGGAATCGGACTGAATTGGTCTTGAAATTTGAATCACTGCTGGACCTAAGTCCTATTGCGTGGAATACTTGAGCATGTGATAGTGCCGCTCGGACCGGCGCACGCCGGACAACCAGCCTTGGTGATCATTCATCTCGACGATACATTGGTGTTCTTCGTTTTGGAGGCGGGACAAGTTGGCCTGCGACGCTCCCGGCACTGCCAGGGGAGCCCTGCCTGGCGCCGCACCACGAAAGGTCAGGCATGAAACCCATCCCCTTCAGGGGTCAGTTGGCAGTGCGGCTCACCCTCGCGGCCGGGCTGCTGCTCAGCGGCCTGGGCTGGAGCCCCAGCGCCTCGCACGGGGCGCCGGGCGACACCTGGACGTTGTATCTGCCGCTGGTGCTGTCCCCCGGCGGCGGCGACGCGCTGGTGTTCGTGTCGCGGCAGATCCCCAACCAGGGCAGCATCTATTGGAACGTTCCCAACGATCAGCCGGGTGTTGGCCCGCACAGCCGCTTCCGCGTGGCGGCGCCCGGTCAACTGGTGGTGCGCGAAGCCGATGGGACGCTGCGCATCCTGGTGGACGGCAGCCAGCCCACCAGCGCCAGCCTGTTCCTCATTGACGTCAACGCCCCCGACGTTTCGTACGACGGGACCACCATCGTGTTCGCCGGCCTGCCCGCCGGGGCCTACAACCTCGGGCCCAACACCAACCCTGGCGCGTGGCGCCTCTACGCCATCGGGGTAGATGGCACCGGCCTGCGCCAGATCACCCAATCGGACCAATCGCTGGACCTGAGCCAGTTTGGCGGCGCCAGCGGCGGGCTGGCCGCCTACGACGACACCGATCCGGTCTGGCTCCCCAGCGGCCAGATCGTCTTCGCCTCCACCCGCTGGCCCAGCTATGCCCACTACAGCGGCGTCCGCACCACCAATCTGTACGTGGTGAACGCCAACGGCAGCGGCCTGCGCCGGATCACCTCCGAACGCAACGGCGCCGACCGGCCGCTGGTCGATCCGCTCACCGGCAAAATCGTCTATGCCCGCTGGTGGCGCAACCACCGCTTCGCGCTGAACGACCTCAGCACGGTGGCGGACCCCAACGGCGGCTTTGTGCAGAAGGACGGGCTGACCACCAACCGCAACGTCCAGCTCGACGGGAGCAGCCAGTATCAGGACCTGCTGTTCCGCAACGCCTGGCAGGCCGCCACGATCAACCCGGACGGCACCGGGCTGGAGCTGTGGGGTGGCGCGTTTCGCGATGAGGCCGGCAACCACGTCTATGGCGGCGCCTTCACGCCCAGCGGCGACCTGATCGCGAACTTCTTCCCGATGTACAACATGACCGAAGCGGGCGGCTTTGGCGGGCTGCGCCGCTACCAGCGCGGCGCCGGTACCTACACGCCCATCCTCGGCATCACCTATCTCACCCTGCAATACGTGCACCCGTCGAACCCCACGTCCTACGGCATCTTCCAGGGCAGCTACGCCAGCGAACCGGAAGTGCTGCCGGATGGCCGGCTGGTGCTGTCGTGGGCGGCGGATGTGGCCCAGGACTATGGCCTGTACCGCGCCAACGCGGACGGCTCCGGCCTGACCCTGCTGTATGACCGGCCGGGAACGTCGGAGTTGCGCGCCCGCGTCATCCGCAGCCGCCCCTTGCCGCCCGTCCTGCCCAGCGCCAGCGGCCCGGCGCCCAGCGCCCTGCCGCCGGCCGGCGCCAACTACACCGCCGACGGCACCTTTGTCTTTGAAGCCCTCAACGTGTACTTCAACGCACCGGTGGACTGGGACATCGTCAATGCGCCCGCCATCGGCACGGCGGCCACCATCCGCTTCTTCCTGGACCATCAGCGCACCAGCCCCGGCTCGTTCCCCAATCTCGACTGGCCCATCCTGCTGAGCGAGAAAGCCATCAGCCCGTCCGGTTTCGTCAGCGAGACGGCGCCCGCCAACCTGCCGCTGTTCGAGCAATTGCGCTCGGCCGGCGGCACGGTGCCGCTGACGACCGGCCCCACCGGCAACCAGCTTGGCGCCGCGCACGTGGCCGGGATGAACTATGCGCCGCCGGGCGCCGTGGCCCGCTGCGTCGGGTGCCACGCCGGCCACACCCTGATCCCCGTGCCCTCCGATGAAGAGGCCCAGTGGACCAACCTGGCCCCCGGCGCACAGATCACGGTCTCGTCCACGCGCGACGCGAACTACAACCGCGGCGTGGTGGACCGCCGGGTGCTCAAGGGCGAAATCTGGCGCTACTGGACCAGCCACAACGACCAGCCGCAAAATGGACAATGGGTTCAGCTGGGCTTCGGCGTGCCCGTCACCGTGCGCACCATCCGGCTCTACAATCCGCGCGCGGGCGGGGAGGCGCAGTCGTCGTTGCAGGTGAACCAGGCGCTGGTGCAACTGTGCGCCGACGCCAACTGCACCACGGTGCTGGCCCAGGCCGCCACCGGCGCGCTGGCGGTCGGCGGCACCGACGTCGCTTTTGCCGACGTAACCGGCGTGCGCGGCGTGCGCGTGACGCTCACGACCGTCACCGGCACGTTCTACGGCATGGACGTGGCCAGCGTGGCGGAGGTGGAGGTCATCGCGCGCGGCGAGTAGCGGGGCGCGACGCCCTTAGCGGCGCCCGGGCGCCGGGTGCGGCTGGGCATTGAGCAGCGCGGGCGCGCCGCCAAACGACACGCTGGCAACCACGGCCTTCAGCAGCGCCAGGTCCTGCCAGGTGAACTGGCCCGCGCGCGGGTATGCCAGCGTCAGCACGCCGGCCACGCGGTCGCCCGCCAGCAGGGGGGCGCTGAGGGCCGAGCGCACCGCGCCGGGCGGCTCATCCCAGGCGCGGCGGCGCCAGCGCGGATCGGTGCGGGTGTTGTCGAGGCGCACCAGCGTCCGATGCTCCCGCACCCAGCCGGCCAGGCCGTGGGCGGCCATTTCACCCAGGGCCTCGGAGCCGGCGCTCTGGACGCGTCCCAGGTAGGCCACGGCGCCGGCCGCAAGCTGGCCATCCTGATCGAACAGCATCAGGCTGCCGCTGGCGGCGCCCAGGCCGTGCACCGTCCGCTGCAAAACGCGCACGCCCAGCTCCTCCAGCGTCAGCCCGTCATCCGCCAGGTCGCGTTCAATGCCGGTAATCAGGTCCAGCGTTGCCAGCGCCTGCTGGCGGGTCACCGGGTCCGCGCCCTCTTCCGGCGCGGCGGAAGCAGGAGCCAGGACGGCACGGGGCGCGCTGGGCGGACGGGCCGGCTCCTCGGACAGCCCGGCCGGCTGGGGAAGCTGGGCCACTCGTCCCGCCGGAGGCGCGGCGCGCTCGCGGGCCTGGCGCCGCGGGCGCTCTGGCGCGGGCCGCCGGTAATAGTAATCGGAAGAGCGGTTGTGGCGGTTAAGCACGAGGCCCAGCACCGCGGCGCCGCACCGGTCCAATTGCTCGAGCATCGCCTGCGCCGCGCGGATGGGCGTGTGCCCCAGGCGCGCCACGCAGATCACGCTGCTGGCCTTGGCGGCCACGATCCAGGCATCCGGCACCAGGCACGGCGGCGCGTCAATCACCACCACGTCGGCCAGGTCCGCCAGGGCGGCCAGCACCTGATCCATGCGGCGCGAGGCCAGCAGTTCAGCCGAGCGGCTGGTGGTCGTCCCCGCCGTGAGGATCCACAGCGGCTGCCCCTGCCGCACCCGCAGGCTCTCGGCCGGGTTCTGGTCGCTTTGCAGCAGGTCACTCAGGCCGCGGTCGTTATACAGCTCAAACACCTGATGCAAGCGCGGGTGGCGCAGGTCGGCGTCCACCAGGATGACCTGGCGCCCGCCCTGGGCCATGAGCAGCGCCAGGTTGGCGGCCACCGTGGTTTTGCCTTCGGCCGTGCCGGGGCTGGTGACGACGATGGTCTTCAGGGCCTTGCCGGTGGAGGCGGCGGCGAACTCCAGGTTGGTGCGCAGCGAGCGGAAGCACTCGGCCGCGGTCGAATTCGGCAGCCGGTCCACGATCAGGCCGGGCCGGTCGCGGCGGCGTATCTCGTCAATCGAGCCCAGGATGGGCAGGTCCAGGAGGCGCACCACTTCCTCGGGCGAGCGGAAGGTGTCGTCCAGGAATTCCATCCCATAGGCGGCGGCGATGGCCAGCGCCATGCCGGCCGCGCCCGAGAGCAGCGTGAGCAGCAGGGTGTTGGGGCCGATGGGCCTGACCGGCAGGGCCGCCGGCTCGATGACGGTCAGCGTGTTGGCCGCGTAGGCCGGCGAACTGCCCAGCAGGTTGGCGTAGTTGGTCTGCAGGATATCCAGCCGGGTTTGCAGGGCCGCCAGCTCGGCCTGGGCATCGTCCAATTCCCGGGCGCTGACGATCTCGGTCAGGGCGGCCTGGCGCTCGGCGATGGCCTCCAGGGTGGCCGCAATCTGGGCTTGCAGGTCGTCCAACTGCGCGTTGATGAATTCCTCGCGCGCCGTTGAGTCCGACTGTGACCCGGAGGGGGTCAGCCGGATCAACTCATCGGCGAGCTGGCGCGCCACCGCCTGCGCGCGCGCGGCGTCGGTGTCGGTCACGGCGATCTCGATGAACTGGCCGTTGCCCAGGCTGTTGACTTCGAAATCCGGGAGTTCGGGCAGGCCCAGCGCCTCCCGCACCGCCTGCTGCACCGGCTCCTGCAGGGCGATCCCAATATACACATTCGCCAACTGCTGGTTCAGGCCAAACTCGGCCGAATTGGGATTGGCCTCGTAGATGCTGCGCCCGATCAGCAGGGTGGTGCTGGCGCGGTAGACGGGCGGCAGCCCGCGCGTGATGAAGAAGGCCGAGGCCGTAGCGACGATCCCCGCGGCGATGATGAGCCACCACCACTTGAGGGCCGGGCTGAGATAGAGTTTTAGGGATGTCATAGGTGCTCCCGGGGCGCGGCCACAGGGCAGCCGCTAGCGACGTTTGAGAAACCGGCTGATGACGACCAGGACGATGAGGGCCAGCGCCGGCGAGAGGCTTTGGGCCACCAGTTTCAACTCATCGGCCTCGCCATGAATGTCGCCCGCGACCTCCGGCCGGATGGGTTGAGCGCTCGCTGCGGCTGTGGGGGTCAACGCCGGCAGCGGTTCACTGCTGGGGGTCGCGGCCGCTGTGCCGGCGGCGGGCGGGCGGGCGGTGGCTGGCGGAATGGCCGGGGCGGCGGCCGTGGCGCGCGCATACCACACCGTGAACCGGACATCCGCTTCGTCGTCCCAGACGCCCTCCAGATCACGAAGGAACCAGACGACGTGGACTTCGTTGCCCAACCCAATCGCAATGCGGGGCCACTCCGGCACCTGCTCCACCCACTCGGCAATGATCTCCGGCGTCAGCCACCTGGTCCCGTTCCACACCACGTGAAGCAGGCACGTGGTTTCGCTGTCCGCCTCCGAGCGTCCGGCCAGCACCAGATGCACATTGCCGGCGCTGTCGGTGGCCATCCGGTAGCCATCCTGGTTCCCGGTGAACACGGACCAGCGCCCCCACACCTCCGGAATGGCACTCGGCAGCGTCCAGGTTGATCCGTGATCGTCCGAGACCTGGTAGTAGACCCGGTCGGCCGGCAGGCCCTGCCAGACCGCCAGCAACTGGCCGTCGCCAGCGAGACCGAGCGCGATGTTCTTCGCTTCCTCGACCTGCTCCCGCGAATTGGGCGCCAGCGCCTGGGGCCGGCTCCAGGTCAGGCCGCCATCCGCCGATGCCGCGAACAGCACGCTCGTGGGGCTATCCACCATGCCCAGATCGCCGCCGCCACCCATCTCCCAGGCCAGGTACACGTGACCTTCATCCCCAGCGACCAATTGGACCTTCGCCGCGCCGGCCTGTTGGGATATTTCGATGGGGGTTGACCACGAACTTCCGCCAGTCGTGGAGCGCCGGTAGAACACGTGATAGTCTCCCCGCTCGACCTCGGCCGTCAGGGCCAGGTGGAGGACACCCGCCTCATCGGCCGCCAGTTGGGTGAAGTAGCCAAACTGATTCACGCGTTGGGGCGGCTGCAAGGTGGACAGCCCGACCGCCTCTTGCGGCGCGTTCGTGTAGTACAGAGCCGCGGTGGTGCCGTCGCGATAGGACAGATGCACCCCTCCACTGCCGTCGCTCACGATCGTCGGCCGGGTCGCATATTGACCGCCGACCGCATCGTGGCTGAAGGCCAGGATGTCGGTCACGGGCGTCCAATCATGCCCGTCCAGGCTGGTGGTGTACATGACCGTGTCATAGTGTTGATAGGACGAAGACCAAACCACGTGCACCCGGCCGAGCGTGTCGGTCGCGAGGTCGGGAAACCAGCTCGACGGGGAAACCGCCGACAACTCGATCGGCCGGGACCAGCCCGCGGACTGGGGACGCACGTCCGCCCGGCCCGCGGCGACCAGCACGAGCAGCAGCAGCCCGGCCCCGCCCAGGCGCGCACCGGCGGCGAGCAGCCGGAACCTGCGCCGCGGGAACCGGCCCTCAGTCCGCGAACTCGGCCGCTTCGTAAACCGTGACGTTCGGCGCATTGAATACCTCGCGCAAGTACGGCGCGTGGGACGGGTCGTAACTGCCGAGAGCCTTCTCGGCTGGCCCGACAAACACATAGCGGACACCGAAGGCGCGCAGGATGGCCTGCCGCCTTTCCTCGGTGGTCGCTTCATCGAAGAACTGCGCCGCCATGGCCTCCTTGTCGTAGTAGTTCACCGTCTGCGCCCAATGGGCCAGGAAGGCATGGCTGCCGGTCAGCATCGGCACGTACTGCCCGATGTTCAGCGACGACAGGATGACGTCGTCCGGCGCGGCGTGCGCGTCCAGCCACCGCAGGGCCGCCACCTCATCGGTGTGCAGGTAGTACGGGTAGGTGTGCCGGCCCAGATCCACGAAGCGCCAGGCGAATAGGTAAAGGTTGGTGGGCACGCTGACGGCCAGCAGCCCAATGACCGCACCCCACCGGAGCGCCTGCGGCGTGGGCGGCCCCCAATGCGAGATGCGCCCGATCAGCGCCGCCATGCGCGGCGCCACCTGGTCCACGGCTGCGCTCACGGCGAGCAGGCCGATGGGCACCTGCCAGCCATTGAGCAGGTGGATCTGGTATTCGACGGGCAAGTAGATCAGGACGAACGTCACCCAGAACCAGCCCTGGACGAAGAGCCGCTTGTTGGGGATGCCGGCCAGCCGGAGTAGGTTGGCCTTGACCGCCGCGAACAGCGCCAGCAGAAAGGCCGGCCCCAGCAGGATGGGCAGGTGCAGCGGGCCGGGCGTAAACACGCCGGCATTGGCGAACTGATCCAGCACCGCGCGCCACAGCGGATCGGCGGAGGTGAGGTAGACCGAGTACCCGGCCGGCCACCAGGAGAGGAGCGCGACCACCAACCCGCTCTTGATCAGGTACCGCGGCCAGCGGCGGTCGCGCAGCCATTGCAGGCCGGCATAGGCCGCCAGCACCCCGTAGATGGACAGCAGGTCGTAGGCATGCTGCCACCCCAGAAACTGGGCCAGGAGGCCGGCGGCCACGGCATAGCGCAGTTGGCCGCGGGCCTCGCCGCGCAGCACCAGGTCGAAGACCAGGATGTAGAGGGCGGCGCCGATGAAGTGGGGATAGCCGAGCAACCCCAGAAAGGTGTTGCCCTCGGCAATGAACACATCCAGCGGGTACCACAACTCGCCGCGCGCCAGGGTGTACTTCAGCCCGACCAGCACCCAGCCAAAGCCGGAGGTCAGCAAAATGACCAGAAAGGCCGCGCGGCGCTTCAGGGCATCGTCCGCCAGCCACCCGCACAAGCGGAAGACGGCCAGCGGAAACGCCACGCACACCGCCAGCCGCAGGATTTGATACACCTGGGCATAGTCCAATTGGAGCAGCCGCCCCAGCCGGCCCAAGCCCCACCACAGCAGGTTGAAGAACAACGGCGGATTGGCCTCGGGCGTCAGCTTGTTGGCGGCCAGCGGCGCCACAGCGAGTTCGCGCATCCAGGAGAAGTACTGCGCGTGATCGGGCACGTCGAGCACGATCCCCATGAACTGCCGGTCGGCGGGCGCCGTCCAGTAGGCGAAGACGTACGGCAGGCTGGTGATCACCCACAGACCGACGATGGTCGTGGCGACCAGGGTCCAGTTCGAAACGTCCCCGGCGGCCCTATGCAGCCGCAGTCGTCCAAGTGTCCAGGCGCGATCCATCGTTGTGGCGAACGTCAAACAGCGCGGCCATCCGCGGCGGGGGCGGTCCGCTTCAGGCCGGCGCGGGCCGGGGACCATCCGTTTCCCCATAGCCAGGCGGCGGCGAGGGCAAGCACCAGCGCCAGCAGCGGCAGCAGGCTCAGGAGGCCCGGCAGCCCCAGCACCGTGCCAAAGTTGCGGGCAATGTTGCCCGCCACCCAATTGGGCCAGGCATATTCCACCAGGGGATTGCGCAGGCTGTCCGGCGGAAAGGCCTGCCCCGCCAGGGCTAATCCCCAGGTGGCGATGAAAGACCATGCCGCCAGCCCGGCGGTCAGCGCCCAGAACCACGGGCGCCGCCAGTGGTGCGCGGCAAAGGCCCACGCCAGCGCCGCGAACGGCAGGGCCGGCAGCAAATAGCGCGGGCCAACCGCAAAGCCGCCCCACCACATGCCAGACGAGGCATTGAAGACGAGGAAGGCCAGCAGGCTGGACAGCACCACCCAGAACTCGGCCCGGCCGCGCCGCGCGCGCCACCAGCACCACAGCCCCGGCCCGGCCAGCAGCAGCACCGGCGAGAGGACGAACAGCCCCCGAAACGGGCTAAAGGTAATGCCCCACAGCGCTTCCAGGCTGGGCCACGACAGGCTCATGAACCCGCGGCCGTGCTCCGTCAGCCACAGCTCCGAGTTGCTGTAGCCCAGCGCCAGCGGCGCGCCAAAGACGGCCGTGTTGTACGCCAGCCACGGAATCGCGACGGCCACGGCGCCCAGCGCGAACCACCCGCTGGCCCAGGCGCGCCCCTCGCGCAGCAGCCGGTGAAGCAGGTACCCGCTCAATAGGCCCGCGATCAGGATGGCCGGATACTCGGTGATGACGCTGTACGCCAGGAGCAAGCCCATCAGCGCCAGCCGGCCGCGGCCGGCAGCGCCGGTGCCGGGCCGCATCAGGTAGAAGGCCAGCAGCAGCAAGGCGGCGCTCAATTGATGGCCGTAGAAGGCATTGGCATACGCAAAGGCCGGGGTGAGCAGCCCATAGCCCAGCGCCGCCGCCAGGGCGAGCCGGGGCGGAGCGCCGAACTGGGTGAGCGTGCGGTCCAGCAGCACCCCAATGCCGGCCGTGGGCAGGGCCGCCAGGATGAAGCTCAGCGCCACCTGCGCCGCCGCGAAGCGCACCTTTTCGGCGAAGATGCCCGAACCATCCGCGCGCAGGGTGGAGACAAAAGCGGCATTGGTCTCCAGGCGCTCGGTCAGCGGCGCGATGACGGGCAGGTCGAGCACGCGGTCGAGCACGGCATACACGCCGATCCCCAAGAAAGCGGCGCCCGGGGCCTTGTCGCTGTAGTAGTGGCCGCCCACGCGCGCATAGTCCACCGTGTTGGCGACGTAGCGGTCGATCTGGAAGGTGCCATCTTCCACCACGGCGATGACCATATCCAGGCGCGAGTTCTGGTTGGGATCGGCCCAGCGCGGAAAGGTGTAGGCGAAGCAGGCCAGCAGGAGGCAGAAGATGAAACCGCCTCGCCGGTAGCGGCGAACCAACTGCGGTATGCGTCCCATGGGAAACTCTTGGCTCGATAAGCGGTGGATGGTGGCGGCGGGCCGGGGCGCGCCTCAATGCCCGTCAGGACCGGGCGCCCCAGCGGCGCAAGCCAAAATCAATCAACCCTTGCCACACTGCCTCGCGCGCCTGGCGCTGGCCGCGCCACCTGGGACTGAACGACAGGCTGGCCAGGGCGCGCAGCGATTGCCAGCCGGCGCACAGCCACGCCGCGGGCGACGCGTGGTGCTTGGCGAGCAGCAGGAACCGGTTGCGCGTGTTGTAATACGCCACGTTCGCCCCCGGCCGGTAGCGGCGCTGGACGCCCTTGTGCCACAACTTCGCCTCCGGCACGAGCCGGAGGCCCCACCCGGCCTGCCGGGCCCGCAGGCACCAGTCCACTTCTTCCCAGTAGTAGTAAAAGCGCTCGTCCAGCAGGCCGATCTCGTCAATCAACGCGCGCCGCACCAGAATGGCGCAGCCGGTCAGCCAATCCACGGTCTGCGGTCCCTGAAGCTGGCCGGTGTCGGGCTGATTCTGCGCCGCGTGGCTGGCCTGCCAGCGCCGGTCCAGCCGCCCTCCCGCGGATTGGATGACCTGCGGCTCGTCGTGGTGATACACCAGCGGCCCCACGATCCCGATCCGGGCGCCGGCCTCGCCCGCCGCCACCAAGCGCTCCAGGCAGTGGCGGTCCAGCAGCGTGTCCTCGTTGAGCACAAGGACCCAGTCGGCCCCCAGCGCCAGCGCGTGGCGAATGCCGGCGTTGTTGTTGCCGGCATAGCCGCGGTTCTCGCTCAGCCCAATGACGCGGACAGCCGGATAGGCCGCCTGGATGGCGGCCACCGAGGAGTCGGTGGACGCATTGTCGAGCACGACCACCTGATGGTTGCCGTACGTGCTGGCGGACAGGGAAGCCAGACAGGCCAGCGTGTCCTGGCAGCGATTGGTGTTCAGCACAACGGTCACGACCTTGGGCGCCGCCATATGAGGTGGGCCTCTCAACATTGCTCCACAGGCACACCGGCGGTCAGGCCGCGCCGCGCCTCGGTGTAGGTATCCAGCACCAGCCGGGCGGTTCGCGGCCAGGAGAACTGCGCCGCCCGCGCCCGGCCGGCCTGCCGCAGCCGTTCGGCCTCCGCCGGATCGGTCAGCACCCGTGTGAGGCAGGCCGCCAGCGCCTGGTCGTCCTCGGCATCCACCAGCAGCGCCGCCCGCGCCGCCACTTCCGGGATGGCCCCCCGGTCCGACGCGATCACCGGCGCGCCGCACGTCATGGCCTCGAGGATGGGGAGGCCGAAGCCTTCCAGCAGCGACGGGAAGACGAAGGCGTCCGCCAGGCTGTACAGCGCGATCAGATCGGCGCGCGAAGGGCGCGCCAGCAGGCAGGCATAGCCGGCCCGCACCGCCTCGCCGACGGCGGCGGGCACGCTGGGCTGGCGCGAAAAGAAGACGATCCGATAGCGGGCTCTCAACCCTGGTGTGAGACGGCGCCAGGCGCGCAGCAGCACGGCGGGGTTCTTGAGGGCATCGGCCAGGACAAAGGACCCCGCAATGGCGTGGCGCTCGCGCACGGCGGCCAGGGTTGCCTCGTCCTGCACGCGCCTGAGGTCCGGCGGCGGCGCATGCGCCGCAACTCGGATGCGGCGCCAGTCCACGCGGCCAAAGCGGGCAATCTCCTGGGCAGCGTGCTGCGAGACGGTCAGGATCAGGCTGGCCCGGCGCACCGCCGCCGCCGTGCAGAGGTGGAGAAACGTCATCAGCGCCAGGGTGCGGGCAGTCTTGGGATGGCCGCGCACGATCTCCCACAGCGGCATGAGGTTGATCGCATCATGCACCGTCAGAACCGTGGCCGCGCCGGGCGGGGCAAAACCGTAGTTCGCCGGAAAGTGCACCACCTCCAGGTTGTCACGGGCCATCCAGCGGCGCAGGGCAAAATCATTGGCCACGCTCGACAGGGGGTGACGCCAGGGGAGCAGCCGCACCTGCGCGTTGGGCGGCAGGCGCTCCAACTCGAACGGGCGCTTGGTGTCGGCATACAAAAACACATCGTGCGCCCGGCAGAGGTCCAGCAGCGGCGGCAGGAGATTAGTCAGATAGGTGTGAATCCCGCCATACAGGCCGTGGGAAAGATAGCGCACATCAAGCCCGAGGCGCACGCGCCCGCCTTTCCGGTCCGGCCGAGGGCCGCACCGCTTGATGCAGGCTGACCAGGCCGCCCGCGATCAGCCAGGTGAAGACGGCATTGTCCACGCCCGCAATGGTCTGGTTGTAGGCAAAGGGCAGCACCCAGTCGCCCAGCATCATGCCGGCGCAGGCGCCCACACAGCCGGCCCAGGCGGCCGCGGCAAAGCCCGCCTCGAAGTCGCGGCGCCCGCTGAGATGCCGGCAGGTCTGATGCCCCAGCCGGATCAGCACCGCGAACAGCCACAGGAAGAACGCCAGCCCGATCACCCCGGCCTGGGCCGCCACGTCAAAGTAGTTGTTATGCGTCGAGCGCGCCTCCCCGGCATGATAGGCCATGTAGTACACGGCATAGCCCGCCGGCCCGACGCCAAAGAGCGGATGGCGGGCGACCAGCTCCAGGTTGTTGCGCCACAGGTCCAGGCGCTGAAGCCCGCCGCTTTCGATATTGGCGAGATAGATGTTCTGATAGAAGGTCTGGAAATTGAACGCGAAGAAAATCAGCGCGGCTGCGCCAGCCAGACAGAGCAATTTCCACGAGCGCCGGGCCGAGATCAGCCCGCAGGCCGCGAGCATGGGCGCCCAGCCGCTGAGCCAGTCGGCGTGCTGGCCCAGGTAGTAGAAGAAGAACCACCCGGCCAGCCCCAGCAGCAGCGCCCGCGCGCCCCAGCCCAATTTCTCGTTGTACACCGCCTGGGCATAGGTCAGGGCCGCCGCCCACATGGGGAACAACCCCCGCGAGCCGTTCTGAATCAGCCTGAGCGTGGGAAGCTGAAACTGCAAAGCCGAAATCGCGACGGCGCCCAGGCCGATGATGAGCCACGTCAACGCTTGCAGCCAGGCAGCCTGACGGACTTTGTTGGCGACCAGCAAAGCGAACAAGGGCAGCGATACATTCACGCCCAGCGCGGCGATCTGCACCGCGCGAAACGAACCCCAGACGGGCACCAGGGGATCGCGCAGCAAGTTGCTCCACCCATAGGCGATGACACTGACGGCGGCAAACCCCAGCACCGGCGCGTTGAGGGCCAGCGGCCGCAGCACGATCCGGCGATGGGCCACAAGCCATTCCAACACCCACAGCCCCAACAGGCCGAGCACGGCCACCAGGCTGAGGACCAGCCGGCTTTGGGTGCCCGTGGGGAGGGTGAGGAAGTTGAACAGCCCGGCCAACAGGGGCACGGCCAGCAGGCCGTATTCAAACCGCTCCGAGCGTTTCCAGGCCAGCGCGCCGAGGCCCACGGCGCTGGCCGCCATGACCGCGAGCATGATGGCGGGCGATTGGAAGCGCTGCGATAGGCCGGGCAGCAGGCCCAGCGCCGCCGCCAGCGCCAGCACCGCCGCGGCAATCCCAACCCGCAGCAGTACCCGGTAGGGCGGCCAGGCGATGAAACGACGGTTTCCGTGCAGCACGGGCATGCTCCCCAATGTCAGCGGCCGCGCACCGGCGAGTGGACTCCCGGCAGGCGCCCGGGCCGTCCCGGCGGCGGCGCGGCCCCGGCCTGCGCGCTGATCTGCTCGGCGAAGGCGCAGAACCCCTCCCCGATGGCGTCCCAGTTGTATCTGGCCTCCACGGCCTGGCGGCCATGCCGGCTGAGCGAGCGGCGCAGTTCCGGGCTGTCGAGCAGCGCCACCACCGCGCCAGCGAACTCGGCCGGTTCGTCCGCGATCAAGAGATCGCGGCCCGGCCTCAGGTCCAGGCCCTCGGCGCCCTTGGAGGTGGACACCACGGGCGTGCCGAGCGCCAGCGACTCGAGGACCTTCAGGCGCGTGCCGCCGCCGGAGCGCAGGGGCACGACGCTGGCCCAGGCGCCAGCGATCAGGGGGCGCACATCGTCGAGGCAGCCGGTGAAGCGCACCTGGTCATCGTGCGGCAGGCGGTCGAGGCGCACGCCATCCAGCTTGCCCGTCACCGCCAGGCACGCGGCCGGGCGCTGCGCCCGGATGAGGGGGAAGATATCGCGCAGGAAATAGTCCACGGCCTCGAAGTTGGCGCGATAGGTCAGCGAGCCGGCGTAGATCAGCGTGTCCGGAACAGCCTGGGCCCCGGCGGGCCGGGCGCCGAGGTGCACGCCATTGGGGACCAGGGCAACGCCGCCCCGCGGCGAGGCCACCGCCAGCACCCGCTTCTGTTCAACTTCTGAGGCCACCGTGAATGCATCGAACCGGCGCGCCAGCCAGCGGATATAGCCGCACAGCTTCCACCACGATAGGCCCGCCCGAAGCCGGGCGCGCATGGAGGCCGCCTTCAGGTAGGGCTCGTAAATGGGCGTGACTTCCAGATCCTCCAGGATCAAGGGGCACGGCCGCAGAGCCGCCGCATAGACTGCCATGTCAATCTCGGAGGCGATCACCAGCGCCGGCCGCCAGTCGCGGCGCGCCTGTGCCACAGCCGCCTGCATCGGCGCGCTGAAGGTGTCGATGACCGAGCGCGGGCGGGCAGACAGGAACCCCGCCAGAGCCGCCGGCCGCCGCGGGTCAAAGGCCCGGTAGGGGACGGCGGCGACCGAGGCCGCGTACTGCCGCACGGCCTGCACGTCGCCCACGGCCGGGGGCTGCTCGGCAAACGCAATCAGGTGCACGCGGTGCCGGCGCGCCAGCGTCTGGATCAAACTTGTGATGCGCAGCTTCGAGCCGTTGTCGATCGGATACGGAAACCAGCGCGACAAAAACAAGATATGCATGGCAATCGCTCAGGCCGGTTGGAGCGCAGGCTGGCCCAACAGCGCCTCAAGCTGCGTCACGTGCCGGTCCCAGGTCCACTGTTCGCGCACATGTTGGCGCGCGGCTTGCCCCAAGCGCTGGGCCGCCCGCGGATCGTTCAGCAGGCCGCCAATCGCCTGCGCGAAGAGGCGCGGGTCGCGCGGCAGGAGCCGGCCCGTGACGCCCTCGACGACCGTTTCCGTCAGCCCGCCTTCGGCCACCGCCACCAGCGGCGCCCCGGCCGCCATGGCTTCCAGCGCCACCAGGCCAAACGGCTCGCGGATGGGGGCGTACGCCACGCAGCCGGCCCGCGCATACCAGTCGCGCAGTTCCGCCTCGCTCACGCCCACATGGCAGTGCAGCGTCACATCCAGCGTCCCGGCCAGGCGCTGCAGGCGGTCTCGTTCCCCTTGTTCCTGGTAGTTGCCGACGATGACGAGCGGCGGGCGCTGCGCGGCGGGCAGGGCGGCCAAGGCCAGGATCACAAAGCTGAACCCCTTGGCGGGCGTGATGGCGCCCACGGACAGGACGAAGCCCTCCCGCGTCCGGGCTGCCGGCCCGAAGTCGCCCGGCTCCACGCCTGGGTAACAAACCTCGGCGGCGCGCTGGTAGGCGGCGGCGATGTTGCGCTGCGTGAAGCGGGAATTGGTGACGATGCGGCCGGCACGGCCAGCATTGGTCTGGTCGAGCTGTTTGAGCACGACCCGAATGCCCCGGTAGAACGGGTCCACGCGGTCCAGCCTGGCCCGCCACCGGCCGTCTTCCTCCGCCGTGCCGCGGATGGGTGGTTCGTACAGATGGCGAGGCAGTTCATGGCAATAGTAAACGGACGGCGTGCGCGTCCACCGCAGCATCAAGGGGGCCTGCGTCAGTTGGCAGGGGTGGACGAGCACGAGGTCGAAACCGCTCCGGTCGATCAGGGCGGCAGTCTGCCGCGCCAGCCGCGCCATGCGCCCGATGTTGACCAGCCCCAACACCGGATTGATCCGGCCAAACGGGCGCCCAGCCATGCGCACCGCCCGATAGGGCAGGGTGACCGTGGCGGCCTCGGGCGCGGCCCCCTGTTCGGCAAAAGCCGTGTCGGCGCTGGTCAGCGTGAACACACTCACGTGATGCCGCCGCGCCAGCCGCTTCACTTCCTCCGCGGCCACGCGCTTGGCGCCGCCGGAGTGCAGATTGTGATAGAGCGCGATGCGCAGCGCAGACATGCTCAAGGTCCCAGCCCATTCACCGGGAGCCGGTGGCTTCCGGCTCCCGCCGCAAGGTCCGGATGAAACGCAGTTCGTCCCGGCCCAGCAAGCCCAGGCCAAACACCAGGGCCGCATACAGGGCCGCGCTCAAGGCGATGTTGGCCGCCAGCGGCAGGCCGCGCATAGCCACGGTGCCCAGGCCCATCAGCGCACCCGCGAGCAGGGGCCGGAGCAGCGCGCGCGGCAGGTCCAGTTGTTTCAGGAGGGCGCGCAGGTTCCAGGCATGCTGCGCGACCAGGATCAGTTCGGTGATCACCGTCATCGCGGCGGCCGCCAGCAGTCCGAAGCTGGGCACCAGCAGCAGGTTGAGCGAGACGTTCACGGCGGTGCTCACCACCACGGCCCGGGCCACCTTGCCTTCCCGGTTCCCAATCACCACCATGTATCCCAGGAACTCGGACAGGAACATGAGCGGGACTGCCCAAATGACAAACCGCAGGGCCGCGCCCGCCGGGGCATACTCGGCGCCGAACAGGAAGTGCACCAGTTGGTCCGCCAGGAGACAGCCGCCCACCGCAATCGGGACCGAAATCACCAGCAGGTAGCGCAGCACCCGCTCATAGGCGCGCAAGAGCGTGTGCGGCGAGGCCACGGCCGCGCGCGACAGCGACGGATAGAGCGATGTGTTGATGGCGTTGGAAATGACAATCGTCGAGAACACCAGGTTGTACGCGGCGCTGTAGTAGCCGGTCTCGGCGTCGCCGCGAAACACGTTGAGCAGCACGGTGTCGAACTTGTAGGACAGGCCCAGGGCAAAGGTGATCAGACCGAATGGCAGCCCGGCGCGCAGCAAGGCCGGCCAGTTCCGCCTGGCCGCCGCCCCCGGGCGCAGGCCCAGGCGCTGGGCCGCCCGCCACACCATCCAGGCCAGCAGGCACACCCCCGCCAGGTTGGCGAGCACCAGCCCGTAGTAGCCCAGGCCCAAGACCATCGCCAGCCCGCCCAGCACAACAAAGGCCGCCTGCTGGCCCACCTTGGCGCCGGAGGTCAGGTCCAGGCGCTCGCAGCCCACCAGCACCGCTTCGCTGGCCCCCTGCACGCCGTACACGACCAGCGTCAGGCCATTGAGCGCAATCGCCCCCACCATCAGCAGGGGCCGCCGGGTCAACCAGGCCGCGAGGACGATCAGGATGGCGGCCAGGATGGACAGCAGGACGCGCAGGCTCAGGACATCCGCATACAGCGCCCGGATCCGCGCCGGACCATCGGGCGTGTCGCGCAGCCGGGCGATGGCGCGCACGGCGCTGGGGCTGAGGCCCAGGTCCGCCAGAAACACGAACATCGCGCCATAGGCCAGGATGGCCGCGTATTGGCCAAAGGTCTCCGCGCCCAGGTGCCGGACGATGAGGACCGAGAAGGCGAACGACAACAGCTTGATCGCGAACTGGGCCGCCATGCTCAGCGCGGAGTTTCTGAAGATCGTCCTAGGCAGGCTTTTCATTGGCACGGGTGGCCGGCAGAGTGGGGGGCCGCCGGCCGGAGGGCGCGCAGCGAGGCTCAGGGATAGATGGCCCGGTCCGCCAGCAGTTGGCGCACCGATGGGTCCCGGTAACTGAAGGAGCGGTCCACAAGCTGCCCGTCCTGATAGACGTAGATGAAGACATCCTTGGCGGCGGCGCCCGGCGCCACGCGGTTGATGGCCGCCAGCAGCTCCGGGTCTTCGCTGGTATAGACGGCCGGGGACAGCGGCGCATAGTGCCCGGCCAGGGCGGCGCGCATACCAACTCCCATGAAGCGCGCCTGCCCATACTGCTGCGGCAGATTCAGGAAGTAGAAGGTCTGCCCGGGCGCGACGGACGGGTGCCGTGCATAGATCGTGTTAAGCATCCCAGCCACCAGTTCGCCCGCCCGATGCCATTCGTGCGCCCGCATTTGCAGCGTCCCAATCGCCACGGCCCCGTAGAGGCTCAGCAGGGTCAGGCCGATGGCCCAGGCGGCGCGCCGGCTGTGCGCCCCCGGCCGGGCGGCCAGCCAGCGGTAGAGCTTGTGCCACCAGCCCACCACCATCAGGCAAAAGCCAACCGCCGGCAGATAGAAGTACCGGTCCGCGTTTCCGAAGGGAACCGCGAGCACAAACGGCAGCACCGCCAGCGTGACCCACACGGCCCCAAACCGAATCAGGCGCGAGCCCCACAGCAGGCTGGCGCCAAGCACGATGCCGGCGAAGACAGCCATGCCCAGCTTGGCGATCACCGAGGCGGTCCGCAGCGGCACAAACGGCAGCACGGTGTAGCTGAGATAGCCGGCCAGGTCCACGAACTGGCCCGGCCTAAAGAAAACGTGGTAGTACCCGCCCTGCCGGGTGCTGGAGAAAAGCTCCGACAGCCCGCCGCCGCCCACGATCAGGATGGTTACGTACGCGACCGCGGCCAGCAGAAACGGCGCCAACCGCCGCGCCGGGCCGGCCACGCGCCGCCAGAACCCTGCGCCGCCGGCCGGGTCGCGCCAGATCACCTCGTACGCCAGCAGGAGGCCCAGGCCGGCGTAACTGGCTTCGCTGCTCAACAGAGCGCCCACATACCCGAGCACGGCCAGAACGTACCAGCGCCGCTGCCGGCGGCGGCGCGCCCGGAGATAGCACCCCAGGCTGAACAGGAAGAAGACCGTCATCAGCGGGTGCGGCGTCGCGGCGGGCCAGAAGACGGGCTCATGGTGCCGGGGATACAGCGCAAACAGCAGGGTGACGACGGCAGCCTGCGAGGCCGTCATGGGCAGTTGGCGCGCCGCGCCGAAGAGCATCAGCGTCCCCGCCAGGTGGATCCCCAGGCTGGCCCAGTGATAGGCGGCCGGCGCCAGCCAGGGCGGCCCCGCGAACGCCCGCAGCAATTCCATCAGCACCGCAAAGGTGGGCCGGAATTGCCGGTCTTCCGCCAGCGTGAGCAGTTCGCTGCCGCGAATGAAATCCTCGGCGACCGGCTTGTTGTCCAGCCCGGTCCCAAACGTCAGCAGGATCAAGACGCACACCGCCAGCATGAACACCCGGGCCGGCCACTGGCTGGCGTCGCCGGCCTGCCCCGCCACCCGCAAGGTTCTCTGTCTCTCAGCGGCAAGCATGGGATGTATGTCCTAACGCGCAGCCTCTACCCGAACAGATGCCGGTAGAGCTTGCTGAACCGTGAACGGGCGATGGCCGTCATGAGCAGCAGGGGCGCGGCCAGGCCGATCGCCACCAGCAGCGGCTGCACCACGAGTTGAAAGTTGAACAGCGCCGGCGCCACCCGGCTGATGGCGACGGCCGCGCCGAGAATGACCGTGGAATGAAGCAGATAGATCCCGTAGGTGCGCTTGCTCAAGAAGCCCAGGGCGCGTTCGGCCGGCAGGGCTGCCTCGAAGGCGAGGAAGGACAGCACAAACAGCACGGCATACAGGCTCGACGGCACCGTCAGGGGCAGGGACCGCCAGTTCGCGCCGGTGATGCGGAAGGCGACGTCGGCTTCGGCAATCGCCAGCGCCGCCATGCCCAGCGTCAGGGCCGCCAGCGGCCAGCGCACCCGCCTGAGCCAGGCCTTGAGCGCGCCCAGTTGGAAGCCGGCCACGATGCCGAGCGAGAAGAAGAACAGCCACATCGGAAAGAGCGACCACTTGCTGACCAGGGTGTAGACCGGTGACGGCAGGAAGGCGGGCGCCGCGGCCTGGAGATAGAAGACGCTGTTAGCGGCGAGCTGGATCAGCGCCGTACCGGTCAGCAGGGCGCGCGGGCGGCTGCGCGCCAGCGCGGCCAGCCAGGGGGATACCAGATACAACTGGCACAAGAGCGGCACGAAGAAGTAGTGCGGCAGGGCGCCGCCGTAGAGCAGCCGCGCCAGGGCCCGCACCGGCGTCAGCGAGCGGTCGCTGAGCATCTGCGTCCCCAGGAGGACGACCGACCAGATGAGATAGGGGACGAGCAAGGCCCAGAGCCGCGTCCGGATGACGGACCACAGACGGCCCGGTGCCGGGCCGCGCGCCGCGTAAGCCGCAAAGAAGCCCGAGATGAACAGGAAGGCCGGCACGCTAAAGATCGGGAGCTTCTCCAGCGCCAGGAAGGCATAGTAGCGCGCCCCGCCCACGGTGGCGATTACCGCGGCCGGCGAGAGCGTCTCTGCCATGGGCCATTGGGTGAGCGTAATCAACGCGTAATGACTGGCATGATTGATGACGACGGCGGCAATCGCCAGCCCATTTAGCAGCAGCAAACGGCTGTTAAACGAGAGGCCGGCGGCCACGGCCACCTGCGCGCGGGCGGCCGGCGCGGCGGCGGTGCGGGTCGTCGCGATCGTCATGGCTGAGGCTCCCACCAGCGCCCGGCCGCCAGCACCGCGGCGCGCAAATAGTCCGTCGTGCGCTGCTTGCGGCGCAGGTCGGCGATGACGCGCTCGACCTGCTCCGCGGTCAGCCCCGCGGCCTGGGCGATCTGCGGCGCGGGCGCCCCGTTCTCGTAGCCGGCCCACACGGCATCCAGCACCGCAAACGGCACCCGGAAGAAGAACTCCTCCTGGGTGCTGCCGGCGCTGTACGTGTCGGAGGAAGGCGGGCGCTCGCGGATCGGCCGCGGCACGCCCAGGGCCTCGGCCAAGTGGTACACCTGGCTCTTGAACAAGTGGCGGATGGGGCTGATGTCCACGCCGCCGTCGCCATGCTTGACGAAGAAGCCCAGCTCGTGCTCGTCCTTTTGCGCCGTGCCCACCACGGCATAGTGGCGCCGCTCGGCGTGGTAATACAGCATCGCCATCCGCAGCCGCTGCTTGAAGTTGGAGGCCGCCACGATCTGCTCATACTCCGCGGGCGGCAGGCGCTGGCGCAGCGCCTGCCCATCCGGCCGGATCACCGTCAGCGTGAACACGCTCAGGGTGCCCTGTTCCAGCAGCCCGCCGGGCAGCGTGATCTTGGACTTCCAGCCGGGGCCGAACTCGGGGAACACGCGCCGGATGGCGGCGTCGCGCCGCGCATAGCAGCCGATGGCTTCCAGCGCGGCCGTCAGGTCTTCCGTGACGACCGGCACCCCAAGCTGGCCGGCCCAGGCCTCCGCCAGCGCCGCGCCTTCCGAACTTGATTCGCGCTCCGGCAGCAGCAGCGCCAGCACGTGCTCCGGCCCCAGCGCCCGCGCGCACAGCGCCAGCACCACCGACGAGTCCACGCCGCCGCTGCACCCCACCACGGCCCCGCGCCGGCGCAGTTCGCTCCGGATGCCGCCGCGCAGGAACCGGCACAGCCGGTCCGCTTCCGCCGCCGCCTCGAACTGGAGGGCCGCGGGTTGATCCGCCAAAGCAGGTGAGTTGAGGGCAGCAGTCATCGAGGCTCCGATCGAGTGGCTGGCCGGTTAGGCGAGGGCCAGCGCCTCCACGGGCGTATGATCAACAACTTTGCAGGGGGCCAGCCCGCCCTCGGCCGCCACGGATAGGGTGCGCCGGACAAACAGCGCCTCCAGCAACTGGGTGGACAGGATGCCCACCAGCGCCATCTCGTCCACCTCGCTCAGCGGCCCCGCGCCGCGCGCCTTGGCCGCCAGCCGGGCCACCGCCGCCGGGTTGAAATAGCCGTTGGCACGAATGGCCTCCGGCCTCAGCAGGCTCTCCACGTAGGCCGTGTCTGCGCTTCCGTTGAAGAAACTGCGCTGGATCGGCGCGCGGTACGGCCGCTTGCGGCGATCCCAGATGCCGTCCGGCAGCAGCGACCGGCCCAACTGCCGCAGCAGCCACTTCTCCCGCAGGCCGCGCAGCTTCACGTCGTCGGGCAGGCGGTTGCAGAACTCGATCACGCGGTAATCCAGGAACGGATAGCGGCCCTCCACCGCGTGCGCCATGGCCACGCGATCGCCCTGCGCCGACAGCAGATAGGACGACATGAAGGTGGTGATTTCCAGGTATTGGGCGCGGGCCAGCGGCGACCACTGCGCGAAGCCCGCGGGGCAAGGCACCGGCCAGGCCGGCCCGGAGGGGGCCGCGTTCTCGCCGGGCTGGTAGTCCGCCAGGAACCGGCGGGCGCGGGCGGTGTTGGTCCAGCGGAGATGGTGCGAGTAGTATGGCGAGCCGGTGTCCTCCAACCCCTGCCGGAAGAACAGCCTCCAGAAGGCCTCGCCCTGGGCCGTGCGCGCGATCTCCGGGTACAGCGCGCGAAACAGGGCCGGGCGCAGGGTGGAGGCGGGGCAGCGCGCCCAGAACCGCCGGATCTGCGCTTCCTTAAAGATGTCGTAGCCGGCCAGGACCTCATCGGCGCCCTCGCCGGTCAGCACCACCTTGTAGCCTTGTTCATGCACCAGCGCCGACAGCAGGTACATCGGCGCCGGCGCGGTGCGCAGGATGGGCGCTTCGGCGTGCCAGATGACCTCGGGGAACACCCGCCCAATGTCTTCGTGGGCGCAGCGCACCACATGATGCCGCGTGCCCAGGTGCGCGGCCATCCGGCGCTGCGGCTGGCTCTCATCAAAGGCCGGGTCCGTAAAAGTGACGGAGAACGTCTCCAGGCGGCCGGGCGCATGCCGGGCAATCAGGGCCGCCGTCAGCGAGGAGTCCAGGCCGCCGCTCAGGTAGGCGCCCACCGGCACATCGGCGCGCAGGCGGATGCGCGCGGCATCGCCCAGCAGGCTCGCCAATTCCTCCTGGTACGCGGCCTCGGCCCGCCGGGGCGTCTCGGGCGCGAAGTCGAGCTGCCAGTAAGGCTCAATCGCGATCTCGCCCGCCCTGGCCCGCAGGTAGTGGGCGGGCGGCAATTCGCGGATGCCGCGGAAGATGGTCGTGGGCGACAGTGGGCTCCAGTAGGTGAACACATCGCCGAGCACGTCCCGGTCAATCTCCGCCTGCACACCCGGATACGCCAGCAGCGCCTTGATCTCGGAAGCGAAGAGCAGCCGGCCATCCGCCAGGGTGTAGTAGAGCGGCCGGATGCCCACCCGGTCGCGGGCCAGGAACAGGGTGCGGCGGGGCGCGTCCCAGAGCGCAATCGCAAATTGCCCGTTCAAGCGGCGCAGGCAGCCGGGGCCATCGTCTTCGTACAGATGCACCACCACCTCGGTGTCGCTGTTCGTCGCGAAGCGGTGGCCGCGCGCCTCCAGCTCCGGCCGCAGTTCGCGGTAGTTGAAGATTTCGCCGTTGAAGACGATCCACAGCGTCCCATCTTCGTTGCCGATGGGCTGCTGGCCGCCGCGCAGGTCAATGATGCTCAGACGGGCGCTGGCCAGCCCCGTCCACGCATCGCGATAGAGCCCCAGGCCGTCCGGCCCGCGATGCTGCACCCGGCGGATCATGGCCGTCAGGACCGCCTCCGCAACCGGCTGGGGATGAAAGCGCTGGTGGACTCCGGCGATGCCGCACATGGTTTAGCGCAGGCTGTGGACCTGGAGCTTGCCCGACTCCGACTTCGGCAGCGCCGCGCACAGGACCACCTGGCGCGGCAGCAAGTAATCTTCCAGATGCGCCCGGCAGTGCCGCATCACGTCGGCTTCGGTCAGCTCGGGCCGGTCCGCGACGACGAAGGCCTTGATGGCCTGGCCCAGGCGCTCGTCCGGCACGCCGATGACGGCCGCCTCGCGCACGCCCGCCAACTGGTAGAGCACGTTCTCGATCTCGCGCGGCGCCACCTTCTCGCCGCCCACTTTCAGGATGTCGTCCATGCGCGCGACGAAGTAGTAGCGGCCGTCGGGGTCGGCGCGGAACAGGTCGCCCGTATAGCAGACGCGCTCGCCCGCCAGCGGGCCGGGCCGGAACCGCCGGGCCGTGGCTTCCGGGTCGCCCCAGTAGCCCCGCATCACATGCCGGCCGCGCACCACCAACTGCCCCACCTCGTTCGGGCCCAGCCGGCGGCCCTGCTCGTCTTCCAGCCACACCTCGGTGCCGGGGATGGGGATGCCCACCGAGCCCGGCCGCAGGTCCACCTCCGCGGGCGGCAGGTAGAGCGTCCGCTTCGTCTCCGTCAGGCCATACATCGAGTACAGGGCGACGTGCGGAAAGCGCTCGCGGAGCTGGCGCACATGCGCCGTCGGCAGGGCGGCGGCTGTGTTGGTGAAGTAGCGCAGGCGCGACAGGTCATAGCCGGACAGGTCGAGCGAGAGCAGCACCGAGAAGATGGTGGGCACACCCGGAAAGCCAGTGACCCCTTCCGCCGCCACGCGTTCCAGGACGGCCGCCGGGTAGGCGAAGCTCCGTTCCAGGAGGAGCGTGCCCCCGAAGGCGACGACCATGAGCAGTTGGTACAGGCCATAGTCGAACGACAGCGGCGCCAGGTTGACCACCACGTCGCTTTCCTGGTTGTGCAGGTAGGACATGATCGAGCGGGCCGCGAAGACCACGTTGCTGTGATCCGACATGACACCCTTGGGGACGCCCGTGCTGCCGGAGGTGTACACCAGGCAGGCCAGGTCCAGGTCAATCGTCCCGGCCGGCCGGCGCTCATCGGTGTGACCCGCCGCCAGCTCGTCATAGCCCACTACCGGGAACGGGGCCGCCTCGGCCTCGGCGGTGACGATGCCCAGCTTGAGCGCCGGGTCGGCCGCCGCCAGGGTCTGCGCGGCGAAAGACGACAGGTTGCGCGTCAGCAGCACGCTGGCCTGGCAGTCGCGCAGGATGGCGGCCAGCTTATCGAGCTTGGTCGTCGGATGCAGCGCGACGAAGACCCCGCCGGCCTTCAGCACGGCGAAGATGGCGGCGGCCAGTTCCAGGCTGTTGGGCAGGTGCAGCACCACCCGCTCGCCGCGCCGCAGGCCGTGGGCGCGCAGGCCGTTCGCCAGGCGGTTGGCCAGGCTTTCGAGCTGGGCATAGGTCATCCGCCGGCCCTCCGCCACCAGGGCCACCTTGCCGGGCAGCCGCGCGGCGCTCGCTTCCAGGAATTGATGCACCAGGGAAACGGTCACCGTCCGCCTCCGCCGCCCGCCTCAGGCCACCGGCGTTCTCTGCCGCCGGACGTAGGCGGCAATGCTGCTGACCGAGTCGAAGTTGGCCGGCACGATGTCGCGGTCGGCGATGCTGACCCCGAAGGCCCGCTCCACGAAGGAGACGATCTCCATGATGTTGAGCGAGTCCACCACGCCGCTCTCCAGGAAGGAGGCCTCGTCGGGATGGGGGTAGCCGTTGTTGCTGAAGAGGATGTTCTCGGCCAGGAACAGGCGCAGGGTGGACTCGATGTCGGGCATGGTGGGATACTCCGGATAGGCCGGGGGCGCGGGCGGCCCGCCCGCACCGGCGTCGTCAGCGGCGGTAGTTGAAAATGACCTTGGTGCCGTCGGGCTCAAACCGGAAGGGCAACTCCTGCAAGCCGGCCAAAGCCGCGCGGACGCATTCCTGCCGCTCCCAGGGGCAGCACAGCAGCAGGAAGCCGCCGCCGCCCGCGCCGGTGAGCTTGCCGCCGGTGGCGCCGGCCTGCCGCGCCGCCTGGTAGATGGCATCGAGCGTGGCGTTGCTGATCCGCGTGGCCAACTGCTTCTTCAACTGCCAGCTTTCGTGCAGCAGACCGCCCACCACCTCCAGGCGGCCGGCCTCCAGGGCCTCCCGCGCCGTCAGCGCAATCGCCTTCATCTCGCGCAGGATGCCGCGCCGGCCGTTCAGGTTGCGCTGCTGCTCGTGCAGGATCGACTCGGCGGTGCGGGTGGTGCCGGTGAAGAACAGCATCAGGCTGTCGTTGAGCTGGCGCTGGGCCGCCGGGGCGAGCTTGATCGGGCTGCGGCGGACCTGACCGTCGGGCAGAAATTCCAGGAACCGCAAGCCGCCAAAGGCCGCCAGGTTCTGGTCCTGGATGCCGATCGGCTTGCCCAGGATTTCAATCTCGATCTGGCAGGCCTGCTCGGCCAGGCGCTCGGCCGGCACCAGCGCGTTCTGATAGGCGTACATCGCGTGCAGCGCACCGACCACCACCGTGCTGGAGGAGCCCAGGCCGGACCCGGCCGAGGGGATGTCGCCCATGGTGGTGATCTCAATTCCGTTCCGCAGGCCGGTCAGGCGCAGCGCCTCGCGGATCAGCTCGTGCTGAAGCTGGTCCACGTTCTCCACCAGCTCGGTGCGCGTGTAGCCCACCCGCAGCATCTGATCGAAACGCTTCTTGATCGTCACGAAGATGTACTTGTCAATCGCCGCGCCCAGCACACAGCCGCCTTCCTCGGCGAAGAACTCCCGAAAGTCTGTGCCCCCGCCAAACAAACTGATGCGCAGCGGCGTTTGGACGACGATCACGTTGGTCTTGCCTGCCAGCCTTAGTAGGCGCCAGTGCCGCGCAGCACCGCCGGGACTGTGCGCCACAGCAGTTGCAGGTCCAGCCACACACTCCAGTTGCGGATGTAGTACATGTCGAGCTGCACGCGCTCGGCGTAGGTGACGTTGGAGCGGCCGCTCACCTGCCACAGGCCGGTGATGCCCGGCTTGACGGTCAGCAGGTTCAGGCCCCAGCGGTCATACAGGGCCATCTCTTCTGGCGAAATCATCCGCGGCCCCACCAGCGACATCTCGCCCCGCAGCACGTTGAAGAACTGCGGCAGTTCGTCCAGGCTGGTGCGGCGCAGGAACCGGCCCAGGCGCGTGACGCGCGGGTCGGCCGTCAGCTTGCGGCGGGCCGCCAGCTCCGCGCACAGGGCCGGGTGCGCCGCCAGAATCTCGTCGCCGTTGACGTGCATGGTGCGGAATTTCAGGGCGTCGAACTGCCGGCCGTTGACGCCCATGACCCGGCGGCGGTACAGCACCGGCCCGGCCGAGTCCAGCCGCACGGCCGCCCCAATCACCGCCATCAGCGGCAGGCTGAGGAGCAGGATCGGCGCCAGGCAAGCATAGTCCACCAGGCTCTTAAGCGCGGCGTTGAGGCCCGTCAGCCGGACCTTGTTGACCTGGACTAGCTGAACCTCGCCGAACTCGCGCACGGTCAGCCCGGTGGTGAAAATCTCATACAGCCCCGACGACAGCCGCAGGTTGACCTGCCCGGCCACACCGAAGCGCTCGAACAAGGCCAGGAGATGGTCGCGCACCGAGACCGCGCTGGCAGCCAGAATCACCTCTTCCACCCGGTACTGCTCAATGACGGCGGGCAGGCAGTCAATCGACCCCAGGATTGGCAGGCCAGGGCCGAGGGTCGTGCCGGGCGGCGCCTTCTGGTCAATCAGGCCCACGATGCTCAGCCCGGAAGTCTTGGAGGCCTGGAGCTGCTGCGCCAGCGTCAGCCCTTCCTGGTTCGCGCCCACAATCACGGCCGGCGACAGGAACCAGCCCCGGCGCCGCAGCCCGTAGACCGCGCGCCGCAGGCCGAACCGGCCGGCCGCGACGAACAGGATGCTCAGGCACCAGGCCAGGATGAGCCAGCCGCGCGCGATGACCAGCTCCGGCACCAGGAAACTGACGATGACCGTGACCACCAGGCCGCTGTTCGAGGCGCGCAGGATGCGGGCATATTCCTCCGTGCCGCCCAGCAGGTTGCGCCGGTCGTAGAGGCCATGCAGGCTGAAGCCTGCCAGCCACAGCAGGCCCAGCCCCGCGGCCAGCATCGCATAGAAGCCAGCATCCGGGCCAAACTCCATCTGAAACACGGGCAGCGCCAGCTTGAAGCGGACGACGTACGCCGCGCCAAAGGCCAGCAGGACCAGGCTCACATCGGCCGCGATCAGCGCCGCCCGCAGGGCCGGCCACTGCCAGCGCGCCGCCGGGCCCACGACCACGCTTGGGCCGGCCAAAGCCGCGGCGGGCAGGCGCCGCAGGCGCGTGCGGGTGTCGGGCAAGGTGGCGCTCATGCCGCGCCTAGCCTTCGCGGCCCGCGCCGCTGCGCTGCACCAGTTCCTCCAGGATGCGCAGTTGAATCCAGGAGATCACCAATTGCACGCCGGCCAGGATGAGCATGGCGCTGCCGACCAGGTAGAGCCACAGCCGCGCGATCTCCCAGCCGCGCGCCCCCAGGCCCAGGCTGGCCAGCCCCAGCAGCACGCCCGCCAGCGCGGCGGCCAGCCCCAGCCAGCCGAAGTGCCGTTCCAGCGGCGCCCGGAACAGCGGCCGGCCAAAGAGGCCCTGGCGCGTGGGGCGGCGGTAGAACAGCGAGACCAGGTAGTTGAAGGTGACGCCCAGCGAGAAGATGCACACCCCGGTCACGCCCGCCACCAGGGCGCAATACACGGCCCCAACACCCCAGGCCCCCAGCGTCGTGACCCCGGCCAGGCGCGCCGCCGCCAGGCCGCCGAGGATCAGGCCCGCCAACCCGATGCCCGCCAGCCCGATCAGCCCCAGGATGCCGACCGGGTTGTACAACATCGCGGTCCACAGGATGGATTGCAGAAAGACGGACCCGTCGCGCACGACGCTGAGCTTGGAGCGGCCGATGCGCTCGTCGTAGGGAATGGGGACCTCGGCGATGCGGATCTGTTCGTGGAAGGCGCGCGTGCTCATCACCGGCGTCAGGTTCAGGCCGTCGGGCAGGGGATAGAGCCGGTCCAATATCTCCCGGCGAAAGACGCGCATGCCGCTGGCGCTGTCGGTGACCCGCGTTCCGGCCACCAGGCTCAGCAAGGTGGCGAAGAACAGGTTGCCAATGCGGCGCGTCAGGGGCATGCGGCTCTCCGCGCCCGCCATGCGCGAGCCGATGGCGAGATCGTGGCCGTTGAGCGCGCTCTGGCACAACTGCGGGAAGTACTCCGGCGGATAGGTGCCGTCGGCGTCCAGAAAGCCGATGAGCTCGCCGTGCGCCTCGGCGAAGCCGGTCTTGAGCGCGGCGCCGTAACCGCGGTTGGCGGGATGGCGGATCAGGCGCACCCCCTCCACCGCGGCGGCGGCCGCGGCGGTCTCGTCGCGCGAGCCATCGTCCACCACCAGCAGTTCAAGATCGTCGATGCCCACGGCGGCCAGCGCGCCGCGCACCGACAGCGTGCGCCGCAGCAGGTCGCCGATGGCCTGTTGTTCGTTGTAGGCAGGAATGACAACCGATAAGGTATGCATGTGGTGCGCTTCCCGCGGCCCCGTTTGGAACGGGCCAGCCGTGCTCCGCCCTTGCGACATGACCCGCACCGGCATCACGTCCTGGCGAGGCCGCACTCTCTAGCCGTCCTGGCGGGCCGCCCACGTCCGGTCTCCAGTAACCGCATTGTCGGCAGCCGCTGGCGCAAAGCTGCCCGCTTCGGCGCTCAGGTCGAGAGCACCGTCTTCGGGGAGGGCGCTGGCGCCGTGACAAACTTCACCAGATCACCGCTCCCGTGCAGCTCGTGGGCGCACACCTCAATCACATGCAGCACGTTGCTGTGCTCGTGCAGCACAAGGATGCGCCGGGGCAGGTCGGAACCGTTTTCCCCGGGCACGAGCAGCGGCGGCAGCCAGTTGGTGTGTTCGTCCACAATCAGCACGTCGGGCCGGAGGCGGAGCAATTCGTCGTGGATGAGACTCCCGTCAGCGGCGGTCAACCGGCTCAATTGAAAGCCGGCGCGCCTGCGCAGCAGGCCTTCGACGCCTGCCGTCAGGACTGCGCTCGATAGAGCCAGGAGGACTCGCTTCGCTTTCGCCCGCATGGCCTGTGGCCTGGATGATGCCTTCATGATGCGGCGGAAGCGCGGCGCGGGTCAATTGGCCGGGATAGTCGCGAAGGACTATTTCCGAGGCAATCCGCGGCCTGGACCAAACGATGGAGACAGGACTAGTCCGTGGCTTCGGCGCCGGGCGGCGGACTAGTCCGTTGGGAGTCTGGCGCCGCTTGAGCGACGCCGGAAACAAAAAAGGGGCCGGTCCCGCGCATGCGCGGGACCGGCCCTGATGGGTCACGCCGCTCAGTTGCCCAGCGGCTCCAGGCGTTCGGACGCGAAGTGCGCCGCCTGCGCGCGGTTCCTCAGCTTGAGTTTGGCCAGGATGTGGTGCACGTGCGCCTTGACCGTATACTCCGAAATCACCAACCGCTCGGCGATTTCCTGGTTCGTGGCGCCCGTCTGCAGGTGACGCAGCACTTCGCGCTCCCGCGCCGTCAACTGGCCTAACTCGCCCAGGTGGAGGTCGCCATGCTGGCCGTCCTGCGAGAATTCGTGGACGAGACGGCTGATGAGGTGGCGCGCCAGGATCGTCTCGCCCTGACGCAGCGTGCGCAGCGCTGCCAGCAATTGCGCCAACGGCGTGTCTTTGTGCAGATAGCCGCGGGCGCCAGCGCGCAGCGCGCCAAACACCACCTCATCGCTGTCCAGCACGGTCAGGACCACCACCGCGCTTTCCGGGCAGCGCAGGGCGATCTCCCGCACCACCTCCAGCCCGTCGCCATCGCGCGCGGCCACATCCATCAGCACCAGGTCTGGCTTGAGGCTGAGCACTCGTTCTACAGCTTGAGGGAGCCAGCCGACCTGCCCGACGACGCGAAAGTCGGGTTCACTCGACAAGAGTCGTTCCAGCCCCTCGCGAAACAACACGTGCTCATCTACGATCAGCACGGAGATCGGCTGGCTTCCGCCGGCTGAAGGCTTGCCTGCAATGTCCACCATCGCCGTTCCTGCACCGTCAACTGCATGGTACAGCCTGGCAGGGCCTGCCCCCTGCCAGAGATTGGCATCCATATCATACAACGCCCGCCTCGAAATATCCAGAGGTCAGGCTTATACATCGATGTCTGTTCGCGGATACACGCCTGCGCCGGGCAGAGGCAGATGCGCCCTTAGCCGGTCAACTTTATCCGGCTCACACGTGCGCGGCGGGGGTGCATCCGGGATTATTGGCCGACGGACGGGTAAGCGCGCGGTGATGCGGCTGAGCCGCCGCGTATCATTGACCAAAAACGTCGAATGCACCCCGCGGCGGCGCGGTGCTGCGCTTGGACGCGCGTTCGTGATACACTCCTGCCAGGCGGGCGCCGCGGCACCCAAGCGCAAGGCCCCGCACCGCCGGCGGCGTTGCCCTGAAGGCCCGATGCCCGACTATCACCGCCCCCTCACCTTCGGTTACTTCCTCACCCCCACCGCCGACCCCGCCGCGGTGCTGAGGGCCGCCGCGCAGGTGGAAGACCTGGGCCTCGATCTCATCGGCATCCAGGACCATCCCTACCAGCGCCGCTTCTTCGACGCCTTCACCCTGCTGGCCTACCTCGCCGCGCGCACCACGCGCGTCCGGCTGTTCAGCGACGTGGCCAGCCTGCCCCTGCGCCCGCCGGCCATGCTGGCCAAAGCCGCCGCGTCGCTGGACATTCTCAGCGGCGGGCGCTTCGACCTGGGGCTGGGCGCGGGCGCGTTCTGGGAGGGCATCGCCGCGATGGGCGGCCCCGCGCGCACGCCCGCCGAAGCCTTCGCCGCCGTGGAAGACGCCGTCGCCATCCTGCGGCTGGCCTGGAGCGACGAACGCTCCATCAAGCACGACGGCCAGGTGTACAGCGTCAAGGGGATGCACCCCGGCCCCGCGCCCGCCCACGACATCGCCATTTACATTGGCGGCTATGGCCCCAGGATGCTGGCGCTGATCGGCCGCGCCGCCGACGGCTGGGTGCCATCGCTGTCGTATCTCAAGCTCGATCAGATCGCCGCGCAGAACGCCCGCATCGACGACGCCGCCCAGGCCGCCGGCCGCGACCCCGCCTCCATCCGCCGCATCGTCAACCTGTGGGGCGACCTCACCGACGGCCCGGTCACCGGTCTGCTGCAAGGCCCGGCGAGCCATTGGGTGGAGACCCTGACGCTGCTGGCCGTCGAGCACGGCTTCGATACCTTCATGCTCGGCGGCGAGCCGGGCGCGCCGCTGGCCCGCCTCGTCAACGAAGTCATCCCCGCCGTCCGCGAGAGCGTGGCCCAGGCGCGGGCCCAACGCTGACGCCTGCGCCCAAACGCCTTACGTTCCCGGCGCCCCGCCCCAGGCGGCCCTTGCCAGCCGGGGCCACGCACTCCCACTCGCTAGGAGCAAGCAACAAGACCAATTTAGGGGCACTGCTCCGATGACGCTGGGGGCGCTGGTCCGGTATCGTCATGGTCACGCGCGGCAATCCGGCCCCGCCGTCCACCACCCCACAGGAGCGTGTACCATGCCTCGACGATTTGGTTTGTGTTTTGGCCTAACTCTTAGCTTGGCCCTCGCCGCCTGCGCCCCCACCCCCGCGCCCACGGCCACCGCGCCGCCGCCCACCGCGGTCCCGCCCACCGCGGTCCCGCCCACGGCCGCGGCCACCGGGCCCATCACCTTCGAGGGCCAGGGCGAGGTGCCGTTCTACGCCCGCTTCGGCGAGAACGAGACCTTCTCCGACGGCGAGTGGGTGGTGATCGTCTTCTACCGCCCGCCGGACTGCATCCCGGCCGACTTCAACCTGAACCAGTTCTTCCACTTCCCCGGCGACACCGGCCCCGGCGCGTTCGCCTGCACCCCGCCCACCACCACCTCGGTGGAGACCTGGGCCAACAGCCCGGAGACCGACCCGGCCCCGCTGGTCTCGGAGATGACGGGGCGCGGCGCGGTGCCGGTCTGGTTCTTGGCGCAAGCGGAGATCGAAGCCGCCCAGGCCGACGGCGTCGTCACCATCGGCGAGCTGGCCGAGCTGCCCTCGCGCCGCACCGGCACGGCGTCCACCTACGCCGAGCTGCTGCACCCCAGCCAGTCGAACGCCGCCCCCCTGATCCAGTTCGCCGCCGAGGGCACGCTGGACGAGGGCGGCAGCTTCTCGGTCTCGGCCAGCAGCGGCGCGCCGGACGTGGAGGACCATCTCACGATTGAGTTCTAGGCAAAAAGACCTTGGTCACGAATTGCACGAAACAGAGCACGAATTTCACGAAAAGGTACGTGTTCATTCGTCAAAATTCGTGCAATTCGTGGCAAAGGTTTATACTCCCGGCCCATGCACATCACCCGCGTCAAAGCGACGCTCACCGCCCCCGCCGGCATCGCCCTGGTTGTCGTCAAGGTCGAGACCGACCAGCCCGGCCTGTACGGCCTGGGCTGCGCCACCTTCACCCAGCGCTGCACCCTCGTGGCCCAGGCGGTGGACGAGTACCTCGACCCTCTCCTGCGCGGGCGCGACCCCGACCAGATCGAAGACCTCTGGCGGCTCATGCACCACAACTCGTCCTGGCGCTGGGGACCGGTGCTCAACAGCGCCAACAGCGGCGTGGACCAGGCGCTGTGGGACCTTAAAGGAAAGGCCGCCGGCCAGCCGGTCTATGAGTTGCTCGGCGGCAAGTGCCGCCCCGCGGCCATGATCTACCGGCACGCCGACGGCCGCACCCCGGACGAAGTGCTCGACAACGTGCGCGTGTTCCAGGCCCAGGGCGCGCTGGCCGTCCGCTGCCAGATCGGGGGCTATGGCGGACGCTTCAACGATCAGCCCGCCCTGACGCGCAACTTTCCCGGCGCGTACTACGACCCCGACCGCTACGCCCGCTCGGTGGTGGACTTGTTCGACCACGTGCGCGCCAACGTCGGCTTCGACCTGCACCTGCTCCACGACATCCACGAGCGGCTGGCCCCCATCGACGCCATCCGGCTGGCGAAGGACCTGGAGCCGCACCGCCTGTTCTTCCTGGAAGACCCGCTGGCCCCGGACCAGGTGGAGTGGTTCCGCCGCCTGCGCCAACAGACCACCACGCCCATCGCGATGGGCGAACTGCACACGCACCCGCTGGAGTGGCGGCCCCTGGTGAGCGAGCAGTTGATTGACTTCATCCGCGCCCACGTCTCCGCCATTGGCGGCCTGACGCCCGCCCGCAAGCTGGCGGCCTTGTGCGAATCATTTGGGGTGCGCACTGCCTGGCACGGCCCCGGCGACGTCTCGCCCATCGGCCACGCCGCCAACCTGCACCTGGACCTGGCCTGCCACAACTTCGGCATTCAAGAAGTGGTGGATTTCGACGACGCCACGCGGGCAGTCTTTCCCGGCGCGCCCGAGATTCGCGGCGGCCACGTCTGGGCCAACGACCGGCCCGGCTGGGGCGTGGACCTGGACGAGGCCGAAGCCGCCAAGTATCCCGTCACCGTCGCCCCGCCCATCCAGTGGACGCAGTCGCGCTGGCCGGATGGGACGCTATGGACGCCGTGAACGTAGCTCGTGTCAAGTGTCGCGTGCCAAGTGTCATGTGTCACGCACCGCATTCACTTGACACCTGGCACTTGACACTTGACACGCCTTTTGACGCCTGGCACCTGACACTTACACACCCATGAGAATTACTCGTGTTCGCAGTTTTCTCACCGCCCCCGAGGGCATCATCCTCGTCATCGTCCGCGTGGAGACGGACCAGCCAGGGCTGTATGGCCTGGGCTGCGCCACCTTCACCTGGCGCGCCACGCTCGTCGCCGCCGCGGTGGACGACTACCTCGACCCCCTGCTGCGCGGGCGCGACCCGGCCAATATCGAAGACCTGTGGCACATGATGTACGTCAACACCTACTGGCGCAACGACGCCGTGCTCAACAACGCCATCAGCGGCGTGGACATCGCCCTGTGGGACCTGAAGGGGAAGGTCGCCGGGATGCCGGTCTACGACCTGCTGGGGGGCAAGTGCCGCGAGGCGGCCATGATCTACCGGCACGCCGACGGGCGCGAGCCGGCCGAAGTGCTCGACAACGTGCTCAGGTGGCAGGCCACCGGCGCGCTGGCCGTCCGCTGCCAGATGGGGGGCTACGGCGGACGCTTCTCAGACGTCAGCCCGCTCGACCCGGCCACTCCCGGCGTCTACTACGACCCGGATGCCTATGCCCGCTCCGTCCCGCCCCTGTTCGAGCACATCCGCGCCGCCATCGGCTACGACCTGTTTCTCCTGCACGACGTGCACGAGCGGCTGGCCCCGATCGACTCGATCCGGCTGGCCCGCGCCCTGGAGCCTTACCGCCTGTTCTATCTGGAAGACCCGCTCTCGCCCGACCAGGTGGAGTGGTTCCGCCAGCTTCGCCGCCAGTGCGCCACGCCGATCGCGATGGGCGAACTGCACACGCACCCGCTCGAATGGCGCCCCCTGATCGTCGAACAGTTGATTGACTTCATCCGCGCCCACATCACGTCCATTGGCGGCCTGACGCCCGCCCGCAAGCTGGCCGCGCTGTGCGAGGCCTTTGGCGTGCGTACCGCCTTCCAGGGGCCGGGCGACGTCTCGCCCGTGGGCCACGCCGCCAACCTGCACCTGGACCTGGCCTGCCACAATTTCGGCATCCAGGAAACTATCGAGTTCACCGACCGGCTGCGGGCCGTGTTCCCCGGCGCGCCTGAGCACCGCGGCGGCCACCTGTGGCCCAACGACCGCCCCGGCTTCGGGATTGAATTCGACGAAGCCGAGGCCGCCAAATACCCCACCGCCGGCATCACCGCCAAGCCCGTCGAGTGGACGCAGACGCGCTGGCCCGACGGCACGCTGTGGACGCCGTGATGCGTGCCAGGTGCCGGGTGTCGGGCAAGGTTGCCGCCCGCCGCCTGTTGGCCCTTCACGCGCCCCGCTCACCGCTCAAGCATAGTCGTCTGCCCTAACAAGCGCCGCCCGGCTGAGTGCGCCGCCCTGACGGCCCGCCCGCAGCCGTGCCGCCGCCCGGGCCGGCGCACACCCCCCGACAGGAGATGGGAGCGCTCCCTGGCCGAATCTTCCCAGGTGCGCGGTTTCAGAATCAGGAGTAGAATAATGGTTGTGAATCCGCGCGTGTCCTGTCCAGCGGCGGTTATTGGCATCCGCTGCTGAAAGCGCTCCCACGCACCGATGGCGCGCCGGCCTCGCCCCACCCCCTGGCCGCGCGCCCCTACTCCCCAAGGAGGTGATCGCGACTCGCCTTCCCCCGCACGCATCTGCCCCACCCCACAACACACCCTTCGTTATTGGACACCGTGGAGGAGAGTATGTCCCGTTCGAAGCATATGCTGTCAATCCTAAGTCTGCTGCTCATTGCGGCGCTGGTGCTGGCCGGCTGCACGCCCGCTGCCACTGCCACCTCCGCCCCCGCCGGACCGGGCAAGCTCGAAATCTTCAGTTGGTGGACCAACGGCGGCGAAGCCACCGGCCTCAACGCCATGTACGAGATCTACCAGACCCGCAACCCCGGCGTCGAGATCATCAACGCCACCGTGGCGGGCGGCGCGGGCACCAACGCCAAGACCGTGCTCAAGACGCGCCTGCAGGGCGGCCAGCCCCCGGATAGCTGGCAGGTGCACGCCGGCAAGGAGTTGGTCTCCTACGTGGACGCCGGCCAGATGGAACCCCTGACCGACTTCTTCGAGGAGCAGGGCTTCAACGACGTCATGCCCGCCCTGCTGCTGGAGCAGATCACCTACCAGGGCGAGATCTGGTCGGTGCCGGTCAACATCCACCGCTCCAACGTGCTGTGGTACAACAAGCAGGTCTTCGCCGATCACGGCCTAAGCGCGCCCACCACCTTCGAGGAGTTCTTCAGCGTGGCCGCCGCCCTGCAAGCGGCCGACATCATCCCGCTGGCCGTCGGCGGGCTGGATAAGTTCGAGACGCCGCACCTGTTCGAGAGCGTGCTGCTGGGCACCTTCGGCCCGGCGGACTATGCCGCGCTGTTCCAGCCCGGCGCCAACTGGTCCGACGCGCGTGTCGGCCAGGCCATCGACACCCTCAGCCAGATGCTCAACTACTCCAACAGCGACCGCTCGGCCCTGGGCTGGGCCGCCGCCATGGACCTGGTGCTGGAGGGCCGCGCCGGCATGACCATCATGGGCGACTGGGCCCATGGCTACGCCCTGAGCAAGGGCTTTGAGCCGGACGTGGACTACGGCTGGGTGGCCGCCCCCGGCACCGACGGCGTGTTCATGTGGCTGAGCGACAGCTTCGGCCTGGCCAAGAACGCGCCCAACCAGGCGCAAGCCCTGGCCTGGCTGGCGGTGTGCGGCTCGCGCGAAGGGCAGGACGCCTTCAACCCGGCCAAGGGCTCAATCCCGGCCCGCACCGACGCCGACCGCAGCCTGTACGACGTCTATCTGCAGTACTCGATTGACGCCTTCGGCGCCGAAACCCTGGCGCCCAGCATCGTGCACGGCGCCGCCGCGCCTGAGGCCTACATGCTGGCCTATGGCAACGCCCTGAACGTCTTCTCCAGCGACCTGGACGCGCAGACCCTGTCCGTGGCGCTGACCGACGCCGTGGTCGAGATCAAGTAGGCGCTCGCGCCTCGGCCGGATAGACCTGTATGGCGGAGGGCGAGTCGTCCTCCGCCATATTTGTTCGTATAATCGCTCCCCATCCGCTCGCGCCTGCCTCCGCGGGCGCCCCAGTCTGGCGAGAAGCCTATGCGCGCATCCAGTCCCGCTTACCGCCTCACCTCCGACCGCCTCAAGTCGCTGCTCGTCCTGGCCCCGTCCGTCGCCGCCATCGCCGTGTTCGTGTACGGCTTTATCGGCTGGTCGGCCTATGTGTCGGTCACCGACTGGGCCGGCATCGTCGCCAACCAGATCAAGGTCATCGGCCTCCAGAACTACTTCAGCATCTTCAACCAGGGCCGCTTCCAGACCGACATCCGCAACACCATCGTCTTCACGGTGCTGTTCGTCGTCACCACCCTGGTCCTGGGGCTGGCGCTGGCGCTGATGGTGGATGCGCGCGTCAAGGGCGAGGCCATCTTCCGCACCATCTATCTCTTCCCCATGTCGCTGTCCTTCATCGTCACCGGCGTGGCCATGGCCTGGATCTTCACCCCCGGCAGCAACTGGCAGAGCGGCGATTCCACCGGCCTGAACCTGCTCTTGCAGAATTGGGGCCTGGAGAACCTGCGCAGCGGCTGGATCACCGACTCCACCATCTGGCCCAACGGCGGCTGGTTCCCAGAGTGGAGCAAGACCCGCATCGGCGTGCCGCTGGCGATGCTGCCAGTGGTGGCCGCCGCCACCTGGCAGATGTCGGGCTTTACCATGGCCATGTATCTGGCCGGGCTGCGCGCCATCCCGGACGAGATTCGCGAGGCGGCGCGCGTGGACGGCGCCAGCGACTGGCAAATGTTCCGCCGCATCATCCTGCCCTCGCTCCAGCCGGTCACCCTCAGCGCCATCATCGTCCTGGGCCACGTCTCGCTCAAGATTTTCGACCTGATCGTAACCATGACCGGCGGCGGCCCCGGCAACGCCACCGACGTGCCCGGCCTGTTCATGTACGAGATCACCTTCAAGGCCAACAAGTTCGCCGAGGGGGCGGCGGTGGCGATGGTCATCCTGTTCGTCATCGCCCTGGTGATCGTGCCCTACCTGGTCTCGAACATGCGCAATCAGGAGGAGGGCTAAGATGACGTGGCAAGCGCAGTTGGCGCGCCGCTGGCCGCGGCTGGTGCTGTACGTCGTGATGACGGGGCTGGCCGTGGCCTACCTGTTCCCGGTGTACCTGCTGGTGATCACCAGCCTGAAGAGCTTCGACCAGGTGAGCCTGAGCCGCATGTGGGAGCTGCCCGCCGGGCTGAGCTTCGAGAGCTTTGGCCGCGCCTGGAACGGCGGCGAGGGCGTCATCGGCATGCGCAACAGCTTCTTCAACAGCACGCTGATGGTGGTGCCCGGCACCGTCATCTCGTGCCTGCTCGGCTCGCTCAACGGCTATGTGCTCTCCAAGTGGCGGTTCCCCTATTCGAACGTGCTCTTCACCCTGATCCTGTTCGGGATGTTCATCCCCTATCAGAGCATCCTGGTGCCGCTGGTGCAGGTGCTCAACGCCCTCCATCTCTACGGCACCATCCCCGGATTGATCCTGACGCACGTGGTCTATGGCATCCCCATCACCACGCTGATCTTCCGCAACTACTACGCCACGGTGCCGACCGAACTGGTGGAGGCGGCCAACATTGACGGCGCGGGCTTCTTCGGCATCTACCGCCACGTGGTGCTGCCGCTCTCGGCGCCCGGCTTCGTGGTGGTCGCCATCTGGCAGTTCACGTCGCTGTGGAATGAGTTCCTGTTCGGGCTGATCATCACCAACAACCCGGAGATCCGCCCGGTGACGGTGGCCCTCCAGAATCTTTCCGGCAGCCAGTTCACGCAGTGGAATGTGCAGATGGCGGGCGCGGTGATGGTGGCCCTGCCCACCCTGCTCGTCTATCTATTGCTGGGCCGCTACTTCTTGCGAGGGATGATGGCGGGGGCGCTAAAGGGGTAGGCGCGGCGCTCTCCCTCACCCCCATAGCGTGCGCAAAAACCGCACCTTCTCCACCGCCTGGTAGCTCCCGCCGCCCTCGTGGTGGTTGTACGAGTACACTCGAATGTCCTTCGGGCCGGCGTAGTGGTTGTAGGCCGCGTACACCGTCGAGGGCGGGCAGACCTCGTCCATCAGCCCCACCGAGAACAGGGCCTGCGCCTGCGCCCGCGCCGCGAAGTTGACGCCATCGAAGTACGCCAGGGTGCCGAACACCAACTCCACCTTATCCCGGTGTGTCATGCAGTAGCGCGAAATCTCCTCGTACGGGTGGGAGGCCGTGATCTCCGTGGCGCGGCGGTAGTGGCACAGGAACGGCACGTCCGGCATGCAGGCGGCCACGCTCGGGTCCAGCCCCGCCGCCGCCAGGCTGATGCCGCCGCCCTGGCTGCCGCCCGTGACGCTCACCCGCGCCCCGTCCACCGCCGGGTGCGCCCGCGCCGCCTCCACTGCCCGCACCGCGTCCGTGAACACGCGCCGGTAGTAGTAGGTCTTGGGCGAGAGCACGCCCTGGGTCATAAAGCCGGGGTGGGACGGGTTGCCGCCGTCGGGCTGGAGGTCGGGCGTGTCGCCCTTGGACCAGGCGCCGCCCTGCCCGCGCGTGTCCATCACCAAATGCGCGTATCCGGCGCTGGGCCAGAGCAGCCAATCCAGCGGGAACCCGCGCCCGCCCCCGTAGCCGATGAACTCCACCACGCCCGGCAGTTGGCCGCTTGCCCCGCGCGGCAGGCTCAGCCAGCCCTTGATCGGCTGGCCGCCGTAGCCGTTGAACGTCACGTCGAACGAGTCGATCAGCCTCAGCCCATAGTCCACCGGCTCGAACGTTGCGTTGAGCGGGTGGGCGCGCGTCTCGGCCAGGGTGGCGGCCCAAAACGCGTCGAAGTCCGCCGGCTCGGTGCGGGCGGGGAGGTAGCGTTGCAGTTCTTCCAGGGGATAGTCGAACAGGGCCATGATAAGTTCTCCTTAAGTGCGGCGGTTGCCCCGCCGCGCGTTCCCGATCCAACGGGTGTGCGCGAACCCACGCCTGGTGCGTTTCCCCCCCCGTTCGTGCGCGCGCCCTCCCGCGCGGGCGTAAACGACCCGCGCTGCACACCGGCGCCCGTTCAAACGGGCTTAGCGCACAACCTCCCCTAGCCGGCTTGAGCCGGCGCCGCTGGGTAGCCCGGCGATTGATCGCCGGGCGCGGACCTGGCGCACGACCCGGTGTTGGCGCGCACCGCCGCACCGCATTGGCGCGCGCCTGGCCGCGTGACCCGGTGATCCCGGCCCGCGCGGGCGTAAACGACCCGCGCTGCACACCGGCGCCCGTTCAAACGGGCTTAGCGCACAACCTCCCCTAGCCGGCTTGAGCCGGCGCCGCTGGGTAGCCCGGCGATTGATCGCCGGGCGCGGACCTGGCGCACGACCCGGTGTTGGCGCGCACCGCCGCACCGCATTGGCGCGCGCCTGGCCGCGTGACCCGGCGATCCCGGCCCGTGCGCGCGCCCTCCCGCGCGGCGTCGGGCATGGCGCACGGCAGGTTCTCATCCCTCCCGCTTCAGCAATCCCCGCGCCCGGTACGCTTCCGCCGCCTCGCGCAGCAACCGCCCGCAGGCCGCCGCCTGATACTGCGTCTCCAGCGTTTCGGCCAGGCCGATCAGCGCCGCGTACGACGACCGCCCCGGCCGCAGGCGCTCGTACATCCGCAGCACTTCGGCGTTGGGCACGCGCGTCAGCTCCGCCGCCCGTTCCAGGTTCTCGGCCAGCGGCCCATAGCCCGCCGCCCGCGCCACCCTCGCCTGCGCCCGCAACGTCTCGGCGCTGATGCTCAGGTCAGCCATGCTCAGATCATCGCCGGCGATGTCGTCGAGCCGCCGGCCGCTCGCGGCGCGCAGATCGGCGCTGTCGCGCAAGGGGTAAGGTGCTTCACGCTCAGTCATCGTCAGTCCTGCTCGTACATGGTCGCTCATCAACCCTGGGACGGTAGTAGCGAATTTATTCGCCCCCGCTTGTTGCTCATGTCGGGAGCGAATGAATTCGCTACTACAGATGTGTGATCCTTCGTCGTCCGTCGTCCGTCGTCGGTCGTCACATCTCCGGCTCCCACTCAAACCGCATCTCCACCGGCGGCTCATCGCGGATGGAATCGGTTTCCTTGCGGTGCAAGAGTGCCGTCTTCACGATCAGCCGCAGCCGCGCCCAGTTATCCACCTGCACCGGCACCGGCGTGGTGCGCTCGTGCTTGGCGTAGCGCGCCGCGTTGCGGCCAATGGCTTCGTACGTTTCGAGCGTCAGGCTGGGCGATTGGGGGAACAACTCCAGGTTGTGCAGCCGCGGCAGGCCCTTCTGGTGGATGATGGTCGTGCCGCGCGACTGCAAGCCGATGCCCACCCCGCTGCCGCTGAGCACCGCCGCCACCTGCCCAATCGCGGCGCAGTCCGAGGTGTGATAGACCTTGACGATGCGGGCCGTCAACCCCTCGCGCGCCACGCCCGTCAGGATGGCCGCCAGCACCGCCTCGTGCCCCAGCCCGCCGATGGTGCTGGTGAGGGCCGCGCCAAACGCCGGCCCCACTGCCACCACCACCTCGGGCCGCGTGCCTTTCACCGCCGGCCCCACTTCCCCCAGCCGGGGGCAAGCGCCCGCCATTTGCGCCTCGATGAAGTCGCGCGGACTGCGCACCTGGGGCAGCGCCTGCATTTGCGCCCAGCGCTCGCCCACCACCCGGTCGCCGGTGCCGGGGCCGGTGTAATCGTTGGGGTCGTTGATGGCGCTCACGACTCGAAAGTTGTCGTCAAAGATGGCGGCCGGCTGAAGGTAATCGCCCGCCACGCGCTGCCTCCCCATCTCCAGCACGTTCTCGGCCACCCGCTCGAACCCGCGCCGCCGCAGCGCGCCCGCCACGCCCACCAGGGTCTCGCCGCCCGCCAGGAACCGATCCGCGGCGGCCAGGTCGGCGGGCACGTCGCGCAGGGGCATGGTCTCGCTGCCATGCGCCGCCACCGCCGCCTCCACTTCTTCGTCGGTGATGGGCGGGAACCCCAGTTCGGCATATACCGCCTGGATGGCCTGCGCCGCCTCGCGTCGCGCCCTCAGCGCCTCGTCTTCCGTCAGCGGGCGCGTGCCGCCTTCGATCCGCATGTCGCGCTGGAGCACGCCGTAATCGTCCAGGTCGTCGGCGTCGAAGTTGCCGCCGCCAAACAGGTTGTCGCGCTTGGGCACGGCGCTGTAGCCAGAGAAGATGAAGTCCGCGCCGGGGATGAACTGGAGCATGAGCTTGGCGGTCTTGCGGATGGCCGAGTGCGAGGCCAGCGCGTCGTTGCCGGAGGCCACCTCCAGCCCCAGCATCGCCGCCAGCAGGTTCTCGGCCAGCACCGCCCGCACCCCGCCCGGCAGGCTCTCCGGCAGCGCGATGCAGGAGATCGAGCCGTTCTGCACGCCCTGGCTGCCCGCGCCGCGCGTGACGCACAGGCAGCGCGCCTCCAGGTACAGCATCGAGCACCCCTGCGCGTGCCCCATCAGCGCCTCCGACCCCGTGCCCGAGGTGAACCGCACCTTCACCCCGCGCGAGGCATAGGCCGCCGACAGGAACGCCTTCGACCATGGGGTGTCGTCGCCGTCCACGAACGCGCCCTCGGTGCCGTAGATGGAGAGCGTCTCGGCGTAGCTGGTGAGGCCCTTCATCGCCAGCATCAGCCCCAGCGACTCCTCCACCGAGCACTGCGTCAGCACGCCGCCGCGCCCGCTCTGGCTGCCCACCAGGATCGCCAGCGCGTTGAGCGGCGCATAGCGGGCCACGCCCGTGGTCGTCTCAATCTCGGCGAAGCCGCGCCGGGCGGCCTCGGCCGCGTCCGCCGCCAGCAGGGCCGGGTGCTCGCGCTTGTTGGTGACGTGGGCCTGGTTGGCGGGCGTGCGCCGCGCCCGCATCTTGGCCAGCCCCATCATCATCTCCAGCACGTTCATGTGCCGGACGATGTCGCACAGCTTGGCCGGGGTGCTGCCCGCCGCCAGCCGCAGGATTTCGGCGCGCGGCACGTTCACGTCCGCCAGCATGCGGGCGATGCTCAGCGACGGGGCCGCCATCGCTGCCTCGGCCGCGCCCAGTTCCAGCCCATGCGCGGCGATGAACAGGTCCAGCGCGTCGAAATCGGCCCGCGGCTTGCCGTCCATCTCCACCACCGCGCCGTTTTCGATCCGCAGGCTGGGCGCGGGGTCATTGGGGCCGTCGGCCACCACCAGCCCCGCCTCGGGCCACGGCTCCACGAACGTCTCGCGGTTGATCTCGCGCTGCTCTAGACTCTCGAATCGTTTTGATCGCATGGTCCCAATCATTTCACCGCGGAGATCGCGGAGAGCGCGGAGAAGACCATTTCAATCGAATCTCTATGCGCGCTGGGTATGCCTTGCGGTTAAGCCCCGCTCTTGCCTTTCTCAGCGCTCTCCGCGTGCTCCGCGGTGAATGCTTTTCATTCGTGAAATTCGTGCAATTCGTGGCAAAGGTCTAGGCCTCGAACGCCAGCCCCTCGAACAGCCCCGCCAGCGCATCCAACTCCGCGTCGCTGTCGGCGTCAATCGCCATCGCCCGGCACGGCGAGCCGTCGCGCCCGCGTATCCGCAACGGCAAGGCGCACAGGATCACCCGCTCGCCGCGCAGTTGGTCCAACCCGCGCAGCCCCTCGATCACCAGCACTTCCGGCTTGAGCAGGATGTGGTGGACGGTGATGTAGTCGGCGGGCATGATGGTCGGCATGTCCAACGCCACCGTCGCCACCTCGCGCGCCACCAGCCAGCGGCAGGCGTCCGGCCCGAGATACGGCTGCTCGCCGAAGTAGTGCGGCTGGGGGAACTCCTTGTCCCACCCCGTGCGGAAGATGAGCCGGCAGCCGGGCGTGATCTTGGCGGCGTGCGCCTCCAGGTCGGCGGGCGTGATCTCGCCCTTGCGGCCCTTGTGGCTGAAGTCCAGCACCCAGGCCGGACCAAAGCCGCGCCGCACGTCCAGCGCCTCCACCGTGCGCCCGTCGTCGAAGAAGTGGAAGGGCGCGTCCAGGTGCGTGCCCAGGTGGCTGCTGAAGATCAAGTTGGTGATGTTGTAGCCCATGTCCTTGACGCCCATGTGCGGCACGATGGCGGTCTTGGGGTCCGGCGCGAAAGTGGGGGCGCGGTCGTACAGGTCGAGGGAGAGATCAACGAGACGCAGCATGCCGTGTTCCTTTCACTGGTCCATCCTTGTCATGTTGAGCGCGTCACATTCCCCCCGCCCCCGCCGCGCGCGAAACATATCAGCGATTCATCATCGGTGCCCTTCGCGCGCGGGCCGGGCTTCAGGCACAGCCGCCGGAACTGCGCTCAGGGTGACAGTGTCAGTCAATGATTCTCAATGTCTTGGCCCCGGCGCCCACACCGCCTGCCGCACGCGCCCGCCCAGGCTGCCCATAAACTGCGGCGCGAAGTCCGGCGCCGTGGCCGCGTACAGCGCCCCGTCCTGGAGCGCGATCAGCAGGGTTTGCCCATCCACCGGGTCCCAGATCAGCTCGTCCACAAATCCTTCCAGCACCGTGCGCCAGTCCTCGCCCGGCGCGCGCACCACCGCCCGGCCCGCCTGGTTCTGGATCACCTCCCAGGCCTCGTAGCCCGCGCGCGAAATGGCTGGGTGAAAGGACGCATCATAGACCGGCGGCGCATACACCTGCTGGCCGTCGGCGGAGACGAGCGCCTCGGGATAAGCCAGGAATACCTGGCTCTCCGGCAGCCACCGGATCTCGTAGGCGCGCTTGTCGAGCAGCCGGGTGGGCAGGCCTTCGCCCGGCCGCAGCACGAACACGCCCTCGCCCAGAGCGCTGGGGCAGCCGGCCGCGCCGGAGATCAGCAGCACGCCGGTGCTCGGCGATACTGCCACTGGGCCGTAGAAGCTGAAATCTAGCCCTGGCTCGGCCGTCCCGCTGGCCACGTCCACCGCCCGCAGGTCCTGGGCAAAACACTCCTCGTCGCTGTCATAAGTCCAGTAGTGGGCGGCATCCTCCCAACCCGCGAAGTTCGGGTGCACCCCGGCCGGCTTGGGCTGCTCGATCACGGCGCCGTCCGCAACGCGCACCGCCCACACCCCGTCCAGTTGGTTCGCGCCCAGGATCGCGCCCCCAAACGGCGGCACCCAGCTCACCCCCGCGTGCAGGATGTATTGCCCATCCGGCGACCACTCCGGCAGCACCGCCTGCGACGGCCCGTCCGTCATCTGCGTGAAGGTCTGCGTCTGGGTATCGTAGAGATACAGATCGGCGGTCGGGCCGGCAATCGCGCCCACAAAGGCCAGCCAGCGCCCGTCGCCCGGCGACCACGCCACGCTCGGATAGTCACGCATGGCGTATAGCGCAAACGCCGCTTCGCTCGCCGGGTCGGCAATCTCCTCGGCCTCCGTCAGCGCGATCAGGCGGATGGTCATTTCCGTCTCGCCGCTGGGCACCTTAACGATCACCAGGTCCAGCTCGTCTTCGGTGCGCACCACCAGGGCCAGCCGGTCGCCGCGCGGCGCGAGGGCGCGGTGCAGGTCGCCGCTGGCCTCCCGGTCGAACAGCCGGGTCAGGAAGCTGCCATCCGGGTTGGAGACCCACACCCCGCCGCCCGCGTTGAAGAGCACATACGGGCCAGCCGCGTTCAGGCCGGTGGGCGCGGGCGTGTCGGTGGAGGCCGGAACCGGGCTGGGGCTGGGCGGCGTGGTGGCCGTCGCCTCCGGCGGGGCCGGGGGCGTGCTGGTGGGCGGCTGGGGCTGCGCCGACTCCACCATCACCACGGCGGTCAGCGTCGGCGGTGCGGTCGGCGTTGCCGCCGGGCCGAACAGGCTGCACGATAATGAAACCAACCCCAGTACCACCGGCACAAGTACCCCGAGACGCTTTGGCATGGCCTACCTCACCATAGAATGTGGTGAACACTAGCACTGCTTGGGCAAGTGTCAAGTCATTCCATGCTATAGTCACCGTGTGACTCCTTCCTCCGGCCCCGGCAAAGTCGAGCACTATCAGAAACAGCTCATGCTGGCGCGGATGGCCGGCGACCCGCTGGCCGAGGGCGACGCCCTGAACAACCTGGGCAACGCCTGGGCCGAAGCCGGCCAGCCGCGCCCCGCCATCGAGTGCTTCACGCAGAGCCTGGGCCTGGCCCGCGCCCTGGGCAACCGCCTGGCCGAAGCGCCCACCCTCGTCAACCTGGGCAACGCCTACCTGGACGCCGGCCAGCCGGCCCAGGCCGTCGCGTGCTACGAGCAGCGGCTGGCCATCGCCCGCGAGTTGGGCGACCGGCACGGCGAGGGCGTCACCCTGGGCAGCCTGGGCGTGGCCCACGGCGCGCTGGGCGACCAGCGCCGCGCCACCGACTATCACGCACAGCATCTCGCCATCGCCCGCGAACTGGGCGACCAGCCCTGGGAGGCGGTGGCCCTGGGCAACCTGGCCGCCGCCCGCGCCACCCTGGGCGACACTCGCCAGGCCATCGCCGACTACCAGCAGCAGTTGGCCCTCAACCGCGCCCTGGGCGACCCGGACGGCGAGGGCCACACCCTCGGCAACCTGGGCCACGCCTACTACACCCTGGGCGAATTGCCCGCCGCGGTGGACTACTACGATCAGCAGGCCGCCCTCGCCCGCCGCCTGGGCGACCGGCGCGCCGAGGCCGTTGGCCGCTGGCACGCCAGCCTGACCCTGGACAAGCTGGGCGACCGCCCCGCCGCCATCGCGCAGGCCGAGGCGGCCCTGCCATTGTTCGAGCAGACGGGCGATACCCTGGCGGACAAGGTGCGGCAATCCCTGGCGGCGTGGCAGGCGGAAGGGGGATCGCGGACGGCGGCGCGGCAGCGGGACTGAACCCCATGTCCGAAATCTTCACCGGCGGCAAGCGCGACATCCACACCGGCGGCGGCGCGTACTTTGAAAGCCCGGTCACGATCCAGGGCGGCAACTTGGTCATGGGCAACCAGATCACCCAGGCCCCGCCCACCGGCGTCGACGCCCGCCATCAACTCCCCGCCCCGCCGCGCGACTTCACCGGCCGCGAAGCCGAACTTGCCGAACTCCGCGCCGCCGCTGAGGCGGGCGGCATTGTTGGTCTGCGCGGCCCGGCCGGCATCGGCAAGACCGCCCTGGCCCTCGTGCTGGCTCAGGCGCTGGCTCCGCAATACCCGGAGGCCCAAATCTACCTTGACCTGCTGGGCACCACCACGCCGCTCGCCCCCGGCGCGGTGATGGCCCACGTCATCCGCGCCTTCAAGCCGGTGGAGCAACTGCCCTCCGGCGAGGCGGGCCTGGCCGCGGCTTATCACAGCGTCCTGCACGGTCAGCGCGCCCTGCTGCTGTTCGACAACGCTTGGGATGCCGGCCAGGTGGCGCCCCTCCTCCCGCCCGCCGGCTGCCTGCTGCTGGTGACGTCGCGCCTGCGCTTCACCCTGCCCGGCCTGCGCCCGTTCAACCTGGGCGCGCTGCCCCGCCCGCAGTCCATCGCATTGCTGCTGAAAGTGGCCGCGCGCATTGGGGCGGAGGCCGACGAGATCGCGGCGCTGTGCGACGACACGCCCCTGAGCCTGCGGCTGGCCGGCTCCGCCCTGGCCGAGCACGAAGACCTGACGCCCGAACGGTATCTCGCCCGCCTGCGCGACGAGCAGGGGCGGATGCAGGCGCTCGACAAGCTGCTGGCCGCGCTGGCCCTGAGCTACGACCTGCTGCCCGCCCGCCTGCAAGCCGCCTGGCGCGCCCTGGCCGTCTTCGCGGGCGGCATTGACCGCCCCGCCGCCGCCGCCGTGCTGGCGCTGGATGACGAGCCGGCCGGCGACCGGCTGAGCGACCTGCTGCGCTACTCGCTGGTGGAATACTCCGCCGAGACGCAGCGCTACTACCTGCACGACTCGGCGCGGCTGGCGGCTGGGGCGCGGCTGCTGGGCGACGAGCGGGCCGGGGCCGAGCGCCGGCACGCGATCCACTATGGGCGCGTGCTGGCCCAGGCCAACACCTGGTATCTCGAAGGCGGGGACAAGGCCATGGCGGGCCTGGCGCTGTTCGATCAAGAGCGGGCCAACGTCGAGGCGGGTCAGGCCTGGGCGGCGGCGCACGCCGATGACGACGAGGCCGCCCGGCTGTGCAGCGCCTATGCCGGCGCAAGCTGGGCCATCCGCCAGCTCCGCCAAACCGCGCCCGACGACCTGGCCTGGACGGAGGCGGCCCTGCGGGCGGCGCGGCGGCTAAAAAACCAGCAACACGAGAGCGTCCACCTGGGCAACCTGGGCCTGGCCTACGCCGCCCAGGGCCAGCCGCACCGGGCCATGGACTATCACGAGCAGGCGCTGAAGATCGACCGGGCGCTGGGAGACCGTTATGGCGAAGGGCAGAGCCTGGGCAACCTGGGCCTGGCCTACGCCGCCCTGAACCAGCCGGGCCGCGCCCTGGAGCTCTTCACGCAGCACCTGGCCATCACGCGCGAACAGGGCGACCGGCGCGGCGAAGCCAACGCCCTCGGCAACATCGCCCTGGCCTACGCCGCCCTGAACCGCACCGGCGAGGCGCTGAAAGCCTACGACCAGGTGTTGGGCCTGATGCGGGCCATCGGCAACCGGCACGGTGAAGGCAACACCCTGACCTTATTGGCCCACCTGTGGGCCGACCACGGCGACCTGCCCCGCGCCATCGGCCTGTATGAGCAGCATCTCGCCATCGCGCGCGAGCTGGGCGACCGGCGCACCGAGGCCAACATCCTGCGCAACCTGGGCCTGGCCCATGCTGCCCGGAACGATTTTCAACGCGCCATTGACCTGCACGAGCGGCACCGAACCCTGGCGCACGCGATTGACGACCGGCACGGCGAAGCCGACGCCCTGAGCAATCTGGGCAACGCCTACTCCCACCTGCCTGATCCGGGCCGCGCGGTTGAGTTCTACGAGCAGTCGCTGAGGGTGCGGCGCGCGCTGGGCGACCGGCCCGGCGAGGCCACCACGCTACACAACCAGGGCGGCGCCTATGCCGCTCTGGGCGACGCCACCCGCGCGCTGAAGTGTTTCAAGCAGGTTTTGGACATCATGCACGACCTGGGCGACCCGCGCGGCCAGGCCTATGCCCGGTGGAACATGGGCGAGGCGCTGAACGCGCTGGGCGACCGCCCCGCCGCCATCGTCCAGGCCGAGGCGGCCCTGCCCCTGTTCGAGCAGATGGGAGACGCCGCCAATGCGGAGGCGGTGCGGCGGCGGTTGGCGGCCTGGTCTTCAGGCGCTTGACTGCGCCGCGCGCACCACCCGCGCCGCCAGCCCGTCGCCGCGCGCCGGTCCCTCCATGCTCTCGCCCGCCAGGGCCGCCGGCACTGCCCACAGCATCAGGTTCTGATAGTAGTCGGCCCCAAAGGCGCGCTCGCCGGTGTCCGAGTCGCCGCGCACCATATTCGGCCAGTCCCACAGGTAGCCGCGGCGCATCACGGTCGTCAGGCAGCGCCGCAGCAGGTCCAGCCCAAACTCGCGCTCACCGTGATACATGTACGTCATCGCCAGCATGTACAGCTCGGCGTGGAAGTAGCTGTAGGTGCCATAGCCGCCCACCTTGGCCGGCGTGCCGTCGGGGTTGGCGTAGTTTGTCGCGCCGCTGTTGCTCAGGGCGCAGTTCGCTCCGCGCAGCACCTCCAGCACCGCCCGCGCCCGCTCCGCCGGGAAGACTCGCTCGGCCCCGTGCCAATCCGAAATCCACTGCCCGTCCAGTTGATAGCCAAATACCAGGTCGGAGCGCGCGCCCGTGTCGGGGTCATTGAAATTGAGATAGTACGACCCATTCCACAACTGCGTTTCCAGCGCCTGGGCCCCGGCCTCCAGCCAGCGATCGCAGGCCGCCGCATAGTCCGCGTCGCCCATCGCCTGCGCCATCCGCCGCATCAACTGCACCTGCGCCAGCCGCACCCCGCCCGCATGCGTCACAAACCCCTTCCAGCCCGGTTCGGGCGCCTCGAACCATTCCGTGTCGCCCAGCACATACTTGTCGGTGCCCGGCTGTGGCATCGCCAGCACCTGCGCCGGCCCGAAGGCGGGCCGCAGGTTCAGCGAAAAGTCGTTGGCCCGCTTGAGCGACTCCCACAGCTCGGGCAGGATGGCGGCCTCCCCCGCGATGCGCCAATAGCGGTCGGCCATCACAATATAGCACGCGCCATTCAGCACCGTCTGATAGCCCTGGTCGGGGGCCGCCAGGTCATAGGGCGCGCGGTTGGCTTCCACCAGCGCTGTCCCCCCGCCAAAAATCCACGGCGGCCGCCCGTCAGGAAACTGGTAGGCGTGATAGCCGCGCAGGGTGCTGCGCGCCGCGCGCGGGAAGAAGTACAACAGGGGGATGTTGCCGTAGAAGCTGCACGGAAGGCACTCCAATTGCGGGCAGCCGCGGGGGCACTCGTTCAGCGCGAACAGCCCGTCGTCCTCTCGCACCCAATCGCCCAACTCCGACCCGGCCTGCCCCCACACACTGCACTCGGTCAGCAGGTGCAGCACGTTGATCAGCCCATCCGCCAGCCAGCCCGGCACGGCCTCGTCCTGGTAGATCACCTCCTGCCAGGCGATCACCCGTCGCAGCAGCGTCTCGCGCTCCGCGGCCAGGCGGCGCGCCGTGCTCACCGCGTCTGGGTATGCGCGGGCATACATGTGCGTGAACTGGCGCGTGGCCGTCTTGCTGGGCCCGCCGCCTGCCCGCCAGTGCGGCGCGTGCCAGGCCAGGATCAGGTGCACCTCGCGGCGTTCGCCCGGCCCCAGGTCAAAGGCCACCGCCAGCGACGCGCCGGTCTGCCCGGCTTCGGGCGCGGGCAGTCCGCTCGCGATCGCCGCCCACTTCGCGCCATCCGCATCCAGCGCGCCGCCCAGGCTCGCCTCCGTCCCGGCCGCCGCCAGCACATACGCCATCTCCCAGGCCTCGCCGCTTTGCCCACTGTGGACGTGCACACCATTCAACTCGCCGTGCAGCCTCTCGCGCCGCACCGTTTCCGGGTGGCCCGCCTCAAACCCCGGAAAGCTAAACACCACCCCGCCCGCGCGGCGCTTGGCCGTCGGGTTGCGCACTGTCACCGAGAACACCGCCCCCGGCAGCATGGACTCGGTCTCGTGCCCTGGCAGGAACGGCGACCAGGCCCGCAGCCCGACCGTCACCGGCGCGCTCGTGTCGAACTCCAGGTCCACGATTGGATAGTGACCCCAATAGTCAATCGAATCGGCCAGCGCCGCGCCCGCCAGCGGCACGGCCACGGCCTGCGGGGTATAGTCGAGCCAGGGGAAGGCGGGCAGGCCGGGGTTATGGTATGGCGTGTCCTGCTTGCCCTGCCGCTCGCTGGCCAGCACCCACGCCTGCCCCTCGCAGTGCAGCCCCAGGAACGGCAGGTTGAGCAGCAAGCGCGGCTCGGTGAGGTGATTGAAGAGCGTGCTGTAGCCCAGCATCCCATTTGATTCGATGTCCAGGCAGCCCGTGTCCAGCCCGCCGAGCGACACGCCGCACGTCGGCCGCGGCTCGCCCCGGTAGATTGCGCCCGTGACCGGCCGGGCATATCCCGCCGCCTCAAACTGTTGATAGGTGGCGTGCAGCAGATGAGGGGGGAACAGCCGGCCAGCGGCGTTGGCATAGACTCTCGATTGTCCGGTCATGGGTTGCTTTCCTAACGAGGGGAGTGGGGGCGACGTGAACAGCCGCCGCCTAATGTACGCTAACCTGGTGGAGTTGTCAACGCCGCTTGACTCCCCCCTGCCGCCGTAGTACAACCACGCCCCGTGAACACCGGCCTCGTCGGCAAATCGGCTCTCATCACCGGCGGCCTCAGCGGCATCGGCCTGGGCATCGCGCGCGCCCTCGCGGAAGAAGGCGTCCGCCTGGCCCTTGCCAGCCGCAACCCGGACCCTGCCGCCCTCCGCCAGCTTGAAGACGCAGGCGCATTCGTCGTCCCCATCACCGCCGACGTCAGCCGGGAGGCTGAGGTGGTGCGCATGGTCCAGACGGCCATCGACGCGCTGGGCGGCCTGGACTTCTACATTAATAACGCCGCCTGGACCTGGCACCAGCCTATCACCCAACTCGACGCCGAGGCCTGGCACAACACCATTGATACCAACCTCACCGCCGCCGTGCTGGCCGCGCGCGAAGCCAGCCGCCACATGATCGCGCGCGGCACGGGCGGCATCGTCATCATCGGCTCCACCGCGCGCTTCACCCCCGGCTACCGCGAAACCGCCTACCGCATCTCCAAAGTGGGCCTGCGGGCGCTGATGGAAAACCTGGCCGTCGAGCTGGCGCCGTTCGGCATCCGCGTCAACATGGTGACGCCCGGCCACTACCAGACGCGCATGACCAGCACCGTGCCGCCCGAAGCGGAGCAGGAACTGCTCGGCCTGATCCCGTTGCACCGTTTCGGCAACCCAATCGAAATCGGCCGCGCCGCCGCCTTCCTGCTCTCGGACGCGCTCAGCCCGTACACCACCGGCGCGGAGATCGTCGTGGACGGCGGCCTGCACCTGCGCCCCCTGCCCAACCTGCCCGCCGAGGATGCCCGCGCCCTGAACCAATAGCGCCCGGCTTGCCCCACAAGACCTGCCAGGTTTCGGTTGCGCGCCCGAGCGGCCTTCAGCCAAAACCTGGCAGGTCTGGCCCAGCACCCACCGGAGACCTCATGCCCGCCATCCAATCCTTCCGCGATGCTATTGCCGCTGGCCGCACCCTCATCGGCTGCGGCGTCACCTTTGCCGACCCGCTGGTCACCGACGCCCTGGCCCCCTCCGCCGACTTCATTTGGCTGGACCTGGAGCACGCCCTGATGAGCATGGAGGCCGTGGGCGCCCACCTGCTGGCCGGGCGCGCGCGCAACATCCCCATCATCGTGCGCGTCCCCGGCGGCCACACTCACACCGTCAAGCCCGTGCTGGATGCCGGGGCGGAGGCCGTCGTCATCCCGCAGGTGCGCTCCGTTGACGAAGTGCGCGCCTTCGTGGCCGACTGCCTCTACCCGCCGCAGGGCGTGCGCGGCTACGGCCCGCGCGTCCCGTCCAACTATGGCCGCACCGGCGGCGCCAGCTTCGCGGAAGACGCCAACCGCACCATCATGCCCACGGTGATGATCGAGACGCGCGAAGCCTTCGACCAACTCGACGCCATCCTGGCAGTGCCCGGCCTGGGCGCCATCATGATCGGCCCCACCGACCTGTCCTGGTCGCTGGGCCTGCGCGGGCAGACCGCCCACCCGGACAACCTGGCCGCCGTGCAGTCCATCGCCCAACGCACCCGCGCCGCCGGTCTGCCCGTGGGCGCCGGCATGGGCGTGGAGCCGGACTTCGCCGTCACCCTGGCCGGCCTGGGCGTGCAGTGGCTCCAGGTGGGCGCGGACTTCGGCTACCTGCACCACACCCTGGACTCGCTCACCAACCGCATCCGCCGCCAACTGCCGCCGACTCCCTGACTCCCACTATCGGCCCTTATCCGATCCTTATCCATCTTCCGTTCCATCCGTTGACGAAAGACTCCGCGCTCTCCGCGCTCTCCGCGGTGAGATAGCTTGAAGCCAAGGACCCGCGTATGCCCACCTTCTCTCCCGATTACCTGCGCCAAGTTGGCCGCGACCTGTTCACGGCCTGCGGCGCCTCCGCCGAAGAAGCCGCTCTCGTGGCCGACGACCTGGTCGAAGCCAGCCTGATGGGCCTCGAAAGCCACGGCGTCACCCGCTACATCTGGTACACCGAGGAAGTGCTGGCCGGCCACATCCGCCCCGGCGGCGCGTTCACCATTGTTAAGGAAACGCCCACCACCGCTGTCGCCGACTGCGGGCTGAACTTTGGCCTGGTGAGCGCCCGCCGCGTGGTGGACCTGGCCGAGCAGAAGGCGCGCGCCTCGGGCGTGGCCTGCGTGCTCACCCAGAACTGCCACCACGTGGGCCGGCTGGGCACGCACCCCCAGCGGCTGGCCGAGCGCGGGCTGGTGTCGCTGGCCTTCGCCAACAGCGTCAAGAGCGGCCACTTCGTCGTCCCCTTCGGCGGGCGGGAGGGGCGGCTGGCCCCCAACCCGCTGGCCTTCGGCGCGCCCGCGCCCGGCAACCCCATCGTGCTGGACATGTCCACCAGCATGATCGCCGAGGGCAAAATCCGGGTGCTGATGCACGCCGGCCAACCCCTGCCCGCGGGCGCCATCATCGACGCGGACGGTAACCCCTCCACCGACCCGCACGCCTTCTACGGCCCGCCGCGCGGCGCCATCCTGCCCTTTGGCTCGCCAGACCTGGGCTACAAGGGCACCGGCCTGGCAATCATGGTGGAAATCCTGTCCGGCATCCTGTCTGGGGCCACCTCCATCAGCGACCTGCCGCACATCAACGGCTTCTGCCTGATCGCGATTGACCCGGACGCGTTCTGCGGGCGCGAGCGGTTTGCTGTTTTGATCCAGGAGTTGAGCGACTACATCACCGGCACGCCCACGGTGCCCGGCCACCCCGGCGTCGTCATGCCCGGCGGCGTGGACTACGCCCGCCGCGACCAGCGCCTGGCCGCCGGCATCCCGCTTTCGGACGAGACCTGGCGGCTGATCGGCGCAGTGGCGGGCAAGGTGGGGTTGAGCCTCGCCTAGGGCACCCTTCCATGAGAATCACTGTCATGTTGAGCGCGTCACTCGCCTCTCTGGCCTCACGTCAAGGAGGCGCGCGAAACATCTCATCGATCCATCAGCGATACCTTTCGCGCGCCAAATGGCTGGCAGCACAGAGCGCCGTCATTCGCGCTCAAGGTGACAGTGAGCGTCAGTGATGTCATTGCACTCCACGCATCTCAGGAGCCCCATTGTCATGTTGAGCGCGTCCCCACCACCTTGTGCCTCACATCAAAGATGCGCGCGAAACATATCAGTGATGCGCCGTCGATACCCTTCGCGCGCAAATGGGCAGACAACACAAGGCGCCGTCATTCGCGCTGTGCGCAGCCGCCCCGTGGGCCAGGGTGACAGTGAAGGCCATTGTCAACGCCGCCCCGTGGGCCAAGGTGACAATGAGCCTCACCGGAGCCGCCATGCCTGACAGGGTTCAGATCATCGGCAACCCCATGATCTTCCGCGACCGGCCCCTGGAGGCCGCCCTGCAATTGGCCGCCGCCCTCGGCTATGACCTCCTGGAGTTGTGGCCGCCCCAAATCGCCGCCTGCAAGACCGACGACCTGCGCCGCGAACTGGCCGACCGCTGCCGCGCCCTGGGCACGCCCGCCGTGCGCCTCAACGCCGCCGGGACCGATTACTTCGATGCCCCACTGCTCCACCCGGACGCGACTGCCGAAGTCCTCGCCGGCCTCAAGCGCGACATCCTGGCCGCCGAGGCGCTGGGGATGCGCGACCTGCTCACCTGGGAGGGCCGCCGCCCCGCCAACGTCGCCGATGACGTGCTCCACGGCGCGCTGCTGGACGTGACCGCCAACCTGTTCCGCGAGGCGGTGGCGTTTGGCCGCGACCACGGCGTGGCCCTGACCGTCGAGGTCCACCCCTTCACCCTCGGCATAGACCTGGACTGGTTGTTACGCTTCTTCGACCGCGTGGGCGCGGATGACTTCGGCCTGACCTACGACTGCTGCCACTTCGGCGTCGGCCTGCCGGATGGCTACACGGCCGCCATCGCCCGCCTCGGCCCGCGCATCCACCACGTCCACTTCTCCGACAGCGATCAGGTTAGCTCGGAGCTGCACTTCGCCCCCGGGCGCGGCCGGCTGGACCTGCCCGCCATCCTCGCTGCTTTGCGCGCCATCCATTACACTGGCACCTGGATGCTCGACTTGTGGGGCTGGCCGTTCCCCGAGGAAGGTTCAAGGCTTGGCCTTGCCTTTCTTCGAGAATCACTGAAATCAATGGGTTAACAAGGATCAATCATGGACAAACTCATCATCACCATCACCGTCGACTCCACCATGTCGTACCCCGGCAACCCGCTGTGCCCGCCCACCACGGACGTGGAGGCCGTGGCCGCCGAGTACATCCGCGCCGTCAACGCCGGGGCCAGCATCACCCACATCCACGGCGTGCACCATCTGGAGCGCGAGATGCAGGCCGACGGCCGCCGCCTTTCGCGCATCGACCACGAAGGGTGGAAGAAGCTCCAGGGCCTCATCAACGGCGGGCTGTCCACGCCGCCCGTCATGCAGTTCGGCATCGCCAGCGCCCGCTTCGAGGAGAAGGCCGGGCTGATGCAGCTCAACCCGGACATGATGGCCATCGCCTTCAACGCCCACGACGAGTTCTTTCAGCCCGACCCGGCTTTCCCCGCCAACGAGATGTACGCCAGCCACCCGCGCGACGAGCTGGAAGCCTACAGCCGCGCCGCGATGGAGCACGGCGTCAAGGTCGAAGTCGAGTCGTTCCACACCGGCGCGTTTTGGAACATGCAGTACATCGCCCGCCAGGGCCTGCTGCCGGAGCCGATCTGGACGACCCTGTTCCTGGGCTGGCGCGGCGGCTGCTGGACCCCGCCCACCCAGAAGGCGCTGCTGTTCATGCTCGACCATCTGCCCACCGAGTGGAAGCTCAACTGGAACGTGAGTGTGATGGACCCCGACACCCAGTGGCAGATCCTCACCCAGGCCATCATGCTGGGCGGCCACGTGCGCGTGGGCTGGGAGGACAACCCCTACCTCACGCCCGGCGTGCTGGCGGAGACCAACGCCCTGCTGGTGGAGAAGATCGTCCGCATCGCGCGTGAACTGGGCCGCGAGATCGCCTCGCCCGCCGAGGCCCGCGCCATCATCGGCACGCGCCCGAATCAATCACAGTGATGCTCGTCGTTGGCGGCGCGCTGCCGTCGTGACGGCAGCGCGCCGCCAACGACAAAAGATACGATGATCATTGATTCTCACCTCCACCTCGTCCCGCGCGTCCAGGGCCGCATCGGCCGCGGCGCCGTGCTGCCCCTGGAGCGCGGCCGGGTCCAGATCGGCCCGGCCACACAGCACCGCATGCTGCCGCCCTTCCCCGGCCGCACGCGCTTCCCCCCGGAAGTGGCGCTGGACTATCTCGACTGGGCGGGCGTGGAGCGGGCCGTGCTGCTGCAAGGCTCCTTCTACGGCGAGTGCAACGCGGCGGTGGCCCGCGCCGTGCGCCAGTGGCCCGACCGCTTCACCGGCGCCGCCTTCGTGGACCCGCGCGGCCCCAACCCGCAGGCCGCCCTGCGCCGCCGCGCCAATGAAGGCTTCCGCATTCTTAAGTTCGAGTTGTCCGCGGGCACCGGCTTCCTGGGCCTGTATCCCGATCTGCGCCTGGATGAGCCGGCCTTCGTGGACCTGTACGCCCTGGCCGCCGAACTTGGCTTCACCATCACCCTCGACCTCGGCGCGCCCGGCTCGCCCAGCTACCAAACCGCCGCCGTCGAAGCCCTGGCCCGCCGCCACCCGGCCACGCGCCTGGTCATCGCCCACCTGGCCCAGCCGCCGCTGGCTGCGCAGTCCGCTGCGCCCGCGACCCCCGCGCAGGACGCGGCCTGGGAGGAGCAGCTTGCGCTGGGCCGGCTGCCCAACGTCTGGTTCGATCTCTCGGCCCTGCCGTTCTTCGCCAGCCCGGAGGAGTACCCGTGGCCGCCGGCCATCATCGCCGTGCAGCGCGCCGCCGCCCTCATCGGCGCGGACCGGCTGATGTGGGGCACCGACGCGCCTGGCACGCTGGCTGGCGCCACCTATCAGCAACTGCTTGGCTGGGTGTCGCGCCACTGCGACTTCCTGGACTCGAATCAGCGCGCCGCAGTGCTGGGGGAAACCGCCGCGCAAGTCTATGGCATATCTGCGTAATCGTCGCCGGTCGTTGCGCCCCCTCGCTTTCTCTGTCGTGCTGAGCGCGAATGACAACAACCCCGGCCGCCTGTCCGGCCTGCGCGCGAAGCACCTCGTTGTGGTATCGGTGATACCTTTCGCGCGCCGCCTTGCGCGCCAGCCCCACCGTCCGTCATTCGCGCTCAAGGTGACAATCATCGGCATTGATGGGCCGGCGCTCCCTCCGCGGATGGGTGCCATTTGCCTTCTTCGTGTAAATTCGTGTCATTCGTGACAATGGTTTTTCCCTTATGAAAGCCGCCATCCTCCACACCCTCGGCCAGCCCCTCACCTACGGCGATGTGCCCACCCCGCCGCCGGCCTCCGGTCAGGTGTTGGTGCAGACCAAAGCCTGCGGCCTCTGCGGCACCGATCTGCACATGCTTGACGGATGGGGCTACACGCCCGCCCTGCCCTTCGTCATGGGTCACGAGCCGGCCGGCGTCGTCGCCAAGGTGGGCCGGGGCGTCACCGGCTTCGCTCCGGGCGACCGGGTGGTGCCCAACATCTTCTACTCGTGCGGCAACTGCGCCTACTGCCGCACCAACCGCGAGACCCAGTGTGTGAACCTGGGCGGCATCCTGGGCGTGCTCCAGCACTGGGGCGGCTATGGCGAATACTTCCTCGTCCCCGCCCGCCAGCTCTTCCACCTGCCGGAGAGCATCCCCTTCGCGGAGGGCGCCGTCATCGCCGATGCGGTCGTCACCGCCGTGCACGCCGTCCAGCGCGGGCGCGTGGCGCCCGGCGAGATCGTCGCCATCCTGGGCGTGGGCGGGTGCGGGTCGGCAGCGCTGCAAGTGGCCGCCCAATATGGCGCCACCGTCATCGGGCTGGACGTGTCGGACGAGAAGCGCCAGCGCGCACTCGCCCTCGGCGCCCACGGCGCCGCCAACCTTAACGACACGCCCCTGCCCGGCGCGGTGCGCGGCCTGACGGGCGGCTTCGACGCGGATGTGATCATTGACACCGTGGGCCGCGCCGAGACCATCCAGCAGGCGGTCAGCGCGCTGGCGCGCGGCGGGCGGCTGGTCGTCCTGGGCTACACCCAGGAGCGCCCCGCCCTCAATCCGCGCCAGATCGCCGTCAACGAGTTGGAGATCATCGGCACCCGGTCCGGCGGGCGGCAGTGCACGGTGGACGCGATCCGCGCCGTGGCTCATCCGTCCTGGAAGCCCATCGTCACCGACAGCTTCCCCATCGCCCAGGCCAACGAAGCGCTGGCGCACCTGCGCGCGGGGCGGGCGCTGGGGCGCATCGTCCTCACGTTCGAGTGATCGCTGGCATCATTACTGTGTAGAATAGGCATATCTCGCCTATCCACCGCGCTATGACTTCTTCGCCTGCCCAACGCGCGCGCCTGCTGGACCTGCTGGACTCTCTGCCGCCCGACAAGGCCGAGACACTCCTGGCCTTCGCGGACTATCTGCGCACCCAGGAGGCGGCCACGCCGGAGGCGAACGGCTGGGACGACTGGGACCGCGCTATCATTGCGGCCGAGGAATACTGGTTCAGCCTGCCTCCCTCCAGCCGCGACCAGTACGCCGGCCAATTCGTGGCCATCGTGCCCGGCCGCATCCTGGACGCGGACCCCGACCGCACCGCCCTGCGGGCGCGCGTCTCGGCGCGCTTTCCAGATCTGCCCATCCTCTACGTCGAGGCCAGCGAGCACCCGTTGTCGCCCCTCATCCTCCGCCGTCCGCGCCTGACCTAGACGCGCCATGGCCTTCCCCTTTGGCCCGCCCTCCGGCGGCGAGCCAGTGCCTCGCCTGGCCGTCACCCTCACCGATGACGCGGGGCATGCCACGCCTGCTGTGGACGCTGTGCTGGACACCGGCGCGGATGGCAACGTGCTCAATCGGCTCGTCTTCCATTACGACGGGCCGCGTCGCTTCATCACCCTCACCCCGTAGAGACGCACCGGCCCGAGACGCCCCACCGGGACGTCTCCACCCAACGCGTAGAGACGCGGCGGTGCCGCGTCTCCGGCACCACTGCGTCTCTCCAGCGGTCACACCAGGCCCAGCAGCCAGACGCACGCCAGCCCCGCCAGCGCCAGCAGCACCGCCAGCCCCAGCACCCGGCGGCCCAGGCGGCGCCGCCGCTGGGCCGGGTCGCCCGTCCCATGCAGGGTCTCGTAGGTCCGGCGGTCGAATTCCTGCTCGCCGATGGTGTCCCGATAGCTCTCGCGCTGCAATGCCGAAAACAGGGTGGACAATGGGTCGGACATGGGTGGCTCCTTTCAGCGGAAACGGCGAACCTTTAGTGGTTGCTTTATCGCATTTCGCGCCTGCCATCTCAAGTATGCGCCCTGCCAAAGCCTGCCAGCCTGCCCCATCCCCCCCAGCCTGACAGCTTTTGGCGGCCCAGGACGCCGAATAGGAGCAAAATAGGACTGCCCCTCCCGTGACACTGGGGGCGCCTGCGTCGTATTGTGTGTCCATCGAACGCCGACACACACACCAGGAGCCGCCCATGAACGCCACCCGCCGCCCCATCGCCTTCGCCGCCGCCCTCATCATCGCCCTGGCCGTCTTCGCCGCGCACACTGCCGCCCGCCCGGCCGAGGCCGCGCCCGCCGCCGGCCCCGTCCCCACCGCCGTGCCCACCGCCCCAGCCCCGGTCTACGTGCCAACCCCCGCCCAGGCGACCGCCAGCCAAGACGCGCCCGTCATCGCCGCCGCGGCCCCCGTGCCTACGCCGGAACATGCCCCTGTATCTGTGGCTTCCGTCGCGTCAGACGCCGCCGACTTCGGTCGTCTGTCGCCGGTCGTCGGGGGTCCCGCGCTGGCCGCTATCTTGGCCCTGGCGCTCCTTGCCGCCCGCCGCGCCGCTTCCCCTCGCCGCCCAATCTGGGCATAATCCCACTGCCTGCGAGACACCCGCCATGACCGCCCTCACCGCTCCCGCCGCCCCGTCCGCTTCACGCATCGCCGGCCCCGAACTGCGCGGCCCCGCCCAGTGGGCGGCCCGCCTGGCCTGGGCCAGCTTCTTCCTTCTCTCAATCTTCATTCTCTCCATGGGCGTGTGGCACTGGTACGACCAGAATCACCGCCCGTGCGCCCAGCAGCAGCCCTGGGAACACTGCGCCGCGTTCGAGGCCGGCCTGGCGCAAATTGGCATGTCGCCCGCCTTCTACGGCGCGTACACCGCTGCCCTGCCCGTCGTGGCCGCCCTGCCCTTCTTCGCCCTCAGCCTCATCATCGTGCGCCGCCGCTCCGACCGGCTGATGGCGGTCCTGTTCGCCATCATGCTGGCCGGGCTGGGCGCCACCGGCAAGCTCTACGCCCCCATCGCCGAGTGGGCCAACTGGAACCCGGAGCGCGCCTGGATGTCGGTGCTCATCCACACCGTGCTCGTGGGCGGAGTGGGGCTAGGCGCCGTTCTCGTCTTTGCCTTCCCCGACGGCCGCTTTACCCCGCGCTGGACCCGCTGGGTGGCGCTGGTCTGGTTCGGCCTGTACGCCAGCACCCAGTTCTTGGCCGACTTCCCCTTCGCCTACTACAACTGGCCCGTGCCCCTGCCCCAGCTCATCCAGGTTGGCCTGGCCCTCAGCGTCGTCTATTCGCTCTACTACCGCTACCGCCGCGTGGCCGATCCCCTCCAGCGCCAGCAGATCAAATGGTTCCTGTTCGGCATTGCGCTGGTGGCGCTCAACTGGCTCGTCGATTATTCGGTCTGGAATATCGCGGAGGTCATCACCGGCGAGGCCCTCATCCAACCCGGCCTATCCGCCGTGCTGTGGCAGCTCATCCAGGGCACCGTCTGGTACGCCTCCCAATTCTTCCTCGCCGTCTGTCTCGCCTTCGCCCTCTTCCGCTACCGCCTGTGGGATATTGACCTGCTGCTCAACCGCGCCCTGGTCTATGGCGGCCTGACGGCCGGCGTGGTCGCGCTCTATGTCCTCGTCGTCGGCGGCCTGGGCGCGCTGCTGCGCTCCGGCGCCGCTGGCCCGCTCTCGCTCCTCGCCACCGGCCTGGTGGCCGTCCTGGCCCAGCCCCTGCGCGACCGGCTCCAGCGCGGCGTCAACCGCCTGATGTATGGCGAGCGCGACGACCCCGTCACCGTGCTCCACCGCCTGGGCCAGCGGCTCGAAACCGCCGTCGCCCCGGAGGCCTTGTTACCCGCCCTGGTGGAGACCGTCGGCCAGGCCCTCAAGCTGCCCTACGCCGCCGTCGAGATTGCGCGCGGCCCCGGCCCCGCCGAAGTCGTGGAGTATCGCCCCGTCACCGCCCGCCCGCCGGACCCCGCCGCCCTGGAAGGCTGGCCCCTCACCCACCAGAATGAAGTGGTGGGCCGCCTGCTCGTCGCGCCGCGCGCCCCCGGCGAGGCCTTCAGCCCGCTCGACCAGCACCTGCTGGACAACATCGCCCGCGAGGCCGGGCTGGCCGTCCACGCCATCGGCCTCACGCGCGAATTGCAGCGCGCCCGCCTGCGCCTCGTCACCGCGCTGGAGGACGAGCGCCGCCGCCTGCGCCGCGATCTGCACGACGGCCTGGGCCCCGCCCTCGCCAGCCAGGGCCTCAAGCTGGCCGCCGCCCAGCAGCACCTCCACACTAATCCCGCCGCCGCCTCCGATCTCATTGAAAGCGTGCTGGCCCAGAACGCCGACACCGTGGCCGATGTGCGCCGGCTGGTCTATGGCCTGCGCCCGCCGGCCCTGGACGAGCGCGGCCTGGCCGACGCCCTGCGCGACCACGTGGCCGCCGCCAGCGCCAACGGCCTGCGCGTGGAGGTGGGCGACCTGCCCGCCAATGCCCCGCCCCTGCCCGCCGCCGTGGAGGTGGCCGCCTACCGCATCGCGTCGGAGGCCCTCACCAACATCATCCGCCACGCCCGCGCCCACCGGGCCAGCGTGCAGTTCGCCCTGGAGGGCGCGGCCCTGCGCCTCGCCATCGAAGACGACGGCCGCGGCCTGCCCGCCGCGCTGCGCCCCGGCGTGGGCCTGCGCTCCATGCGCGAGCGCGCCGAGGAGTTGGGCGGCACCCTCACGCTGGAGCCTGGCCCCGGCGGCGGCACGCGCGTGGCGGCGACTTTGCCCATCGAGGGAACATGAACCCGATCCGGGTGTTGATTGTCGATGACCACGCGCTCTTCCGCGAAGGCCTGCGCGCGCTGTTCGCCGCGCAGACCGATATCGAAGTGGTGGGCGAAGCGGCGGACGGCGACAGCGCGGTGACCCAGGCCGCCGCCCTTCAGCCGGATGTCATCCTGATGGACATCCACATGCCCGGCGTCAACGGCCTCGACGCCACCCGCCGCATCCTTCAAGCGGACCAATCCCCTGCCGCGTCGCCCCCGCCGTCCAGCCCCCAGTCGTCCTCTTCATCCTTCATAATTCATCCTTCATCCTTGCCGCCGGCCATCATCATGCTCACCATGGCCGAGGAAGACGCCTCGGTCTTCGCCGCCATGCGGGCCGGGGCGCGCGGCTACGTGCTCAAGGGCGCCCGCCACACCGATATCCTCCAGGCCATCCGCGCCGTCGCCGCCGGCCAGGTGATCTTTGGCCCCGGCCTGGCCGCGCGCCTGATGAGCTACTTCGAGAACCTGGCCCTCGGCCCGCGCCCGCCCGGCCCCGACCCCCTGCCCGAACTGTCCGATCGCGAGCGCGAAGTGCTCAAGCTCATGGCGGCGGGTGACAACAACAAAGAGATCGCCGACCGCCTCGTCATCAGCGGCAAGACGGTCAGCAACCACATCACCAACATCTTCAGCAAGCTCCAGGTGGCGACGCGCGCCGAGGCGGTGGCGCGGGCGCGGGAGGCCGGGCTGGGCGAGTGAGCGGCCGAGTGGGCGGCCGAGTGGGCGGCCGAGTGGGCGGCCGAGTGGGCGCGCAATCGTGCTACACTCCCCGCGCCCATGCCCCTCACCTTCCTCTTCACCGACCTTCAGGGCAGCAGCCGCCTGTGGGAGCAGCACCCGGCCGAGATGCCGGCCGTCATCGCCCGCCACGATGCCCTGCTGCGCGCGGCCGTGGAAGCGCACGCCGGCCGCGTCATCAAGACCACCGGCGACGGCCTGCACGCCGTCTTCGATACGCCCTCAGCCGCCGTGGCGGCCGTGGTGGAGGGACAGCAAGCCCTGCTGAGGGAGCCCTGGCCCCCGGCCATCCCCGTGCGCGTGCGTATGGGCCTGCACACCGGCGAGGCGGAAGCCCGAGAGGGCGACTATTTCGGCTCCTCCGTCAACCGTGCCGCCCGGCTGATGGCCTTGGCGCACGGCGGGCAGATCGTCCTCTCCGCCGCCACGGCCGCCCTGCTCGCCGACGACCTGCCGCCCCAGGCCGCCCTGCGCGACCTGGGCAACCACCGCCTGCGCGACCTCAGCCGCGCCGAGCACGTCTTCCAGGTGCTCCATCCCGCCCTGCCGGCGGACTTTCCGCCGCTGGCCTCGCCCGATACCTTCCCCAACAACCTGCCCGCCACGCTCACCAGCTTCGTGGGCCGCGAGCGCGAACTGGCCGAGCTGCCACGGTTGTTGGGGCTTTACAAGGCTGACGAAAGACGAAGGACGGACGACGGAAAACCAACCACTGACGAAGGACGACGGACGACGGACGAACGACCATGGACGGACGACGGCGATCACGCACCCAGCGAGATCGTCTCACACGCCCAGAGCCGAAGGCCCCCTATGGGCACGCCCACGGGCACACATGCGGCTGCCACCACACCCCCGCACGCCCACACCTCCACACTTCCACACTTTCCACGCCTGCTCACCCTCATCGGCCCCGGCGGCACCGGCAAGACGCGCCTGTCGCTCCAACTGGGCAGCCAACTCCTGCCTCACTTTCCCGACGGCGCCTGGCTGGTGGAGCTCGCCCCGCTGGCCGACCCCGAGCAGGTGCTCACGGCCGTCATCACCGCCCTGCGCCTGCCCGCCGTGCCGGGCCTGCCGCCCCTGCACCTGCTCACCAACTATCTCAGCGCCAAGCGCCTGCTCCTCATCCTGGATAACTGCGAGCACCTGGTGGAGGCCTGCGCCCGGCTGGCCGATCATCTGCTGCGGGCGTGCCCCCAGCTCATCATCCTCGCCAGCAGCCGCGAGGCGCTGGGCATCGCCGGCGAGACCATCTACCGCGTGGCGCCCCTCGCGCTGCCGGCCGAGGCCGCCGCCACCCCCGCCGCCCTGTGCCGCTTCGACTCAGTCGAGTTGTTCCTCGAACGCGCCGCCGCCGTCCGGCCCGGCTTTGTCCTCACCGACCACAACGCCCCCGCCGTCGCGCAGATCACCCGCCGCCTCGACGGCATTCCCCTGGCGCTGGAACTGGCCGCCGCCCGCGTGCGCCTGCTCTCCCCGGAGCAGATCGCCCTCCGGCTCGACGACCGCTTCCGCCTGCTCACCGGCGGCAGCCGCGCCGCCCTCCCCCGCCAGCAGACCCTGCGCGCCCTGATTGACTGGAGCTACGATCTGCTGGATACGGAGGAGCGCGCGTTGCTGCGCCAACTCTCGGTCTTTGCTGGCGGCTGGACGCTGGAGGCCGCCGAGGCCATCTGCCCCGAAGCCGACGTCCTGACCCTGCTATCCCAACTGGCCGACAAGTCGCTCGTCACGGTGGACGACGACACCAGCGGCGAGCCGCGTTACCGCCTGCTGGAGACCGTGCGCCAGTATGCCCGCGACCGGCTGTTCGAGTCTGGAGAAGGCGAGGCGGCCCGCGACCGCCACCTGGCCTACTACCTGCGCTGGGTCGAAGACGGCGATCACCATATGATCCTGCGCGGCTCGTCTGAGTGGTCCCGCCGCTGGCGGCTGGAGCACGACAACTGCCTGGCCGCCTTCGATTGGGGCCTGGAGCGCGATCCCGACCGGGCCTTGCGCCTGGTGGGCATCCTGGCCGACTTCTGGGCGCGGCGGGAATACATGGCCCAGGGCCGCCATAAGCTGAAGGCCGCGCTGGACCGCGTGGCCGACCTGCCATCCGTGGAGGGTGAGGCCGCCCGCCAGCGCCTGTCGGCGCAGGCCCGCGCCTGGCTGGGCGCGGCGAACGGCTACATCCAGTATAGCGAGCAGGCCCCCGCCCGCGCGGCCATGGCTGAAAGCGTCCAGCTCTACCGCGCCTGGGCAGAAACGCCGGTTGCGGGCCAGCCTGGTCCGCTTGACCAGCACCCACGGCTGGGCCTGGCCCTGGCCCACCAGGCCTTCATCGCCTTCAATACGGGCGAACCCGCTCTGGCGCTCCAATGCGCGCAGGAGGCCGTTGCCCACAACCGCGCCACCGGCGACAAGCTCTCGCTGGCCTATGCCCTGGGCATCCGGTCCGACTTGTTCCTGACGGTCCAGGGCGATATGGCCGCCGCGCGCGCCGACATCGAAGAAGCCGTGCACTTGCTAGGGTTAGAGCCCGGCCCAAGCTTTGGCGCCGCCATGGCTCGCGCCAACCTGGCGCGCCTGTCGTCGGTCCAGGGCGATTTTGAAACTGCCCGCCAGCGCCTGCGCGAGGCCCTGCGCATCCTTGAGCAGGTGGATGATGCCTTCGCCCTCAACATCGTCCGCAGCGAGCTGGCCCACTTGGAACGCCGCACCGGCCAGCTCGACGCCGCCCGGCAGCTTTATCGAGAGTGTGTGGTGGTGTGGGGCAAGTTCGGCCATCACGCCGCAGCGGTGCGCGAGGTGGAGTGCCTGGCTTACATCGCCCGCGCCCAGGGCCAGCCTGCCCGCGCCGCCCGCCTCCTCGGCGCCGCCCAGGCCGTGCGCCAACGGATCAATGCCCAGCAGTCTGTGCGCGAGCAGTCCGAGCACGCCGAGGAGTTGGCCCTGCTCCGCGCCGCCCTGCCCGCCGAGGCGTACGACGCCGCCTGGGCGGAGGGGCAAAGCCTCTCGCTGGAGCAGGCCATAGCTCTGGCGCTGGAGTCCGGCCCAATCTGACCTATACTGACAGCCAGCGCCGCTGCACTGACACCCATCCCGCCGTAATCTGGCGGCATGACCCACGAAGCCCGGCTCGCTCGAAAGCAGGTGTCCCGCATGCCGCCGCCCGCCCCGCCCGCTTCCTTCCGCAACCCGGCTGGCTTTGCCCTGGACTTCGACCGCCTGCAAGCGTTCGAAGCCGGTCTCAACCCGGACGCGCCCGAGCGCAGCGCCGTCCCCTGCCGCGTGCTGGGCTACGGCGAGATCAGCACCGTCTTCGAGATCCACGCCCCCGGACTGGAAGGGCTGGCCTTCAAGCGCATGTCCATCTTCGACCGGCCCGAAGAGTTCGAGCGCTACTTTGGCGCGTACGAGGCCTATAACCAGCGCCTGGAGACGGAGGCCGGTCTGCGCCTGCCCGCCCACGGCCACGCCGCCTTCCCCAACCCCGCCGGCCGCCTCATCTTCTACATCATCCAGGCGCAGGTGCCGCGCGAGGCCTTCGGCCACCACCTGCTGGGCGCCCTGCCTGCGGCCCAGCGCCAGCGCTTCTTCGAGCGCCTCCTGCGGCAGTGCCTGGCACTGTGGACGTTCAACGCCAGCCAGCCGGCGCTGCGCCTGGGGCTGGACGGCCAGCTTTCCAACTGGGCGCTGGTAGGCCCGGACCCGGCCGCGCCCGACGTGGACGCCGCCGAACTGCTCTATCTCGACACCAGCACCCCCTTCCTGCGGCTGGAGGGCCGCGAGCAGCTCGACCCGGAATTGTTCCTGCGCACCGCGCCCTCCTACCTGGCCTGGGTGCTGCGCGTCTTCTTCCTTAAAGAAGTGCTCGACCGCTACTATGACTTCCGCAAGGTGGTGCTCGATCTCGTCGCCAACTTGAACAAAGACGGCCGCGCCGCGCTTGTCCCCGAGATGATTGACACCGCCAACCGCTTCTTCGCGGATGAGGCCGCCGCGCTGGGCGCCGCGCCCCTCGCCGCCGCCGAGGTGGACGCCTACTACCGCGAGGATGCCCGCATCTGGTCGCTGTTTCTCTCGGCCCGCTACCTCGACCGCTTCATTCGCCGCCGCCTCTTGCGCCGCCCGTATCCCTACCTGCTGCCGGGACGTATTAAGCGCTGAGACCTGTTGCATTAGCGGAGGCCCATATGACCCTCATCGGCCACGACCCCAAGCCCGCCATCACCGAGCGCTTCGCGCGCCACGTCTCCAGCGGCAAGGTGGCGTTCTACCAGCAGGCCGGGATCGACTTCGTGCTGGGCCGGCGCGACGGCATCTACGTCTGGGACCTGGACGGGCAGCGCCTGATTAACGCCCACTGCAACGGCGGCGTGTTCAACCTCGGCCACCGCCACCCGCGCATCGTGGCCGCCCTGCGCGACGCGCTGGACGCGGGGCTCGACATCGGCAACCATCACCTGGTGAGCGAGATGCGCTCGCGCCTGGCCGAGCGGCTGGCGGCCCTCTCGGGCGGCGACCTGAGCCGCGTGGTCTTCGGGGTCAGCGGCGGCGAGGCGATTGACCTGGCCCTCAAGCTGGCGCGCGGCCACACGCGCCGCGCCAAGATCATTTCCGCCGTGGGCGGCTACCACGGGCACACCGGGCTGGCCCTGGCCGCGGGCGACGAGCTTTACCGCGCCCCGTTCGGCCCCGCCGCCCCCGGCTTTGTGCAGGTCCCCTTTGGCAATCTCGACGCCCTGGCCGCCGAAATGGACGACGACACCGCCGCCGTCATCTTCGAAACCATCCCGGCCACACTGGGCATCGCCATCCCGCCGGAGGATTTCTACGCGGGCGTGCGCGAACTGTGCGACCGGCGCGGCGCGCTGATGATCGCCGACGAAGTGCAAACCGGGCTGGGGCGCTGCGGGGCGGTGTGGGGCATCGACACCTACGCGGTGCAGCCCGATATCGTCGTCACCGGCAAGGGGCTATCGGGCGGGCTGTACCCCATGTCGGCCACGCTCTACCGCGAGCCCCTTAACGACATCCTGCACGCCAACCCCTTCATCCACGTCTCCACTTTCGGCGGCTCGGAGCTGGGCTGCGCCGTCTCGCTGGCCGTGCTCGACCTGCTGGCCGAGCCAGGGTTCCTGGAGCACGTCCGCGCCATGGCTGAAATCTTCCGGCAGGGCTTCGCCGATCTCCAATCGCGCCACCCGCTTGTGGCAGGGGCCAACCAGCGCGGCCTGATGATGGGCCTGAAGCTCGCCAGCCCGCGCCTCGGCCCGGCCCTGTCGCAGTTGGGCTTCCGGCGCGGCCTGCTCGCTATCTACGCCAACCACGACCCGTCCGTGCTCCAGGTGCTGCCGCCCCTCATCATCACCGCCGAACAGGCGCAGGACCTGCTGAGGATCCTGGATGGGATGCTGGGCGAGTTGGAGGCGCAGATGGCGGGGAGGCCGCAGTGAGCATTCCCCTCACCCACCTGGGCGCGGATTCCGGCCGCGGCAACCTGCTGGGCGTTCAGCCCTACCTCACCGCCAGCGACTACGCCAGCGCCGAGGCCTTTCGCGCCGCGCTGGAACCATACCTGAACACCGCCCGCGAGTCCGGTTGCCTGGGGCCCCGGACCATCGCCATCTTCCCCGAATACATCGGCACGTTCCTGGCCGCCGCGGGGCACGGCGCGCCTGTGCGCAATGCCCCCACCATGAACGCCGCCATGCGCCGCATTGCCGTCAACTACGGCCTGGCGTACGTGGGCCAACTGCTCCGCAGCCACGAGCCTGACCGGTCCACCGCCGCGCTGTTCCGCTCGCAGGCGGACCGGATGGTCATGGCGTACCAAAGCGCGTTCTCCAGCCTGGCCCGCGACTACGCCGTCACCGTGGTGGCCGGGTCCATCATCCTGCCCGAACCGCGCGTGGAGGCCGGGCGCCTGCGCGCTGGGAGCGGCCCGCTCTACAACACCTCCATCGTCTATGGTCCAGACGGCGCGGCCCTCCCCACGCCCGTTCGCAAGGCTTTCCTCACCAGCGACGAGGTGCCCCATCTGACCGCCGCCCCCGTCGCGGACCTGCCCGTCTTCGACACCCCCGCCGGCCGCCTGGGCGTGCTGGTGTGCGCCGACGCGTGGTACCCGGCGGCCTATGCTCAACTGAAACGCGGCGGTGTCGAACTGGTGGCCGTGCCCGCCTTCGTCTCAAAGCCGGGCCTGTGGGACAAGCCCTGGGGAGGCTACAACGCCCACGCCGCCCCCCCCGACGTGGACCCCGCCGACGTGGGCGCCCTCACCGAGGGGCAGGCGTGGCGCAAGTATGCGCTGGCCGGGCGCCTGGCTGAGTCGGGGGCGCGGGCCGGGCTGGTGGCCTACCTGCGCGGGCAGTTCTGGGACCTCACCGCCGACGGCGGCGTGTCGCTGGCCCGCCGCGGGGATCAGGTGGCGGAGGCCAGCGGCGCGGGCGGGGCGCTGCTGAATGTGTGGCTGTAGCGATCACACTCAATCTCCACTACAATCCCGCCCCATGTTTGAACTGCCGTCCCCCATCGTCGAGCCTACGCCGCGCTGGGTACGCGTGAAGATCGGCGGCGAGTGGGTGGCCGACAGCCGCCGCGCGCTGCTGCTCATCCAGTACGGCCCCGGCCGCCTGCCAACCTACTGCTTCCCGCCAGACGACGTGCGCCGCGACCTGCTCGGCCCCGCCGACCGCAACGGCGAGGTGACGCAGCACGCCGTCACCGTCAACGGTGAGACCTTCGAGCGGGCCGCCTACACCTTCGCCGGCCCGCCCGCGCCGCTGGCCGCGCTGCAAGATCACCTCTCCTTCCATTGGGACGACCGCACCGATTGGTACGAGGAAGACGAGCAGGTCTTCGTCCACGCCCGCGACCCGCACAAGCGCGTGGACGTGGTGGCGAGCACGCGGCACGTGCAGGTCGCCATCCACGGCGTGACCGTGGCCGACAGCCGCCGCCCGCGCCTGTTGTTCGAGACCGGCCTGCCGGTGCGCTACTACCTCCCCAGCGAGGACGTGCGCCTCGACCTGCTGGTCCCCGCCAGCCTCAAGACCCGCTGCCCCTACAAGGGCCAGGCCGCCTACTGGTCCTTCAAGCACGGCGGCAAGTTCGAGCGCGCCATCGTGTGGTATTACCCCCAGCCCATCGCCGAGTGCCCCAAGCTCAAAGACCTGCTCTGCTTCTTCAACGAGCGCGTGGACCTGTACGTGGACGGCGTGCTCCAGCCGCGCCCGCAGACGCCCTGGTCGGCGTAGGTCAGTTTCACGTACCACGTTCCACGTATCACGTTTCGCGTCTCCGGCGTCAGGCGCTGCATTTCACGCCTCGCGCAGCCAAGTTCCCTTGAGTCCCCCGAGTCCCCTGCCCTTCATACCCCTTATGCCCTTTAGGCCCCTTGCCTTTCCGTCTCACCCGCCTCTCACAAATCGGTGCTACAGTAGGGCGCACCATGCTCCCTGGCGGCCCGCCCGAAATTTCCCCGCGCCTGTCCGAAAAATGTAGGGAACGACTGCGCCGCCTGCGGACCGGCCTGCGCCGCGCCCTGCCCTTCGCGGGCGGCGTCCTGGCCGCGCTGGCCGCCATCCTGCTGTACACCATCCTCTTCCCCGGCCCGGCGCCGCTTACCAATCGCGACGTGAATGACACCGTCGCCAATGCGCTGGCCTCCGTCACCCCGGCGCCCTCCCATTCGGCCCAGGTCTATCAACTGGTCCAGCCGTCGCTGGTCTTAATTCAAACCACCTTCCCGCCCGTAGAAGGAGAGACCGAGCCCAAGGAGGGCCTCGGCACTGGCGTCATCGTCAGCGCCAACGGCGACATCCTCACCAGCCTGCACGTCGTCAGCGGCTCCACCAGTCTCTTGCTCTTCTTCATGGACGGCACGCGTTCGCCCGGCATCGTCGTCAACGCCATCCCCGAAAAGGATATTGCCGTGCTGGCCGCCGGCCGCCTGCCGGAACTCTTCACCCCCGCCACCCTGGGCAGCCCCGGCGCCATGCGCGTCGGCGACGAAGCCTACGCCATCGGCCACCCGCTGGGGTTGGTGGCCTCCATGTCGGCCGGCGTCATCTCCGGCTTCGACCGCAGCTACCGCCTGCCCGATGGCGGCCAGACCATCGAGGGCCTGATCCAGATCGACGCCGCCGTGAACCCCGGCAACTCCGGCGGCCCGCTGCTCAACCGCGCCGGGGAGGTCATCGGCATCGTCACCGCCCTGGTCAACCCCACCGATCAGGACGTCTTTATCGGTATCGGCTTTGCGGTGCCGATTGACGTGGCCGGCGGCGCGGCCGGGCTGCCGAATTACTGAGTGTAAGGAGTTCGTTGATGAATCAATCGTCCCCCGACCCCTCCAAACCCATGGAGCGCGTCCTGTACGAAGTCAAGAAGGTCATCGTCGGGCAGGACCATCTGCTGGAGCGGCTGGTGGTGGCCCTGCTGGCGCGCGGTCACATCCTGGTCGAGGGCGTCCCCGGCCTGGCCAAGACCATGGCCATCAAGACCCTGGCCGACTCCATCGGCGGCGAGTTCAAGCGCATCCAGTTCACGCCCGACCTGGTGCCCGCCGACCTGGTGGGCACCCGCATCTACAACCAGAAGACCGGTGAGTTCAACACCTCGCTCGGCCCGGTGTTCACCAACTTCCTGCTGGCCGACGAGATCAACCGCGCCCCGGCCAAGGTGCAGAGCGCCCTGCTGGAAGTGATGCAGGAGCGCCAGGTGACCATTGGGCGCGAGACCTACGCCGTCCCCAACCCGTTCCTGGTCCTCGCCACGCAGAACCCGATCGAGACCGAAGGCACGTATGCTTTACCCGAAGCCCAGGTGGACCGCTTCATGCTCAAGGTGCTGGTGGGCTACCCCACCGCCACCGAGGAGTTCGTCATCGTCGAGCGCATGACCGGCGCGCTCCAGGCCGTTCAGCGCGTGCTCACGCCAGAGCAGTTGCTGGCGCTCCAGCAGGCCGCCGACCGCGTGTACGTGGACCCGGCCCTGATGGAATACGCCGTGCGGCTGGTCACCGCCACGCGCCAGCCGGCCGCCGTGGGCCACAAGGAACTGGCCCGCTACATCCTGTTCGGCGCCAGCCCGCGCGCCTCCATCAACCTGATCCTGGCCGGGCGCGCGCTGGCCTTTGTGCGCGGGCGCGGCTACGCCCTGCCGCAGGACGTGCTCGACATGGCCCACGACGTGATGCGCCACCGGCTCGTCCTCTCCTACGAAGCCCTGTCCGATAACATCGCCGCCGACGACCTGCTGACCAAGATCCTGGACCGCATCCCCATCCCGGTCGTGCCCCTGCATGAACCCATCCCCGTCCGCGCCCACGCGTAACGGCGCCCCGGCCAACCCGCCGGCCCGCGGCGCCGCCACCCCCGAGCGCGTCCTCCAGCGCCTCGACTGGCACGTCATCCGCCGCCTCGACGGCCTGCTCCAGGGCGATTACCGCAGCCTGTTCTACGGCTATGGGGTGGACTTCGCCGACCTGCGCGAGTACCAGGCCGAAGACGACATCCGCTACATTGACTGGAACGTCACCGCGCGCATGGACGCGCCCTACGTGCGCCAGTACGTCGAGGACCGCGAGGTCACGGCCTGGTTCCTGCTGGACCTCAGCCCGTCGGTGGACTTTGGCGGCGCCCTCGGTCATAAGCGCGCCGTGCTGGTGGATTTCGTCGCCACGGTGGCGCGGCTGCTCACCCGGCACGGCAACCGCGTGGGCGCGATCGTCTACGGGCGCGGGGTGGAGCGCACCCTGCCGGCCGGCACCGGCCGCCGCCACGTGCTGCGCCTGATCCACGACCTCCAGCGCCAGCCCCACCACGCCCGCGCCCCCTTCACCGACCTCGGCCCCCTGCTGCACGCCGGGCTGCACGCCATCCGCAAGCGCGCCCTGGTCTTCATCATTTCCGATTTCATCTGCGCCCCCGGCTGGGAGCGGCCGCTGGCCCTGCTGAGCCAGCGGCACGAGGCGCTGGCCGTGCGCCTGTATGACCCGCGCGAGACCGAACTGCCCAGCGCCGGCCCCATCTATCTGGAAGACGCCGAGACCGGCGAGCAAATCTTCGTGGACACGCACGACCCGGTCTTCCGCGCCCGCTTCCACGCCGCCGCCCAGCAGCGGGAGGCAGACCTGGCCGCCCTCTTCCGCCGCTCCGGAGTGGATGCCCTCTCGCTCTCCACCGAAGAAGACCTGGTGCGCGCCATCGTGCGCTTCGCCACCCTGCGCCGGAGGCGAGGAAAATGATGGGCGGTGTCTGGCTGCCTCGGTCCCTGCCATGTCATTCCGAACCGCGCGGTTTTGGCGCGGTGAGGAATCTCATGCTCTCGGCCCTGGAGATTCCTCGCTTCGCTCGGAATGACATCTCCGGCGGGACCAGGAATGACATCTCCGGCGAACGGCCAAGGGCAAGCTGACGATGTCCTTTATCTGGCCCTCCATGCTGTGGACCCTGGCGCTGCTGCCCTGGCTGGTGTGGCTGTACCAGCGCCTGCTCCAGCGCCGCCGCCGCGCCGTAGCCCAGTTCGGCGCGCAGGGGCTGGTGGCCGCCGCCGCCCGCACCGGCCCGGGCGCGCGCCGCCATGTGCCGGCCGTCCTGTTCCTGGGCGGCTTGTTCTGCCTGCTCATCGCCCTGGCCCGGCCCCAGGCCGTCGTCACACTGCCGCGCGTGGAGGGCACGCTGATCCTGGCCTTCGACGCCTCCGCCAGCATGGCCGCCACCGACGTGGAGCCTTCGCGGCTGGAGGCAGCCAAGGAAGCGGCCCGCGCCTTCGTGGAGCGCCAGCCGCCGGGCGTGCTCATCGGCGTGGTCGCCTTCAGCGACGGCGGCTTCCAGGTGCAGTCGCCCACCAACAGCCAGGAAGAAATCGTGGCCGCCCTCAACCGGCTGGTTCCGCAGCGCGGCACCTCGCTCGCCAATGGCATCGCCGCGGCCCTCAACGTCATCGCCACCCAGGCCGGCTACGGCCCCGTCATCGAGAGCGCCGAGAACGCCGCGCCGCCCGGCCCGCCCGCCGCCACGCCCACCCCGCTGCCGCAGGGCACCTTCACGCCCGGCGTCATCGTCCTGTTCACGGATGGCGAGAACACCGCCGACCCCAACCCGCTGGACGCGGCCCTGCTGGCCGCCGACCGGGGCGTGGCGCTGTATACCGTGGGCGTGGGCAGCGCCGAGGGCGCCACGCTCGACCTGGACGGCTTCAGTGTCCGCACCTACCGCGACGACGGCATGCTCACCCTCCTGGCCGACGAGACCGGCGGCGACTATTACCCGGCCGCCAACCAGGACGACCTGGCCGCCGTCTATGCCGATCTGGAACGGCAACTCGTCGTCCGCCCCGAATCCATGGAGGTCACCTCGCTCTTCGCGGGCGCGGGGCTGTTCGTGCTGCTGGCCGGGGCCGTCATCTCTTTCGCGTGGTTTGGGCGGCTCGCATGAGTCGGGGCGAAGCATCCGCCCAACGCGCTGTCGTTTTGGCCGACGCCTGTGGGCGGATGCTTCGCCCTGTCTGCCGGTGCGGTTGGTAAACTAGGAGCACGCCCATGGAAATGCTCTGGCCCGGTCTCCTGGTTGCGTTTGGACTTGTGCCCCTGCTGGTGCTGGCCTATTGGTGGCTGCTGCGCCGCCGCCGCCGCTTCGCCGTGCGCTATTCCAGCCTGGCGCTGGTGCGCGCCGCGCTCCCCCAATCCAGCCGCTGGCGCCGCCACCTGCCCGCGCTGATCTTCCTGGGCGCGCTGTCCAGCCTGGCCTTCGCCCTCACCCGCCCAGTCATCACGGCCAACGTCCCGCTGAACCAGGCCCTCATCATCCTGGCGCTGGACGTCTCGCGCAGCATGTGCGCCACCGACATCCCGCCCAACCGCCTGGTCGCCGCCGAGGAGGCTGCGCTCGACTTTGTGCAGCGCCAGCCGCCCGGCACCCGCATCGGCGTCGTCGCCTTCGCGGGGTTTGCGGAGCTGGTGCAGGCGCCCACCACCGACAAGGCCGCCCTGCAAACCGCCATCCTGGGCCTGTCGGCCGCGCGCCGCACCGCCGTCGGCAGCGCCATCCTGCGTTCGATTGACGCCATCGCCGAGGTGGACCCGCGCGTGGCGCCCGTGGTCACCGGCCTGTCGCAGATCGCCACCGTCACCCCGGTCGCGCCCGGCGAGTACGTCCCGGATGTGATCGTGCTGCTCACCGACGGCGCCACCAACAGCGGCCCGCTCCCGGCGGACGCGGCCCAGGCCGCCGCCGCGCGCGGCGTGCGCGTCTATACCATCGGCTTCGGCACCGCCAATCCCGGCGCGGGGCTGCCCAACTGCGGCGCGTCGTCCGGCTCGGAAGATTTCTTTGGCGGGGGCGGCGGCGGGGGCTTTGGGTTCGGCGGCGGGGGCGGGGGCTTCCGGCGCGGGATTGACGAGGCGACCTTGCAGCTCGTGGCGGAGGAGACCGGCGGCGAGTATTACGCGGCCACCAGCGCCAGCGAGTTGAACCGCGTCTTCGCGGACCTGCCCACCAGCTCCATCACCCGCCGCGAGAAGGTGGAGATCAGCGCGGTGTTCGCCGCGCTGGGCGCGCTGCTGGCGGTGGGCGCGATTGCGCTGTCGCTGCGGTGGCAGCCGCTGCTGTAAACGTCCAGGACCACCCCCGTGGCGGCTATTGGCCCGCCAGCGCCTCGGGCCACACCAAAAAGCCCTCGTTCTGCGCGGCCCGCCAAAGCTGCTGGTCGTAGGTTGCCAGGGTAGCTGCTTCACTAAGCCCGACGCCCCAGCCAAGCGCCGTCGCTAGATGGATCGCATCGTAGCCGCGCAGTCCGTGCTTCCACGCCAGTTCATCGGCTCGCGCCGCCAGAGCCTCGGTGATCCTCAGCCGAAACATATCGGGCCAATGTGTCCGAAACTGGCGTAGTGCCGATTCCGCCTCGGCGCGGGTGAGCACGCCTACCCGCGCTGACTTGGCCAGGGCGGCCGAGACCTCCGCCCGGGAAACCAAAGCGGTGGCCGCGAGCGAGGCCTCGGCAAACAGGGAATGAACCTGGTCTGATCCAGCTTCCTTCAAATAGCGCTTAACGATCACGCTGGCATCAGCGTAGAAGATCACTCGCGATCCTCGATCAATAGATCGGCCACGGTTTTTGAACCCCGCACCTTGGGCGGATTTTTCACTGGCGGCAAGGGCTTACCGCTCCATTCAGCCAGGCCGGAGTCAATCATGGCCTGCAATTGGTCGTCCAGCGATTGACCGGCCGGGACCAGCCGCGCCACAACCTTGCCGTGCTCAGTGATCACTACCGATTGACCATCCTTCACCGCTCGCACGTATTCACTCAAACGAGCCTTCAAGTCGCGGATGCCCACACTCATTTCAGCCATTGGATGCTCCCATTCGGCGATATGGTTGCAGTATATCAATTGTAGTCACATCCGGTCAAGCAGCCGGCGCCAGCACACGGCAACCGCCGGTCTTACCGTTCAAGGCTACCCCAGCGTCGAGGCTATAATCAGCCCGTTGCCCAATCCCAACCCAGCCCGCACCGCGGACCCCGAGCAAACATTGAATGATGACTGACGCCCCCCTTGACCCCGAAGACTGGCTCCACATGTACCAGCAGATGTTCACCATCCGCGCCTTCGAGGAGCAGGTGAACGAGCTCTATCAGGCGGCCAAGATGCCGGGGCTGGCCCACCTGTACATCGGCGAAGAAGCCGTAGCGGTGGGCGTGTGTGAAGCCCTGCGGCGCGACGACTACATCACCTCCACCCACCGCGGCCACGGCCACTGCCTGGCTAAGGGCGCGCAGGTGGACCTGATGTTTGCCGAACTGCTGGGCAAAGCGGCGGGCTACTGCCGCGGCAAGGGCGGCTCCATGCACATCGCCGACCAGGACACCGGCAACCTGGGCGCGAATGCCATCGTGGGCGGCAGCGCCGGCATCGCCACCGGGGCGGCCTTCTCCAGCCAGCGGCTGGGCAACGGGCGGGTGAGTGTGTGCTTCTTTGGCGAGGGCGCGCTGGGCCAGGGGCTGCTCTACGAAGTGATGAACATGGCCCAGCTCTGGAAGCTGCCCGTCATCTACGTCTGCGAGCACAACCAGTACAACGAGTACACCCACTTCAGCGAGACCACCGCCGGCAGCCTGACGGCCCGCGCCGAAGCCTTTGGCCTGCACACCGAAGAAGTGGACGGGCAGGACGTGCGCGCCGTCCACGCCGCCGCCCGCCGCCTGGTGGAGCGCGCCCGCGCGGGCGAGGGGCCGGCCTTCCTGCTGTGCCACACCTATCGCTATCTGGGCCACCACGTCGGCGACGTCAACCGCGAGTATTACCGCTCCAAGGAAGAGGAGCGCGACTGGCGCGCCAACCGCGACCCGCTCAAGACCCTGGCCGGCTGGCTCACCGAGCAGGGCCTGGCCGATCTCGGCATCTTCGAGCAGATCGAAACCCAGGTGCGGGGTCAGGTGAGCGCCGCCGTCGAATACGCCCTGGCCGCGCCCTTCCCCGCGCCGGAAGAAGTGAGCACCAACGTCTATGCCTGACGCCGTCCGCGAACTTACCTTCGGCGAAGCCATCCGCGAAGCCCTGGCGGAAGAGCTACGCCGCGACCCGCGCGTCTTCCTGATCGGCGAAGACGTGGCCGAAGCGGGGACGACCTTCAAGGTGCTCACCGGGCTGGTAGAGGAGTTCGGCCCACAGCGCGTGATCGACTCGCCCATCTCGGAACCAGGCATCACCGGGCTGGGGGTGGGGGCGGCCATGACCGGCCTGCGCCCCGTGGTGGACATCATGTTCGGCGACTTTGTCGGCCTGATCATGGACCAGATGGTCAACCAGGCGGCCAAGATCCACTACATGTCGGGCGGCAAGCTGAAGGTGCCGATGGTGCTGCGGACGACGATGGGGGCCGGGCGGCGCAGCGCGGCTCAGCACTCGCAGTCGCTGCACGCCTGGCTCAGCCACATCCCCGGCTTGAAGGTGGTGGTGCCGTCCACGCCGTACGATGCCAAGGGCCTGCTGAAGAGCGCCATCCGCGACGACAACCCGGTGGCGGTGTTCGAAGACAAGATGATGTACCGCACGGTGAAGGGGCCGGTGCCGGAGGGGGAGTACACCATCCCGCTGGGCGTGGCCGACATCAAGCGCCCCGGCGACGACGTGACCCTGATCGCCACCAGCAGCATGGTGTACGTGGCGCTGGAAGCCGCGGGACAACTGGCCGAAGCCGGGATCAGCGCCGAAGTGGTGGACCCGCGCACCCTCGTCCCGCTGGACCGGGAGACGCTCATCAACTCTGCCAAGAAGACCAGCCGCGTGATCGTGATTGATGAAGGCTACGAGCAATACGGCATCACCGCCGAGGTGGCGAGTGTGATCGCGGACGGCGCGTTCTACTACCTGGATGCGCCGGTGCGGCGGCTGGGGGCGATGAATGTGCCCATCCCGTTCTCGCCCGGCCTGGAAGACCTGACCATCCCGAACGTGGCGCGGGTGGTGGAGACCGCCCGGGCGCTGTGCGGCAGGGCGTAGGGCCGGAAGTCGGAAGTCGGAAGTGAGATGCTTGGCGGCGTCGCGACGGATAGCCCCGTGTGACCCTCTGGAGCTTACCAGTGCCTAGACCTGTCCTGATGCCCGCGCTGGGCATGGCGCAAGAAACCGGCCTGCTGCTGCAATGGTTCAAGCAGCCGGGCCAGGCGGTGACGCAGGGCGAGCCGCTGATGGAGATCGAGACCGACAAGGCCACGGTCGAGATCGAAGCGCCCGCCAGCGGCACGCTGGCGGCGGTCACCGCCCAGCCGGGCGATGTGGTGCCGGTGGGCCAGACCATTGCGCTGATCCTCGCGCCGGGTGAAGCTGCCCCCGCGCCCGCCGTTGAGCCAGCGGCCAGCCAGCCGGCCCCCAGCGGCCAATCGCCAGCGAAGACCAGCCGCACGGTCAGCGCATCCCCGCTCGCGGCCCGCATGGCGGCGGAGCACAACCTGAGCCTGGAAGCCATCAGGCCCGCGGGCGGCCGGGTCGAGAAGGCAGACGTCATCAACTTCCTGGCGGCGCAAACGCCGCCAGCGGGTTCCGTGGCAGCCAGCATGGCCAGCCCGGCCCAGCCGGGTTCGGCGGCACAAACCGCCCCCGTCGCGGGGGACGGCGCGCAGCCGCCCGCGCTGCGGGGGGCGGGCGGCGCGAAGGTGCTGGCTTCGCCCAAGGCGCGCCGGCTGGCCCAGGAGCGCGGCCTGGACCTGAGCGCCCTGCCCGGCTCTGGCCCCAACGGCGCGGTGCTGGCGGCGGATGTGCTCGCTGCCCAATCGCCCATCGCTAATCTCCACGCTCAAACGGCAAGCGTCCGACCTCCGACCTCCGACATCCAACCTCTGACCTCCAGCCGCCTATGGCGGCGCATGGCCGAGCGCGTCACCCAGGCCTGGCAGACGATCCCGCACTTCTACGTGCAGCGCGACGTGAACGCGGCGCGGCTCAGGGCGTGGCGGGCCGAGGCCCAGGCCCGCGCCAGCGAGAAGCTCACCTACACCGATCTGCTGATCAAGCTTATCGCCGCCGCGCTCACGCGGCACCCGCGCCTCAACGCCACCTGGCAAGGCGATGAGTTGGTATCCCATTCCGCCGTCAACCTCGGCCTGGCCGTGGCGGTGGACGAGGGGCTGATCGTGCCGGTGATCCACGACGCGGCCACGCTCGGGCTGGGGCAGATTGCGTCGCGGCGCGCGGCATTGGCGGCCAAGGCGCAGGCGGGCAGGCTCGCCCTTCCCGACCTGGAAGGCGGCACGTTCACGCTCAGCAATTTGGGCATGTACGGCGTGGACGTGTTCAACGCCATCGTCAACCCGCCGCAGGTGGCGATCCTGGCGGTGGGGGCGGTGGCGGAGCGGGTGACGGCCGTGAACGGCCAGCCGGCCGTTCAGCCGATGCTCACCCTGTCGCTCTCATGCGACCACCGGGCAGTGGACGGCGCCCGCGCCGCGCAATTCCTGCAAACGCTGGCCGAGATGGTTGAGGCGCCGCTGCGGGTGCTGGAGTAGCGGCTGCTCTGGCGAGAACACCGCTTTAGTCCTCGCCTGACGCAGTCGCAAACTCAGCCGGTGTCAACACCGGCAACATCGTCTTGTTCTTAAAGTGGCGCGCATTCCAGGTGACGACCTGCGTAACTCCGGGTGTCCGTTCCGCCAACCCGAGGACCAGGCTATCCATGAACGCCATGCGGTGCGTGCGCATCCGCGCGAAGGGGCGTTCCTGAATCTCCGCGCGAAAGGCAGCCTGGAACGCCTCTCCCGGCGACGTGGCCGGCCAGATGACGGCCAATTGGTAGGCGTCAATCAGCCAAGACGGCCACTTGTCTAGGGTCGCTGGCGCCAGATTGAACGAAAGCTGGCCCAGCACTTCCATCAGGTTGTATTACGACCACGAACGACCCCGCAGCCCGCGCATGACGTCGTCGAGCTTGCCGGCGGGCGCGTCGGCCAACTGCGTCCGGACCGTCTCCGCCAAACGTTGTCCCTTCCGGCGCGCCGACGCCGACGCTCGAGGTGCATCAATTCGGGTCGCCGTCAGCTCGGACAATGCCTGGCGCAGCCGCTGCTGGTCACCCGGTGACAACTTGCGCACCGAAGCGAGCACTTGCTCCAGCGAACGGCTTGGTTTCTTCGGGGTAAGCGTTGACATCCGAACGATCCTCTGGCGACGCATGGGCAATTCCATTGGATTATACCCCCACTTCACCGTCGCCAACCTGGGCGCCTCGCCTTACTCCCCCAACTCCCCCGCATAGGTCGCCAGGTACACGTTCGTCCCGCCGGTGGCCACGTCGAAGAACAGGTAGTAGCCGTCCTCCGCCTTGGCCAGCGAGATCAGGTACACGCCGCCCCAGGCCGGGTGCTGGCTGCCAACCAGCACCGGCTGCTCGGCCGAGGTCCAGGTGATGCCGTCCGGGCTGGTGGCGTAGGCCAGGTGCAGGTCGGGCGTGATGAACTTGCCGCCGCTGCCCGAGTTCGTCGCGTAGATCATCACCCAGCCGGCGTCCGTCTGCACGGCGTTCGGGTCTAGCAGCCGCCGCGAGAGCCATGCGCCCGGGCCCGGCTCCAGCACCGGGTCGCTCTCGGCGAAGGCGGCCTCGGTCGTGGCCGGGTCGTCGTGCTTGGTCCAGGTCACCCCATCCGGTGAGGTGGCCCGCCCGATCATCCAGAGATCGCTGCCCTTGGCCACCCCGTCGTAGAACATCACATAGCCGTCGCCGGTGCGCGTCACGTCGGGCGCGCTCACCTGCTGGCTGTCCCAGGCGCCCTCCGGCCCCTGCGCCAGCACCGGCTCGGCGCTGGTCGTCCACGGGCCGGTGGGGGCGGGCGCCGTGGCGCGGCCCACCGCCTGCGGGCCGTTGAAGCCGCTGCCGCTCAGGGTGTAGTAATACAGCACCCACGTCCCGTCTGGCTCCACCAGGCCGCTGGTCACAAACAAGTTGGTGCTGCGCATCTCCGCCGGCCAGCCATCAGCCGCCGGGCCGAACACCGGCTCGTCGGAGGCGCGCGTCCACGTCACCCCGTCGGTGGAGGTGGCATAGCCCACGCCCACCCGCGCCGGGAAGCTATTGATGCCGTTGTAGAACATGTGGAACTGGCCGTCGTGCACGATGACGGCGCCCGGGTCGATGAACGTGGAGGCATTGGCAAAGCCCGACCGCAGCACCGGCTGGGGGCGAAACGTAAACAATTCCTGCGGCGCGGTGGTGGGCGTGGCCGAGGGTTCGGTGGTGGGGCTGGGTTCCGCGGTGGGGGGCGTGGTTGGCGTGGGCGCCGCGCGCGTCGCGGTAGGGGGCGCGGGGCTGAGGGTTGGTGGTGGCTGGGTGGGCGCAAGCGTCGGGGTGGATGTCGCGGCTGGCGCGCAGCCCGCCAGCACTGCCGCCACCAAGCCCCACTGCGCTGCCCAAAGGGTCAGTGCCGCCGTCCGCCGCCAGGTTAGTCGCTTCATCGCTGCCTCCATCCCAAGATTTCGGGATAGGGTAGCGGGAGCCTGTCAGGCCGTCATCGCACAAAGAGGTGAGGGGTTACACCAGCCCGGCGGCGCGTGCCCGCGCGGCGGCCTGGGTGCGGCTGCGCGCCTCCAGCTTGCGGAAAATGCTCTTGTTGTGCGTGCGCACCGTGTTCAAGCTCACCCCCAGCCGCCGGCTGATTTCGTCGTTCGACAGCCCGGCGGCGATGAGGGCCACTACCCGCCGCTCGGCCGCCGTCAGGGGCAGGGGCGCGGGTTCGGTCGGCGGGCTGGCAGGGGCTTCGCCGCCCGCCGGGGCCTCGGCGCCGGCCAGCAGCCGCTGAGCATAGGCCGCCGCCCCGGCGCCGCGCTCGGCCACGCGCTCCAGCAGCCTAAGCATCGGCGCGCGCAGCGCCCGCCCCGGCCCAGTAAACAGGCGCGCGTAGCCGCCCGGCTCGGCCAGGGCCAGCGCCTGCTCCAGCCGCGCCAGGGCCCGGGCGGGCTGGCCCTGGGCCTGCTCGGCCAGGGCTTGCAGGGCCAGGTTCTCGGCGGCGTGGGCGCGGCGGCCATCGGCCTCGGCCCGCGGCAGCCGCGCCCGCAGGCCCTCCAGCGCCGCCCCCGCCTGCCCCTGCGCCAGCCGCAATCGGGCCAGGGTCAGCGCCTCGTACTCGGTGGCATAGGCTGGCGTGCCCTCATCCCAACCGGCAAAGGCCCGCAGGGCCGCGCGGCGCTCGCCCAGGTCCAGCCACAGCCGCGCCTCGCGGGCCGCCAGCCGCCGCGCCCAGGCGCCCTCCAGGGTGCGCCGTCCAGGGCGGGCCTGGGCCAGGGCCGCCCGCGCGCCGGCCTCATCGCCCCTGGCCGCCGCCCAGCGCCCGGCCAGCAAGTGCGCCTCGCGCGGGGCCAGCGCCTGCCAGGTCGGCTCCAGGATCGGCCCCGGCTGGGCCACGACGCTCACGTGCGCCCCAGCCTCGTCCAGCGCGTTCCACTCGAGGTGAATTTCGGCCAGCACCAGGTGCGCCTGGCGTGAGTAGCGATAGAGCAGCGGCGGAGGCGCCACCCTCAGCAGGGCGCGGCAGGCCTCCGCCGCCGCCGCCAACTGGCCCTGCGCCAGCCGCACCGGCAGCAGCAGCGCCACAATCCGCGCGAAGATGGCGGGATGGTCCGCGGCGCGGCACAAGCCATAGGCCAGGCTGGCGGCCTCCTCCGCCTCCGCCCAGCGGCCCAGCCACCACAGCGCCGTGCCCGCGTTTAGCGCCGCCAGCGCCCGCAGCGCGGCCGGCTCGCCTTCCAGCAAGGTATAGGCCTGCTGGGCCAGCTCCAACGCCCGCGCCGGCTGCGCCGGTCCATGGGCCATCTCCGCCTCGATCAGCAGGGCCTCCCCCAGCACCGCGGGCGAGTTGGCGCGCCGTGCCCACGCCAGGTAGGGCGCGATGCCCTCCGCGCTGGCCTGCCGCTGGAGCGCCAGCACCCAGGCGGCCGTCAGCGCCAGGCGCGGATGCTCGGCCACCACGGCGCGCGGCAAGGCCCGCACCCAGCGCAGCACCACCTGGTTGCCGCCGGTCGCCAGCAGTTGGTTGGCCGCGCGCGGCAGCGTGGCGGCCAGCCGCGCATACTCCTCGGCCTGCAGCCAGTGGTGCACGGACTCATCCTGTAAGTCGTGCGCCTCCAGCCAGGCGGCGGCGCGCCGGTGCAGTTCGCGCTGCTCGTCCGTGCGCGCCTCCGGCCAGCGCCCGCGCAAATACTCGCCAAACAGGTGGTGATAGCGATACCAGCGCCGCTCGCCATCCAGGGGGACGATGAACAAGTTCTGCCGTTCGAGGTGGTCCAGGCGGGCCTGCGCCTCGGTCTCGTCCAGGCCCAGCACCGCCGCGCACAAGGGCGCGCACAGCCGGTCCAGCCAGGCCGTGCCATGCAGAAAGTCCTGCACCGGCGCGGGGAGGCCGGCCATCACCTCGCCAGCCAGGTAATCCACCACGTAGCCGTGCCGCGCCCCAAAGCGTTCCAACCGGGCGGCGGGCGCGCCCGCCTCGCCTTGCAGCGCCAGGGCCGCCAGTTGCAGCGCCGCCGGCCAGCCTTCGGTCTGCGCCTCCAGCCGGGCCGTCTCGCGCGGGCGCAGCCCCAGCCGGTGCACATGGTTGAGAAAGCGCCGCGTCTCGGCCGGCGTAAAGCGCAGGGCCTCGGCGCGCAGTTCGCCGAGCCGCCCCTTGGCCCGCCAGCGCGCCAGGGGCAGGGGCGGGTCGGCGCGGGTGAGCAGCGCCAGATGCAGGCCCGGCGGCAAGTGTTCGACCAGGAACGTCACCGCCGCGTGCACCTCGGCGCGCTCGATCAATTGATAGTCGTCCAGCGCCAGCACCCAGCGCCGGCCCTCCGGCTGGCGCGCCTCCGCCTCCGCCAGCAGGCTGGTGACGACGGCGCGCGGGTCCGGCGGCGGGGTGTTGCTCAGCAAGGCGCGCGCCGGGCGGGCGATGGCCTCGTCCAACCCGGCCAGCGCCGCCGCCAGATAGGCGAGAAAGCGCAGCGGGTCGTTATCGTCCGCGTCCAGGGCCAGCCAGGCCAGCCCGGCCGCGCGGCCGAGGGGCGAGGCCCGCCACTCGGACAGCAGGGTGCTCTTGCCGAAGCCGGCCGGCGCGGAGAGCAGCGCCACGGCGTGCCGGCGCAGCGCCTGGTCCAGCCGGCGTGCCAGCCGCGCGCGCGGCACCCGGTCGGCGCGCGGCGGCGGCAGATAGAGCTTGGTGGTGAGCAGGGGCGCGGCCTCCGCGGGCATGGGCACTGCCATTTTATCGCACGCGGCAGGCGCTTTGTCACTGTCTGCCCGCGCTGTTTCTGGTATAGTCAAATCGTCGGCCGCAAACGTCAAATTGCATCCGGGAGGCTCGGACCCGCGGTTCCGAGCGTGGTGGAGGCTGTCGAATGTGCTCGGACGGCCTGCCTGCGCTGCGCCGGCCGCCCCAGCGAGGAGCTAAACCATGAAGGTCCGCGACTGCATGAAACGCCAGGTGTACTCCATCCCAGAGACGGCCACCATCGGGCAGGCCGCGGCCCTGTTTGCCGCCCGCCACATTGGCATGCTGCCCGTGCTGGACCCCGACGGCCGCCTGGTGGGCAACCTGCAATTGCGCGACCTGCTGGCCCTGGTGATGCCGGACTTCGTGCGCCTGGTGGAAGACTTCGACTTCGTGCACGACTTTGGCGTGCTGGAGACGCAGCGCCCCACGCCCGAGGTGCTGGCCCGCCCCGTGCGCGAGGTGATGCAGCCGCCCATCGCGGTGGACGAGCACTGCGGGCTGCTGCGCGCCTTCAGCACCCTGCGCCACCGCGACCTGCACGACCTGCCCGTGGTGACGGCCAGCAACCACCTGGTGGGCATTGCCTCGCGCGTGGATATCGGCACGGCCCTGCTGGCCGGCTGGCAAGCGCCCCAGCCAGGAGCCGGCTGATGTTCCCCGGCCTCGTCACGACCCTGATCTTTGGCGGCAGCCTGTATCTCGTCTTTTCCGAAAAGCTCAACCGCACCATCACCGCCGTGACCGGCGCGGCCCTGATGGTGGCCGCCGGGCTGGTGCTGGGCGTGTACACCGAAGAACAGGCCATCGCCTCGATTGACTTCAACACCATCGGCCTGCTGCTGGGCATGATGATCCTGGTGGCGCTGCTGGAGCCGACCGGGTTCATCCAATTCCTGGCGGTGTGGGTGGGGCGCTGGTCGCGTGGGCGGCCGGTGCGGCTGCTGGTGCTGCTGGGCACCGTCACCACCCTGCTCTCGATGGTGCTCGACAACGTCACCACCGTGGTGCTCATCGCGCCGGTCACCATCCTCATCGCCGAGATCCTGGGCGTCAGCGCCGTGCCCCTGCTCGTCAGCGAGGCGCTGCTCTCCAACACCGGCGGCGTGGCCACCCTGGTGGGCGATCCGCCCAACGTCCTGATCGCCTCGGCCTCCGGCCTCTCCTTCACCGATTTCCTCACCCACAGCCTGCCCATCGTGGCCGTCGTCTGGATCACGGCGCTGCTGCTGCTGCGCTATCTCTTCCGCGCCGAGATGGCCCAGACCCCGCGCGACGTCGAAGCCGTGCTCCAGCTTAACCCGGCCCAGGCGCTGGATGACCCGGCCACGGCGCGCAAGGTGCTGGTTGTGCTGGCCGGCGCCATCCTGCTCTTTTTCATCCACCACCGGCTGCACCTCAGCCCGTCGTTCGTGGCGCTGGGCGCGGCGGCGGCGGCCCTGGTGTGGGTGCGCCCGGATGTGCGCAAGACCCTGCAGGGCATCGAGTGGAGCGTGCTGATCTTTTTCACCGCGCTGTTCGTGATGGTGGGCGGGCTGGAAGCCACCGGCGTGCTGGAGGCGCTGGCCCGGGTGCTGCTGTATGCCAACGGGCTGCCGCCCGTCTTGTTTGGCCTGCTGCTCATCTGGATTGTGGCCGGGCTGTCGGCGGTGGTGGACAACGTGCCCATCACCATCGCCCTGATCCCGGTGATGCTGGGGCTGGAGGCGCAGGGGGTGAACGTGCGGCCGCTGTGGTGGGCGGTGGCGTTTGGCGCGGGCTTTGGCGGCAACGGCACCCTGATCGGCTCCACCGCTAATGTCGTGGTGGCGTCGCTCTCGGAGCGCACCCGCGCGCCCATCACCGCCGCGTTGTGGAACAAGCGCGGCCTGCCCGTCATGCTGGCCACGTGCACGGTGACCAGCGTGCTGTATGGGCTGGCGTATCCGCTGCTAAGCCGGTAGGTCTGCCCGGCGGGCCGCCACCAGCAGGCTGAGGATGATGCCGATTTCGGCCACGACCGAGAGCAGGTCGAGCGCGCCCACCGGCAGCACCAGCCCGGCCTGCGGCCCGATGGGCGGGATGCCCAGGGTGCGGGTGTACAGCCACAGCGCCACGATCAGCCCGTTGCCCAGGATGCCGGCCCACAGCCAGCCGGGGCGCGGGCGGTCGTCCCACACCGTGGCATACACCCACAGCACCACCGCCAGGGTCATCTGCGCGGTGATGGCCAGGGCAAAGAACAGGCCATAGCCCACCCAGATGTCGAAGTAGGGCGGCGCGGCCAGGATGTGAACCAGGCCGGCGGCCAGGGACAGGACAGCCGCGCTCTGGAGCCAGAAGTCATGGCGCGCGGCTGAAGCGGGGAGGGGTTGCATGGGGACCTCCAATGCGCAACGATGTACCAGCCTGCTTCTTCATACGCAGTCGGCGCGGGGGGCGCATTCCGGGTTCTGACTCGCTGGCGCCGGGGCTATACTCCCCGTGAAAACGAATTTCAATTTTCCCGTTCAAGGAGCTGCCGTGTCCCGCCTTTCCGACTTTCCTGATTACATCCAAAACGCCATGCCGTCCTGGCCGTGCCCCGGCGTGGCCCTGGCCATTGTCCGCGGCGACGAGGTGCTGCTCCAGGCGGCCTATGGCCTGGCCGACGTGGAGAACAGCACGCCGCTGACGGCCGATCACCGCTTCGCCATGGCGTCGGTCACCAAGTCGGTCACCGCCATGAGCGTGGCCCTGCTGGTGGACGAGGGCAAGCTGGAATGGGACAAGCCCGTCCACGAGTACATGCCCGAGTTCATCCTGCACGACAGCTACATCACCCGGCACGTGACGGTGCGCGACATGCTCAGCCACCGCACCGGGCTGCCGCGCCACGACTGGGCCGCCTGGCGGCTAGACGTCTCGCGGGCCGAGTTCGTCAAGCGGATGCGGCACTTCAAGTTCAGCGCCACCTTCCGCGAGAAGTTCCAGTACAACAACCTGATGTATTACGCCGCTGCCTACCTGGTGGAGAAGCTGGCCGGGCAGAAGTGGGAGGAGTTCGTGCAGACCCGCATCTTCGGGCCGCTGGGGATGGCGGCCAGCAACTTCCGGCCGGAGCCGCCGCAGCCGGGGCAGCAGAACGCCCTGGGCTATCGCGTGGACCGCGACGAGCAGGGTGCGGCCAAGGGGCTGATCCGCACCGAGTTTGGGGCGCACACCGAGCTGTCGCCGGGGGCGGCGGGGGCGCTCTTCTCCACCCTGGCCGACCTGACCACGTGGCTCAAGGTGCACGTGAACAAAGGGCGGGCCGGGGAGGTGCAGCTCGTCTCGCCCGACAACCTCAAGCAGATGCATCTGCCCATCACCGTCCGTCCGGGCGGCGGCGTCAACGAAGCCCTGATGGGCAATACCGTGTTCACCTATGGCATGGGGTGGTTCGTGGAGCCGTACCGCGGCCACACCTTAGTTCACCACGGCGGCAACGTGGAGGGCCACAGCCTGATCATCGGCTTCGTGCCACAAGAGCAGCTCGGCGTCGTGGCGCTGACCAATATCGGGATGCTGCCCCTGCGCGACGTGCTGCTGTTCGAGAGCATTGACCGCGCCCTGGACCTGCCCGTCCGCGACTGGAACGCGAAGTTCCACGGGCTGTTCGACCCCATCATCGCGGGCGAGGCCAAGGGCAAGCAGACCGCCGCCGCCGAGCGCGCCGCCGACGCGCCGCCCACGCATCCGCTGGAGGCCTACCTGGGCGAGTACGAGGCCGACGGCTACCCGGACTTCGCCGTGCGGCGGGAGGGCGACGCGCTCCAGGCGCGGACGATGGGCAGCTTCAACTGGTCCACCTTGCGCCACTATCACTACGACGTGTTCGAGTGGCACATCGAAGACTTCGACGCCTGGTGGAAGGTGCGCTTCCTGGTGGACGACAACGGCGAGGTGGCCTCGGTGGCCGTACCACTGGAGCCGGCGGTGGACGACATCATCTTCAAGCGCAAGCTGCCGGTGCCGGACGAGGCGCTGCTCGCCGCGCTGGTGGGCGTCTATCAGACCCCCATCGAGGGGCTGGCGCTGACCGTCACCACGCACGAAGGGAAACTCTTCATTGCGCAGACCGGCAGCCCGGCGGAGGAGATCAAGCCGTACCGGTTGACGCCGGAGTGCGCGGGGTTCACGCTCAAGCGCGCCCGGTTCGACTTCATGCGGGAGGACGGCGCAGTGGCGCGGCTGGTGCTCAAGCAGCCGGGCTTCACACTGGAGGCGACCAAGCAAGTCTGAATTGGGCAGTTCGGAGATCGAGCCAGAGAGCGCGGTTCCTTGACTCGCGCTTCGCTTTCGCCCTTTAATGGAGAAGCCACCCACGTGTCTGGAGGATTCTCACATGCCGTGGCGCGCCAGACTGAACGCCGATCCCCTGCCCTGGCTGCTGGAGCCAGACAATCCGGCCGTGCGCTATGCGGCGCTGACGGAATTGCTGGACCGTCCGCCGGACGATCCCGAGACCGCCGCCGCGCGGGACCGCATCAACGCCAGCCATCCGGTCAAGGCCATCCTCGCCGCGCAGCACCCGGAGGGGTACTGGGTCAAGCCCGGCCCCGGCTATGGCCCCAAGTATCGCTCCACGGTGTGGCAGTTGATGTTCCTGGACCAATTGGGCGCGGATGGCCGCGACCCGCGCATCCGGGCGGCGTGCGAGTACGTGCTGACGCACACCCAGGCGCCCAACGGCGGCTTTGGGGCCAACGGGTTCGAGCGCGCCGTGCGCCCGCCCAACAGCAGCGTGCTCCACTGCCTGACGGGCAACTTGCTGCGGGCCGTGCTCAACTTTGGCTTTGCGGATGACGAGCGGGTGCAGCGCGCCATCGAGTGGCAGGCGCGCTCGGTCACCGGCGACGGGTTCGACAGCTACTTCAAGTCCGGCACCAGCGGGCCGGGGTATGGGTGCGCCGTCAACGGGGGCGACCCGTGCGCGTGGGGGGCCATCAAGGCGCTGCGGGGGTTGGCGCGCATCCCGCCCGAGGCCCGCTCGGCGCAGGTGAAGAAGGCCATCAAGATTGGGACCGCGCTCCTGCTGAGCCGCGACCCGGCCAAGGCCGACTACCCCAGCGGCGGCGAGCCGGTGAGCGGCAGTTGGTTCAAGCTGGGTTTTCCGTCCGGCTACGTGGCCGATGTGCTGCAAAACCTGGAAGTGCTGGCGGAATTGGGCCGGGGCCGCGACCGGCGGCTGAAGGGGGCGCTTGCCTGGGTGCTTTCCCTGCAAGACGAGCAGGGCCGATGGAAGAACCGTTACGCCTACCCGCGCAAGCAGGTGGCGGACGTGGAGCGGCAGGGGAGCGTGAGCAAGTGGGTGACGCTGCGGGCGTGCCGGGTGCTAAAGGCGGCAGGCTAACTGCTCTTCCCCACCACCACGTAGTGCACCACCTCCGGCTCGAACTCCAGCAGGAAGTCTTTGTCCTCGGGGTAATACTTCGCCTTTTCCACGTCCTGCCCGGCGAAGGCGCGGATGGAGTCCATGTCCTTCCACATCGTCAGCGTAACGAAGTGGGTCACCTCGCGCTCGGGGCGCTCGAGGATGTGGACGCTGATGTTCCCTTTGACCGACTTGTAGTCCGGGATGGCCCGCTTGTTCAGGAACGCCCGGTAGGCCGCCGCTTTTTCGTTGGGCACGCGCCCGTGCCACATTCGCACGATCATGTTCGCCTCCTGGCTCTCCCGCGAGAGCTTACGGCAATTCGGGTTCGGCGGCAAACCTCGTTGCGTCGGAGCGTTACGCTGTGTCCGTTGACCGCGCTTGTCTTAAAGGGACAGCCCACCCTTGCGGGTGGGCGTCGGCCCGGAGATGCTATCTCTGGGGGGGTTGATCTCATTTTCGCCAATTGGCCCCCGTCTGTCAACGCCTTGATTTGCCCGCTGACATCCACACGCCTAGGTTTCCCGCTAGCCCTAGAGCGACTTCCTAGATAACATCCGCCGGCCAGGTCCGGCCGGATTCGGCAGCAAATGCAGCTGCCGTCGCGGGGCATAAAGCACCCGCGCTACGAGGCGATAGTCAACGGGCGCATCGCTCAAGTGGCGCTCACTTGCCATACCGCACCCGCTCCACATAGTCCGCCATCTTCAGCATAAACTTGCGCGCCCCAAAGGTACGCAGCACCCAGCTTTCAAACGCGGGCGAGAGCGCGGCCAGCGCCAGCAGGGCGCGGACCGGCATCGCCGTCACCAGCACCTCGCCCCGGTCGCGCTCCAGCGCCGTCATAAACGCCCGCACCACCTGGCGCGGCGTCACCTCGCGCAAGATCCACGGCGCGCGCATGTTTTTCCAGGCATAGACCCCCACCTCAGTGACGTAGGCGGCGCACACCACGGAGACGCTCACGCCCGTGCCGCGCAGCTCCTCGCGCAGCGAGCGCGACCACATGCCCACCGCCGCGTTGCTGGCCGCGTAGACGCTGCTGCCCGCCACCGGCACTTTGCCCGACATCGAGCCGTTGTTGACGATGTGGCCTCGGCCGCGCGCCAGCATCCCCGGCAGCACCAGCTTCGCCAGCCGCATCCGCGCCAGCACGTTCGTGTTGATCAACTCGGCCAGGTCGGCGTCGGTAATGGCGTTGAAGCGGACCGGTATCTCCACCCCAGCGTTGTTGATCAGGATGTCGGTTGGGCCCAGCGCGGCTTCGGCCTCCGCCACCAGGCGGGCACGGTCCTCGGCCTCGTTCACGTCCGCGCGGACCGCTACGGTCCTCACGCCGGTCTGGGCCAATTCGGCGGCCAGGGCCTGCACCGGCTCCAGCCGGCGGGCGGCCAGCGCCAGGTGCACGCCGCGGGCGGCCAGGGCGCGGGCGATCTCCACGCCCAGCCCGGCCGAGGCGCCGGTGACGATTGCGTTTTGCCCGCGCAGATTCTTCATGCCTGCCTCCGCGTAGAGTCATGTGGCCGCAGCGGCGCAACTGCCACAGCCTGCACTGAATTGACATTGTCACCCCGAGCGCGAATGCCAGCAAGCCCGATGTGCCTGCCCCTCCGGGCGCGAGGGGTATCAACGCTAGCTCTATGCAGACTCAGCGAGGCGCCTCGCGCCCAAATCGGGCTGGAAGGCCAGCCGCCGTCATTCGCGCTCGGCGTGACAGTGACAGGCCAATGAGAATGCTTCGTCTTTCGTCTTTCGTCTTTCGTCTTTCGTCTTTCGTCTTTCGTCTTTCGTCTTTCGTC
>CAZCEC010000002.1:0-56204 GCA_964497615.1 uncultured Anaerolineales bacterium | reverse complement strand
TTTCATCTTTCGTCTTTCGTCTTTCGTCTTTCATCTTTCGTCAGTCATCGTCCTTGCTCACACGCCCACGCGCTCACCCGCTCATTTGCGCCCCCGTACCGCAGTGCTATACTCCCGCGCCTACCCGCCCCGCCGTCAGCGAACGTCCGAAAGGAGGCCCCATCCCCCACAGTAGCCCCCGCGACCCCCATCGCCGCTATTGGCCTGGTCTGCTCGAGGAGCTCGCATGATTCCACCCAGTTTTGATTACGCCGTACCCGCCTCCGTCGCCGAAGCCGTCTCGCTCCTGTCCGCCAACCCCGAGGCCAAGCTTCTGGCCGGCGGCCACAGCCTGGTGCCGCTCATGCGCTTCCGGCTGGCCGCCCCCGCCCTGCTAATTGATCTCAACCGCCTCTCTGATTTGGCTTACATTAAAGAAGAAGGCGGCTGGCTCAAGATCGGGGCGATGACCCGCGAAGCCGCACTCGACCGCTCCGACCTCGTGCGCACCCGCTATCCCCTGCTGCACGACACCACCCGCCTCGTGGCCGACCCGCTGGTGCGCAACCTGGCCACCCTGGGCGGCAACCTGGCCCACGCCGACCCCGCCAACGACCATCCGGCCACCATGCTGGCCTACCGCGCGCAGGTCGTGGCCGTCGGGCCGGGCGGGGAGCGCACCATCCCCTGCACCGAATTCTTCGTGGACCTGTTCACCACCTCGCTGGCCCACGACGAAATCCTGACCGAAATTCAAATCCCCGCGCCCGCGGCGGGCAGCGGCGGCGCCTACGAAAAGCTGGAGCGCAAGGTGGGCGACTTCGCCACCGCCGCCGTCGCCGCGCAATTGACCATCACCGGCGGCCAGATCGCCAGCGCCGGCATTGGCCTGACCAACGTCGGCGCCACGCCCATCCAGGCCAGCGCCGCCGAGGCCGCCCTGGTGGGCCACGCCCCGGACGACGCCGCGCTGCGGCAGGCCGCCGCCCTGGCGGCCGAGGCCGCCCAGCCCGCCGCCGACCAGCGCGGCTCGGTCGAGTACAAGCGCTCGCTGGTCAAGACCCTCGCGCTGCGCGCCCTGCGCCGCGCCGTGGCCCGCGCCCAAGGAGCCTAGCCATGAGCACCCACAAGATCACCGTCACCGTCAACGGCGCCGTCCACACCGAAGAGGTCGAGTCGCGCTTGCTGCTCGTCCACTTCCTGCGCGAGAAGCTCAGCCTCACCGGCACGCACATCGGCTGCGACACCACCTCCTGCGGCGCCTGTACCGTCCATCTGGACGGCACGCCCGTCAAAAGCTGCACCGTCTTCGCTGTGCAGGCCGACGGCAAGCAGGTCACCACCGTGGAGGGGCTGGCCCAGAACGGCAATCTGCACCCCATCCAGGCCGCCTTTATCGAGCATCACGGCTTGCAGTGCGGGTTCTGCACCCCCGGCATGATGATGACGTCGGCGGCTTTGCTCGCCGAAAATCCCAACCCCAGCGACGACGACGTGCGCTGGGGCATCTCCGGCAATTTGTGCCGCTGCACGGGCTACATGAACATCGTCAAGGCGGTGCAGGCCGCCGGCAAGCAGATGGCGGCAGGAGGCAACAATGGCTGAAATTCATGGTCTCGGCAGCTCGATGAAGCGCAAGGAAGACCCCCGCTTCGTGCGCGGGCGCGGCAACTACATTGACGACCTCAAACTGCCCGGCATGCTGCACCTCGACATCGTCCGCAGCCCGTACGCGCACGCCAAGATCACCAAGATTGACGACTCCAAGGCGCTCAAGGTGCCGGGCGTGCTGGCCGTCGTCACCGGCAAGACCCTGGACCAGTATGGGCTGGCCTGGATGCCGACCCTGATGAGCGACAAGCAGATGGTGCTGCCCATCGACACCGTCAAGTACCAGGCGCAGGAAGTGGCGGCCGTGCTGGCCACCGACCGCTACGCCGCCGCCGATGGCGTGGCCGCGGTGGAAGTGGAATACGAGCCGCTGCCCGTGGTCGTCAACCCGATGAAGGCCCTGGAGCCGGGCGCCACCAAGGTGCGCGACGATAAGGACAGCAACCACATCTGGCACTGGGAAGTGGGCGACCGCGCCGCCACCGACGCCGCCTTCAATTCCGCCGAGGTCACAGTCAAGCAGGACATCTACCTGCCCCGCATCCACGTGGCCTCGATTGAGACCTGCGGGTGCGTCGCCAGTTGGGACCCGGTGGAGGGCAAGCTGACCCTGTATATGACCACCCAGGCCCCGCACGCCATCCGCACCGTGGTGGCGCTGGTGGCCGGGCACCTGGGCCTGTCGGAGCAGAACATCCGCGTCATCTCGCCCGACATCGGCGGCGGGTTTGGCGGCAAGGTGCCAGTCTACCCCGGCTACGTCATCGCCGTGGCCGCCTCGGTGCTCACCGGCAAGCCGGTCAAGTGGGTGGAGGACCGCTCCGAGAACCTCCAGGCCGACTCGTTCGCCCGCGACTACCACATCACCGCCGAATTGGCCGGGTCCAAGGACGGCACGCTTAACGCGGTCCGCATCAAGACCATCGCCGACCACGGCTACAGCGACGCCGCCGCCAACCCGTCCAAGTTCCCCGCCGGGCTGTTCCACATCTGCACCGGCTCGTACGACTTCAAGCACGCCTTCGTGGAAGTGGACGGCGTGTACACCAACAAGCCGCCGGGCGGCATCGCCTACCGCTGCTCGTTCCGCGTCACCGAGGCGGTGCACACCATCGAGCGCATGGCCGACCTGTTCGCGCACGAGATCGGCATGGACCCGGCCGTCTTCCGCCAGAAGAATTTTATCCAGCCGGAAGCGTTCCCCTACACCTCCGCGCTGGGCTGGATTTACGACAGCGGCAACTACGATGGCGCGCTCAAGCTGGCGATGGACATGCTGGGCTACGACGAACTGCGGAAGGAGCAGGCCGAGAAGCGCGCCCGCGGCGAGTTGATGGGCATCGGCATCTCGTCCTTCACTGAGATCGTCGGCGCCGGGCCGTCCAAGGACTTCGACATCCTGGGCATCAAGATGTTCGACTCGTGCGAGCTGCGGGTGCACCCCACCGGCAAGGCGCTGGCCCGCTTCGGCACCAAGAGCCAGGGCCAGGGCCACGAGACCACCTACGCCCAAATCATCGCCTCCGAGTTGGGCATCCCCGCCACCGACATCAAGGTGGAAGAGGGCGACACCGACACCGCCCCCTACGGGCTGGGCACCTATGCCAGCCGCTCCACCCCCACCGCCGGGGCCGCCGGCAGCATGGCCGCGCGCAAGGTGCGCGACAAGGCCCGCAAGATCGCCGCCCACCTGCTGGAGGCCGCCGAGGAAGACCTGGAGTGGGAGACCGGGCGCTGGTTCGTGAAAGGCTCGCCCGACAAGGGCAAGACCATCCAGGAGATCGCCTTTGCCGCCTACACCAACCACCCACAGGGCCTGGAAGCGGGGCTGGAAGCGGTGTCGTACTACGACCCGCCGAACCTGACCTACCCCTTCGGCTCGTACATCTGCGTGGTGGACATCGACCGCGGCACCGGGCAGGTAAAGGTGCGGCGCTTCGTGGCGGTGGACGACTGCGGCGTGCGCATCAACCCGATGATCGTCGAGGGCCAGATCCACGGCGGGCTGGCGATGGGCTTCGCGCCGGCCATGATGGAAGAGATCCAGTACGACGCCGACGGCAACATGTACGGCGGCACCTTCCAGGACTACCTGCTGCCGACCGCGGTGGAGACGCCGCGCTGGGAGGTGGGCGAGACGGTGACGCCCTCGCCCCATCACCCCATCGGCGCCAAGGGCGTGGGCGAGTCGCCCACCGTGGGCGCGCCGGCCGCCATCGTCAACGCCGTGGTGGATGCCCTGTGGCACCTGGGCGTGCGCCACGTGGACATCCCCATCACCCCGCCCAAGGTGTGGGCGCTGCTGAAGGAGAAGGGCGCAGCGTTAGAGGAGTAATATTCCGAAAATGATACCCAGGGGCGGGTACCCGCCCCTGGGTATCATTTTCGGGCTTCACAGCATGGATTACATCGAACACGCATACAGGCTGGCGCAAGCCGGAGTCCCCTTCGTGCTGGCGACGGTGGTGCGCGCCGAGCGGCCCACCTCGGCCAAGCCGGGCGCGCGCGGCATCGTCACCGCCGACGGCACGCTCACCGGCTGGGTGGGTGGCTCGTGCGCCGAGCCGACCGTCATCCGCGAGGCGCGCCGCGCCCTGGCCGATGGCGAGCCGCGCCTGCTGCGCCTGTGCCCGCCGGAGAAGATGACGGGCCAACCGCAGCCCGGCGTGGTGGAGACCGTGCTCACCTGCGCCAGCGGCGGCACCCTGGAGATTTACTTGGAACCCCACCTCGCCCAGCCGCAGTTGATCGTCATCAGCCATCAGCCCATCGCGCAGACGCTCACCACCGTGGGCGCGGCCCTGGGCTTCGCCGTCACCGTGGCCGGGGTGGATGCCCGCCCGGAGCGCTTCCCCCAGGCGCGGCGCGTGCTGGCCGATCTGAAGTTTGACGAGTTGGCCGTGACCCCCAACAGCTTCATCGTCGTCGCCTCGCACGGCAACTACGACGAAGACGCGCTGGAATGGGCGCTGTCCACGGAGGCCGCCTACGTGGCCCTGGTGGCCAGCCCCAAGCGTGCCGAGAGCGTCCGCGCCTATCTCGCTGAAAGTGGCCTGAGCGCCGAGCAGCTTGCGCGCCTTAAGGCGCCCGCCGGGCTGGACCTGGGCGCGGCCACGCCGGAGGAGATTGCGCTGAGCGTGCTGGCGGAGGTGGTGCAGATGCGGAGGAAGGGGACGACGGCCGAGAGCGCGACGAAGGACGAACGACGAAGGACGAACGGCGGCGGGCCGAGGGGCGAGCACGAACATGCCGGCCATGCCCACCCCGCGCCGCACCCGCCCGAAGCCCACGAGCACATGAGCCACGATCACCATGATCAGGCCGCACCTGAGCCCGCGGGCCACGCGCACCCTGCCGAGCCTGGCACCGCCATCGACCCCGTCTGTGGGATGACGGTGGAGATCGCGGGGGCGCGCTACACCGCCGAGCACGCCGGCCAGATCTACTACTTCTGCTGCCCCGGCTGCCGCCGCACCTTCCAGAAGGATCCCGCCAAGTACGTCACGGCCTGAGCGGGCGCAACGCACGCGCCAACGGATCAACCCCCGTCCGGCTCGAGTATGTAGCCAACCGTCCGTCACCCTAAAACGGCTTCGCCACCATCAGCCAGGTGATGACCACCACCACCGCTAACTCCACCGCCCGGTAGAGCCGCACCCCCCGGTCGTCCAGCGCGGCGCGCAGCGCGGGGGTGATTTGCCCTTCGGCGGCGCTGGCTTCCACGGCGAGGTCGCGGCGCTTGCGAGCCGGCAGCAGGTAGAGCGGGATCGCCGGGATCAGCGCCAGGAACAGCACCACCGACGCGATCAGCCAGCCGAGGTTGGCCCCGGCCGCCGTCAATTGCCGCCCCCACGGCCCGCCCACCGTCACCAGGAGGCCGAACACCAGCACCAGCATCGAGCCGGGGATGGCGAGGCGGCGCTCGAAGAAGTCGCTGGCGCGCAACAGCGCCACCACCGCGCTGGCGCTGTTCGCCCGGCGGGCCATCTCAAAGGTGACCAGCCGGCCGGCCATGCCGCAGTAGAGGCCGATGGCGCTGAAGATGTGGAGGAGCAGGAGCAGGGTGGGCATGGGGGCGTGTTATACACCCAACGCGCGTCAGTTGCCGGTCGCCCGCCACCCCGCCCACGCACTCACACGCTCACGCGCTCAAGTTCTCGGTCGTCGGTCGTCGGTCGTCCGTCGTCGCGCCCTGCCCGCCGACGATACCGCACCCGCACCGGCGTGGGGCGGCTGGCGCCCAGGCTGTTGCTCACGCCGGGGTGCTTATCCAGCAACTCCAGCTCGAATTGCTGGAGCAGTAACGACACGATGACGGTCATCTCGTTGTTGGCGAAGTTCATGCCGGTGCACTTGTGCACCCCGCCGCCAAACCCGATCATGGCAAAACGGTGCTGCTTGTCTTCGGCGCGGCCCGGCGCAAAGCGCAGCGGGTCCCACGCCTCGGGCGCGGCGAACAGGTCGGGCAGGCGGTGCGCCAGCCCGGAGGTGACAAACACCACCCAGCCGGCCGGGATGACGTGCGTGCCCACGTCGACGTCGGTCTCGGCCAGCCGCAGCAGCATGTCGGCAGAGGGGTGCAGCCGGGTGGTCTCGGTGACGGCGAAGGCGGCGTGGTGCAGGCGGCCCAGGACGGGCAGGTCCAGCGGCGTGCCGGAGGGCAGGTGCGTGTCGATCTCGGCCTGGAGCAGCCTCAGGAAATCCGGATGGCGCAGGATTTCGATAACGGTCCAGGCGGCCTGGCCGGCGGTCGTCTCGTGGCCGGCGAACATCAGCGCCAGGATCAGGCCGATGATCGTCTCGTCGGGCACGGGCTGGCCGTCGGCGTAGCGGGCGTTGATGAAGTCCTGGAAGAAGTCGTCGTAGGCGGCGGGGTGGGCGCGGCGCTCGGCGAACATGCCGGCCAGCATGGCCCGCAGTTTGGCCTTGGCCCGGTCGCGCCGGAAGAACTTGGGTATAGGCAAATTGGGCGGCAGCAGCGGGTCGAGCGCCTGCCCCAGCACCAGGTACTGCTTCCAGAATTCGCGCCCCACCTGGTCGCGGAAGGCGCGGCCCATGAAGGCGTGGGCGGCCACGTTCTGCACCAGCTCGTTGATGGCGGCGGTCAGCTCAAACTCGCCCGCCTCGCCCAGGCTGTCGAGCCAGGCCTGCACCTCCTGCTGCATGATGCGCACATAGCCCGGCATCTTCTCGCCCTTGAAGGGCAGGTGCAGGATGGGCCGCTGGAGGTGATAGACCTCCGGCGAGGCAGTAAAGGCAATCTCGCCGAACATCTCGCGCAGGAAGCTGTAGGTCTTGTGCATGCTCAACTGCTTGTCGGTCTCGGTGAAGAACACCTGGTGATATTCCGGACCGATGAGCACCGCGGCGGGCTTGTTGAACAGCCGCACGCCGAACACGGGGCCCAGGGTGTCATAGCCGCGCCGGAACAGGCCAACGCGGTCGCGCTTGAATTCCAGGGCATGGCCCACGATGGGCTGGCCCGGCAGCATGGGGGGAGTGGGTTTGGGAGTCATGTGAATATTGTAACAAATGAAGATGAGAGTGGAGACAGAAAATAGCTGCTCTGGCGCGCGGGGCTATAATCGGCGCGCCAGCCGCGGTTCAGCGGATAAGCGGGATTGAGGGGTCGAATGCGCGTTCTCTACCTTGGCGATCAGGACAACACCATCCGCCGCGTGGCCGATGAATTGCGGCGCGCCGGCCTCGCCCCGGTGGTGGAGGCCGTCACCGGCGCGGACTCGCTGCGGACCGCGCTGGCCCGCGCCTGGGATGTGGTGTTGGCCGACAGCGCCCTGCCCGGCTTCCACGCCGCCGAGATCGTCGGCTGGCTGAGCGCCGCCCCCGGCGCCCCGCCCCTCATCATCCTGGCCGAGACGGCCCGCGAGGAAATGGTGGCCGAGGCGGTGCGCGCCGGGGCCTACGACGTTATCGCGCTGGGCAACCTGGCGCGGCTGGGGGCCGCCATCCACAACGCCCGCCGCGAGGCCGAACGCGACGCCGAGCGCCGCCAGGCCGCCGCCGCGCTGGCCGCCTCCGAGGCCCGCCTGCGCTCCACCCTGGACGCGATGTGGGAGGGTGCGCAAATCATCGGGCCCGACTGGACCTACCTGTACGTCAACGACGCGGTGGCCGTGCAGGGGCAAAAGGCCAAGGCCGAGCTGCTGGGCCGCACCATGATGGCCGCCTATCCCGGCATCGACCAGACCCCGCTGTGGCCGGTGCTGGAGCGCTGCATGACCGGGCGCGAGGCGCAGCGGTTGGAGAACGAGTTCACGTTCCCGGATGGGTCCACGGGCTGGTTTGAGCTGCACATCCAGCCGGTGCCGGAGGGCCTGCTCATCCTGTCGCAGGACATCACCCTGCGCAAGCGGGCCGAGGCCGCCCTGCACGACGAGAACGCCCGGCTGGAGCAGCGCGTCGTCGAGCGCACCGCCCAACTCCAGGCCGCCAACGAGGAACTCGAATCCTTCGCCTATTCCGTCTCGCACGACCTGCGCGCCCCGCTGCGCGCCATCGACGGCTTCAGCGCCGCCATCGCGGAGGACCACGGCCCGCAGCTTTCGGCCGAGGCCCACGCCCATCTGAGGCGCGTGCGCGCCGCCGCCCAGCACATGGGCGCGCTGATTGACGACCTGCTGCAACTGGCGCGAGTGACGCGCAGCGACCTGACGCGCGAGCCGGTGGACCTGAGCGCGCTGGCCGCGGGGGTGGCCGCCGGCCTGCGCGCCGCCGAGCCGGGCCGCGCGGTGAGGGTGGACATCGCGCCCGGGCTGACCGCCCAGGGCGACCCGCGCCTGCTGCGCATCGCGCTGGAGAATTTGCTGAGCAACGCCTGGAAGTTCACCAGCCGGTCGCCGCAGCCGCGCGTGGAGGTGGGCCAGACGCACCTGAACGGCGAGGCGGTGTTCCACGTCCGCGACAACGGCGTGGGCTTCGACATGCGCTATGTGGGCAAGTTGTTTGGGGCCTTTCAGCGGCTGCACGCCGCCAGCGACTTCCCAGGCAGCGGCATCGGGCTGGCCACGGTCCAGCGCGTCATCCGGCGGCACGGCGGGCGCGTGTGGGCCGAGGCCGCGCCCGATCAGGGGGCGGCATTCTACTTCACGGTGCCATAAGGACCACGCGCGCGAGCGCGCGCCGCAGCGCATCCGCTCCCTCGCCGCTGTTATCCAGCGTCACATGCGGAATGGTGGGCGGCTCATCCAGGGCGCGCACCCGCCGCGCATAGTCCAGGCTAATGGCGTGATCGGGCCGGGCCCTCAGGCGCGCCTCCCACACGGCAGGGTCGCAGCTCACGCGCACGAACAGGGCCTCGGGGAAGCGCTCGGCAATCCAGCGGCGGTGCTTGTCGCGCAGCAGCGGCGCGGCCACGGCCAGGCGGGGATGCGCGGCTTGCAGCTCCCTCAGCCGGTCGAGCAGGGCGCGGTGATAGTCGTCGCGCATGGCGTCGGACACAACCTCGCCCCGCGCCACGCGCGCCCGGTAATCGGTGGGGATGTCGTCGTCCGCTTCGTGGAAGTGGAAGCCGTGCTCATCGCGCAGCAGGCGGCCTGCCATGCTCTTGCCCGCACCAGGGAGGCCAAACAAGATAACGAGACTATGCGCCCGCGCCATGCGCGCGATTATATCGGCCTTTCTCTGCGTTCTCAGCGTCCTTCGCGGTTAAGGCTTGGGGCCTAGTTGCTGATCACCGGCGCCTGGCGCACCTGCTCCCCGCTGGCCGCCAGCTTGAGCATGAAGTCCGCCAGATCGGCGCGGACCAGGCGCGGCCCGGTGCCCACCCCCACGTAGCCCACGCGCACCTGCCCCGTATGCGGCCCATCGGCCAGCATCGGCACACGCACAATCGTCCAGTCCACATCCGAGCCGCGCACCAGCGCCGCCATCTGCGTCATGTCTTCCAGGACGTTGCGGGCGGTGAGCTTGAGCAGCGCCGTGATGGCGTAATGAAAAGGACCTGGCCGGTCGTTGGGGTCGCCCACGCCCGCGCCGGTGGAGACGATCAGCCGCCGCACGCCGTGCGCCTGCATGGCCTGCAGGATGTTCCGCGTCGCTGCCGTCACGGCGCGCTCCGGGCCGTTGTCGCGCGGGCCCAGGACGCTGATCACCGCCTGCGCCCCGGCGACGGTGGCCGCCACCGGCTCAGACTGGCGCGCGTCGCCGGTCACCCACGTCAGCCGCTCATGCGTCAGGTCCACCCGCGCCGGGTCGCGCGCCAGGGCCGCCACGGTGTGGCCGGCGGCCAGGGCCTGTTCCAGCAGGGGCCGGCCGGCGCGGCCGGTTGCGCCAAAGATCGCCAATTTCATCGCTCTCTCCAAGATTCAATGAACTCGCCCATCCGCTTCAGCGCCTGGCGGCCTACGGGCAGAACAGGCGCGGTGCGGTGCCAGCCGGATTGCATCGCCGGTCACGGTTTGCGCCCCGCCGTCGGGCCGCTATAATCCCGACCGGCGTGCAAGCCATCCAAACAAGAATGGTCCGCCAATGAATTTGGCTTTCTTGGACGAGTCCGGCGATCCGGGCGATCCAGTTGGTTCCGCAACACGGTCACGCTACTTCCTTGTCGCCGCCCTGCTAACAGCGCAAACGCGGCCAATCAGTTTGCATGTCCGGCGCGCCCGGCGGGCTGCCGCGACGCAATTGCCGGGCGGTGAATTCAAAGCGCGGCATGTTCAGGCGCGTGTCATCCAACGGTTTCTAGCGGCGCTGGCGGAGGAGCCAGTGTCATTGATCGTCGTCATCGCCGACAAGCAGCGGATCAGGCAGACCACTGGCGAAGCATTGTATCAGGCAGTCGTGAGCCGCGCTGTGCAAGCCTGCGCGGGGCTTTCGCCGCGCCTCCACGTGACCCTGGACAAGCGCTATACCCATCGCCGCCAGCAAGCAGCGCTCGAAGCTGCCATCCGGCAGGAATTGGTTACGGTGCCGCAAAATGTAGTGGTCATCGAAACCAGACCGTCTGAGACGGTCGCCGCATTGCAGGCGGTAGACTGCGTGGCCTGGGCTTTCTGGCAGAAATACGAAAGAAATGACGATAAGTACGCCCGGCTGCTGGCCGGCAGGGTGGTGCGCGAGGAGTTGCTGAAATGAAAAAGCGGCTCTGCTTGGAGGCCGATAACCACCGTTGGGGCAACGGAGTGGGGCGTTCTACGAACGCCCAGCCTTCCAAGACTGACGATACCGCTCAAGAAGAGTCTAGCATACACGTACGGCCCGCGCAAGTATTCCATAAAAGTCAAGAATTCGTGGTTGACTTATCCTTTCGCCCTATGGTAGACTGCCCTACGCATCCTATGAAAGGCACAGGCGCAAGCTTGATGGTGATCCCAGTATCCATGAACGAAGCCCTGCTTCACAAGCCCACCACCGGTTTCATCGGTGATGCCTTGTCGTATTGCGCCTGGTGCCCGGAGTAGACCGAGCTTTCTGACGGACTCCCTGGCCGTGGGCGCAGCGACACCAGCGCCCACGGCCTTTTTGTTTGGTCCCTGCTTTGAGCGGGCCGTGAGCGCGAGTGATCTCGCTCAAGGCCCGTTTTTCTTTAGCGCAGGAGACCGACCATGTACCCGCCCGTTGCCGTCCGCGTCGAGAACGCGGTCAAGGCCTTCGCCCCACAATCGCCGCGCCCGCTCACCCGCCTTAGCGGCGGCGCCCGCGCGCCATTCACCCCCATCACTGCGGTGGCCGGCGTGTCGTTCGACGTGCGCCCCGGCGAAATCTTCGGCCTGGTGGGTCCTAACGGCAGCGGCAAGACCACCCTGCTCCGCCTGATCGGCGCGCAGCTTGCGCCCGACGCCGGCCAGGTGGCCGTCTTTGGCCGCGACACGGCCCGCGACCCGCGCGGCGCCCAGGCCGCCCTGGGCCGCTTCGGCCCCGCCGCCCCCAGCGCCGACTTCTTCCTCAAGCTCTCGCCGGTGGAGAACCTGCTCTACGGCGCCAAGCAGTATGCCCTGCGCCCCGCCGAGACCCGCCACCAGGTGCTGGACCTGCTGGCCCGCCTGGGCTTGCCCCACAGCGCCCACTACCGGCCCATGAGCGCCCTCAGCCGCGGCGCCCAGCAGATGGTCGGCATCGCCCGGACGTTCCTGGCCGAGCCGCGCCTGCTGCTGCTGGACGAGCCCACCGCCAGCCTGGACCCGCGCGCCCGCCGCGCCGTCCACGCCTTCATCCGCGACCTTCGCGCCCGGCACGGTGCCACCGTGCTGCTGGCCACGCACGACCTGGAGGAAGCCGAAGCCCTGTGCGACCGCGTGGCCGTGGTGGACCTGGGCCGCCTGGTGGCCCTGGACACGCCCGCCGCCCTCAAGCAGCGCGCGCCCGGCCCCAGCGCCACCCTGGAAGACGCCTTTCTATCCCTGACCCGCAGCCCGGCCAGCGCGCCGCGCGAGGAGGTGCCCGCATGACCCAGTTATTCGTGAGCGACCGCATCCGCCTGGACGCCTTCGACCCGGAGAAAGACGCCGCCGTCGAATCGGCCTGGACACACGACGCCGAGTTCCTGCGCCTGGCCGACCCCGGCCCGGCCCGGCCGCTCTCGCCGCCGCAGGTGAAGAAGAAGTACGAGCAGCAGGAGAAGGAAGCGGACCGCAACATCCACTTGGCCGTGCGCCTGCGCGACCGGCCGGCCGAGGGCCCCGAAGGCCCCGGCCGGCTGATCGGCTTCGCGCGGCTGTACTGGATCGACTGGTATCACGGCTCGGCCATGCTCAGCCTGGGCCTCGCCGCACCCGCCGACCGGGGGCAGGGCTACGGCAGCGAGGTGCTGGGCCTGCTGCTGCGCTACGGCTTCGACGAGTGCAACCAGCACCGGCTGAACGCGCTGGTCCCCGCTTACAACCTGGGCGCCATGCGCTTCTTCGAGCGCCACGGCTTCACGGTTGAGGTGCGCCGCCGGCAGGCCCTGGCCCGCGACGGCCGGCGGTGGGACATGCTCCATTATGGGCTGCTGCGAGATGAATGGAAGAACCGCACGTGAGCAAGTGCGCATGTGGGCGCGTGAGAGTCTCACGTGCTCACCCGCTCACGCGCGAATGAGAACTGGGATGCTTGCGATGAATAGTCAACTGGCTGTGCCCGCCCTTCTTACCGGCGCCCTCACCCGCCTCACCGCCCCCGATGCCGAGCAGGACCTGGCCGCCCTGCGCGCCTGGTCGCGCGACGCCGAGTTCCTGCGGCTGTTCGGCTCCAACCCGGTGCGGCCCTGGACCGCGGCCGGGATTAAGAAGGAGCTGGAGGAAATCCTGGGCAAGGACGAGCCCAACCCCAACGTCTTCGCCTTTCACATCCGCGCCCGGGAGGGCGGCCAACTGATCGGCATGTGCGACCTGACGGTGGACTACTGGGCGCACCGCGAGGCCTGGGCCGCCATCGGCCTGGGCGACCGCGACTACTGGGGTAAAGGCTACGGCACCGACGCCATGCGCCTGCTGCTGCGCTACGCCTTCCAGGAGTTGAACCTGTGGCGCGTATCGCTGGGCGTCTTTGGCTACAACACCCGCGCCCTGCGCTCGTACGAAAAGTGCGGCTTCGTGGTCGAGGGCGCCCTGCGCCAGCGCCTGCGCCGCGATGGCCAATGGCACGATATGGTGATCATGGCGGTGTTGCGGGAAGAGTGGGAGATACAAGGATGAACAGTCAACTAACTTCAACGAATCTCTTCCACGGCGCCCTCGTCCGCCTGGCGGCCCTGGACCCGGAGACCGACCCGGCCGCGGTGGTGCGCTGGTTCGGCGACAGCGACTTCGCCCGCCTGCTGGACAGCGACCCGGCCCGGCCGCGCAGCGCCAAGCAGGAGAAGGAAGACATGGAGAAGCGGGCCGAGCAACCTTACGGCTACCCGTTCGCCATCCGCACCCTGGAAGGCGACCAGCTCATCGGCTTTGTGAGCCTGTGGGCCCGCAATGGGGCCAGCGCCGAGGGCTGGGTGGGCATCGGCATCGGCGAGGCCGAGTATCAGGGTAAAGGCTACGGCACCGACGCCATGCGGCTGCTGCTGCGCTTCGCCTTCCACGAGCTCAACCTGGCGCGCGTCAGCCTGGAGGCCTTTGCCCACAACGCCCGCGCCGTCCGCTCCTACGAGAAGGCGGGCTTCCAGATCGAAGGCCTCCAGCGCCAGTGGGAGGGCCGCGACGGCCAGCGGCGGGATGTGGTGAGCATGGGCATTCTGCGCGAGGACTGGGAAGCGCTGCTTGTGAGCGCGTGAGCGGGTGAGCGCGGTTTGAGAGAGCGACTATGAATTTCTACCTCCGCCCCCCTGCCCCCGCCGACCTCGACCTCGTCGCCGCGCTGCTGGTGGACTGCGACGTGGCCGAATACGGCGCGCCGGCCACCACCGTGGACGACGTGCGCTCGCAGTGGACGCGGGTGTACTTCGACCCGGCCCAGGATGCTTGGCTGGCCCAGTATGAAATCGGCGAGCCCGGCGATGGCGTGACGCCCCTGGCCGGCTATGCCGACGTGTGGGCGCGCGACCCGGCCGACTTCGCCGAGCGCCGCTTCCTGGTGGACCTGTACGTTCATCCCCACCACCGCGCCGAGCGCACGCCCGAAGTCGGCGGCGCGCTGCTGCGGCAAGCGGAGGCCCGCGCCCTGGCGCGCCTGAAGGCCGAGGGGCCGCCGGACGGGCGCGGCTTGCTGCTCAGCGGCATCGCCGGCACCGACCCGGCCGGGCAGGCCCTGCACCTGGCCGCCGGTTACCGGCAGGCGGGTGAATCGTGGATCATGCGCGTGGATCATGGCGCCCTCCCGCCCTCCGCGCCGCAGTGGCCGGAAGGCGTGGCGCTGCGCCCCTTCCGCCCCGGGGTGTACGAGGGCCTGGTGCATGAACTCATCAACGAAACCTTCGGCGACCTGTCCGACTATCGCCCGGTGCCGTACGAGAACTGGGCCAACCGGATGGTGGAGACGGACCGCTTCGACCCGCGCTACTGGTTCCTGGCCTGGGCCCCCGGCCCGGACGGCGCTGAAACCCTGGCCGGCGCGGCCCTGTGCGCCGATGAGGGCGAGAAGGGCTGGGTGGGGCAGATCGGGGTGCGGCGCGCGTGGCGGCGGCAAGGGCTGGCCGCGGCGCTGCTGCACCATGCGTTTGGCGTCTTCTTTGCCGCCGGGAAGCCGGTGGTGGAGCTGGGCGTGGACGCCGCCAACGCCACCGGCGCCCCGCGCGTGTACGAGCGCGCCGGCATGGCCGTGTCGCGGCGGTATGTGCGGTTTGAGAAAGGGATTGAGCCATGATCCAACAACTTGAGCTGCCCGCCGTCACGGGCTACACCTTCCGGCATCTGCGCGGCGAGCGCGACGTGCCCGCCATCGTGGACGTCATCAACGCCGCGCGGCGCGCCGACGGCGTGGACGATGTGGCCACCGTGGAGGCCCAGGCCAACTTGTTCCGCCACCTCACCAACTGCGACCCGGCCCGCGACTTGCTGCTGGCCGAGGGCCCGGACGGGCTGGCGGCCTATGCCCGCACCTTCTGGCTCAAGGAGAAGGAGCGCGCGGCCTACATGTACCCGGTGGTGGCCTTTGTGCATCCCGCGCACCGGCGGCGCGGCCTGGGCACCGCCATCCTGCTGTGGCTGGAAGCGCGCGCCCGCCAGGTGGCCGCCGAGAACGACCACCCGCGCGCGGCGGAGGCCAACCTCCAGGTCTTCGTCTTCGACCAGGAGCGCGACCGGGCCGCCCTGATGCAGCGCCACGGCTACACCCCGGCGCGCTACTTCTACAACATGACGCGGCCCAACCTGGACGACATCCAGCCCGCGCCCTTGCCCCCCGGCCTGGAAGTGCGGCCGGTGCAGCCCGAGCACCTGCGCGCGATCTGGGAAGCGAATGTCGAAGCCTTCCGCGACCACTGGGGCGAGCCGGAGATGGGCGAATCCGAATACCAGCGCTTTATCAGCCACCCGGTCGAGTATCAGCCCGGCATCTGGAAGGTGGCCTGGGACAAGGCGACCAATGAAGTCGTGGGCATGGTGCTGGGCTACATCGACCACGCGCAGAACGAAACCCTGAACCGCAAACACGGCTGGACCGAGAACATCTGCGTGCGCCAGCCGTGGCGCAAGCAGGGCGTCGCCCGCGCCCTGATCGCCGAGAACCTGCGCGAACTGAAGGCGCGCGGCATGGAAACCGCCGGCCTGGGCGTGGATACCGACAATCCCACCGGCGCGCTGCGCGTATACGAGAGCATGGGCTTCCGGCCCGTGGAAAGGGAGACGGTGTACCAAAAACCGCTATGGCAACAATGACGCTTTCCCCTGAGTTGGTCCTGCCCGCCGGCTATACGGCGCGGCCCGCGACCCTGGCCGACGTGGAAGCGACCGTGGCGATGCTCAACGCCGCTTCGCAAGCCCTCAGCGGCGTGGACGAGCACACCGCCGCCGACTGGGCGGGCGACTGGTCCGCGCCGGGCTTCGACCTGGCCGGGCAGACGCGCCTGGTGCTGGCCCCAGACGGGGCCGTGGCGGGCTACGCGGCGCTGTGGGCGTCGGAGCCGTACACGCTCCTGGAGCAGTGGGGGTGTGTGCACCCGGCCCACACCGGCCGCGGCCTGGGCACGCACCTGCTGGGCTGGGCTGAGGCGACCGTGCGGCCGTTCGCGGCCCGCGCCAGCCAGCCGGCCCGGCTGCAATCCTGGGTCCGCCGGGGCGACGCGGACACGCAGGCGCTGCTGGCCGATCACGGCTTCACCCTGGTGCGGCACTTCCTGCGCATGGCCATCGAGTTCGACGAGGCCGCTCCGCCCGCCGCGCCGCGCTGGCCGGAGGGCGTGCGCGTGCGCGCCTTCGTGCCTGGCCCGGACGATGAAGCCGTGTATCGCGTCGTCCGCGAGGCGTTCAGCGACAGTTGGGACTACGTGCCCCGGCCGTACCAGGAGGGGCTGGCGCGCTGGCGGCATTTCATCCAGCACGACGACGCCTTCGACCCCAGCCTGTGGTTCCTGGCCGTCACCGGCGCGGGCGCGGACGAGCGCGTGGTCGGCACCACCTTCGTGCGCTGGCAGATGCCGGAAGACGCGGAGCGCGCCTGGATCCGCACCATCGGCGTGGTGCGCGAGCACCGGCGGCGCGGCATCGCCGAGGCGCTGCTGCGGCACGCCCTGGGCGAGATCTATCGCCGCGGCCGCCGCAAGGCCGCGCTGGGCGTAGATGCCGCCAGCCCCACCGGCGCCACCCGCCTGTACGAGAAGGCGGGCATGCACGTGGTGGAGGCGAAGACGGAAGAAGTGTGGGAGAAGGCGCTGGCCGGACCAAATGGAGCAGCATGAGACGGAAGGGGCATGAAGGGTATAAGGGGCATAAAGGGCAACTCGGCTCCGCGATGGAGCACGCCCCTTATGCCCTTTAGACCCCTTATACCCCTCGACCTGAGGACGAAACCGATATGATTGAGACTCTTGAACGCACGATACTGCGCGACCTGGGCGGCGGCCTGATCCTGCGGCGCTCGACGGCCGCGGACGCCGACGCGCTGGCGGACTTCAACAGCCGCATCCACAGCGACGGCGGCCCGGACCAGCCCGACCCGCGGCTGGGGGCGCTGACGCGCGACATGCTATTGCGCCCGCACCCCACCTTCCGCCCCGACGACTTCACCATCGTCGAAGACACGCGGACAGGCCAGATTGTCTCTTGCATGAACTTGATCAACCAGACGTGGGCCTACGACGGCCTCGCCTTTGGCGTGGGCCGGCCGGAGTTGGTGGGGACGGCGCCGGAGTACCGCAACCGCGGGCTGGTGCGCGCCCAGTTCGAAGTCGTCCACCAGTGGAGCCTGGAGCGCGGGCAGATGGTCCAGGCCATCACCGGCATCCCCTACTACTACCGGCTGTTCGGCTACGAGATGGCGCTGAACCTGGGCGGCGGGCGCAGCGGCTTTGCCCCGCAACTGCCCAAGCTGAAGGACGGCGAGACCGAACCATACCTCCTGCGCGACGCCAGCGCGGCCGACATCCCCTTCATCGCCGAGGTGTATGCACAGACGGTGGCGGTGCGCGAGCCGATCACCTGCGCCCGCACCCCGGCCGAGTGGCGGCACGAAATCGAAGGCCGCAGCGACGACAACCTCGACTGCCGGCGGGTGTGCGTCATCGAGAGCGCGGCGGGCGAGGCGGTGGGCTATGTGATTCATCTCGAGCACGTGTGGGAAGGCGGTCCCGGCACCACCCTGCCCGCCATCGCCTACGAGCTTAAGCCGGGCATCTCCTGGCTGGCTGTCACACCCAGCGTGGCCCGCGCCCTATGGGAACGGGGCCAGCCGCGCGCCGCCGCGCGCGGCAAGCAGATTGAGCGCTTCGCCTTTGCGCTGGGCGGCGCGCACCCGGTGTACGACGCCTGGCGCGACCGGCTGCCCAACCCGCCGCGGCTGTATGCCTGGTACCTCCGCGTGCCCGACCTGCCGGGCTTCGTGCGCCACATCGCGCCCGCGCTGGAGGCCCGGCTGGCCCGGTCGCTGGCCCCCGGCTGGAGCGGCGAGCTGAAGCTCAGCTTCTACAAGACCGGCCTGCGGCTGACTCTGGAAGACGGGCGGCTGAAGACCATCGAACCCTGGCGGCCCGCGCCCAGCGACGAGGGCCAGGCGGGCTTTCCGGACCTGAGCTTCCTGCAATTGCTGTTCGGCTACCGCGATCTGGACGAACTGCACCACGCCTACGCCGACTGCTGGTACGGCGACAACGACACGCGCACGGTGCTGACGGCCTTGTTCCCAAAGCAGGTCAGCAACGTGCTGCCGGTCATCTGATTGAAAGGACACCGACCATGGAACAAACCCTAGTGACTTACGCCTGGCGGCCGGCCGAGTACGCCGACCTGCCCAATATCCTGGACCTGCTGCACGCGACCGCCGCCGCCTCGGGCAACATCTCCCTGCCCACCCTGGCCGACCTCGAGCGCGAGTGGGACGACGAGTTCTCCGACCCGGCCACCGACAGCCAGATCGTGCTGGACGAGGACGGCCGGGCCGTGGCCTTTGGCCGGCTGTTCGCCAACCCACACCCGGAAGAAGAACTGCGCTGCTTCACCGATGACGAGGTGCACCCCGACCACGCGGCCGAGCTGCACGACCCACTGCTCGACTGGCTGGAGGCGCGCGGGCGCGCCAAGCTGGCCGAAATCGCATCGGCCACCGGCCACACCGGCCGGCGCCTGCTGCGGGTGGGCGCGGCCGAGCAGCAAACGGAACACCTGGCCCGCTATGCCCGCCACGGCTATGCCCCCATCCGCTACTTCTTCCGCATGCGGCGCGACCTCAGCCAGCCCATCCCCGACCGGCCGCTGCCCGACGGGCTCCGCCTCACCACCTATGCCGAGGCGCCCGAGCTGGACGCGCGCGTGATGGACGCCTTCAACGACTCCTTCCGCGACCACTGGAGCTTCGAGGCCATCTCCGCCCGCGACTGGCAGCAGTTCGTTATCGGGCGCACCACCTTCCGGCCCGACCTGACCCACCTGGTCCTCGACGGCGGCGAAGTGGCGGCCTTCAGCCTGAACCGCGTGGACCCGGAAGAGACCGCGCGCCAGGGCTACAGCGCCGGCTGGATCGGCACGCTGGGCACGCGCCGCGGCTGGCGCAAGCGCGGGCTGGCCTCCGCCCTGCTGGTGGAGAGCATGCGCGCCTTCCAGGCTGAAGGCCTGGAGTTTGCCACCCTGGGCGTGGACGCCCACAACCCCACCGGCGCGCTGGGCCTGTACGAGAGCCTGGGCTTCGTGAGCTACAAGACGACGGTGGCGTACGAGAAGGAGGCGTAGGAGTATACTAACCGGCCATGATCCAGGCCATCCTGTTCGACTTTGGCGGGGTGCTGGTCCGCACGGAAGACCACGCCGGGCGGCGGCGCTGGGAGCAGCAGTGCGGGCTGGCGGCGGGCGAGTTGGACCGGCTCGTGTTCGACTCGCCCACCGCCGTCCGCGCCACCGCAGGCGAACTGCCCGAGTCGGCCATCTGGGTCTACCTCGCCGCCCGGCTGCGGCTGGACCCGGATCAACTCGAAGCCTTGCGCCGCGACTTCTGGGCCGGCGACCGGCTGGACCCGGACCTGGTGGCGCTGATGCGCGACCTGCGCCCGCGTTACAAGGTCGCGGTCCTCAGCAACGCCTGGTCGGGCGCGCGTGAACAGTTCACCCAGGTGCACGGGCTGGATCAGGTGACGGATGCCCTGATCATCTCGTCGGAGGAGCGGCTGGCCAAGCCCGACGCCCGCCTGTTCCGCCGCGCCGCCGGGCGCCTGGGCGCGCAGCCCAGCGAGGCGGTGCTGGTGGACGACTTCATCGCGAACGTGGAGGGCGCCCGCGCCGCCGGGCTGCAGGCCATCCATTACCAGGCGGGGATGGATGTGCGCGGGGCGCTGAGAGAGCTGGGCGTCGTCATTCAATGAGTTCGCTGGCACAGCCGTAGTCGCACCATTCAGTGGCGCGGTTTCGTTGACGCAGCCGTAGTCGCGCCCTCTGCGAAGCGCCCCCGCAGGGGGTTATGGGCACGGCCCGTTTGTACCGCAAGAGGGTCCGACGGGGCCAAACCCCGCCGCTGCAGTTTCTCAATGATCAGATCAGGGAAGGCCCCATGATTGATCCAGGCATAGCCGGCAAGGTCGCCCTCGTCACCGGCGGCAACCACGGCATTGGCGCGGCGTGCGCCCGGGCCCTGGCGGCGCAGGGGTGCGGGGTGCTCATCCACTATCTGCGGCTGCCGGAGAGCGCCACCCACGGCGCGGGCGACGCCTACCGCCACAGCCGGGGCCAGGGCGCGGACGCAGTGCTGGCCGCCATCCGCGGCGCGGGCGGCCGGGCCGAGGCCATCGAAGCCGACCTCGCGGACCCGGCGGCGGTTCCGATGCTGTTCGACCGGGCCGAGGCCGCGCTGGGGCCGGTGAGCGTCCTCATCAATAACGCCGCGCATTGGGAACCGGACACGATGCTGCCCGAGCCCAAGGATGCGCCCAGCCCCGCCGCCTGGCCGCCGCGTTCGCTGCCCGTCAGCCCCGCCAGCCTGGACCGGCATTTCGCCGTGAACACCCGCGCCCCGGCCCTGCTGATGGCGGAGTTCGCCCGGCGGCACGCGGCGCGCAACGCGGATTGGGGCCGCATCATCAACCTCAGCACCGACGGCGCGGACTGCTTCCCCGGCGAGGCGGGCTATGGCGCGAGCAAGGCCGCGCTGGAATCGCTCAGCCGCACCGCCGCCGTGGAGCTGGGGCCGCTGGGCATCACCGTCAACGTCATCTCGCCCGGCCCCATCCAGACCGATTGGATGACGCCCGAAATCGAGGCCGCCATTGCCCGCGGCACGCCCCTGCGCCGCGCCGGCCAGCCGGACGACATTGCCGCCGCGGCGGTGTTCCTGGCCTCGCACCAGGCGCGCTGGATCACCGGGCAAGTCGTGCGCGTGGGCGGCGGTCATCGGGTATGATGCCGGCATGAAAATCACAGCCGTCACCACCTACATCGTCGGCAATCCCTGGAAGAACTGGGTCTTCGTGCGCGTGGACACCGATGCCGGGCTGCACGGGCTGGGCGAGGCCACCCTCAACGGCTTCGCCAAGACGGTGGAGGCCGCCGTCCACGAACTGAAGCGCTTCGTGCTGGGGCAGGATCCGTTCGACGTGGAGAACCATACCCTGCGCCTGAGCCGCGACGTGTACTCGGACGGCGGGCAGGTGCAGGGCGCGGCGCTGGCCGGGCTGGAGTTCGCCTGCTGGGACATCATGGGCAAGGCCACCGGCCAGCCGGTCTACAAGCTCATCGGCGGGCGCTGCCACGAGCGGCTGCGCGTGTACGCCAACGGGTGGTATCGCGGCCCGCGCGAGCCGCACAGCTTCCACGCCAAGGCAAAGGAGGTCGTGGCGCGCGGCTATACGGCGCTGAAGTTCGACCCCTTTGGCGCGGCCTGGCGCACGGTGGAGCGGGCCGACTTCGCCCTGGCGGTGGACCTCATCGCCGCTGTGCGCGAGGCCGTAGGGCCGCACGTGGACCTGCTGATTGAGGGGCACAACCGCTTCAGCGTGCACACCGCCCTCCAGTTCGCGGATGCGATGCTGCCTTACGCGCCGACGTGGTTCGAGACGCCCGTCCCGCCGCAGCGCATCTCGCAGATGGTGGAAGTGGCGCGGCGCAGCCCGGTGCCCATCGCCTGCGGCGAGGACTATTACAGCCTCCAGCAGTTCGGCGAACTGCTGGACCACGATGCCGTCCACATCATTCAGCTTGAGCCGCAGTACCTGGGCCTGTCGGCCTCCAAGCAGGTCTGCGGGATGGCGCACGCCCACAACGCCGTCACCGCCCCGCACAGCGCGCAGGGGCCGCTGTGCTCGCTGGTGTGCGCCCACCTGAACACCGCCACGCCCAACTTCTTCATCCACGAGATCTTTGACGAGTTCAACGACGACTGGAGCCAGCGCATCCTGACGCGGCCGGTTCAGGTGGCGGACGGCGGCATCGAGCTGGAGGATGACCGCGTGGGCTGGGGCACCGACTTGAACTACGACGAGATCGCCCAGCACCCTTACAACCCGGATGCGTTCCTGCCCTTGTTCCGTTCCGGCTGGGAGCGGCGCAAGCCGGTGGCGTGACGATCCGAACTGCCGGCCTAGACTGCCGCGCGGCGCAATCTCGCGTGCGGGCGCGCCCGCCCGCGCGGCGCTGAAGCCGCCGCGCTACACACCGGCGCCCGGTGGAACCGGGCTTGCGAACACCAGCCCGGACCTGGCGCACGTGGGAAGCCCGTTTGAACGGGCGTCGTTACTAGCCCGGAGCCTTCAGCTCCGGGCGGCGGCGGGCCTGGCGCACGGCTCCGCGCGGCGCAATCTCGCGTGCGGGCGCGCCCGCCCGCGCGGCGCTGAAGCCGCCGCGCTACACACCGGCGCCCGGTGGAACCGGGCTTGCGAACACCAGCCCGGACCTGGCGCACGTGGGAAGCCCGTTTGAACGGGCGTCGTTACTAGCCCGGAGCCTTCAGCTCCGGGCGGCGGGCCTGGCGCACAGCCGTGGCTGCACCAATTGCCCTCCTGCTGGCCTGGCGCATAATCCTGGCTGCGTTGCCACCACACGCGGGCCTGACGACCGTGAGAATCGCGGCCTCCTCGGAGCATGAACATGAACCTGCCTGTTGAATCCGGCACGCTCAACTTCAACCATGCCGACCTGTATTACGAAGCCGCGGGCGCGGGCACGCCGGTGGTGTTCGTCCACGCCGGCATCGCCGACCGCCGCATGTGGGACGGGCAGTTCGCGGCCTTCGCGGAACGCTACCGCGCCATTCGCTACGACCAGCGCGGCTATGGCCGCACCACCGCCCAACCCGCCGCACACTCACACCTGCGCGACCTGGCGGCCCTGCTCGACCACCTGGGCGTTGAGCGCGCGCACTTCGTCGGCTGCTCCAAAGGCGGGCGGCTGATTGCGGACTTCGCCCTGGCGCACCCGGAGCGCGTGCTGAGCCTGGTCATGGTCAACTCGGCCCTGCCGGGCTTCCAGCACACCAGCCCGCAGCCGCCGCAGTGGGCGGAGATCGAAGCGTCGTTTGACCGCGGCGACCTGGAGCGCACCAACGAGCTAGAGATTCAGGTGTGGATTGACGGCGCACAGCGCACGCCCGAGCAGGTGGACCCGGCCGTGCGCGCCCTGGCGCTGGACATGAACCTGATCGCCCTGCGGAACGACGCGGCGGGCCTGGGCGACGAGGAGCGCCCGCCGGACGGCGCGGGCCGGCTGGGCGAGATCATGGCCCCCCTGCTCGCCATCGCCTCCGACCTGGACGACCCCGACTTCATCCGCGCCGCCGAGTTCGCGGAGGCGCATGTGGCCGGCGCGCGCATGACCGTCATCAATGGCGCGGCGCATTTGCCGAGCCTGGAACAGCCGGAAGCGTTCAACCGGGTGGTGCTGGGGTTTCTCGACAGCCTCGAAGTGAATCCCGCAAATCACTAACCTGCCGTACACTACGCGCACAGTCGCGATGGGGAGCGCCCAGGAGGGGCCTATGCGCGCCAACTCCGCCAACGCGCCGGGCGAGTTTGCGTCGTTCGGCGAACTGCTCAAGTTCCTGCGCCGCCGCGCCGGCCTCACCCAGCGCGAACTCTCCATCCAGGTCGGCTACAGCGACAGCCTGATCAGCCGGATGGAGCAGAACGAGCGCCTGCCCGACGCCGCCACCCTGCGCGCCCGCTTCTTCCCCGCCCTGGACATCGAACACGACCCGCTGATGGCGGCCCGCCTGCTGGAACTGGCCGCCCAAGCGCGCGCGCAGTCCCCGCCGCCCGCGGACGGCTACCCGACCGGCACGTTGACCTTTCTGTTCACCGACATCGAAGCCAGCACCCAGCTCCGACAGGAACAGCCCCAGGCCTACTCCACGGCGCTTGACCAGCACCACACCCTGCTGCGCGCCGCCATCGAAGCCAACGCCGGCCGCATCTTCAAGCTCATCGGCGACGCCGTCTGCGCCGCCTTCGCCACCGCCCCCGACGCCCTGCGCGCCGCGCGCGATGCTCAATTGGCACTGCTGGCCGAAGACTGGGGCGCGGTCCCCCTGCGCGTGCGCATGGCCCTCCACGCCGGGGCCGCCGAACTGCGCGACGGCGATTACTGGGGCTTCACCCTGGCCCGTGTGGCGCGGCTGCTCCCTGCCGGTCATGGCGGGCAGGTGCTCCTCAGCCAGGCAACGGCCGACCTGCTGGCCGACGAGACGCCCGACGGCTGCGCCCTGCGCGATCTGGGGGAGCACCGGCTCAAGGACCTGGTGCGCGCCGAGTGCATCTATCAACTCGCCGCGCCCGGCCTGCCGGAAGCGTTTCCCCCGCTCAAGACCCTCGACGCCCACCGCCACAACCTGCCGGTCCAGCTTACGAGCTTTGTGGGGCGCGAGCGCGAGATGGCCGAGGCCGCGCGGCTGCTGGGCGCGGCACGGCTGCTGACGCTCGTAGGGCCGGGCGGCTCCGGCAAGACGCGGCTGGCCCTGCAGGCGTCGGCCGAGGTGGTGGAGCAGTACTCGCACGGCGCGTGGTTCGTGGAGTTAGCGCCCCTGGCCGATCCGACCCTGGTGCCCCAGGCGGCGGCCACCGCGTTGGGCGTACGCGAGCAGCCCGGCCGCCCCATCCTGGCCGCCCTGCAAGACTTCCTGCGCGCCAAGCAACTGCTGCTAGTGCTGGACAACTGCGAGCACCTGGTGGAGGCCGCCGCCCGCCTGGCCGACGACCTGCTCCACGCCGCGCCGGGGCTGCGCATCTTGGCCACCAGCCGCGAGGGCCTGGGCATCGCCGGGGAGACGACCTACCGCGTGCCGGTGCTGGGTCTGCCGGACGTGACCCGCCTGCCGGATGTGGAGCGCCTGACGCAATACGACGCGGTGCGGCTGTTCATCGAGCGCGCGGCGGCGGTGCAGTCCGACTTCGCGGTGACCAACGCGAACGCCCCGGCGGTTGCGCAAATCTGCCACCGGTTGGACGGCATCCCCCTGGCGATTGAGCTGGCGGCGGCGCGGGTGCGGGTGCTGGCCGTGGAGCAAATCGCCGCACGGCTGGACGACCGCTTCAAGCTGCTGACGGGGGGATCACGCACCGCCCTGCCGCGCCAGCAGACCCTACGAGCGACGATTGATTGGAGCCACGATCTACTCTCGGCCAACGAGCGGGTGCTGTTCCGGCGGCTGGCGGCCTTCGCGGGCGGCTGGACGCTGGAAGCGGCGGAGAAGGTGTGCTCTGGCGATGGCCTGGCCGCGGCCGGCGTGCTCGACCTGCTGGACAGTTTGGTGAACCGCTCGCTGGTGAGCGTGGAGGCCGGCGCGGGCGAGGCGCGCTACCAGATGCTGGAGACCGTCCGGCAGTACGGCGAGGAGAGACTGGCGCAGGCCGGCGAGGCGGAGGCGGTGCGCGCGCGGCACTTCGATTTCTACCTCCACCTGGCCGAGACCGGTGAGCCGTTCTTCCGGCGGCGCGAGCAGTTGGAGTGGCTGGCCCGGCTGACCACCGAGCATGATAACCTGCGTGCGGCCTTAGCCTGGGGCCTGGAGCGGAATGCCCAGGCCGCCATTACCCTGGCCGCCAACGTGGCAACCTTTTGGTACCTCTATGACTTCTGGACGGAAGGTCACACTTGGCTCACGCGCAGCCTGGAGGCGACCGCCGACCAGCCGCCTGACGCCGCGCGCGTCAGGGCCACTTTCTGGCTGGCTGTGTACACCGGCATCATACACAGTTGGCGCGAGGCGCAGCCCGGCCTCGAAGCAGCGCTTAGCCTCGCGGATGCGCTTGGCGACGACTGGACCGCGATCATGGCGCTAAGCATTAAGGCGTGGTGGCATAGGGGTTGGTTTTCACCGGACCTGGCGGTCCAGGTCGCGAGCGAGGCGGTAGCGCGCTCAGAACGCCTGGCTGATATCTGGTTACAGGCCATGGCAATGAGCGCTCTGGCGTCCGCGCTACAAAGCTCAGGCAAACTCGCCGCCTCGCAAACGATAGGTGAGCGGGCCCTGGCCCTCGCGACCCAGACCGGCGACCGCTGGTTACAATTGGAGGCCCTCACCTCCATGGGGGATGTCGCCCGCGTTCACGGGGACTATGTGCGCGCGCGCACATGGACTCAGGATTACTTGCGTTTGACTCAGGAATTCGGCTCGCCCTCCCTGATTGGGCAGGCGCAGGGCGGGTCAGCCACGCTGGCCTGCCGGCTGGGCGATTTCGACTCGGCTCGGATGCACATTGTTGCGGCCTTGGCGCTGTCCCGGGACTCTGGCGTTACCCTTCATATTCAGTGGCACCTCCTCTGGCTCGGGTACATCGCCAGCCTTCAGGGTGACTGCGCCACGACCGAAGCCTGCCACGCCGAAGCCGCACAACTGGCTGAGTCGCCGAACATATCAGGCGTCCTGCCCTCCAGCCTTCACTATCGAGGGCTGGCCGCGTATCATTGCGGCGACCTTGCCCGGTCAGCGGCATTACTGACGCAGGGCGCAGGTTGCGCGCGCGGACAGAACAATGTGCCTGAACTGCGCATGATCCTGCACGGCCTGGCCCTAACCTGTTACGCGTTCAATGATCACGATGGAGCAAGACGGGCCCTGGCAGAGGGCCTGGACCTGGCGCGCGAAGCCAACGATCTGCGCGCCCTGGCTCGACTGGGCCAGGTCGCCGGTCGGCTGGCGCTGGCTGATGGCGACCCTGGCCGAGCCGCCGAGAGCTTCCGCGAGAGCCTCCACCTGCGCCTCAAGATGGGCGCCAAGCGCGGTGTGGCCGAGTCGCTGGAAGGGCTGGGCGATCTGGCCGCGCGGCAGAGCGATGGCGAGCGCGCCGCCCGGCTGCTGGGCGCGGCGGAGGCGCTGCGCGAACTCATCGGCGCGCCCATCCCCCCGCCGGAACGGGCCGAGTACGACCAGGCCCTCTCCGCCGCGCGTCACTTGCTCGGCGGCGAAGCCTTCGCTAGACTGTGGGCGGACGGCCGCGCCCTAAGTTGGGAGCAAGCGGCCCAATACGCCCTGGAAGGATAGAGCTATGCCGCTGACGTTGTCGCTCGGCCAGATGGACGTCGCCCTCGGCGACCCGGACACCAACTTCGCGCAGGTGCGCGCCTGGACCGCCGAGGCCGCCCGCCGCGGCTCCGCCCTCGTCCTGTTCCCCGAACTGTGGTCCACCGGGTACGACCTGGAGAACTGGCGCAAGCACGCCAGCCCGCCCGGCGAAGGAATGCTGGCGCGCCTCGCCGCATTGGCGCGCGAGCACCACATTGCTCTGGGCGGCTCGGTGCTCGAAGTCCGCGATGGCAAAGCCTACAACGCCTTCGCCCTGTTCGACGCCGAGGGCGGGCTGAGCGCCACCTACCGCAAGACGCATCTGTTCCGCTTGATGGACGAGGAGAAGTGGCTGGCCCCCGGCGAGTCGCTCGAACTGGTGGAGGCGGAGTGGGGGCTGACGGGCCTGGGCATCTGCTACGATCTGCGCTTCCCGGAGCTGTTCCGCCATTACGCCCTGCGCGGGGCGCGGCTGGTGCTGCTCCCCGCCGAATGGCCCGCCCGCCGCGCCTATCACTGGCAGACGTTGCTGCGCGCCCGCGCCATCGAGAACCAGATGTTCCTGGCGGCCTGCAACCGCGTGGGCGAGAACAAGGGCGAGGTCTTCGGCGGGGGCAGCGCCGTGATTGACCCGTGGGGCGAGGCGGTGGTGGAGGGCGGCAGCCGCGCCGCGCTGCTCACGGCGGAGATTGATCTGTCGCAGGTGGACGAGGTGCGCAAGCGCATCCCGGTGTTCGAGGACCGGCGGCCGGACGTGTATTGACCGACGACGGACGACGGACGACGGACGACGGACGACGGACGACGGACGACGGACGACGGAACAATGCTAAACCGAATTGTCAAGCTAGTTCACGATCACGTGGCACCTAACACATGACACTCGACACTCGACACTTGACACCCGGCACGCGACACCTGGCACTCGACACGTGACACGCCCCCCGTGGTGACGCTTGTCCGCTGACGACCTCTTCATCCAGCAGTTCGTAGACGAGGGCCTCGGCAACTCGGCCTACCTGGTCGGGTCGCGGGCGGCGAAGGCGGCGGTGCTCATTGACCCCTTGCGGGACGTGGACCGCTATCGCTACGCCGCCGAGCAGCAGGGGGTGACCATCGCGCACGTGCTCGATACGCACCTGCACGCCGACTTCCTCTCCGGCGCGCGGGAGCTGGCGGCCCAGGCCGGCACCCTCATCGCCGCCAGCGCGGGCGCGCAGTTGGGCTTCGAGCACCGCCCGCTGGCCGAGGGCGACGTGCTGCCCCTTGGCCCGCGCGAACTGCGCGTCCTTGCCACCCCCGGTCACACGCCGGAGCACATCTCCTTCGTCCTCACCGAGCCGGAGAGCGCCGCGCCCCACGCCCTGTTCTCCGGCGGCGCGCTGATCGTTGGCGGCGCGGCCCGCACCGACCTGCTGGGCCACGATGTGTGCGTGCCGCTGGCGCGCCAGCTCTACCACACCCTGCACCACAAGCTGCTCACCCTGCCCGATGCCGTGTCCGTCTATCCCACGCACGGCGCGGGGTCGTTCTGCGCCGCGCCCGTCTCGGATGCCCGCACCACCACCATCGGCCAGGAACGGCGCTTCAACCGGCTGGCGCTCGCAAAGGGCGTGGACGAGTTCGTGGAGGCGGCCATGAGCGGGCTGCCCTCCTATCCCGTCTATTACAAGGAGATGCGGGCCATCAACCAGCGCGGCCCGCGCGTGCTGGGCGGCGTGCCCGTCCTGCCGCCCTTGCGCCCGGAGCAGGTGCGCGACGCCCTGGAGCACGGCGCGGTGGTGCTCGACGTGCGCCGCCGCCGCGAGTTCGCCGAGGCCCACATCCCCGGCAGCTACGGCATCCAGCTCAGCGCCCCGCTCATCACCTGGGCCGGCTGGTTGATTCCCTTCGGGTCGCGCCTGGTGCTGGTGGAGGACGACCTCGCCCGCCGCGAGGAAGCCGTGCGCCAGCTCATCCGCATCGGCTACGACGATTTGGCCGGCTACCTGGACGGCGGGATGCGCGCCTGGGACAATGCCGGCTACGCCCACGACGTGGTGCGCACCCTATCCATCCACGAGCTGCGCCAGCGCCTGCGCGACGGCGACGACCTGTTCCTGCTGGATGTGCGCCAGAACGACGAATGGGAGCTGGGCCGCATCCCCGGCGCGGTGCACCTCGAGAACGGCCGCCTGCCGTGGATCAAGCTCGATCTCCCCACCGACCGCCCCATCGCGGTGCAGTGCGCGTCGGGCAGCCGCTCGTCGGCAGGGGTGTCGGTGCTAAGGCGGCGCGGGTATCGCGACCTGTACAACGTGGACGGCGGCTTCGACGCGTGGCGCGACGCGGGCTATGAGATTGAGTTGTAATTCATCTGGTGGCGTGAGGATGGAAATCTGCGATTTCCATCCTCACGCCACCAGATAACTCAAACCGGATGACGGACAGTTCAGACAATCTCTCGCTGCCCCCCGGCGCCGTCATCCACGGCGACGTCTTCACCGGCGGCCAGCACATCTACAACTACTTCATCCAGGGGCTGGACTCGCTCCCCACCCACCTGGACGTCAACGCCCGCGTCCGCAAATTCCTCGAATACTACGTCGGCACGCGCGAGGCCCCCGCGCCCTTCGGCGGCCGCGCCGCCGACCTGGCCGCGCTGGACGCCTGGCTGAACGACCCCGCCGCCCCGCCCTATGCCCTGCTGGCCGCGCCGGCCGGGCGCGGCAAAAGCGGCCTGCTGGCCCACTGGGTGACGCGGCTGCGGCTGCGGCAGGCCGAGGGCGGCCCGCCGCGCCACATCGTCTTCTTCCCCATCAGCCTGCGCTTCAACACCAACGCCGAGAACGTGGTCTTCGTGGGGTTGGCCGCGCGGCTGGCCCACGTTTATGGCGAGACCCTGGGCGACGCCCGCGACGTGCTCCAGTTCCGCGGCCTGTTCAGCGAATACCTGCGCCGCCGCCCGCCGGATGGTTTACCCGTGCTGGTGGTGGTGGACGGGCTGGACGAGGCCGCCGGCTGGGAAGCCCTGCGCGACCTGTTCCCCTACTCGCCCCCGCCGCATTTGCGCGTGCTGGCCGCCGCCCGCCTGCTGGCCGGCGACCCCGCGGGCGAGGGCTGGCTGGCCCGGCTGGGCTGGGAGGCCCCCGGCCGCGCCCGGCGCCTGTCGCTGCGGGCGCTGGACCGCGCGGGCGTGGCCGATGTGCTGGCGAACTTGGGCAACCCGCTCCGGTCGCTGGCCGCCAACTACGACCTCGTCACCAAGCTGTGCGAACTGAGCGAGGGCGACCCCCTGCTCGTGCGCCTGTACGTCGAGGCGTTATTGCCCCACCAGGGCCAGGCCGCCGCCTTCACCCCCGCCGACCTGGAAACCCTGGAGCCCGGCCTGGACGCCTACTTCACCCGCTGGTTCGAGGAGCAGCGCGCGCTGGCCGGCGCGGACCCGCGCCAGGACAAGCGCGTGCGCGGCCTGCTCAACCTGTGCGCCGTGGCCCTCGGCCCGCTCCAGCGCGCCGACCTGCTGGAACTGGCGGCCGATTACTTTGACGATAGCTGGACCATCGACGAAGCCGCCCGCGCCGTCAACCGCTTCATCGTCGGCGACGGCGAGAGCACCGGCTACGCCTTCAGCCACCCGCGCCTGGACGACTACTTCGCCGAGCGCCTCACCGCCAAGGAGCGCCGCGCCTGGCATGGGCGCTTCCTCGACTATGGCCGCCGCACCTTGGCCGCGCTTCAATCGGGCGAGTTGCCCCCCGCCGAGGCCAGCCCCTACCTGCTCCAATTCTACGGCGCACACCTGGACCCCGACCCCGAGGCCGCGCCCGACCCCGCGGCACTGGACCTGCTCAGTGAAGCCTGGCTGCGCGCCCACGAGGCCGTCACCGGCTCGCCCACCGGCTTCCTGGCGGATGCGCGCCGCGCCTGGCGCCGCGCCGAAGCCGGCGGCCCCGCCGGGCTGGGGGCGCAGGCGCTGGCCGCGCTGTGCTTCGCCAGCATCACCTCCCTCAGCGCCAGCCTGCCCGTGGATTTGCTGGTGCAGGGCGCCTCCACCGGCCTGCTCTCCCCGGCGCTGGCCGTGGTGCTGGCCCGCCAGAAAGGCGACGCCTTCGAGCGCGCCACGGCCCTGGCCCGCCTCGCGCCGCACAGCCCGCCCCCGGAGCGCGACAGCCTGATGGCCGAGGCCGCCGCCGCCGTCGAGCAAGTCGCCAACTACAATGCCGACCTGGCCCTGCTGACCGTCGCCGCGCAGTCCCCGCCCGCCCTGGTCGCACAGTTGGCCGCGTTCGCCCGCGGCGGGGTGTATGTGGTGCGCCGCGCCGCCGCCCTGGCCGCGCTCGGCGTGCGCCTGCCCGCCGCCGAGGCCGCGCCGCTCTGGCAGGAGGCGCTGGCCCTGGCCCGCGCCGAAGATTACGAGAACCGCGTCACGCATTTGCTGGACGTGGCCCCGCACCTACCAGACGAAGCCCGGCTCGCCTGCGTCCGCGAGGCGCTGGAGGCCGCCGGTGAACTGGAACGCGATTACGACCGCGCCTACTATCTGGGCGAAGTGGCCGGCCATCTGCCCGAGGCCGAACAGGCCCCGGTGATGCAGGCCGCCTTCGAGGCCGCCAGCGCCTTGGAGGATGACGGCGAGCGCGCCAGCGTCTTTATGCGCCTGGCCGACCGCCTGCCCCCGGCCCAGCGCGAGCAGGTGCACGCCAGCCTGGCGGAAGAGTTCAACCACGCCGCCGGCCAGCCGCGCCGCCGTCTCAAAGGCGGCCGTCTCGCCGAACAGCGCGATGCCGAGGTCCACTGGGCCGGCCTGCTGCAGGAGTACGCGCCCTTCCTGCCGGAGCCCGATATCGAGCAGGCGCTCAAACGGGCCTGGACCATTGACGAAGTCGGCATCCGCGCCCGCGCCCTGGCCGCGCTGGCCCCGCGCCTGCCTCCCGCCCAGCGCCGCGACGTGGTGGCCCAGGCCCTGGCCAGCACCCTGCGCGAAGAGGACGAGGGCCGCCGGCTCGATGCCCTGGGCTACCTGCTGGACCAGGCGCCCGACGAGCTGCTGCCCGACGCGGTGGCCGCCGTGCGCGCCGTGTCCGTGCGCGACCAGCGCGCCGTGATGCTGGCCCGGCTGGCGGCGCGGATGCCGTCCGCCCAGGCCCGTCCCGTGCTGACCGAGGCCATCACCGCCGCCCGCGCCCTCAACGACGAAACTTACCAGGCCGGCGCCCTGGCCGCGCTGGCCCAGCAGATGCCGGACGGCCGGCGCGATGCGATCTTGGCCCAAGCGTGGCGCGTCATCGAATCCATCCCGCTGGAGAGCTTGCGCCTCAGCCAGTGCGAAAAGCTGGCGGCGCAGCCCTTGCCCGCCGCCCTGGTGGACGCGGTGCTGAGGCAGGTGCAGGCCGCGCGCGGCGAGATGGAGGCCGTCAACGTGCTGGCCGCGCTGGCTCACCAACTTTCCCCCGCGCAGCTTGAGACCGCGCTGGGGTTGGCCCGCGCCATCACCTACAGTTCGTGGCGCTGCCGCGCGCTGCTGGCCCTGGCCCCCCGCCTGCCGGAAGCCGAGGCTGGCGCAGTCTTTGCCGAGGCCGCGCAGACTGCGCGCGAGTCCGGATACAGCCGGCCCGAGGACTTGCTGCGCGTGGCCCAGGCCGTGCCGCCGGCCATGCGCCGCGCTGTACCCAGCGCCGCCGCCCTGGCCGAAGCTGCCGAAGCCATTCGCCAGTCGGCCCACCCCCACCAGCGCGCCCGCTGGCTGGCCGAGGCCAGCGACCTGAGCCAGGACGAAGACGAACGCCGCAAGCTCCTGGCCGGCGCCTTCACCGCCGTCACCGAAGTAAAAGATGAGTACGTGCGGGCCGAGAACCTGGACCTGCTGGCGCCGCGCCTGCCGGAAGACTTCCTGCACGCCGCGGTGCAGGCCGCGGCCGACATTGACGATCCGTACGATGTGGCAATGGCGCTGGAGGGGCTGGGCCCCTGCCTGCCGCCCCTCAGCGATGCCTGGAACGCGGCATTGGAACTGGCCCGCCGGCTCAAGTTCCCCGGCCCCATCACCTCGGCGCTGGCCGCCCTCACCGCCGCCCTGCCGCCCGCCGGGCGCGCCCCCCTCGTAGCTGAAGCGCTGGCCCACTTCGGCGAGGTGGATACCGACGGCCGCGCCCAGGCCATCCTCGACTACGCTCAGCACCTGCCGATGCCGGAGAAGTTGGACGTGCTGCGGCTGGCGGTGCAGACTGCCGAGGACCTCCAGCCTGGCGAGATCCACGCCGCCCACGGCGCGCTGCTGGCCGAACTGCCCGCCGCCGAACGGCTGGCCCATGCCCGCGATCTGCTCAACCGCCTCCCGCGCTTGTCCGAGAGCGATACGCAATCCGCCGCCGGAGTCCAGGCCCGGGCGCTGCGCCTTGTGTATGACGGCCTACCCGATGAACTGCTGGCCGAGGCCCTGCGCCAGGCCGCGTCCCTGGAAGTTTTCGGAGACGCCGAGACCGTCATCCGCCTGCTGGGGCCGCGCTGGCGGGTCATGTGCCAGGCGGGCGGCCTGGACCCTTTCGCCGCCCTCACCACCGCCCTGCGCGCCTACCTCCGCGCGCCGCGCAGCACCCTGCTCTTCGCCCTGGAAGCGCTGGCCCCGGCCGTGCACCTGGCCGGCGGCGCAGACGCGGTGGAGGCCATGGCTCAGGCCATCCTCGACGCGGGCCGCTGGTGGACCTGAAACCCGTTGACCAATTGGCGCGTCCGGCCTATGCTTTTACTGCCAGCCGTGCTTGCGCCGTCGCCACCGGCTGGCAGAGGCAGGGTGACCCATGGAATACGCCAACTTTGAGCTGACCTTCGGCCCGCGCGCCGCCGCGGGCTACCCAGTTTCAGCGGCGTCGCGCCTGGGGCAGGCGCCCGAAGCCGGCCAGCCCGCGCCCGTCAGCGCGCTGGACCCCGCCGACGCAAACCTGGCCGCCGCGCTGGAAGCTTTGCGGCGCGGTCGCACCGAAGCCGCCGGCCTAAAGGCGCTGGGCCAGGCCCTGGCCGCCGCCATCCCCGAACCGATCCTGTCCCTGTTCCGCGAGCAGCGCGCCGCCGCCCGCGCCCAGCCCGGCCACGGCGTGCGCCTGCGCCTCAACTTCGCGGACGCGGCCACGGCGGCCCTGCCCTGGGAACTGCTGTGGCTGCCCGGCGACTCCGCGCCCCTGGGCCTGTCCACCGAGGCCGCCCTCACCCGCGCCTCGACCTGCGCGTGCCGTGGCACGACCAGGAAACGCCCCTGCCGGTGCGGCTGCTGGGCATCGCGCCCAACGCCCCCAACCTGAATCTCACCCAGCACAAGGCCGCGCTCGAACAAGCCATCGCCCCCATGCGCGACAGCGGCGAACTGGAGTTTGAGTGGCTCGAAGGCGCCGTCACCGCCGACCGCATCCGCGCCGCGCTGGGCAAAGCCGAGACGCACCTGGTGCACTTCGTGGGGCACGGCAGTTTTGAGAACGGCCAGCCGCGCCTGCACCTCAACGACGACTACGGCGACGACTATCCCCGGCCGGCCAGCGTCGTGGCGGGCCTGTTCCGCGACCGGCCCAGCCTGCGGCTGGTGGTGCTCAACGCCTGCCAGGGCGCCGCCGTTAACTCCGCCGATGCCCTGCTGGGCCTGGCCCCGCAGATCGCGGCCCAGGGCGTGCCCGCGATTGTGGCCATGCAGTGGGACATCTATGAGTGGGCGGCGCAGAAGTTCGCGCAAGAGTTTTACCGCATCCTGTGCGCCGGCCCGGCGGTGGGCGAGGTGGAGACCGCCCTCACCCGCGCGCGCGCCGCCCTGTACGACGACAACCCCGAGTCTCGCGGCTACGCCACGCCGGTGCTGCTGCTGCGCGGCGAAGGCGGCCGGCTGTGGACCGCCAAGCCCGCGCCCGAAGCCGAGACCCAGCCCGCGCGCGGCGAGGTGCGCGACAGCATCCTGCTGGGGCCGAACACCAAGATCGAAGGCGAGGTCTACACCGGCGGCAAGCGGGTCATCAACACCGGCGGCGGCAGCTACTTTGAAAGCGATGTCAACGTTGACGGCGGCGACTTCGTGCTCGGCAACAAGACCGTCAACCAGCGCGCCGGGCGCGACATTATCGGGCGCGACAAGGTGACGCACATAGGCGGCCCGGACCCGGTGCAGATGCAGATGCTGTTGGAGAAGTTTCGCCAGATCCAGGCCCAGGTGGATGCCCTCAGCGCCGCGCCAGCCGTTCAGCCCCCCGCCGCGGGCGAGCCGCCGGCCGGCGGGCAGAAGCAGGTCAAGGAATTGGTGCAGCAGATCGAAACCGAGACCCAGCAGGGCGAGGCCGCCGACCCCGACCGGTTGGAGCGCTGGCTGACCGCCCTGGGCGACGCCGCCGAGGACATCTTTGAAGTCACCGCGGCCACGCTCGTCAACCCGGCCTATGGGCTGGCGCAGGCCGTCCGCCGGGTGGCCCAGCGCGTCATCGAAAAGCGCGCCGGCCGGCGCGGAGGCAAACGGACGCCGTAAGCAGAGACAGTGCTTTCCCATGACTGACGACCCGAACGACCATCCGCCCAACGACCATCCGCCCAGCGACCACCCACCCGTAGACGGGGGCTTTACGCCCCCGCTCCCCCCGCTTCCGGACGGAATCCTGAATTCCGGCGACGACGCCAACTTCAAGCCCTGGGAGCAGCGCCCCGCGCCCGGCATGTCCTCCGGCGGCGGCTACGGCGGCGCGCTCAGCCCCGCCGAGGCGCAGCGCCAGGCCGCCACCGATACCGCGCTGGCCGTCAAGCTGGCCCAGGCCGGCGAGCGCCTGGAGAACTACCAGTTCGACTTTGTGGTGGACAACCAGGCGCAGGTGGCGCACTACGCCCTCTTCAACCGTCACACCACGCCCGCCGCCGGCCCGCAGCGCGAGGGCGGCGACAACGCCGACCTGTGGCGCGACTTTCACGAAGAGAAGCTGTACGACACCCGGCGCGTCGTCCTGCACCACTTCCACCTGTTCGAGTGGTTCCCGCAGTCACCGGGGCGCTTTCACACCTTCGAGGCCCGCGACCTGCGCCGCCAGGCGAACGACATGCTCACCCTGACGGCTGATGGCCACACCTATTACTCCCCGCCCGGCAAGGCGGCCATGATCCGCGGCGGCATCGGCGCGGTGCGGCTGCGGCCGCGCATTGTGGGCGGCGAGCCGCACTACTTCATGTCGGCCTCCTCCAACGGGGTGTGCCACGAGGGATTTCCAGTGCTCGTGCCGCGCCGCTTCTATGGCCCGCTCAAGGCGCGCATCAACGCCGACGGCGCCGTGCCCGTCACCCTCAGCGGCGAGATGCGCTACCTGGACGGCGACCTGCCCGCCTTCTTTGCGTCACGGCGCGACCTGCTGGGCTGCTACCTGCACGTGGACAACCTCCAGGTGCTGCCCGCGCCGCGCGCCGGGGTGACGCAGTTCAGCGTGAGTGTGGCCGTGGCCTTCTCCGGCACCTTTCAGGGGCAGGCCGGCGACTACATGACCTACTGCACCTTCGACCCAGCCCGCCGCGACGATCTTCAGCGCACCGTGGAATGGATCAGCCAGTTCTACGTGGCTGGGCAGCACCAGGGCCAGGTGCTCACCGATTTCGACGAGACGCGCGCGCACTTCCCCGGCGCGGTCTTTGGGCTGGCGGGCCTGCTCGACAGCCAGCTCAACCGGCCGCGCGTCGAGCAGGTGCTGGCCCAGCGCGGCTACAATCCCCAGGCCGGCCAGCCCCTGGTCGTGCTGCTCCAAACCGTCAACCGGACCATCAACACGGAAGGCGGACCCTACATCGAAGGGAATGTGAACATCACGAATGGCAACTTCAACCCTTGAGATGCCGTATGCGGCCGTGCCCGGCCTGGACCGGCCCGTCTCGCGCCTGGTGCAGGGCACCACCATGATCGGCAGCCACGACCTGGACGGGAGCTTTGCCCTGCTCGATGCCACGGTTGAGATGGGCTGCAACATCCTGGATACCGCCCTGATCTATCGCGGCGGCGACTCCGAGCGCGTGCTGGGGCAGTGGCTCCAGGCGCGCGGCAACCGCGATCAACTCATCCTGCTCACCAAGGGCGCGCACCCCAACCAGGACCGCCGCCGCGTCACCCCCTACGACATCGCCTCCGACCTGCACGACTCGCTGGCCCGCCTGCACACCGGCCACGTGGACATCTACCTGCTGCACCGCGATGACGAGACCCAACCGGTCGGCCCCATCGTGGAGGCCCTCAACGAGCACCACGCCGCCGGGCGCATCGGCCTGTTTGGCGGGTCCAACTGGTCCCCCCAGCGCTTGCAGGAAGCTAACGACTATGCCGCGGCGCATGGCCTGGTGCCCTTCAGCGCCAGCAGCCCCAACTACAGCCTGGCCGAGCAGATTGTCCCGCCGTGGGACGGCTGCCTGAGCATCGGCGGGGCGGCCGGGGCGGAGGCCCGCGCCTGGTATGCGCGCACCGGCCTGACCATCTTTGCCTGGTCCAGCCTGGCGGGCGGGTTCTTCACGGGCCGCCACCAGCGCGGCAATCAGGATTCGTTCACGGACGAGTTTGACAAGGGCTGCGCCCGCGCCTACGGGTACGAGATCAACTACCAGCGCCTCGACCGTGCCCAGACCCTGGCCCAGCAGCTTGGCGTCTCCGCCGCGCAGATTGCGCTGGCCTACGTGCTGTGCCAGCCGCTGCCGGTGTTCCCCATCGTCGGCTGCCGCACCCCGCAGGAGTTCGCCGACAACCTGCACGCGACTACACTGGCGCTGACGCCCGCGCAGTTAGCGTGGCTGGACACAGGCGAGGGCGCACCATAGGAACAGCGTTTCGCCTCGCTCTCAACGACACACCGTAGCCGGGGGGATTCACTCCCCCCGGTCCACGCGCCCATGAAGGGCGCGACCATAGCGTGCCGGCGGTAAGAAACCGCGCCTACCGAAAGCCCAAAGTCGGCCTTCGCCGACTCACGATGCCTGGTAGTAGCCTGCGGAGGCAGGCTTTGGGCCTGTATTGCCGCGGTTTCTAACCGCCGGATGCGGCTTCGGAAAAGAATTGAAGCGCTGCGGCCAGCCATTGCGGTCGCCCCACATCGCCCCTATACTGGACTGCCACAGTCGTATTTACCCTTTCTGGCTCATCAAGCGGAGTGACCGTCAATGTCATACAAGACGCTCGTGCGCAAGCTCGTCAAGTCCGACCGGCGCGTGGAGTGGAAGGCGCTCAAGGCCAAGCACCGCGCCGCCCTGGCGGCCAAGAAGGTGGACTTCGGCGCGGGCCTCGGCCCCGCGCTGGACAAGTATCAGCCGGCGGTCAAGGCCGTCACCAAGCTCTTCGCGGCCGAAAAGCTGAGCCAGCCCGCCTTGCAGAAGGTGCTGGACGCCGCCCGCCCGCTGGGCAACATCGCCCAGCACTACCTGGGCCAGGTCAAGGGCCTGGGCAACCCGGCCGGGAAGGAACTAACCGCCTTCCTCAAGGCCCTCATCACCGAGAGCGAAGGCTGGGAACAGGTGTCTGATATGTTTGAGCAGACCATCGTGCCGACCATGTCCCGCGCGCAGTTATCCGCCGTAAAGGACCTGTATGGCGCGCTCGACCGGTTGATGGCCCAGCTCGAAAACATGGGCAAGAGCCTGCCCGCCGCCCGCGCCGACGTCAAGGCTGGGGCGGGCAAGATCGCCAAACCGACGATCAAGCCCGTCAAACAGTCGGGCGCGGAGTGGCAGACACTGAACGCCCTCTCGCCGAAGGTTTATCAGCAATTAGTGCGCGCCAAGGCCGCCGCCATCGTGGCCGGCTACGACCGCCTGATCCCCGCGCATGCCGCCGCCCAGCGCGATGCGGCGCCCCTGATGACGGCGGTTGTTAAGTTCACGGCACAGTCCGATTACGCCGCCTTCAAGCTCCGCGCCCAAAGCGTGGCCGCCGGCGCCCTGCCCGCCTTCATCCAGGAGGCGCAGAGCTTCCTGACCCTGCAAGCCGACCCCGAGCTGTTGAGCCGGCTGGGCCTTGAAAAGGGACTGCCCGTCATCAACAACGGGCGGGCCAGCATCGCCGTCAAGCACGGCAGCGGCTACGCCCAGCAGGTGCTGGACGGCATCCGCCGGCTGCCCTGACACGCCGCGGCCCCGTCTAGACCCAAAGATATAGCCTCGGATAGGCTGCCAGCCCTCTCGGCCCGGCGCGGTTTGGCCTATACTCGAGGGCAATGACAGCGCCGTCAAACTCCTCGCCCTACTCCTGGCGCTTCCTGGCCTGGTGGGTGGGCGTCACTGGCGCGTTCGGCCTGGCCGGCGCGCTGGTGGACCTCGCCCTCTCCGGCGGCTTCCTGGTGGGGCTGGCCCTGGGCATCGTCCTCGGCAGCCTCCTCGCCATCGCCGTGCAGATGCGGCGCAGCCGCGCGCCCGCCGCCCCGCCCCTGCCCGATCTCAATGCCCGCCTGCTGGGCTGGGTGATCGTCAGCACCGCCCTCGGCGCTTTGCTCTACCTGGCCGCCGGCTGGGCGGGCGTGCCCATGAACTTTCTGTTCCCGTGGGATGGGCTGGGCCTGCTGGCGCTGTGCAGCGCGGCGGCGCTCCTGCTGCGGCGCGGCCAGTCTTTCTGGGCGTCGAGCTGCCTGCTGGGCGGCTTCTTCCTGCCCATCGCCTTCAACGCGCAGTTCTATGGCATGGCCAGCCCCGTCAACGCCCTCTACCTGCTGGGCGTGCTGGTCACCGGGCTGGTGCTGGGGTCCAACGGCTTTTTCGGCGGGCTGGCCGCCATCAGCACCCTCACCGCGCTGTTCGCCATCGGCGAGGCCCTGGGCGAATGGGACCCGCTCTACCCGCCCATCACCCTGGCGCAGGCGCCGGGCGTGGTGCTATTCTGGTGGGCCGTGTATGGCGCGGGCGCGTGGCTGAGCTGGCTCTTCGCCCGCACCCTGGAGCGCGCCGTGCACACCGCCCGCGGCCAGACCGTGGCCCTGGCCCACACGCTCAACGCCCTCACCCCCGCCTCGTCGCTCGACGTGGTGCTGAAGCAGACCCTGGCCGCCATCGCCGAGCAGTTGGGGGCGGCCTATGCCGTGTTGTGGCTGCACGACGCCGCCCGCGGCACAATCAGCCTGCGGCTGGCGCACGTGAACGGCGAGGTGGTCACGCCCGAGCGCCTCCCCGACGCGCCGCCGCCCACCCACGCCCAGGACCTGCCGCTATGGCGCGAGCTGGCCCGCGACCGGCGCCCCATCGTCATCCAGGATGTGGCCAACGACCCCCGCCTGAAGTTCCGCGCCCTCAGCCTCACCCAGGGCATCCAGACCATCCTGCACGTCCCGCTGCTGCTGGGCGAGGCGGCCGTGGGGTTCTTCACTGTCAACAGCCTGGAGCCGCGGCGCTACAGCGTGGAGGAGTTGGAGTTCGCCCAGGCCCTGGCCCAGCAGGTGACCCTGACCATGCAGTTGGCGCGGCTGGCGGAGCAGAACCAGCAGACTGCCGTACTGGCCGAGCGCAATCGCATGGCACGCGAGATCCACGACACCCTGGCGCAAGGCTTCACCGGCATCGTGGTGCAGTTGGAGGCCGCCGATGACGTGCTGCGGGCCGAGCCGGCCCAGGCCAGCCAACATCTGGCCCGCGCCCGCGCGCTGGCCCGCGAGAGCCTGGCCGAGGCCCGCCGCTCGGTGTATGCCCTGCGCCCGCAGTCCCTGGAGCACAAGCCCCTGCCCATCGCCCTGCGCGACTCGGTGACCGCCCTGACCGCCGATGCGCCCCTGCACGTGGAGGTGCACGTGCCCGGCGACTGGCCCGCCCTGCCGCCCGAGCTGGAAAGCGACCTGCTGCGCCTCGGCCAGGAGGCCGTCACCAACGTGCTGCGCCACGCCGAGGCCGGCCGGCTGCGGCTGGCCCTGCGCGCCGGACCGGGGCAGATCGCGCTGGAAGTGCAGGACGACGGCCGCGGCTTCGACCCCGCCGGCAACGGCGCGCGCCCCGGTGGGCTGGGGCTGGTGGGCATGCGCGAGCGCGCCGCCCGCCATGGCGGCGCGCTGACCCTCACCAGCGCGCTGGGGGAGGGGACGCTTGTCCAATGTGTGATTCCTATTCCATGAACCCCATCCGCGTCCTGCTCGCCGACGATCACGCCGTGGTGCGCGAGGGGCTGGCCGCCATGATCGGCCGCCGGCCCGATATGGAAGTGGTGGCCGAGGCCGAGAACGGCGTGCGCGCCGTGGAGTTGGCCCGCCAGCACCGGCCGGATGTCATCCTGATGGACCTGCGCATGCCGCAGATGGGGGGCGTGGAGGCCCTAAGTGCAATCCGCGCCGAACAGCCCGGCGCGCGCGTCATCGTGCTCACCACCTTCGACGGCGACGAGGACATCTACCGCGCCCTGCAAGCCGGGGCCCAGGCGTACTTGCTGAAAGACACCCCGCGCGACGAACTGCTGGATGCCATCCGCGCCGTGCACCAGGGGCTCCGGCGCATCCCGCCCGAGGTGGCCGCCAAGCTGGCCGAGCGTGTCACCGCCCCCGACCTCACGCCGCGCGAACTGGACGTGCTGCGCCTGGTGGCCCTCGGCCAGAGCAACAAGGAGATCGCCGCCGCCCTGACCATCGCCGAGGGCACGGTCAAGATTCACGTCAACAACCTGCTGGGCAAGCTGGGCGCCGCCAGCCGCACCCAGGCCGTCACCGAGGCCCTCAAGCGCGGCCTCATCCACCTCGACTCCTAAGCGCTCCTACGCCTCGCCCGCCACACCATTGCGCACCCGAGGCGTGCCCTACACCAAACGATATACTCAGCCCTCCCCCCAACGGCCAGCCTGCGCGCTGGCCGTTTTGCTTATCTCAAAATAGCCTCTTGGCGCGGCGTGCGGGGCGCGAGTGCGCCGTAGAGTGGTGGTCACAACCGCGAACCGGCCAGTGTGGCCGGTCTCTGCCAAGGAAGATGACCGATGAACACAACTGCCCTTCACGTTGAGAACCTCGTCAAGGCCTACGGCTCCGTCCGCGCCGTGGATGGCCTCACCTTCACCGTCCACGCGGGCGAAATCTTCGGCCTGCTGGGCCCCAACGGCGCCGGTAAGACCACCACCCTCAGCGTCCTCCAGGGCCTGCGCCCGCCGGACTCCGGCACGGTCACCGTGCTGGGCCAGCCCTTCGCGCCCGGCGCGGCGGACCTCAAGCGCCGCCTGGGGGTGCAGCTTCAGCGCACCAGCCTGCTGCCCGATCTCACCGCCCTGCAGCAGGTGCTGCTCTTTGCGCGGCTGTATGGCCGCCAGCTCAACCGCGCCAACGCGCTGCAGTTGCTGGAGCGCGTCTCGCTGGCGGACAAGGCCCGCGCCCTGCCCGCCAGGCTCAGCGGCGGCCAGCAGCAGCGCCTCGCCCTGGCGCTGGCCCTGGTCAACGACCCCGAGATCGTCTTCCTGGACGAGCCGACCGCCGGCCTGGACCCGCAGGCCCGCCACAACCTGTGGGACCTCGTGCGCGGGCTGAAGACCGAGGGGCGCACCCTCATCCTGACCACGCACTACATCGAGGAAGCCCAGGCCCTGGCCGACCGCGTGGGCATCCTCGACCACGGCCGCCTGTTGGCGCTGGACACGCCCGCCGCCCTGATCGCGCGCCTGAACGGCAACGGCCACAGCGAGGCGGCCGCCAGCGCCGAACCGACCACCCCCAGCAGCGTACCCGCCGCCCCGCATTGGCGCGCCCCCAATCTCGAAGATGTGTTCCTCGAACTGACCGGCCGCGCCCTCAGGGAAAACTGAGCGTACTCATGCCAAGACCTGCCAGGTTTCGGCCCAGCGCGGCGCTGGCTAGCCAACCCGCAAAACCTGGCAGGTCTGTCATCGAACCAACAAGGAGACTTTCATGTTTGCCAAACTTTCCACCCGCGCATTGCCCGTCGCCCAGTTTGCCTTGGCCCTCACGCAGGCCAGCCTCAACGATCTGCGCACGTTCGGCATCGCCCTGTTCACCCCCATCCTCATGCTGGTGCTGTTCTGGCTGGTGGGCCGCCCCACCGACCCCGGCGACACGGACCTGGTCAGCTTTATCTTCCCCGCCATCGTGAGCCTGACCGTGATGTTGGGCGGGCAGGCGGCGGCCATGCGCATCGTCAACTGGCGGCAGCAGGGCGTGTTTCAGCGCCTGGCCGCCACCCCCACCCCCCTGGGCGGCCTGGTGCTGGGCATCGGCCTGGCGCAAGCGCTGGTGAGCGTGGCGCAGGCGGTGCTGGTGCTGCTGTTTGGCGTGCTGGCGTTGGGCCTGCGCGTGGACGGCACGGGCACGGCGGCTGGCGTGGGCGTGCTGGCGCTGGGCGTGCTGGTCTTCATCGCTTTCGGCATCCTGGTCGCCAGCCTGTCGGCCAAGCCCGAGATTGCCAACGCCGCCTTCATGTTCACCCTGCTGCCGATGTTCTTCCTGGGCGGCGGCTTCCCGCCCGAAATCCTGCCGGAGTTCCTGCAAGCCGTCAGCCCCTGGCTGCCGACGACGATGCTCAACAGCCTGATCAGCCCGCTGCTGGCGAGCGGCGCGCTGCCCGCCGACCCGTGGCAGCCTGCCCTGGGCCTGGCGCTCTATACGCTTGTGTTCGCGGCGCTGGCCGCCTGGAGATTTCGCTGGGAATAGCACTTCGATCACAGGCTGGGGGTGTGCCACCCCCAGCCTGTGATCGAAGCGTTTAGGCTGAAGTCAGCCAGGCGACGATCTGCTCGCGCACCACCGGCGTGCTGAAGTAGTTGGTGTGATGCACGCCTGCTTCGCCGCGGTACACCCGCAGGTGCTCGTCCGGAATGGGGAAGCCAAACGACTCGTCGCCCGCCGCGTAGCTGCCCAGGGTGGGCACCACCATGTCGTTCTCGCCGCCAAAGATGCTGTCCACAAACTTGTCCGCCGCCATCCGGCCCAGCCGCTTGATCCAGGCCGGGTCGGCGGGCGTGTAGTCGGCGGTGAGGGCGTAGTAGTCGGTGCCGTGGTCGCGCCGGCCGTTCAGGTCCGCCAGATAGTCGCCGCCGGGCAATAAGCAGCGCAGGCCCGGCAGCCCGGTGAGGGCGCCATAGGCCAGCAGCTTCGCCACCGCCAGGATGCCCTCCAGGGTGAGGGTGTAGGCGTTGTCGGGCAAATTCGTCAGCAGGTTGGTGTAGCGGTCGAGCAGGTCGAGGCCGTTGTCGGGGTCGGTGAGGATCGTCCCCTGATTGGGCGAGGCCACCAGGAGCGCCTTGTGGACCCGCACCTTGCAGCCGCCCGCGTTCGACACCGGCATCCGCTCCACCAACTCGCGCCCCACAAGGCCGCCCCGGCTGTGGGTCATGATGTCCAGGTCCAGGCTCACGCCGGGCGGGATGTCGTTGAGCATCTGCCGCACATTGTCCTGCGGCGATTGGTGCAGGCTGGGGTGGTTGAAGGCAAACACGCGCCCGCCGTAGTAGTCGCACAGCGTCTTGATCGTCTCCGCCCCCAACTGCGCGTACGAGGCCTGCGCCGTGCTGAAGGTGCCGTGCAGCAGGAGCAGCGCGCGGCCCGCGCCGAGCTTGCCCCAGTCCACCGGGTCGCCCTGAGGATCGTCGGTGGCATAGCGTTCCGGCGTCAGCACGTGGAAGCCATACGGCCGGTGGTCGCTCTCCCACTTCTGCGCCACCTTCACCGCCCCCGCGCCGATGACGCCCGCGCTGGCCCAGGCCAGCACCCGCACCAGCCGCCGCCCCAGCTTGCTGATGGGCCCGCGCAGCGCCGAGTCCTGCGCCGCGTCGGCGGGCGCGGGGGCGCTCTCGCGCGGCAGGTTGAACCGCACCGGCGCGCCCAGCGGCGTATCGGGCGCGGGCGGGTTGCTGGGCAGGATCCAGCGCGTGTACCCGCCCTCATCGGTATAGAGCACCGCGTAGTCGGTCTCTTCTTCCTGGTGGGGGATCGCCAGTTCCACCGCTGGCTCGCCGCTGCGGGTGACGTTGGTGAGGCCGTCGGCGCGCGTGCCGTCGCCAGCCAGCGCCGGGGCCTCGGAGCTGATTTCGATCTCGAACACCTTGCCCGCGTAGATGTCCGCGCTTGTCAGCGCGCGCAGGAAGGCCGGCTCGTGCAGGCCGGCGTCGCCGCGGGTGGCGCTCTCCTCGGCCGTCATTTCGGTGATCGTGCCCACCAGGCCGGGGGCGGTGAGTTCATAGCCCGGCGCAAGCTGCACCGGGGCGCTGCTGCCTGTCAAATCGGGCATGTCAACCTCCTATGTGGGACGACGAACGACGGACGACGAAGCCGTGAACCGTGACACGTGGACATCGCCAGGCTCACACCCGTCTCAGTTTGAGCCGCGGGTGCCCATAATAAATGTAGGCCATTGGCGTAGTGCTGGCCTGGTGGTCATAGGCGCGGCGCTCGTCGTACAGCACCTCACCCAGCGGGCGGCCGCCGTTGAAGGCCGCGTCGTAAAAGCGTTTGGCGATCTCCAGCGCCAGCCCGTCGTCCACGTTCCACAGCGGCGCGATGAAGCCCTTGGCGCCGCCGCGAATCAGGTCGCCGGGGAAGCCCGCCGCCTGCCCCAGGGCGGTGGCCGCCGTGCCCACCTGGCAGGCGTTCAGGAAGACGAAGTCGAAGGCCGCCTGCTCGCCGCAGCGATAGCGCCCGGCCAGCGCGCTGGGTAATAAGCGGCTCTTGTCCGCCAGCAGCAGCGCCTGGTCGTTGCCTTCTGGGTCGCTCAGCCCGTGCACGGCAAAGTGGATCAGGTGCCCGGCGGCGCGCGGAGCCAGCACCAGCGGCTCCAGGGCGGCGCGCTCCGCGCCGAGCGTCTGCGCCCCCCACACGTCGTGCATATGCGTCTGCTCGTCCAGTGCGTGCTTCAGCTTCGCCAGGTCGGTGCCCAGCCCGTAGCCCGCCGCCACCGCCGTCAGCCGGTTGATCTCCAGGGTCACCGGCGGCGGCGCGATCACCTTCTCGTGCCGCACCCAGCGGCCCATGATAGTCTGCGCGGCCAGGTAGGGCGGGCGTAAAGGGTCGAGGGGCGTCTCCAGCAGGGCCAGCTCCCACGGCACGTAGGTCTCGTCCGTCACCAGCAGGAGGGTCGGCGGGCGGTTGATGGCGGCGTGCACCGCTGCGAGCGCGTCGAAGAACTCCAGCGGCATGATGTCGGCGATGTCCTGCGCCTTGTTGGCCAGGATTTGCCCCGCGAACGCGCCGCGATAGTCCTGGGTCTTAAGTTCTTGAATGACCAGCGCCGCGAACTCGCGCGCATCGTCCAGCCGCGTCACCAGCGGGCCGATGTGCAGCTCGGGCTGGGGGGCCATAACCGTCCACTGCAAGAAGCCCGGCCGCGAACGCGAGCGGGTGATGGTGAGCAGGATATCGGTCTGCGACTCGGGCCCCGGCACGCCCAGGCGGCACGGGTCGGCGCGGCGGGCGGCGGGCTGGGCGTCGGCCCCCACCGCCACCTGGCGCGTGGCCGTGCCCACCACCTGCGCCTCGTAGGCATACTCCACCGTCAGGTAGATTTCGTCCACGTCGGGCTGCGCCTGGCACTGGAATGTGACGGTCGCGCCCAGGCGCATGGGCAGGGGCTGGCGCTGGCGCACCACGCCGTCGTCGCCGGGCAGCACCCGCGCGCCGTCGGTCAGCAGGGTGACGTGCAGGCTGTCGTCGGGGCGCTTGGGCTGCACGCGGATGGGGCTGGCGTTGCGCAGGGTCGGGTCGGCCTCGGTCCGATAGCCCACCGTCACGGTGAAGGCGGCCTCGGGCGCCACCTGGTCGGGCGCATCCAGGCGCGGGTGGGCTTCGAACTTCTGCGCGGCAGGCGTGTCGCTGGGCGGCTCCGCGCCGAGGGCGGGCGGCGCATCGTCATCCCCGGTGTCATCATCGCCGCCAATCGCGGCCATTTCCCTCTCCACCCTCCGGTCCAGCCGGATGCCGCCGATGATGACGTAGTCGTCGTGCGTGTCGTCAATCGCCAGCCCGCCGCCCGGCAGGAACAGGCTGGACAAGTCTTCATCGGCTTCTTCGCCCGGCAGGGTCATCTCACCCGCGCCCAGCGCCTGCCCCTCGTAGATGACGCCCACCGGCGCGCCGTTCTCTGTCACCAGCAGGAGTTGGGAGACTTCGCGGCGGGCCAGGTCCTGCGCGGCGCCGGTGCTGAGGCTGTCGCGCTCCACCGCGCGCACGGGCCGCAATCGCAAGTCCCCCACAAAGGACGCGCCCCGCTCATCCGCCTGCGCCAGCAGCCGGTCCAGCCGGATTGCCTGGAAGTCGCCGCCGCCAAAGTCCACGATGACGTGCAGGAAGTGCGGCCCCGGCCCGGCGGGCGGCCAGCCCATTTCCTTCAGCCGCACCGCCACTTCGCCCACCGGCTGGCCGGGCGCGGCCAGGAGCCAGGCGTTTTGTGGTTGGTTCAGGAGGTTTTGACGGATGGGCATATTGATAGTATAGGAAGAAACAGGGTGAAAGTGAAGAGATGCTCCGCCGTGCTCCGCTCCACGCCTTAGGCTTATGACTACCGATCTATTGCCCACCCTCGCCCTGTGGACCGCCGTCTACGTCCTCGACTATGCGCTGACGATCCACTCCGCCCGGCTGTACCGGGCCGGCGCGAACCAGCACCTCACCTTCGGCGGCAGCCTGGAGCTCACCCCCGTCTTTCAGAAGGACGTGGACCAACTGCGGCGCGTCAGCCCGCGTTTCATCTTCTTCTTGATTCTCTCGAACTTGCTGCTGGGCATGGTGTGGGTGCTGGCGGTCGCGGTCCTGCCGCTGCCGGGGGTGTTCGCGCTGGCGGCGGGCAGCCTCATCCTGCGCGAGGTGCCGATCTTGCTGCGCCACGCCCGCAATCTGTCCCTGTTTCAGAACGCGCGGCAGCCCGGCGCGCTCACCGGCCGGCTGGAGTACGCCCGCTGGCTGGTGCTGAAGAACTCCGCGCTGGAGTTGTTTACCTTTGCGGTCTTCTTTGGGCTGATCTTCGCGCTGACCCGCGACTGGTTCTGGCTGGGCGGCGCGCTGGGCTGCGCCGCCCTGGCCTTCAACCACAACCGAATGGCGCGGCGGGCGCGGGCGGCTACTGCGTCAGCAGGAACGCCACCAAATCCGCCAACTGCTGGTCGCTGAACTGCGTCTGGAACGTTTGCGGCATGACGTTGCGGCTGAAACCCTTAACGATGTAGGCGTTGGGATTGACGATGGACTCCAGCAAGTATTCCTCGGCGGTGTAGTCTGGCTTGCGGCCCGGCGCCCGCGCCCCCACGCCCGCCAGCGACGGCCCCACCACCACCACCTCCGGCAGCAGCGAATGGCAAGCCGTGCACGCCGACTCGCCGAACAGCCGCTGACCGTCCGCCGCCACGCCCGGCGGCAGCGCCGCAAACTCGACCGGGGTCGGCACGGCCGGCGGCCCGCCCAGGGTTCCCGGCTGGGCCGTGGCGGCCTGATAGATATAGATTGACGCGCCGGTCAGCGCCGCGCATACCAGCAGCGCCGCGCCGATGCCCGCCGCCCACACCCACGCCGGATGCCGCCGCCCGGGCACGCTCACCTGTTCAGACCCAGATTCCACTATGAACGATCCTTTCCTGGTCCAGATAGGTTGAATTGTATCCCAATACGCAGGCGCGCAGCCCCAGTTGCGCGTCTGCTACAATCCGCGCATGGAAACGCCCGTTTCGCTGCTCGCCCGCCTGGCCGAGAGCGGCCTGCTGCTCCAGCAGGACCCGCGCCTGCCCAGCGTGGCCGCCCTGGCCGCGGGCGGCCCGGTGCGCGGCTCCTGGTGGAGCGACCCCGCCGCGCATCAAATCTTCTACCTGCTCAACGAGCTTTCCGCCCACCCGGACGTGCTCACCACGCGCCTGGTCGCCGGCAAGATCACCTTCGTCCACCGGCGACTGTGGCCGGCCGTGCTGGGCGTGGCGCTCTCGCATGCGCCGTGGCAGTTCGCCCGCCTGCCGCCCCGCGCCCGCCAGCTTTATGAAGATATCGAGACGCACGGCGTGTTATTGGCCGCCGGCCCATCCGCCAAGGAACTGAGCCGCCGCCTGCTGGTGCGCGACGAGCAGGTGCACACCCCCGCCGGCCATCACGAACTGCGGCTGGAGCATTGGCCGCTGTGGGCCGCGCGCGTGAACGTTGACCCGCTGCCGCCGCGCGAGGCGCAGGCCAACCTGGAAGCCGCGCTGGCCGCCCTGGGCGGCGCGGCGCGGCTGCTGCCCTGGGGCCAGGCGGCGGCATGAAGACCATCGGCCTGATTGGCGGCATGAGCTGGGAGTCGTCGGCGGAATACTATCGCCTGATCAACGAGGGCGTGAAGGCGCGGCTGGGCGGCCTGCACTCGGCCAAGTGCGTGATGGTCTCGGTGGACTTCGCCGAGATCGAGGCCCTCCAGCACGCGGGCCGCTGGGACGAGGCCGGCGCGAGGCTGGGCCAGGCCGCCCGCAGCCTGGAGCGCGCCGGGGCGGACTTCATCGTGTTGTGCACCAACACCATGCACAAGGTCGCGCCCGCCATCGAGGCGGCCACGCGCCTGCCCCTGCTGCACATCGCCGATGCCACCGCCGCCCGCATCCAGGCCGCCGGGCTGCGCCGCGTGGGACTGCTGGGCACCCGCTTCACCATGGAGCAGGACTTCTACACCGGCCGCCTGATCGAGCGCCACGGGCTGGACGTCCTGCTGCCCGAGGCCGCCGAGCGCGAGACCGTGCACCGCATCATCTACGACGAATTGTGCCTGGGCGTCATCAACCCCGCCTCGCGCGCCGCCTATCAGCGCATCATGGCCGGCCTCGTCGCGCACGGCGCCGAAGGCCTCATCCTGGGCTGCACCGAGATCGAACTGCTGGTGCGGCCCGAAGACTCCAGCGTCCCGCAATTCCCCACCACGCGCCTGCACGCCGAGGCGGCCGTGGACTTTGCGCTCGATGAAACTATGCTAGAGTCCTAGATGGCACAGCCTGCCAGTTCAGCAGCCGGAGTACGGATCATGACCTCCATGTCTATCGCAACCGCCGTCAAGCTTTTGGAAACCCTGCCCGAATCGGCGCAGGCGCGTGTCGTTGATCACCTGCGCGAATACATCGCCGATCTGCAGGATGAAGCCGCCTGGGATGAGCTTGTGGCGAAGTCGCAGCCCCAATTGGCAGCGATGGCACGACGCGCCCGCCAGCAAATTGCCGATGGTTTGGCCGAACCGCTGAGCGAAGACGCGCTATGAATTCGGCGGTCCTGCCCTCTTTTTGGGCCGCCTATTCCAAACTAGACCCCGACACCCGGCAGCGCGCCAGGAAAGCCTATCGCCTCTGGTCACAGAACCCGTTTCATCCTTCACTGTTCTTCAAGTGCATCCATGCCGAAGAAGGCGTGTGGTCGGTGCGCATCACCTTATCCCATCGCGCTCTCGGTCTCCTGGAGGGCGACAGCGTCACCTGGTTTTGGATCGGAAGCCACGCCGAGTATGAGCGCCTGATCCGTTAGCGGGTCAAGGCCATGCGTATTCCGTACTATACTGCGCGCCTCACATGCCTACGCCCGCGCCGCTGCGGCTGCTGCTGGTCGAAGATAACCCCGACGACGCCGAACTGATCCTCCAGGCGCTGGCCGAGTCTGGCTACGCGGCCGACTGCCAGCGGGTGGACACCGAGGCCGCCTTCCTGGAAGCCCTGCGCCTCGCCCCCGCCCCCGACCTGATCCTGGCCGATGCCCACCTGCCGCGCTTCAGCAGCGCCCGCGCCCTCCAGCTTGTGCGCGAGCGCGGCCTGGACGTGCCCTTCATCCTCGTCTCCGGCGCCATCAGCGAAGAGGATGCCGTGGCCGCCCTGCATGCCGGGGCCAGCGACTACCTGCTCAAGGACCGGCTGGCCCGCCTGGGCCCGGCCGTCGCGGGCGCGCTGAGCCAGCACCGCCTGCGCGCCGAGGCCGCCCTGGCCGAGCAGGCCCGCCAGCGCAGCGAGCGCCGCTTCCGGGCCCTCATCGAGCACTCCTCCGACGGGCTGGTGCTCATCGACCGCGACGGCCTGGTCCTGTATGCCAGCCCCGCCCTCGGGCGCATGCTGGGGCAGACGGCCGCCGGCCTGGTGGGCCAATCCGCCTTCGACCTGATGCACCCCGACGAAGCCGGCCCGCTATCGGCCAGCCTGGCCCGCCTGGCCTCGGACAACCTGGGCGGCGGCCCGTACGAATTCCGGGTGCGCCATGCCGGCGGGCAGTGGGTGTGGCTGGAAGGCGTCGTCACCAACGCGCTCGACAAGGCCGAGGTGGGCGCGCTGGTGGTCAATTGCCGCGACATCACCGAGCGCCGCCTGGCCGCCGAAGCCCTGCGCCTGTCGGAAGAGACCTTGCGCCTGCTGGAGTCGGCGGTGCAGCAGGCGGAGGACGCCATCGTCATCACCACCGCCGCGCCCGACGCCCGCATCGTCTACGCCAACCCCGCCTTCTGCCGCCTCACCGGCTACGCCGCCGCTGACCTGCTCGGCCAGCCGCCCAGCCGCCTGCACGGGCCCGAGACCGACCCGGCCATGGTGCACGCCCTGAACTCCCGCCTGGCCCAGGGCGAGCCTGCCGCGGGCGAGATCATCCTCTATCGGCAGGACGGCGCGCCGCTGACCCTCGAACGGCACCTGACGCCCGTGCGCGACGGGGCCGGCCAATGGACCCACACCGTCGCCATCCAGCGCGACATCTACGTCCGCAAACAGTCCGAAGCCGCCCTGCGCCGCCGGGCCGCCGAGTTGGAGGCCATCACCGAGCTGTCCACCCGGCTGCGCGGCGTGCGCTCGCCCGAGGACATGCTGCCCATCTTCCTCCAAAAGGCGGCCGAGGTGGTGGGCGGCGGCATCGGCAGCCTGTATCTCATCGAGCCGGCCACCGGCGACCTGGTGGCGCGCGGCTGGCACCCGCCCGCGCCCGAACTGCTGCGGCTGCGCCATCGCCCCGGCGAGGGCGTCACCGGCCGGGTGGCGGCCAGCGGAGAAATCTACATTTCCCCCGACCTGGCCCAGGACTCGCTCTCGCACATGCTGCCCGGCGAAGCCGCGCGCTGGAACCAGGTGCGCAGCAGCATCTCCTTGCCCCTGCACACCCAGGCCGGCCCGGTCGGCGTGATGCACATCGGCCTGCCCGAGCGCCGCGCCTTTGCGCCGGACGAGGTGCGCCTGCTGACCGTCATCGCCGAGATCGCCGGCAGCGCCCTGCACCGCGCCGAGCTGCACGCCCAGACCGAACTGCACCTGCGCCGCCTCACCGCCCTGCACGCCATCGACGCCGCCATCAGCGCCAGCCTCGACCTGGGCGTCACCCTGCACGTGCTGCTCGACCAGGTGAAGACCCAGCTCGACATCCACGCCGCCGCCGTGCTGCTGCTGGACGCGCACAGCTACACCCTGGCCTACGCCGCCGGGCGCGGCTTCCACTCGCGCGCCATCGAGCACAGCCGCCCGCGCCTGGGCGAGGGGCTGGCCGGCCAGGTGGCGCTCGAACGCCGCAGCCTCACTGCCCTCCTGCTGGAGGGCGCCGCCGACGACCCCCGCGCCCGCCTGCTGGCCGCCGAGGGCTTCGCCGCCTACTGCGGCGTGCCTCTCATCGCCAAGGGCCAGATCAAGGGCGTGCTGGAGATTTTCCAGCGGACGGCGCTGGCGCCCGATGGCGAGTGGATGGGCTTTCTGGAGACCCTGGCCGAGCAGGCCGCCATCGCCATCGACAACTCGGAGTTGTTCAACAACCTCCAGCGCACCAACCTGGAGCTGACCCTGGCCTACGACACCACGCTGGAGGGCTGGTCGCGCGCGCTGGACCTGCGCGACAAGGAGACGGAGGGCCACAGCCGCCGCGTGGCCGAGATGACCGAGCGCCTGGCCCGCGCCCTCCACCTGCCCGACGACGAGCTGGTCCACATGCGGCGCGGCGCGCTGCTGCACGACATCGGCAAGATGGCGATCCCCGATGCCATTCTGTATAAGCCCGGCCCGCTGGACGACGACGAGTGGGACATCATGCGCCAGCACCCGGTGTATGCCTACGAGATGCTGCTCCCCATCACCTTCCTGCGGCCGGCGCTCGACATCCCCTATTGCCATCACGAGAAGTGGGACGGCACCGGCTACCCGCGCGGCCTGAAGGGCGCGCAAATCCCCCTCTCCGCCCGCCTGTTTGCCGTCGCCGATGTGTGGGATGCGCTGCGGTCCGACCGGCCCTACCGCCAGGCCTGGCCCGCCGAGCGCGTGCGCGCCCACCTGGAGGCGCTGGCCGGCCTGCACTTCGACCCGCAAGTGGTGGAGTTGTTCCTAGGCATGCTGGACGAGCATTGAGCCGGGATGGCGATGACCGTGGCGCGGTGCACGGCCATCGCTGTCCGGGGCATGGTCAGCCCTCCAGCTTCTGGCGCAGGAAGTCCACCGTGCGCGTCCAGGCCAGCGCCGCCGCCTCCGGCTGATAGGCGCTGGGGCGGTCGTCTTCAAAGAACCAATGCCCGGTATGGGGATAGTGGTGCAGGGTGATCTCGCGCCCCGCCGCCCGCATGGCGTCTTCCATCTTCTGCACCCATTCCGGCTCCTCCCACTCATCCTGCTCGGCAAAATGGCCCAGGTAGGCCGCGCGTGCCTGGGTGAAGTTGGGCAGGGTGGCCCCATAGAACAGCACCACCGCGGCCACGTCTTCCGGGTGCGCGGCCGACAGGTCGCCCGCGAAGGACGCGCCCATTGAAAAGCCGACCAGGCCCAGCCCCTTGGGCGCGCGCACGTCCGGCCGGCCTGCCAGCGCCTTTAGCCCCGCCTGCGCGCGCCGCCACATCGCGGCCCCGTCGCGCTGCTCCATCAGGGCTTTGGCTTCGTCGATGGTGTTGGCGGTACGGCCCTGGTACAGGTCCGGCGCCAGGGCCTCGAAGCCTGCCTCTGCCAGCCGGTCGCACAGCCGCGTGAACACCGGCGTCAGCCCCCACCAGGCATGCAGCACCAGCACGCCCGGCCCGCCGCCGCTGGGCGCGGCCACGTAGCCGCGGGCGTCGTCCAGGTCAATCCAATCAATTTGGGTTGTCATAGGGCCCCCTGGGTAATAGGTCGGCTGCGGACTGGGTTAAGGACTGCTCCGCCACCCCGCCCTGGATGCGATTAAAGAACGTATGGTCTGACTGTCAAGCCGGCAAGCAAAGATCAGGCACTACCACGGCACCCAGATAGGCCGGCGGGCATGGGGACGCCAAACGGAGATGCCAGCGTGAGACACTCTGGCAACCCCGCCCATCCGTTTGGCCTGGGTGTTGAATTGTTGATGACGCAAGAAGCGACGGATAAACCCCGCCGCTTCAAGCTGCGCCACGCTCAAGAACAGCAAACAGTATCGGGGATGGCAGAGGGAGGATGTGTAGAAGTCAGAATCGAGCGTGGCAAAGGTCGGTCGCCGCAGCGTCAGCAGCAGTGGCACAATGGCGGAATCCAGCAGCCCCTTGGCGGCAAAGTCATAACCAATTTGACGTACTGCGATGTGCCAGCCAGCCAGTCGTTCACGTTGGCTTCGATGCAAATGCTCATCGAGAATGATCATACGGCGGACGGATCAAGGACGTATTCGTCCGCGTGATCCAAGAAGGCCTGACCGGCCAACTGGACTGCCTCAGCTATGGCCTCCATGCTAACGCTGCCACCCCAATCCTCAACGATGGATTCCCACGCCATGCCACTGGCAAGCTGCTCCATCACTTGCCAGACCATGATCCGGGTACCTCGGAACGTGGGCTTGCCATGACAGATCCTGGGATCAGCGACGATAAATCGTCCTAGCAATTTTGTCTTCTGTCGGCTCATCGCTTCTTCTCCCCACCATCGCCTGGGAGGATTATACACTGCCGGCCCGCGCCACCCGCACCATCGCCTCCAGGCTCCGCTCCACGTCCGCGTCGGTCGTCGCCCACGACGAAACGCTAATGCGCATGGCGGTGTGCCCCTGCCACACGGTCGGGCCAGCCCAGCACGTCCCCTCCTCCTGAATGAGGGCGATGGCGCGCCGGGTCGTCTCTGGGTCGCCGAACTCCACCAGCACCTGGTTGAGCACCACCTCGTTGGGCACGCTGAAGCCCGCCGCCCGCAGCCCCTCCGCGAAGCGCCGCGCCTGACGGCAGTTGCGGGCAATCATCTCGCTCACTCCCTGCCGGCCCAGCGCCCGCAGCGCCGCCCACACCTCCACCCCACGCGCCCGCCGCGAGAGTTCCGGCGTAAAGTCCGACGGGTTGCGGTTGGCGTTCTGCGTCGGCAGATACTCGGCGGTGATGGCCATGGCCGCCTGCATGGCGTCGCAGTCGCGCGCCACCGCCAGCCCGCTGTCGTAAGGCACATTCAGCCACTTGTGGAAGTCGGTTGCCCACGAGTCGGCCTCGGCCAGCCCGGCGGTGAGGGGCGCCAGCTCCGGCACGGCCAGCGCCCACAGGCCAAAGGCGCCGTCCACGTGCACCCACGCCCCGGCCGCGTGCGCCCAGGCGCAGATTTCGGAGAAGGGGTCGAACGCGCCGGTGTTGATGTTGCCGGCCTGCGCGCACACGATGGCAGGGCCGGAAAGGGGGGGCAGGCTGTCCGCGCGGATGCGGCCCTGCCCATCCACCGGCAGCTTCACCACGCGGCTGCGGCCCAGCCCCAGCATCCCCAATGACTTGAACAAGGTTGGGTGCGCCTCCGCGCCCACCAGCACCGTGATGGGCGGCGCGCCGAACAGCCCGTCGGCCTCCACGTTCCACCCGGCCCGCTTAAGCACCGCGTGCCGCGCCGCCGCCAGCGCCGTAAAGTTCGCCATCGTCGCGCCGGTGACAAAGCCGCCCGCGCTCTCCGGCGGCAGCCCCAGCAGGTCCAGCAGCCAGCGCAGCGCCACCTGCTCCACGCGCGAGGTGCCCGGCGTGGGCGCGTACAGCCCCGTGTTCTGGTCCCACGCGCCGGCCAGCCAGTTGGCAGCCACGGTCACCGGCAGCGCGCCGCCGATAACGAAGCCAAAGAAGCGCGGCCCCGCCATCGCCATCGTGGCCGGCGACACAAGCCGGTCCAGCAGCGCCAGCACGTCCGCCGGGTCGGTTGGCCCCTCCGGCGTCGGCTCATCCAACTCCGTCAGTGCCGCCACGGCCTCCGGCGTGGGCGACACCCGGCGCTCCCCCAGCGTCTCGAGATAAGCCACCGCGCGCCGCGTGGCGTCTTCCAGCAGTTCCTTCATGCTTGGCTCCTCGCTGTGTGAATCGCAGCCGTTCAGGCCGCCGTAAAT
>CAZCEC010000001.1:272230-311311 GCA_964497615.1 uncultured Anaerolineales bacterium | reverse complement strand
AGACGCCTCGACGGCCTGCCACCACAAGGCTGCGGCGATAAACTGGCTGGCGCACATCTGTCCTGCCAGGAGGGAATGATTTGGAGCCAAACAACCGCATGCAACTACCTCCAGATGATCGGGCGCCAAGGCTGACCCACTATACGCCCACCCGGAGGACCGTCAATAACCTTATAGTACTGGCGGCCCAGAACAAGCCAAAACCAGGCATCTTCAAGGGCCAATGGTGGCTTGCCGTCCAGGTTACCATCGCCGAGGTCGGGTTCCTGTTGGTTGGCTGGCCTGATACAACAAGGTGCCAATGCGCCTCGTGTTCGTTCGAGCATCAAACCGCGCCTCGGCCCGTTGGCGCGCGGCCTGGCCAAGCCGTCGGCGCAGTTCCGCGTCATCCGCCAGGCGGCGCAGATGTCGCGCCAGTGTTTCCGTGTCGCCTGATTGAATGTGGAAACCCGTTACACCATCAGCCACAATATCGAGCAACCCGCCTACCGCCGTCGCCACCACGGGCAGGCCAACTGCACTGGCCTCCACGGCGGCGATACCAAAGGCTTCCGCGTGCGAGGGCAACACAAACACATCGCACGATTGGTACAGCGCAATCAACTCGCGCGAGTTGGGTTGCATATCGGGAAACGCGAATACCCCCTCGCTTGGGGGTAGAGCGGTCCGGGTGACAAGCATCAATTCGGCGCTGCCAGGCGGCAGGCTGCGGAACGCTGCCAGGATAGCCTTGCCCCCTTTGCGGTCGAAGTCGCCTCCGACAAAAAGCACCCGCAGGCGCCCGCTCGCGCGCTGCGGGCCGGGCCGCCACAGGGACAGATCAACACCCGGCGGCAGCACTTCGACTTTGTCCGGCGCCACACCATAATCGCCAATCAATGACGCCTTCACCCAGTCCGACCAGGCCAGGGTGAAGGCGGCGCCCTGAAAGAGCTCGCGGTTGACTCGGTGCTTGTACCGCGCCACCCAGCCGCCCGCGTCCGGCGGATGGCCGTAGAACCGGCCCATCTGGTCGTACTGCACCGGCGTGATATCAGTACAGAGCACATAGGGATACCGTCGGGCGGTGCGCCCTGAGATGGCGGCGGGCACCTGGGTGTTGAAAAAGGCCACGTCATAGGCGACCGCGCGCAGTCCTCGAATGACCTGTGCTCTCCCTACCAGCGTACCCCGCAGCCGCGCGGGCAGCCCGGGCAGGCGCTCCCAGACGCTTTCGGGCTCACGGTAGGTGATCTCCAACCACCGCGGCTTGATGCGCCCTTCATGGTCCATAGCCATACGGAGGTTGCGGTAGAAGGACTGGTGACCAACCTGCTGCTCCATAACAAACGTGACGCGCAATTCGTCGCCAGCTGAACCCAACGGTCGCATGCCTCATTCCGCCGTGAATATCAGCAGCGTCACCGAGTATGGCGGCAAGTCAATAGAGGTCGCTTGCGCGGCCCAGTCGCGTGTGGCGCGCGTGATGCCAGACGGCTCAGCTTGCGTCAGGCGGTACTCTTGAGCCACGGCCGCGGGCACAAAGCCCTGCAGGTCGACCTGGACCGTTTGCGCCCTGTCAGGCAGCTTGTTGATCAGGATCAGGTGCAGATGGCCCGTCGCGCTATCCAGGGCAGCATGACTGGCCACCACGTCCACATCCTCCGACTGCGACCATACGGACAGGTCCCCAAAGCGACCGCCTTGATCGTCGTAGTTGGTATACAGCTTGAAGGCGTAGAAAGCTGGGCTGCCAATCAAAGGCTCACCCCAGTAGGCCGCATAGTACACCTGCTCGCGCCCCAGGATGCCCAGTACATCGGCGATGGCCAGTGCACCATTCTGGGTCTCACCGGCGCCCCAGTTCCACTCACTAATGCCCAGCCGCGTGCCGGGATAGTGCGCCTCGAGCAGGCGCTGCAGGCGCGGGATTAGGGCGACCGGCCCGCTGATCCACGACTCGTCGGCATACGCTGCATCCCACAGCGAGCGGGTGCTCCTCAACCGGTGCGCCGCCGTGGCCGGATCGACGTCATCGTTGTACAGCCCTTCGGGATAGTAATGAACGTCCAGCACGTCCAGGGTGCGGGTTGCCAACTGCTCATCATGCGCCCGCACCTCATCCAGGAACCAGGGCAGAAAGTCGGCGCCGCCGTGCTGCGCCTTATCGGCCTCACCGGCAGCCGAGTTCCAGTAGAGGTGCCAACAGCAGGTGTTTGGCCCGACGAGTTCAGCCTCCGGCGCCACAGCTCGGATGGCCGTGGCGTAGGTCAAGTACTGCTCCAAGATTTCGGCGTAAGTGGTGCACCAGGGGTGCACATCATAGTGAGTGTAACCCCATAGCTCAGGCTCATTGTCCATCGCAATGAACCGCACCGCATATCCCTGCTCCTCACGCAGATACTGTACCCACGCGACGATGTCATTCACATCGCTGCGAACATTAGCCAGCGCCGGATCGGCAATTGCCCCGGGCGCCTCGCAGGTGGCTCCCCCCGCATCGCCGCACCCCCCCTCCGGCAGCGGAAACGAGCACGTATCGTTGTTGTCATCCTTCGCGACCCAGCCCAGGGTGGGCACGGCCAGCCGCACTTCGCTGCCATGCGCCAAAGCCAGTTCGATGAAGGCATTACTGGCCGAAGGAACGGTGGACCCATAGTTGCCGTTCCGGTAAAACCAGTCCCGGCCCGCATTCCAGGCGTGACCATTCCGCCAGTTGAAGCGTGAGCTGGCATTACCTCCCCAGCTGAGCAGGGTCGGCCGGAGGGCCGAAACGCCCTCCGGCGTGCCCCCAGTCATGCCATATACGAGCGGACTGATGGAGTGCTTGTCACGAGTCACGTCAACCTGAACCACAAAAGAGGCTTGGCCTGGCGTTGACGAGGCGAGCGGCAACGGTGTGGGCTTCGGCGGCGACGGAACGAAATTGGCAAGGCCGGTGGGCGTCGGCATGCTCGGAGGGCTGGCCGGAGCCCCCGTGCACGAGGCCAACAACACCCACGTGACGGCGGCCAGGGTGATAAGGCGATACCGCATGGGGTCTGTTAGCCCATGAGCCCGTCGCTGAAGGAGCCCGCCATCGCCAACGCGTCCCAGATCTGTGCCTGTCCTTGGGGAGTGGCTCAGGCGCAACTCCGTGGCCGCAGACAATCCTCCACAATGTGGTAGTGGCGGATACACCGCCGATAGGCCCTCATCGCCTGCACCAGCCGGTTGAGGCGAAAAGGGAGCAGGTGTGGCGATCGCGTGAAGCATTCAAGGAAGCGCCTTGCTTCATGGTCGAGCCATTCTCGCCCGCGTGCATCCCCTTGCAAGGTGAGCTTCCCGGCCAGCCCGAAGTTGCCAAAGGTGTACCGATTTGAGTGGCCAGCCACGGTCAACGCCCCATAACGGTAGCCAAAGGTGTGCCGCACGATGGCCCTGGGCGTCGACGCCATCGCGATCCCGGCGCGTTCGGCCCGCAGCTTATAGTCCGTGTCTTCCCCAATCGGAAACTCTGTCCCCGGCCCCAGGTACTCGTCAAATGCACCTATCTGCTCGCAGGCGCGGACGTGCAGTGCGACGTTACAACTGATCCAGTCAAATCCATTCGGCGCCCGCTTCGCGTGCGCGAGCGGATCATACAGCGTCTCACTGGGAAGCAGTGACGGACAGCGGCCCACCACGAAGCCCGCCTTCGCTGGCTTGGTCACTGCACCGCCAACGATGCCAACCTCAGGGTAAGCTTGGAACCTGCTTTCCAGCACTTCTAGCCAATCGGCGTGCGCTTCGGCATCGTCATCCGTATACGCGATGACGTCACCCTTGGCAGCCCGTCGGCCGGCATTTCGCGCGCGCGAAGCTCCCGCCCGGGGCACATGGACGTAACGCACCCGCCGATCCTGCTCGGCGTACGCGGCCGCCATCCGCTCAATGTCATCCGCCTGCGCCTGCCCCACAATCAGCAGCTCAAAATCCCTCACCGTCTGGCGCAGGACGGCCGCAATCGCCTGCGGGAGAGTCGTGTTTCTGGCGGCTGGAATGATGACTGAAAACTTGGGCATCGCCCCGGTCTCTATCTGGTCTGGTCAGCCGCTCGCCTCGACCGAGCGGATAACACGCGCCGGCACGCCGACAGCCAGTGTGCGCGGCGGCACATCCTTTGTGACGACACTGCCGGCCCCGATGACACTGCCCGCGCCAATCCGGACGCCGCGCAAGACAATCACCCGCGACCCCAGCCAGACCTGGTCTTCCAGCACAATGGGCATGGACGGCGGCCGTTCGTTGCGCCGCTCGGGCTCCAACCGGTGAAAGTCATTATCAATCAAGATGCAGTGCTTGCCGATCTTGCAGTCCGCCCCAATCTGGACGAGGTGGGTGGCCGCGATGGAACAGCCGTAGTTAACGAAGGTGCGCGCGCCGATCTCGAGGCGGCCGCCCTCCGCCACCAGCTCGAGCGTCGCGATCGTTGAGAGAAATACCGCGCGCTCACCAATGACCATCTGGCCACCGGCATTTCGCACCGATGGGCGGCCCCAAACACGCACCCCTGGCCCAATCGCAGTGGCCTGAAGAAAATACCAGCGCGCACGTGCGATTGCCAGGCCGTGCGAAACAAATTCGGCTAACTTCATGGTGCGGCTAGCCTGCGCCAGAGGCCTGGCGCACTATCCGGGCAGGCACGCCCACCACAGTCGCCCCGGAGGGAACGTTCTCAATGACTACCGCATTGGCGCCAATGACAGCTCCATCACCAATCATTATGTCCCCCAAGATACGGGCGCCAGCGCCAATAAATACGTTGTCCCCCAACTGAGGAAAGGCGTACTCATTGCGCATCCCAATAGTGACCGTGGCAATAATGCTGCAATTGGCCCCCAGCCGGCTCGGATTCAGAACCATGCCGACCGTATGCGGTATGTACAAGCCGCCGCCGTAGCTCGGCCCAATCGCGATCTCCATGCCGTAAAAGGTGCTGAGAATCCACGTCATTAGGGTCGGGACGACCCGAACCCGACGCCGGCTGCACCAGGACCCAAACCGGAACCAGACCATGGCCCTTAGTGCCTTGTGCCGCAGGAGCAGTGCCAGCGTTCGCGACAGCGTGACCGCTTCAGCCGGTGCAATCTGCTGCGGCACAATCCAGCGGCGGACATCCTGTTTGAATGTGTCGAACATGGCCAACGCGCCCGGGTCTGCAGTCCGCCTATAGTTGTCGCATCACACGGGCTGGCACGCCCACGGCCACACACCGCGCCGGCACGTCTTGGGTAACGACGCTGCCTGCCCCGATCACGCTGCCAGCTCCGATGGTTACCCCGGCTTCGACAATGACCCGCGCCCCCAGCCATACATTGTCTTCCAGCCGCACGGGCGCTGGAACGGGCCTTGATGCGCGACCGGTGACGGCGATATCCGGTCTCGCACTGTCGGCAATGACGCAGTGAGTGCCGATACTACACCCACGCCCAATGGATATGGACTGCCGGGCTGAAATGGAGGTCCCATAGTTGATGAAGGTGCTAGCGCCGATCTCCAGCCGTCCCCCCGTAGCCTCCAGCTCAAGCGTAGCCACGGTCGAGACCAGCCGGGCTCGCTCGCCTACAACTAACTGTCCGCCCTGGAGGCGAACAACCGGCCGTCCCCACACCCTCACCCGCGCGCCGAGGCGGCTGGCCTGACGCAGGTACCACCGCGCACGCACGACGGCCAGGGCATTCTCGGCCAACCCGCGCCAGTCCCGCCTTAGCGCAGCGACCACCATGCGCCATCCGCCAGCCATAGCCGATCCACCGTGTCTGGCGGAGCCTCGAGCCTCATCCAGGGGCAGAGGCGGGCCTCATCAACGCCGCCACTTCCCCAAAGAAACGCTCGCGCCCGCCCAGTCCGTCCGCAATGCCTTGATAGTGCTGAAGATTGAACAAGCTGCTCAGGGCAGCCCGCACCGCCAGGGACCACTTCAACCGATGCCCGATAATGGCCAATCGATGGAAGGCTGCCATTGCCACCTGCTGACGAAGCGGCCGATCCAGACACAGCCGCGTAACCAGTCGCACCAACCAAGGCCGCTGCCCATATTCTTGCAGGACCACCGGCAGCACCCATTTGTGCCCTTTCTCCAGGGTAAAGGCCACATCACACCGGCCGTAGGCGCGCGGGATCGCCAGCCAGGCCGCAAAGCTACGCTCCTCGTAATGATAACCGGCCGCCGCCGGGCAAAACACGAAGCGGAGCCCCATGGCCGCGAGTCGAAACGCCAATTCAACATCCTCGGCCCGCTTGAAGTGCACATCGAAGCCGCCACTCGCGAGGAAGTCCGCCCGCGCCAGCGAGGCGTTGCCGGTGTAGAACTGGCGGGCTGTCGGCGCCCACTTGCCCGTTTGCATGGCGCGGTACTGCTCCAGCAATCGCTCCTGTGACCATTGCACCCAGGGGGCCAGTGGGAAATCCAGCGGCGATAGCATCGGTCCAATCACGACCACACCCGGGCCGTGGGCCGCGTGCGAGCGCAGGTGTTCGCTCAGGAGCGTCGGGGCAGGCGCCACATCATCGTCAAGAAAGACGACGATCTTGCCCTGCGCCTCGGCCACACCGCAGTTGCGGGCCACCGCCGGCCCTTGATTGCGCTGAACGACCGGCTTGAGGCGAAAGGGAACCTGCGCCTCAAGCAGTCGCTGACGCGTCCCATCGGTCGAGCCATCATCCACCACGACCACTTCGAACTCTGAGGCGGGCAAATCCTGATGGGCGAGCGCCGACAACAATCGCTGCAGCGAATGGAAGCGATTATAGGTGGGAACTACGACCGACAGGCCGATCATGCCGGCGATGGGTATGCCCCCGCGAGGGCGCGCCTCACAACAATCCCGGCGCCGGCGCTGCTTCCGCTTGCCAGGGCCAGCGTTTGGGTGGAGTCGGCACGGGCTGCGCGACAATGCGCTCCACAGCACTCAGCAGACCCAGCATGGTACCTACTAAAACCATGCTTTGCATGTCCCACGACATGTCCACGTAGGCGTAGATATAGTGCATCACCAGATACAACACAGCGGCGCAGACTGCGGCGCGCAGGTCGCCGGTGGGCATGCGCCACAGGGCGCGCAGTCCTGCGACAATGGAGGTCCCAATCAGGGCCAGCAAGGCCAGAAAGCCAAACAGGCCCGTTTTCATCCACACCCATAACACGGAGTTGTGGGTGATGTACTCCCACCACTCGAAGAAGCTGATGTCCGGCAGCGCGACAGCCATGACAAACTTCCGCCCGAATCCAACGCCAGTCAGTGGCGCCTCGCGAATTGTAACCAGCGTGTTGACATTCTCAATGACCCGGTAGGCGTTGGAGCTCTGGTCGCGCAAGCTGATCTGTGATGGGGCGATGACCGACTTGATGGCGCGCACAGGCATGCCCAGCATCCCTGTGGCGTTCCAGAATGCCGCGACGTATACGACGCCGGCGAGTGCCGCCGCCGGCACCAGAAACCAAAAGAGCCGGCGCCTGTACTGGAAAAGCACCAAGGCCATCAGGACCAGCCCCACCAACAAAGCCACAATCGCTGCCCGGCGTTGGGCGGCCAGCATGGTCACGAGCATCGGCAGCACCAGCACCGGGAGTCCCAGGCGCGTCCGACGCGAACCGCCAAACATCCAGGCCGCTGCCAGCCACACGATCACCAGGGTCATGTGCACCGGGGCGGAATGCTCAGTGATGGAGTTGAAGTCGCTCACTTGCATGCGCAGCACGAACAGGAACCGGTAGCTGACTATCAGGGCCTCGGCAAATAGCGCCAAGGCAATTAGCCACAGCAGTTGCTTGAGATGCTCCCGACGGGTGAGCAGATGGCCGACCAGAACGACGAGCACCGGCAGATACATGAGCGGTCGGACTTCCCATAATGCAATCCGCAGGTCACCTCCCCTAGCCAGCCCGAACAGCAGCCCGCCCACGCAGAACAGGGCAAAGACCATCACTGGCCAGAAGAGAACCAGCTTGTGAAATTTCAGGCGGCGCTGCAGCCCTTCCCGGCTCAGCCAGATCACCATGGTCCCCACCAGGCAAATCTCCAGCGGGCTGACAATCAGCTGATCACCCAGATAGAGCAGCGATTCCGGGCTCGAAAGGTTCTTAGAGAAGGGATACCAAGGCAACATGACGCCATCCCCAACCAGAGTCAGGAAGACGCACAAGTAGAGGCCGTAGCGAGGCTGCTGTAGCACCAGCAGGCCGACCCCGAGCGCTAACAGGATGAGCGGATAGAGCAGGTCAGGGCCGCTGCGCAGCATCAGCCAACCCAACGCGCCGGTCAGCCCAAGGATGGCGGCAAACCATACCCGCCACAATTGTTGCCGGCGCCGGGCCAGCGCGGGCGCCGTGAGGACTTCCCGGTCTACGAGTGTTGCCTCTGCCATCGTGCCGTGATCACGCGCTGCGTTACGCCGACCAGCCTGCGGATTCGCATGGTCCTATAGCGCCCGAAACACAAAGTATGCCGCGCAGACCGCCACACTGGCCGCCGCGATAATGGTCCGCGGCCGCGACGAAACCCTGTCCCGCACGAACACGCCCACTGCGAAGCACACGACCAGAAAGGTCAGGAAGACCAGCATGCGCTATCGATCCGAAATGTACCTAAGCACCCATTCCGGGGTGCGGTGATCCACGCGGTTGAGCAGCACCCCCAGCATGGGCATGTGGTCCACGTCGTCCAAGGCCTGGCGGGCACTTTCAGCCGGCGTCGCTTCCTGACTGACCACCAGGCAGCTGGCCGTCCCCAGCCCGGCCAGCGAAATGGCATCGCTCGTCGCGCCGAGCGCCGGCACATCCAGCACCAGCAGATCAAACTGCCGGTGCAGGGTTTCCAGCGTATCCTGCAACAACGCCTGGCGCGCATAGCGACTCCGGGCCTCGCGTGGCACCACTCCAGCCGGTAGGATCGCCAAGGAGACATCGGCCGTATGCCAAAGCGCATCGTTCAGGCCTACGTGCCCGTCCAGCACAGCCGCCAGCCCCGGCTGCGGGCCGGGGGGCAAATCCGACGGCCACCACCAGTTCAGTTCAACAGCACACACGCGGGCCTGCAGGTCATGCGCCAGGGTGAGCGCCAAGCCCCGGGAAAGGTAGGTCACACCTTCTTGCCGGAGCGCCGCCAGCAGCGCCAGGCGCCGCGGAAAGGGCTGCTGACGGGTCACCCGCGCCACGAAATATCGCAGCGCATCCATGATCTCCACCGGAAACGTTGCCAGCGGGGTGCTGTCGGCAGCCGATAGCACTACATTTGGCGCCGAGTGGTTGTTGGTTGTGCGTGAGCGAAATCGCATGGGTCACATCTGCCAGGGATTAGGCCTGGTCTCGGCCTGGGCGCGCGGCGGGCCAGGCTACTCGGCGTCCTCGGCCGCATCCTCAACCGGCTGACCAATAGTGCCAGGCGGCAAGGCGGCGTAGGCGCGCGGCGGGCTGAGCACAAAGGCATGCGTGAGGCGCTGGCCGGTCAGATGGCGCCCGGCGCGACCGCCAGCGGCCGGCGCCAACGGAACAGTCGCCAGAACGGGCAGATGCAGATTCTCGCGGACATCCACCGGAAAGACAAACCCGCGGTTGAGCAAGGCGCCGCCGACGATCGCGAGAGCCGTCAGCGCTAAGCCGACCCCACCGAAGCCGCCAATCTGCAACGCCAGCTGGCGCAAGGAAGTGGCGGGCTCGCGTGGAATGGTGGGCGGATCCATGACATAGAACGATTGGCGGATGTTGACCTCCGCCTGCGACGCCGCCAGGCGCGCCTCCTCATCCTTGTCCTGCGTGGCCGCCAGACGGGCCTCAGCGTCGGCCAAGTCGCCCCGCAGCCGATCCACTTCGAGTTGCTCCAGCGTCGGGCGGTCGCCCTGCAAGGGCTCGGGATGTGAGCGCAAGTAGTCTACGAGCGCCTGACGCGCGACTTCGCGTTCCGCTGCGTAGACCGGGATCAAGTCCGCGAAGAACCCTTGGGCCACGGCGCTCTGCGCCAATTCGGCGTCGATGCGCCAGCGCGTGTAGTTCTCTATGGTTGCGGCCGCCAACTGGTAGGCCAACACAGGACTTTCATGCGCCGCCCCGACTAACACCTGGTTATCCCCCTGCGCGACTGCCCAAACGGCGTCGCGCGTAGTGGCAATGAGCGATCCCACCACCGCCGGATCAGCCCCCAGGTCGGCCGCCATATCGGTCATGGCAATGAGCGAGCGCACAAACGAGTCGGTGCGCAGCAACTCCGTGATCTTGTTGGCCGCGCTCTGAGCCGGCGTCGCCCACCATGAGGTCGAGTCCGACCGCACCGCCGTTAAGGTGGCCAGGTATGACTCCCCGGGCACGTACACCAGGCTTTCGGTCAGATACTCGCGCGGCCGAGTCAGCACATAGGCAGCACCCACTATGGTCATGATGACAATCGGCGCCAGGTACAGCCAGCGATGCCGAAAGTAACTCTCCAGCAGACGCAACACAATGGCTTTGGTCATGCTTCCACCTTCTGGACAATGCCAGCCGATTAGCCCACCTGCGAAGGCTTCGGCAGCCGGCGCCGGAGGCGAGCCAGTAAGCCCCGGCCTATCAAAAGCAGCAATTGCTGGTCTTCGACGGACACGACCCGCAGCACCAACACGAGCAATCCATATGTAACCGCGCCAGCCAGGATCGGCACAGCGATATGGCTTTCGCGCAATAGTAGCACAACCAGCAGCATGCCTGCCCCAGCCAACAAGGTTCGGCCAGCGAACCGGGCGCTATCGCGATTCAGTGTGCCCCGTGGCAAAAGCACCAGCCCGGCCATAAGCATCCCCAACTCTGTCGTCGTCAAGACCACTGCCGCGCCGAGGGCGCCGTTGGAAAGCCACTTCTGCGCCAGGGGCACTAACAGCACGTCCAAACCAATGCGCACGACGGTGGCGGTAGCCATGACAACCGTCCACTGATTCTGCCGGTCTACCGAAACCAGGTACTGCCCGATCAGTATGTTGAGGTAGAGGAAAATGAGGGTGATGCCCAAAACCGACAGGACAGGACCGCTTTTGGCAAAGGCTGGCCCGTAGAGCAAAGAGATTACCGGCGGCGCAATCGCGAGGATACCCAGCCCCAACGGCACGGCCGCCAAGAAGAGCAAGTGAAAACTGCGCCGCATCAGCCGCATGGCCAGGCCGGTATCCGCCACCGCCTGGCGCGCCAGTGCTGGAAAGGCTGCCGACATGAAGATGGTCGGCAGAAACAGGAACGGGCCCAGTAAGCGATAGGCCGTACCAAACACGCCGACACCCGTCTCATCCACCAACAAGGATATAACCACGAGGCTGACTTCAGCGTACACAATCAGAAATACGCCTGAAAGGAAATAGGGCAGACTGGCCTGCACCATCCACTTCACCATGTTTCGGTCGACCTGGATTCGGATGGGTTGCAGTCGGCGCAAGAAGTAATATTGGATCAGGCAACTCAGCGCTGCCCCGCCGGCGACCACCGCGGCGATGCTGGCTGCTCCGTGGCCAGTGAGCAGCAAGGCAATACTAATGGCCGCCCCCAAAAACCGGCTCACCACCGCAGCCGCAGAAATGAACTCCATGCGCTCCAGGCCCTGCAGGGCGGATCGGACACTGTTGTCGAATTGGGCAAAGAACTGCCACAGGCTCAGAATGGCGATGACCACAATCGTGTCGGCGGAGTAGCCCGCCCATCGGGCATAGAGCGCCACTAACCCGCAGCCGCCGGCAAACAACAGGCTCCGCAACGCACCCGCCGTGCCCAGCAGGCTTCCCACGCGTTGCGGGGCGCGTGCGGTTTCCTTGGTCAGTAAGACATCCATGCCAAAAGCCACCAGAACGCCGATGATGCTCCACAGCGAGATCCCAAGCTGAAGCTGACCCATGGCCGTAACGCCCAGATAGCGCGGCTGCACAATCGTTAGCACCAGACCAAAAACCCAGTTAACAGCCTGTGAGATTGACAGCCAGCCCATATTGCGCGCGATGGTCCTGCCTTCAGCGCTCATGTCACCAGATCTCGTGTATTCGAATCCGACTGCACTGGCCTGATCACGGTGGGCGCGGCGAAAGGGGCAACACGGGGGCGTCGACTGGCCGAAGGACCGGATACGCGACGGCGTGGAGGCACATGCGTGTAGTATCGCATCAGTGTTTCCTTTGCGAAAGGCGGCGCCGCGGCCCGAGCCTGCGCCTGGTGCATGGCATCTCAAGCGCCCTAGCCAAGCAAAACGACCTTTCGCCCAACAAACGCCTCGGCCAGGCCCTGCGGCGCGCGTGACTCGAGTCCGCGCAGGCGCAGCAAGGCCCAAAATGTATCCGCCCTGAACCACGGCCGGCTGGTCTGTGTCGGAAAGGCGCGCATCAGGATGTCCACCTTACGCCGGCACATCGCCTCGTCCAGGTGCACAAACACGTTCGGCTGACCCAGGTCGCCATCATACTTGGGTATCTCATATTCCAAGATGGAGTGATTCCGAAACGTGTTCCAGGTCAGGTCGTGAATCAGGCGGTGATCCTGGTGGCGATCGTCGCGCCCGTGGGTGAATATCAGGTCGGGTGAAACGCGGTGTTTCAGGCCCTCGAAGTAGTCCTTGATGGCCGCGCCCTTGTACGGAAAGTAGCCGTCTTGAAACTCCAGGACCATCACCTCCGCGCGCGCGGAGGCCGGCAAAAACTCCTCGGCACTGGCCCGCGCCTCGGCCACTCGCGGGCCGCCGGCACTGAACACCACCCAGGTGTAGACCGCGTTGGGATAGCGGTCGTGCAGCGCCAGCAGCGTGCCGCCGCACCCGATCTCGATGTCGTCGCTATGGGCCCCCAGGCACAACACCTGCAGCGGCGCCTGGCGGCCGATCAGGGGCGCAAAGTGCAGCATGGGCTGGGTCAAGCCGGCCGGCTCAGGGACACTTCCACCCTCGTCCCGTGTCCATTGCTCACGGCCTGTTCCATGCGGGCCGGATCCATCCAGCGCGGCCGCCCTTGTTCCCAGACGGCCCACGGGGTATCGCCGCGCGCATACATGTCGTCAAACATCATCTTCTCCTTGAGCGTGTCCATGCACGCCCAGAAGCTCGGATTGCGGTAGGCGACCAACTGGTCAGCCGCGATCAGCCGCTGAAAAGGCTCGACCACCAGCTCCTCCCCCTCGCGCAGGTAGTCAAAGATCGCCTGGCGGAAGATGAAGAACCCGCCATTGATCAGCAGGCCCGCCTGCTGCACCGGCTGAATGCTGTTCACGTGATTGTCGGCCGTCAGCGAGACGATGTGGAAGGATTGCGACGGTTTGACGCACAGGAAACTGGCCACGCGGTCCTGCCGCCAGAAGTGCGCCTCGTATTCATCCAGCGGCAGGTCGGCCAGCCCGTCGGCATAGTTGGCCATGAACGCCTCCTCTCCCGCCAGGTAGGGCGCCACCGCCCGCAGCCGCTGGCCGATGTTGGAGTGCAGGCCCGTATCCACGAACGTGATCGTCCAATCCGAAATGTCGTTGTTGACGACCTCGATATCGCGGCCGCCTTTCCGGTAGACAAAATCATTCGAGACGCACTCGTTGTAGTTCAGGAAGTAGTGCTTGATGGCGTCGCCCCGATAGCCCAGGCACAGGATGAAGTCCTTGTGCCCATAGTGCGCGTAGTAGCGCATCAGGTGCCACATAATGGGCCGATAACCAATCTCGACCATCGGCTTGGGAATGGTCTCGGAGTGTTCCTTCAGGCGCGTGCCCAGGCCGCCACAGAACAGAACGACTTTCATGCGCAGATGCCCGCCTTTCAGTTAAGCTTCCGCAGGACCGGCTTCACCGGCCGGCCGACCAGGTGTTTGTCTATCCCGTCCTCCAGTGCCCGGCAGTAAACCTCAAGCGCACTGTCGACGGCCGCAATGGTGCGATCCACATCGTCAGCCGAATGCGAAAAGCTCACCACCAAGGACGGCGCAAGGAACCCGCGCCGGATCATCTCCTGCAAGAACAGGGTGCGGAAGGCCTGCGAGCGCTGCTTGTTTTCGTCGCAGGTGTAGTAGATCAGGTTGCACGGCCGCCCCATAACCCCAAAGTAGCCCTGCAGACCGCGCGCCTTGACCGCGGACTCGATGCCGGCGGCCAGGCGCTCCCCCTGCGCATACAGGTGCTCAATCACGCCTTGTTCCTCGAATACTTGCATGGTTGCCATGGCCGCGGCCAACGCGTGCGTTTCAGCCCCAAACGTGGTCGACAACAGAAAGACCCGCTCGCGGTCGTGCGTCAGCCCACCCAGCTCCATGACTTCGCGCCGCCCGACCAATGCCGCGATGGAGAAGCCGTTGCCCAACGCCTTGCCAAAAGTTGCCAGGTCGGGTGTGATGCCATACACCTTTTGAGCACCGCCCAGGTGCCAGCGGAAGCCAGTAATGATCTCGTCCAGGATCAGCAGCGCTCCGCGCTGGCGGCAAAGATCATGGAGCGCCTTTAGGTAGTTGTCGCGCGGCGGCTCAACCGTTTCCGCTTCCATGACCAGGCACGCGATCTGGCCGGGATACTGGTCAAACAGGTCCTGCGCGCTCTGGAGGTCGTTGTAGCGGAAGCGCACCGTCAGATTACGAATGGCCTCCGGTATGCCGGCCGACATGGCCGTGCTGCCGATAAACCAATCGTCGGTGGAGAAGAAGGGGTGATCGGCACAGATGCCGATCAAATCGCGGCCGGTATGGGCGCGGGCCAGCTTGACCGCCGCCGTGGTGACATCCGAGCCGTTCTTGGCAAACTTCACCATCTCCGCGCCGTCAAGCAAGTTCAACAGCTTCTCGGCGCACTCCACCTCGATCGAGGCCGGCCGGGTAAAGTTGACGCCCAACTGCATCTGCCGCTGGGCGGCCTCGACCACCGGCGCATAGGCGTGGCCCAGCGTGACCGAGCGCAGCCCCATGCCGTACTCGATGAACTCGTTGCCGTCCACATCCCACACCCGGCAGCCCTGGCCGCGCGCCAGAAAAGCAGGGGCCTGTTCGGGGTACTGGTCATCGCCTTTGGCATAGGTATGTGCGCCGCCGGGAATTAGCCGGTGACTCTTGGCTTGCAGCCGCCGTGACTCGTGGAAATTCATTGCGCCAACTCCTTAGGTGATGGCGAGGCAGACAGGCTGGGCGGTGGCTCGGCTGCGCCTGGTTGCGCGCTCGCGTCGGGCTCGCGCAGCAAACCCGCCTGCAGCAGCAGCTTCGCCGCCTGCCCGACAACTGCGAAAGGCAGGCCGGCGCGTTCCGCTATCGCCAGCAGGTCGTGCTCCCCGTCGGCCAGATTCAGCGTCCACAGCAGCGCCATCTGCATGACCTCGGTATCGGCCCGGCCGCCCAGGGCCGAATACAGGCCGCGCCGGCCCAACTGTGGTTCCCCGCGCGGGTCGGTCCGCACCAGCACGTGATTGCCTTCCAGCACCTCCATCACCGCCAAATAGGTGGCCAGCGAGGCGAGGATGTGCTCCGGCCGCACCAGGTCAAGGTTGTCGGCCGAGGTGTGATACTCGGGATAACGGCCATGCGGCGTCCGCGTCAGGCTGCCAACCGGCAGGTTGAAGCCAGGTGAGCAGTACTGCCGTTCATCGTAGCCATAGGGCGTGAAGTCGTGCAGCTCGTACGCTTGCCCACTCTGTCGGAGGATGTGAACGACCGCGCGGTCGATTTCGGCCTGGCCCTGGCGGCTGCGCTTGTAGTGCAGGCCGCCCGCATCGCCCACGCAGGCTACGACCAGGCCGTGCTTGATGCGGGTTGTCCGCGCCTCGTTGCGCGCCAGCCACGTCAGCGCGCCGATCGTACCCGGGATGAACAGGAAACGATAAGTGTAGCGGCGCGGACGCCCCTGCAGCTCCCGCGCCAGAAACGCACTCAGCGCCATGCCCGACAGATTGTCGTTGGCGAGGGAGGGGTGGCAGCAGTGACAGGAGATGAGCACCTCATCGGTCGTGTCGCCGGCGAGGCACAGCTCCCCGTACGTCAGGCTGCCCGGCTCCAAGGAGGTGTCCACGCACACCTCATAGTCCCCCGGCTCAAGTTCGGCCCGCTGATTGTGAGCCAGGCAGAAACCCCAGGCCGGCTGATAGTAGGCCGTTCGATAGGGAATGACATCCGGCCGGTCCGGCAGCGTGTGCAGATGGAGCTTCAGGTCGTCTAGCGCCATCCGGCCGCGAAACGGCACGCTGTAGTTGACCAGGTGCAGGTTATGCTTTTGAAAGTCAATGACGCGTTCGCCGCGCGAATTCGCGATGTAAGCATCGCGCACATTCCACTCGTTCGGCACGGTCCAGTCCAGCACTGGCGTGCCGCTCGGCACCTCATGCAGCTCAAATGGGATCACTGCCTGCAGGCGGCGCAAAGATGCCCGCAGCCCGTGGCCCGTGATGCTGCGACAGATGGGGTACAGATCGCGCAGCAGGGTATCGATCTCTTGGGCCAGGGTCTCCTCGCCCAGCGCTCCCCGCACTTCTGGCGGTGAGGGGTCTTGCGGTCGGGTGGTCATACCGCCGGCAACGGCTCGGCAGCCCGCGCCGGCTGCAAGATGGCGGCATATTGTTCGTCAAGCTGCTGGCGGAACCGCAAATTCACGGCCTGAATGCGCGCCGAAGCCGCCTCCAGTTCAGCCGCCAGCGCCTTGAACTGCTGAATCAGCTTGGCCACTGTGAAGGTCTCGACATGCTGGCAGTAAGCCTGCAGTCCCATATCGCTCAGCAGGAAGTCATTCTTCCGGGCATAACCGAGCGATATCACGGGCCGCCCCAGCATGAGGGCGCAGACCACGTTATGGTAACGCGTGGCCACGACAACGTCGGTTTGAGCGATTTCCGTAAACAGATCGCCGATCGATTCAATGCGGCCCGCGGTCACACGCTCCTGCCAGCCGGCCGGGCCAGCGGTCCTCACGTAGTCCAGGAGGTCATCCACCGGCTGCTGGTCGGCCGGCAGTTGCCCCGTCAGGAGTCTGATAGCGTAGCCCTGCTCGAGCAGCCAGCGCACGAAGTCCTTGAGCTTGGCCACATATGCGGCATAGATAGGCTCGCCCGAGCGCGGATCGAGGCGCCACCCATAGTAGCCCATCACGCCCAGGCCCACTGTTCGCGGCGGTATGCGGACCGCGCGCAACGCGCCGCCCAGGTCGGCCGGCAGGCCAAACACAAGGTCAGGAACCACCGAATCCAGCGAGGCGTCAAGGCCCGCGCTCAACAGGAAGTCTTTCGATACTTGATCCCGGTAGCTGCGATAACGACCCAATCGCAGCGCCCACAACATGAACAGGCGGCTCACCGGGTTCACAATCGGCCCGGCGCCAACGCTCAGGAAAACGACCGGCACGCGCGCCAGCCTGGCGGCGGCGCACCACCGTAGAATGTCGTAAGGCGCCCCCCACGGACGCTCGCCCATATCATCCAGGCTGCCGGTGCCCACCACGATGAACAGGTCCGCGGAGCGAAGCCAGCCCGGCGGGCTCAGCCAGAATCCAATCTCGCCTAGGACACGGACGATCATGCGAGCCACGCGACCGCGGGGGCGTCCCGCGCGGGCCGCGTGCGAAACGCTGACCGGATACACCGGAACACCATACTGCTCGGCAACGACGCTCGGGCCCGTGCAAACGCACAACAGCTTAGCCTGCGGCTGGTACTGGCGGATGGCAACCAGCGCCGCTTCGAGGGTGCTGTCGTTGCCCAGGTTGCCGATCCCGAAGTTGCCGTACAGCACGATGCGCGGTGCGCTCACGGTGACAAGTCCTGGTTCAAACCCGCAAACACACCCAGGTCCGCCGGCTGCAGGTCGGGGTAGGTTCGGTCTCGCTCGGAGATCACCTGGACGGCCGCTGGCCACACCACACCCACCCGCGGATCATCCCAGCGGAAGCCGCCGCCATGCCCGGCGGAGTAGAACTCCGACATCTGATAGTACACTTCCGTCCCAGCCGTCAGGCTCAGAAACCCATGCGCAAAACCCCGCGGGATGTACAGGCCCAGCCGGTTCTCTTCCGTCAGCTCAAGGCCAAACCAGTCCAGAAACGTTGCCGAGTCGGGCCGCAAGTCAACCGCCACGTCATAAATGCGGCCCCGCGTCACGCGCACCAGCTTGTCTTCGGCAAAGGGCGGCCGCTGATAGTGCATGCCCCGCAGCGTGCCCGGCTGCCGGTTGTACGAGACGCTGCATTGCACCAGCCGCGCCGCCAGCCCTTGCTCGTCAAATTCGCGTTGGCACCACGTGCGCGCAAAGAAGCCGCGCTCGTCAACATGCCGCTCCGGCTCCACCACGTAGACGCCGGCCAGCGGCGCGGGCGTAAACTTCACAGCTGGCCCGGTGTCAGGACCTGCACATCCGGAATTGGAATGATGAACCGCCCGCCCCACTCTCCGATGTAAGCCATCTGCGAAATGATCTCTTCCTTGAAGTTCCACGGCAGGATGAGCACATAGTCCGGCCGCGCCGCGCGGATCGCGTCGGGGTGATGGATGGGGATATGGGTGCCGGGCAGATACTTGCCTTGCTTGTAGGGATTCCGGTCCACCGTGAAATCCAGGAAGTCGGTGCGAATGCCACAGTAGTTGAGCAGCGTATTGCCTTTGCCCGGGGCGCCATACCCAACGATGCGCTTGCCCGCCTGCTTGACCTCAATCAGACGGGTGAGCAGCCGATGCTTGGTCGTGATGACCTGCTGGCCGAACTGCTTGTATGCCTCCACGCGGTCCAGGCCGGCCGCCCGCTCTTGCGCCAGCAGTTCAGTCACACGCGTACTCACCGGCCGCGCCCCATCGGCGGTATGCCGGGCGTAGACGCGCAGCGACCCCCCGTGGGTGGGCAGGATGTCCACATCAAAGAAGGTGAGGCCATGCGGGCCCAGGATGCGATCCACCGCTAGGCCGCTGAAGTAGGAGAAGTGCTCATGGTAGATCGTGTCAAACTGGTTATGACGCATGAGCTCCAGCAGGTGTGGGAACTCCAGCGTGATCGTGCCCTGCGGCTTCAGCGCCAACTTCATTCCAGCCACGAAGTCGTTCAGGTCCGGCACCTGGGCCAGCACGTTATTGCCAATCAAGAGGTCGGCCTGCAGGCCTTCCGCCGCCAGTTGCCGGGCGCTCGCCTGGCCGAAGAACTCAACCCGGGTCGGAACCCCCTTCCCCTCGGCTACGCGCGCCACGTTGGCAGCTGGCTCAATCCCCAACGCCGGAATGCCGCGCTCCACGAAATACTGAAGCAGATAACCATCATTGCTGGCCACTTCGACAACCTGGCTGCGCTTGCTCAGACCCAGCCGGGCCGTCACCTGCTCGGTATACCGTCGGGCATGTTCCAGCCAGGTGTCGGCATACGACGAAAAGTACGCATACTCGGTGAAGATGTGCTCCGGGCTGACGTAAGCCTCCAGCTGCACCAGGAAGCACCGCTCGCATACCCACACGTGCAGCGGGTAGAACACTTCACCCTGGTTTAGCTGCGCCGCGCTCAGGTAGCTTTCGCACAGCGGCGACATCCCCAGGTCCACGAAGGTGACGGTCAGCGGCGCCGCGCAGAATCGGCAGGCGGCTTGAACAGGGCTTGGCTCTGCCTGGGCAGCCGTTTCAGCACCGGCCTGGACCGCGTCCGCTTCGGTTGTCGCGCTCATGGCTGCCCCACCGCCGTAGCCGGCTCGCTGGCCTGCCAGCGCAAGTCCGGTCCCATGCGCCCGCTCCGCAGTAACTGCTGCAAGTGGTCAATCCGCCTGAAGCGCGGACCCTCAAAGTCCGCCCGCTCCAGGCCCACGCGCTGATATGCCGTGTACAGCTCCTCGGCGCCGCGGCGCGCATCCCACCGCGGTTGGAAGGCGGGAATCAGCTGGGCGATCTTGCCAAAATCCACGCGATACGTCCGTTTGTCCGGTCCGGCCTGGGGCGCATACTCGATACGGGAACCAGGCACAACTTGGCGCACGATCTCAGCCAGGTCATTTACCCGGTAGTTCTCTTCGTTCCGGCCGACATTGAAGGCCTGATTGTGTATTAGGTCCCGCGGCGTGTTGAGCAGGACTTCAAACGCCTGGGCAATGTCCTGGAGGTGAACCACCGGGCGCCACGGAGTTCCGTCGCTCAGCAGGTAAATGCGGCCCGAGGTGTAAGCCGAAGCGACCAGGTTGTTGATGACCAGGTCAAACCGCAGCCGCGGTGACGCCCCGTAAGCCGTGGCGTTGCGCAGATATGTGGGCGAGAAGTCGTCATCCGCCAGGTCCGCGAGGTCACGTTCGAGAAGCATCTTCGATCGGCCATACGGCGTCACCGGATTGAACTCGGCTTCTTCCGTCAGCAGGTCATCGCCTGCGGCGCCGTAGATGCTGCAGGAGGACGAAAACAGAAAACGCTGGCAGCCGGCGGCTTTGGCCAGCCGAGCCAGCCGCGCCGATCCAACGTGGTTGATCTCGTAGGTCAGCTCCGGATTCAGGTTGCCAATGGGGTCGTTGGAGATGGCCGCCAGGTGGATGATGGCCTGAAAACCCTCCAGGTCACGCTGCTCAACATCACGTAGATCCTTGCGGATCTCGGGCACCACCACTGCTGAGTCATCCCAGGCACATTCGGCAAACCAGTCAGTATCCAGCCCAACGACGTCGTGGCCTGCCGCCACCAGGCGCGGCACGAGTACCGTGCCAATGTAGCCCTTATGACCAGTTACGAGTATCCGCATAACGCTTTAGCCTCCACTTGGGGGAATGCAGGGCCATGTATCCGGCAACCAGCAAGTCTTTCAGCAAGTTCTTGCCGTAGTGGGCCACCCACTCGAACATGAACAGGTAGCAGCGCAGACGTTCATAGCCTGTCACGGGCAGCCGCCCAATCACGGCCAGATAGTCAAACAGCTGCTCCCAAACTGGGAATACTATGCGGCCTTCGTTGGCTGGATTGAACCATGCCATTCTCGTCCGCCAATCGACATAAATGTTTCCATGGTGCATCCGCTTGCGAAACAAAGGTTCGGGCACCTCAAAGAAGGGCCCATAGATGCTCAACTCCGCCAACAACGTGCGGTCCGCGCTCATGTAGGCCTTCTGCAGACGAGTGCGCCTCAGCACTTCTGGCCGGATGACACCATAGGTCTCCGGGCACAGGTTCCGCGATCGCGCCACGGCCGCAAAGCGCTCAAAGGACTTTGGCGAAACGGCGTTGCTGCCCGTCTTGAAGATTTCTTGGTGTGGCAATGTATTGTCGGGAATGAAATCGCCCTGGTCGTCAATCAGGGCCGTTTGGGTGTAGCACAGCACTACCTCCGGCCGGCTATCGAGCACGGCCACGCACTTCTCCAACAGGGTTGGCTCGCATACATCATCGTGCGCGGCCCACCGGAAGTACTCGCCACGCGCCATGGCAACGGTCAAGTTTTCATTGGCCGTCGCGCCAATATTGGTCGGATTGCGGTGATAGCGAATCCGGGCATCCCGCAAGGCATACTCACGGCAAATCTCTTCTGTCCGATCGGTCGAGGCATTGTCCGAAATGATTAGCTCAAAGTCGTCAAGGGTCTGAGCCAGCAGCGAATCCAGCGCCTCGGGCAAAAAGCGTTCCCCATTGCGCACTGCCAACCCAATACTCACCCGCGGTTTCCGCTCGGTCATCACACTACTCGTGTTGGGCCGCCAGATCTGAGTTGTTCATTCTGTTGACCCTGTCAGCAGAGGCGCCCTACTTCAAAAACTTGACCAGCCGCCACCGGTTGTTCCCCTCCTCTGGCGTGTAGCTCACCTCATCCATCAGCCGGTGGATCAAAAACAGCCCGTAACCGCGCGTCTGCGGCGCGCCGAGGTTGGGCTGCTGGATCTCGCCCAGCACGAATGACTTACCCGTGTCGCGGATCTCCACCACCAGCCGGCGGGGGCCATCCTGCAGGGTGAAGGTCAGCTCGATCCGGCCCGGCCCGCCCGCATAGGCGTGGTCGATGACGTTGGTGCAGGTTTCGTGCACCGCCAGGATGACCTCAAAGGTGCGCGCCTCCCGGTCGGCCAGCGCCCCCTCCTGGCCCAGCAGGCTCCCAATCAGCCCTTCCAGTAGGCTCAGGTACCGGACCTCCGCCGGCAGCGTCAGGCGTACCGACTCATCCGCCATCAGTGGGAGGCCAGGCATCGCGTGTGGTAGGAGTCCCGGCGCACTAGACACCGTCGTACTTCAGCACCACCAGCGTCTGGTCGTCCTGCAGGCTGTCGCCCAGGCTGTAGCGGTCCACCGCGGCATACAACTCCGCCACAATGGCATGGGCCGGCAGGTGCGCGGTCGCCTCGACCGTCTGCTTCAGTCCGTAGTAGCCAAACATCCGGTCGTCGCCGTTGCGGGCCTCGTTCAGACCGTCGGTGCCGATCACCAGCACGTCGCCCGGGTGAAAGGTGATCTGCTGATCCCGCGCCCCGGTGTCGCGCAGCACGCCGAGGGCCGTGCCCTCCGCGTTCAGCACTTGGGTCGGCCCGGACGCTGGCCGGTAGATCACCGGCGAGTGGCCGGCGTTGGCGTAGGTCAGCACGTGGCGCGCAGTGTCATACTGCCCGACAAACACCGTGGCCAGCATCATCGAGTTGGTGAAGTCCGCATACAACTCGGCATTCGTGTACCGCAGGATGGTCTCGGGCGTCGGCGCCGAGCGGAAATTGGTCTGCGTCCGGATCACCCGCCGGGTGACGGCCATCAGCAGCGCCGCCGCCATGCCCTTGCCGGACACGTCCCCCACCACCAGGGTGACGGTGTTGTCGGAACGCTCGACAAAGTCATAGAAATCGCCGCCCACGTGGAAGGCCGCGCGCGTCGCCCCCCACACATCCAGGCCAGGCACGCGCGGCAGTTCCTTGGGCAGCATGCTGAGCTGCACGCGCTTGGCGAGCTCGATCTCGGCCTCAAACTTCGCAATATCGTACCGGTCCGCCAGCATCATTCGCGACTCTCTTCCCTGGCGGGCGCTTCGGCCGGGCGCAGCTGCGCAAAGGCCTGTACGGCGTCCGCCTCATGAGCAAAGATCTCAAACACCTGATCCAGCCGCGTCATCTCGAAGATCATCCGCACCGGCTGGGACAGCCCGCACAGGCGCAGGTCGCCCTGCTGTTCGCGGGTGCGCTTCATCCCATGCACCAGCGTGGACAAGGCCGTCGAATCCATGAATCCCACCCGGCTGAGGTTGATCACCAGCCAGGCCGGCGGCTTCGCCGTGGCCGCATCGATCCACTGCCGCACCGCCTGGGCGGTGTAGTTATTAAAGCTGCCGCTCAGCGCCAGCACCTGCACATCATCCACCGTCCGGGTTTCAAGGTCCATTAACGCAAGTCCTCCTGCCTGACCCGCCGCGCCCAGGCCCCCGGGGACTGGGCCAGAATGCGCCAGTCTTCCCGCCAACTCCGGGTCGCAGCATAGTAGGCATCCGCGATCCTGATCTCGTCTTCGTCCGCCCCCGGGCCGCACTGCACGTACCACAGGCCCGTGAAGCCGGGCTCGCAATCCGGCCGTTCCCGGTCAACAGCGATACCCGCCGAAGCAGCCGCATCCGCCATCACCGGCTTCGCGCCCACCAGCACCAGGTCGCCCGTCACCACGCTCCACAATTCCGGCCAGCGGTCGATCTCCAGCCGGGCCTGAAGACGGTTCAGGCGCGCGGCCAGGCCGGGACGTTGGCCGCGGGCGAACCGCCACACGCGGCGGGGCGGCGCCGGCTCCGCGCCCGGCGACTGCGGCCGGGGCGCCAATTCCAGGTGCGCCAGTGCCCGCCCCTGCGCCAGCCGCAGGAGCAGACCCCAGGCCACCGCCGCCGGCAACAGCAGCAAGCCGATCACCAGCGCCACGACAATGTCCCGCAGCCGCCGGCCCACGCTGTCGGTGAGCGTCTGCGGCGTCTCGCCCAGCCAGAAGGTGTCGGCCACGCGCACGTAGTCGCTGGTCGCCACGTCCACCAGCAGGCCGCGGTCCGCCAGCCGGTGCTCGATCTTGACCAGCTTGCCGACGTAGGTGTTGTCCAGCACCAGGCTGTCGCGCACCGTGGCCTCGTCGTCCACGACGACGTTGGCGCCCAGCACCGCGTTCGGGCCCAGCTCCACCCCCCGCCCAATCCGGCAGTTCTTGCCAATGAAGACCGGCTCGGCCAGGCGCACGCTGGGGTGGATGGCGTTGTTGTGCCCCACCCAGATGCCGCGCTGAACCCGCCGGCCCCGCACCGAGGTCCGCCAGGGAAAGGTCTGCCGTTCCGCCGCGTCCCCGGCGGTCTCCAGCCGCGCCAGGTAGTCGCGCTGCGCCGCCTGATACTCCCCAAAGGTGCCCAGCGCGTTCCAGTAGCCGTGCTGCTCGTACACTCCCACCGGCAGATCGGCCGCGCGCAGGGCCGGGATCAACTGGCTCTCAATGTTGTAGGGTGTGAAGGGTGGGATCAGGTTTAGGACGTCGGGCTCGAAGATGTAGATCCCCAGCGGCCGCGCGTCCGGGCAGTCGTCCTGGCGGGCCGGCCGGGACCCGTTGCGGCTGGGCTTGACGGGCTGGGCGCCGGTGTGCCGGACCACCCGCGTGGCGGCGTTGCCCTGGTGCCGGTGCTCGCTCAGCACCGCGATCACGTCCAGCTCCACGATCACGTCCGCCGGCAGCACGATGAAGGTGTCGCTGAGCTGCCGGGCCGCCCACTTGAGCGCGCCCGCCGTGCCCAGCGCGTCGCGCTGGATGGCGTAGTCCAGGCTCACCCCCCAGCGCTGGCCGGACCCGAAATAGGCCTCGATCTTCTCGGCCCGGTAGTGCAGGCACGCCAGGTGGCGCTTAAAGCCCTGCACCGCCAACTGCTCGACCATGTGCGCCATGACCGGCTGGTGGCCGACCGGCAGCATGGCGGGCGGCAGGTCGTCCGTCAGCGGCCGCAGCTTGGGTTCTTCGCCCGTCGCCAGGAGCAGGGTTTGCACGGGCAGCCGACTAGGCCGTCGCCGACCGGACGTCCTGGTAGAGCGCCAGGACCTTGTCGAAGCGCACCATCTCAATCACCTGCAGGACGTCCTTCGAGCACCCCGTCACGCGCAGCGCGCCCTGCTGCTCCTGCGCCACCCGGTTGAGCTGCGCCAGGACCGCCAGCCCTGCGCTGGTCAGGATGACGGTCTCGGACAGGTCGAGCACGAGAAAACGATGCTGCTTGAGCGCCTCGGTGCACCGCTCGCGCACGTCCGCCACGGTCGCCGCGTCGATGCGGCGCGGCCCCGCCACCACCACCCACCGGCCATCGCCCTCCTTGGGCGGCGCGGTCTCGGCCGGCGCCCGGGCGCCGTTGCCGGGCCGGTGCCCGCCCACCGCCTTGAGCGCGGTCTCCAGGCTGGCGTAGCGCGGGAAGTAGTTGTCCAGCCGCAGCATGGACAGGGCGGTGGCGATGGGCGGGGGCACGGCCACCAGGCTCAACTCCCCGCCGGCCTCGCGCGCCTGCTTGGCGTGGTGCACGAGACTCCCAATCGCGGCGCTGTCGATGAATTTGGCCTCCGCCATCTGCACCAATAGCTGCGGCGTGGCGGACAGCGCCTGCTCCGCCAGTTCGTTGAATTTCTGGTAGGTGCCGACCGTCAGGCTGCCGCGCACGCTCAGGATGGCGCGCTGATCGGCGATTACCAGGTCGGTGGCCGGCAGCAGGTCGGCGTACGATCCGCCCCGGCGCATGTGCCACCACTGGCGCACGAAGAAGAACCCGAACACCAGGAAGTCGCCGGCGTAACGGCGCCACAGCCGGCCCGGCTCCTGCACCAGGCGGTAGAGCCATTCCAGCCCGCTGCGCTGCATCCAGGCCGGCGCGCGGCGCGTCAGTCCGGCGATGAAGTCCAATGTGCCCCCCACCCCCATCATCACCGGCACCCGCAGCTGCCGTTTATACATCCCGATCCACTTCTCCTGCTTGGGGTTGCCGAAGGCCACCAGCAGGATGTCGGGCCGCGCCTCCCGGATGGACTGCAGCACATCATCGGTCATCTCGAGCACCGGCTGGACCGGCGGCGAGTAGACCCCCGCCACCTTCAGGCTGGGATAGCGCTGCTGCAGGATGCCCGCGGCCGCCGCGGCCACGCCGGGCGCCGCGCCCAGGAAGTAGATCGAGTAGCCCTTCTGCGCGGCGCGCTCGGCCAGCAGCGGCACCAGGTCGGCGCCGGTCACCCGCCCCTTGAGCGGCACGTTCAGGAGCCGCGCCCCCCACACCAGCGGCATCCCATCCGCCGAGGCCAGGTCGGCGTCTTGCAGCAGGTAGCGGACCTCCGGGTCGTGGATGGCGTTCTTGACGAAGTCGGCGTTGATGGTGACGACCTGGTGGCTCTTGCCTGTCGCCCGGCCCGCCTGCACGAACGCGTCCAGCCGCTCGAGCGTCTCCCCCACGCCCAGGTTGTCGATCGGCACGCCCAGGAGGATCACCAGCTGGCGCATGGCGCGGGTCCCCGTCAATACGCGCCCCGCCCCGACAGCACCGCCGGGATCGTCCGCAGGAGGATCCAGATGTCGGACAGCAGGCTCTGCTCGTTGATGTACTGCAGGTCCAGCTCGATCCAGCGCCGGAAGGTCAGGTCGCTGCGGCCGGACACCTGCTGCAGGCCGGTGATGCCCGGGATCGCGTCCAGCCGCTGCAGGTGGTCGTAGCTGTACTGCGCCACCTCCAGCGGCACCGGCGGGCGCGGCCCCACCAGGCTCATGTCGCCCTTGATCACGTTGAGGAGCTGCGGCAGTTCGTCCACGCTCAGCTTGCGGATGACCCGCCCAACCCGCGTGATGCGCGGATCGCCCTTCATCTTGAAGACGATCTCGTCAGCCTCGTTGCGGGCAGCCAGCGCGGCCTGGTCCCTGTCGGCGTTGGCGTACATCGAGCGGAACTTGTAGCAGTCGAACAGCCGGCCCCACTTGCCCACCCGCTGCTGGCGGTAGATGACGGGCCCGGGCGAATCGAGCCGGATGGCGATGGCGGCCAGCACCATCACCGGCGACAGCACCACAAGCGCCAGGCTGCCCAGGACGATGTCCAGGAGGCGCTTGAGGCTGCCAGTGATCTTGTTGCGGATCACCCAGGCCAGCAGGGTCAGCCGCAGCCGCTGCAGCGCGCGCGGGCCGGTGTAGTAGCCGTCCGCGAGCCGGTCGGCCATGCGCAGCGCTCGTGGGTCGAGCCCCGGCCGCACCGGCAGGTCCATCAGTGCTTGCTCCGCTCAGGCTGGACGGCTGCGTTCGTGCGCACCTGGTTGCGGGTCGTGCGCACCCAGCGCGCCTCGGCCTTCTCCAGCCATGCGCGGGCATACTGGCCCAGCTTCCAGACCAGGTAGCCCGGCGCATACAGCAACTGCGAGTAGACGAAGCGGGGCGCCCGCACCAGGTACAGCGCGGCCAGCACGTACAGCGCCTGGGCAGCCAGCAGGGCGGCGCCCAGTCCGAGGGTGAGCGCCGGGAAGAAGCCGCCCAGGTCGCCGGGGATGCCGCCGGCCAGCGCCTGGAGGCCGGCGGCGAGGGCGGACCCGCCGAACAGAGCCAGGCTGAAAGCTACCAGCACCGAGAATGGCGGGATCAGGTGCTCCAGCGCGGCGTCCACCAATACCCACGCCGTGCGGAACCGCCGGCCCGCCGCGCACCGGGCGGCAGCCGCCAGCAGGCGCGGCACGTAGCGGCGCGCCATCTGCAGCCGGCCGCGCTCCCAGCGGTCGTGCTGGGTGCGCGAGTCCGCCAGGGTATCGGGCATCTCGCCCCACACCACCGCATCGGGCGCGAACCGCACCCGCACCCCGTCCAGCAGCAGCGCCATGTGCAGTTCGATGTCCTCGGTCACGTTGGCTGTCCACAGCACCTGCGGGACCAGCGCGGCGGCGAAGACCATGCCGTTGCCCTTCAGCCCGGCCGAGGCCCCCAGCACCATGCGGCCCTGCGGCCGCAGATAATGGAGGGCGGCCAGTGCGGCGTAGCGCAGACCAGCGGCGGGCGACCGGTCGGGGTCGCGCACGCCGTAGTAGGCCTGGATGGCGAGCTGCCCCCGCTCCAGCCGCGCCGCCATAACTTGCAGGAAGTTGGAGGAGACGACCGAATCGGCGTCCAGAAAGACCACGGCCGTGTCCGGCTGGCGGGCCTGCGGCAGGCGCTCCAGCAGCCAGTTGAGGGCCTGCCCCTTGCCGGCCTGGGCCGGGTCGCGGCGCTCGTGCACGGTCGCGCCAGCGGCCCGGGCAAGGGCGGCTGTGTTGTCCGTGCAGTTGTCGGCCACGACGTGGACGGCGACGAGGTCGGGCGGGTAGTCCAGCCTCGCGATGCTCGCCAGCAGCGCCGGCAGGAGGCGCTCCTCATCGTGCGCCGGGATCAGGATCAGGAAGCGCTGGCGCGGGCTGCCGGGCCAGGCCGGGGTGGCGCGCGGCGCGCGGGCCGCAGCCAGGGTCAGGAGCAGCAGATAACTCACCAACACCGACACCGGCACAGCCGCCAGCAGGACAAACACCTGTATCCAGTTGAACATAAATGGAAAAGTTAGGGACTAATTAGTACTTAAGTAAGGGGGTAAAACCGGCTTCAGCCGCGCTCCGCCCTTCCGACATTGGGACGGGAACGAGCGCTCAGGTATGTGCCTGCCCAGCCCGCACTTGATCACCAGACCGGCGTCGGGTGCGCCAGATGACCGGGCCAGGCGGCGCCCAGTGAAAGCAGGCGCCGCCGAATCTACGGCTGGCATAGCTTGCCAGCCGGGCAAAACAAACACATCAAGCAGCGCTTAACGCAGCTTGAGGGCGGCCAGCGGGTGTCGGTTGTCTTGTTGGTTTATCGGTTGAGACGCCTAGACCAACCGATAGGGCGAGGGCAGTTATCACGGGCAACCCACCTACGTATCCGCCTCAGCACACGAGGCAAAACTACCAATGACAAACCTGCACCTGATAGTACTTCAGCACTATACCACAAAACGGCCCGCTTGTTTCTTAACAGTTCAGTTTGATTCTCTTTGACACGCATTAGTCTCCGGGCCGTGCGCCTGGTCTGGGTAGGCTGAGCCGGCCGGCAGACAGCCCACCTGCGCCGGTCCAGCGGCTCTCCCGCCAATCCCCGTCCTCCTCGGCGCCTCCGGGTAGGATCTCGGTGCGACCCGCGCCGCAGGAAGCCCGGGCCTGGATGGGCGGCCGTCGAATTGATGGTCTGCCGCCCGCAGCCAGTCGCGCGCCAGCCTGATCAAGAGGGTGGCGGACCCGGTGAGCGAGCCCGCGGTGCCTGTCGGCTTGAGGCAGCCCGACGCTACGTCTGGGCGGCAGAGCCGATGGCTGTCGCGGCTCGGAGCTAAAGCACGCGATGGCCTCGCCGGGCCAAGCCCGCCGCATCGCAATCATGTGTTCGGCAGTCGGACGACCCGCGCTCGGCGGTCAGGGCGATCGCCGGCCTGTCTGCCGCGGACGACGCGCTGAAACGGCGCAGGCGCGGGTCGACCTTAATGTGGACAGTCCCGCCGTGTAGGGCACGGCGCACCAACGCGAGTAGCAGGCGGCCCGTACCTGCGCCGTGACGTATATGCGCAGACCGCCGCTGTGCCACGGCGGCGCGCATGCGCCGAGGTGTTCGCTGACGCGATGGGCCGCACACTGTCTCCATCCCGTGCGGTCGTGATCATGCGGCCAGCGCGTCCACAGCGTGCGCTGAAATCGTTAAGGTTGCTGATGCTGGTACGTACACGCCAGCCGCCATCGTCCAGCCGCGGCGCACATGCGCTGTAGCGTCCATTGACGCGACAGGCCGCCCATTGTTTCCATCCAGTGCGGTCATGATCAGGGCGGCCAGCGTGTCCACAGCGTGCGCCGAATTCGTTAAGGTTGCTGCGGCTGGCGCGCACCTGTGACGGGCTGTAAGCGCACTGTAGAGCAACCTTAAACCTTAACGACGTATTCTTAAATGCCCATGAAATAAGGTCTTTTCGCGCGGTAATCTTAACGAATTCAGGGGCTTGGTAGATTTTAAGTCCGCGGCGTCTGCCATTCCGCCACCGGCCCGGTAAGTATCCCGATATCCTTGGTTTGGCACCACTTAGCCCGGCCAACCAGTGACCGGCGGATCATCAGGCAGGTATCGTCCCGGCGCCTCGGCAATTTACTTCCCCTGTGCATCAGTTCATTATACTACTCGAATACCTGGCCACATCCGGCCGGCCTCGATCCAGACCTGACGCGGGCCGACGCTGCCCAAACCGGCACGCGGGGGAGCGGCCGGCCAGGCGTCACCCGGGCAAGCAGGCTCTGAGATAACGCAGGCTGGACGGCAGAGCCGTCAGGTATTCCCGCGCCTGAGGCGCGTTGTCGCCCGGCGCCCCGCACTCGAAAGCCAGCCAGCCCGCATAACCGATCTCGGTCAGCGCGGCGAAGGCGGCGGCGAAATCCGTGCTCCCCTGCCCCGGCAGACGCCGGTTGTTGTCGGCCAGATGCACGTGCCCGATCTGACCGGCGTGCGCGCGAATAGAGGCCGGAACGTCAGGTTCGTCGAGCGCCATGTGGAACAGGTCCGCCACGATGCCCACGGCCGGCCGCTGCAGGGGCGCCACCAGCGAAGCCGCGTCTTCCAGGCGCACCAGCAGGTGCGTCTCATAGCGGTTCACCGGTTCAACAAACAACCGGACGCCCGCGGCCGCCGCATCTTCCGCCAATTCCTCCAACTGCGCAGCCAGCAGCGACCGCTCCAACGTCACCGCGTCGGCATACGGCGACAGGTCCGGCAGCAGCGGCCCAAAGAAGTGGGGCACAAAGATGACGCCTTCGGCGCCCACTCGACCCGCCAGCGCCAAGGCCTCACGCAGTTCGGCCAGGGCGCGGGCGCGCTCGGCCGGCTCAGGGTCCAGGAAGCGCGAGCGCCGGCCGTGGTTGATCGAGGCGGCCACGACGCCGCGCCGCCCGTTGAGACGCTCGATCTCCTGCGCCTGCTCCGGCAGTGTCCGGCTCCAGAACTCGATGCCCTGGAGGCCCAGACCGGCCGCCTGCTCAAACCGGTCCACCAGGCGTGGCCCCGGCAGCATGTCTTCTTGAACAGCCATCCGAAAGCCTGCGCTCATATTGGCTCCATGATCTCGAAGTGACGCAGGATGTCGCGCACACCGTCGGTGGTCGCGCACGGACTGACGTAGGCAGCCGCGGCCTTGACGGCCGGATTGGCATTGGCCGGCGCCGCCGAGTAGCCCGCCGCCCTCAGCAGCGGCAGGTCCACATCCGAGTCGCCCACAGCCAGCACTTCATTGGCCGCGAAACCGGCCTGCTCGCACAGAAAGCCCAGGCCCGCCCCCTTATCCACGCCGCGCGGCACCACGTTCAGGCACGACACCGAATACACTAGGTCCACTGTCTCGCCCTCCGGCCCCAACGCATCCACGGCCAGCGGCAGCAATTCATCCACCGCAACGCCATCCAGCGGAAACAGGCTGAGCGAATACTCCTTGCCCGGCTGGAAGAACACGCGGCCCGTCTCCACCAGCGCCACGCGCAGCCGTTCCCGCACGGCGGCAAACGACCGGCCGCCCTCTGCCAGCGCGGGGTGCGGCACAAAGCGGTAATTCGCCGGGAAGTACAGCCCGCAGCCGTTTTCGAAGATCGCCGGCAGGTGCCCGTCGATGGCCTGCAGCATCACCTCCACATAGGGGGCCGGCCGGCCGGTGCCCAGCGTCACCACCGGCAACGCCGGGTCGGCGCGGGCGCGCCGGTTCATCGCGGCCAGGTGGCTCAGCAGGTCCAGGTCCAGCGGCTGCGCCTCGCCGCCGCTCAGCACGCCGTCCACGTCCAGCACCACCAGCCGGATGCGTGGCGGCATCAGCCCGCGACCTCGCTCAGCGGCACCGGGCGGTGCTCATCATAGGACCGGCGCGCCGCCAGCCCCATCACCACCGGGATGCGGCCGTCCAGCCCAGTCACCGGCACGGGCTGGTCGTCCCGCACAGCGTCCACAAAGGCGCGCATCTCGCTGGCGTAGGAGTCAGCATAGCGCTCCAGAAAGAAGTACAGCGGCTTGGCCGAACTGACTCCACCGGCCTGGCTGAGCGTGTGGGTATCGGCGGTCTGGTTGCCGGCGGCCGCCATGCCCGCCGCGCCAAAGACCTCCACCCGCTGGTCGTAACCATAGACGGCCCGGCGGCTGTTGTCGATGACGCCCAGCGCGCCGTTGGCGAACTTCAGCGCGATCACCGCCGTGTCCAGGTCGCCGGCCTCCCCGATGGCGGGGTCCACCAGCACGGCCGCCTGCGTATAGACCTCTGTCACCTCGCTGCCCATCAGGAACCGCGCCATGTCGAAGTCGTGGATGGTCATATCCAGGAACAGGCCGCCCGAGACGCGGATGTAGGCCAGGGGCGGAGGCGCGGGATCGCGGCTGGTGATGCGCAGAAGATGCGGCCGGCCGATCTGGCCCTCCGCCACCAGGCGCCGCACCTGGGCAAAGCTGGGGTCGAAGCGGCGGTTGAACCCCACCTGGAACTTCACGCCGGCCCGCGCCACCGCGCTCAGCACGTCATCGATGCGCTGGAGAGTCAGGTCAACCGGCTTCTCGCAGAAGATGTGCTTGCCGGCCTCGGCCGCGGCCACCGCCACCGCCGCGTGCGTATCGGTGGACGAACAGATCAGCACCGCCTGGATGCCAGGGTCGTCCAACACCTGCCGGTAGTCAGCCACCGCCACCGCGCCGGCCAGGCTCTGCGCCACGGCCTGCGCCGCGGCCAGGTTCACATCGGCGATGGCGGCCACCTGGGCGTCGGGCAGGCGCGCGGCGACATTCTCGGCATGCAGCTTGCCGATGCGGCCGGCGCCGATGATGCCCAGCCGGAGGCGGCTCTCATTCGACATGTATTAATCTCCGTTTGGTCTAGGTCGTGGGCTGAATCGCCCCCGGCGGACAGTCGCGCTCGAGGCGCTCGATCACCGGCAGCACCTCGAGGGGCAGTTTGACGGTGAAGGCCGGCACTTCTGACACGTCGGCCGGCGTCTTGGACCGGCGCGGGGCCCAGTCGATCCAGATGCTGACCATGCCGAGCAGGTTCGCCCCCTTGATGTCGCGTTCCAGGTTGTTGCCCACCATAACGGTCCGGCCGTAGTCGGCGCGCGAAATGCCGAGCTGATCGAGCGCTGCCACAAACATCCGCGGGTCAGGCTTTTCGCAGCCCACCAGCTCGGAGATGGTCAACACATCAAACAGATCGAGCACGCCGTGCTGGCCGAGCACATTCGTGTAGGTGCCGGGCCGCCCATCGGCCACCAGGGCCAGCCGGTAGCCGCGCCGTTTCAGCTCGCGCAGCACCTCGGCGGCGCCCGGAATCAGTTCCGCCCGCAGGGTAGTCTGCGCGGCGTCCTTGACTTCGGTGGCCTCGTCGGCCAGCGTGTCGCCGAAGTCGAAGCAAATGGCCTGGAGGCAGCGCGGCATGGGCCTACCCCAACAGCGCCGGAACTTCGCCCGGCAGCTGCACTGAGACCGGCGTGCCCTCGGCAAAGAACTGGTCGGGACCTGGGTTGTGCAGATCAACCGTCAGGATCGTGCCGTCCTGCAGCGCCACGGTGTAGCGCACCAGGGGACCCACAAACGCCAACGTCTGAATGTGGCCGGGCACGCCCGCGGCGCCAGCATTGTCCACGCCCAACGCCTCGGGCCGCAGCACCAGGCTGGCGGTGGCGGCCGGCTGGCGCGGCGGCCGGCGGCTGCGCAGCACCTGGCCGAAAACGCGCACGGTGGCACTCGCGTTGGTCACCTCCAGCACCTCGGCCGAGACGATGTTGGACAGCCCGACAAACTCGGCCACAAACCGGTCGGCCGGCTGCCGGTAGAGCTCGCGCGGCGCACCGATCTGTGCCAGCCGGCCCTTGTTCATCACCGCCACCTGGTCGGCGATGCTGAAAGCCTCCTCCTGGTCGTGCGTCACGTACACGCTGGTGATGCCCAGCCGGCGCTGCACGGCGCGGATTTCGCTCCGCATGCGCACCCGCAGCTGGGCGTCGAGGTTAGACAGCGGCTCGTCGAACAGGAGCACCTTTGGCCGGATGACGAGCGCCCGCGCCAGGGCCACGCGCTGCTGCTGGCCGCCCGAGAGCTGGGGCGGCGACTTGCGCTCCTGCCCGTGCAGTTCCATGATCGACACGGCCTCTTCCACCCGCGCCCGGATCTCCTGGCGCGGCACGCGCCGGGCGCGCAGGCCGTAGCTGATGTTGTCGTAGACGCTCATGTGCGGAAAGAGCGCATAGCTCTGGAAGACCATCGCCGTCGGCCGCACGTACGGCGGGAGCGGGGTGACGTCATCATCGCCGATGAGGATTTTGCCGGCGGTCGGCTCTTCAAAGCCGCCGATCATGCGCAGGGTGGTGGTCTTGCCGCAGCCGCTTGGCCCCAGCAGGCACACCAGCGTGCCGGCCTCCACCCGCAGGCTCACCTCGTCGACTGCCGCCATCGAACCAAAATGCTTGCTCAGGCGATCTAGCGCAATCGAGGCGGTGGCAAAGGTGTCTGGCATGCGGTTATATCCTGAACAGATCCACGAAGCTCTTGCCGGTCAGCTTGCTAAGCAGGGCCAGCGAGATCAGGATGATGACGATCAATAGCCCGGCGAAGGCGGCGGCCTCGCTCGGCGTGCCGGTGATCATGACCCGGAACATGCGCACCGTATACAACTGGGTGCGGCCGGCATTCAGAAAGATGGCGGTGCTCAGGTCCGTCATCGAGCGAATGAAGATATAGATGACCCCGGCAAAAAAGGCCCGGCTGAGTAGCGGAAAGGTGATCAGCGCAAACGTGCGCACGCGCGATGCGCCCAGGTCCAGCGAGGCCTCTTCCAAGGAGGGGTCCACCTGGCGCTGGGCGGCCACCGCCGTCCGCAGGCCCACCGGCAAGCGCCGGAAGGCGTAGGCCACGATGATGATGGCAAAGGTGCCTGTCCAGAAGTAGGGTGCGGCGTTGAAGGCGATAATGTAGCCGATGCCGATGACGGTGCCGGGGATGGCGTACATCAGGGTGGCCGAGAAATCCAACGCCCCCCGGCCAGGAAACTTCTGCCGGGTGACTAGCCAGGCCAGCACGATGCCGGCCACGCCGCCCACCAGGCCGGAGCCGACCGATACGATCAGCGAATTGCGCAGCTGCGGCACGGCGGTAACCAATCCGGACAAGTTGTCCAGGGTTGGCGTGAAGTTGAAACCCCAGGCCTGCACAAACGCGCCGACGAAGATCGAGCCGTACAGCAGCAGGTCCAGGGCGGCCAGCAGCAGCACCAGGCCGTACAGCGGCCACTTAATCAGCCCGGGCAGCTTGCGGATGTGGCCGGTGCGCGCGCCGCTGGTGACGGTGACATACGAGCGCCGGTTGGCGATCCAGTGCTGCAGGGCGAAGGCGGCCAGCGCCGGCACCAGCAGCAACATGGCCAGGGCCGCGCCCAGTTGCAGGTCGAACAGCTCGATCATCTGGATGAAAGCCTGGGTGGCGAGCACCTGATAGCCGCCGCCGATCAGCATCGGATTGCCAAAGTCGGCAATGGCGTTGATGAAGGTGAGCAGGGCGGCCGTCAGGATAGCTGGCATCACCAGCGGGAAGGTGACCGTGCGCAGCACGTAGAGCGGGCTGCCGCCCAGGTCCTCGGCCGCCTCCTCCAGGTCACGGCTGATGGAGGCGAATACCGCCGAAAGGATCAGGACCGCCAGGGGGATATCGCTGATGAGCTGCACGAAGATGATGCCGTGCGGCCCGTAGATGTTCCACTCGGTGATGTGCAGCAGGTCGTAGGTGATCAGGCCGCGGCGCCCGAACAACAGCAAGATGGCGAAGCTGACGGCAAACGGCGGCGACACCAAGGGCAAGGTGGTGATGATGCGCAGCCAGCGTTTGCCCGGCACGTCGGTCAGCGTGAGGGTGTAGGCCATGAGCGTGCCGATGGCCGTGGCCAGCACCGCCGAGGTGACGCCGATGTACAGGGTGTTGCGCGTGGCCCGCGCCACCATGGGCTGCTCCAGTAGACGCTCAAACTGGAGCAGTGAGAAGCCGCTGGCCAGCGGCCCCGCCCGGAAGCCGTGGGCGAACACCTGACCCAGCGGCCAGAGCACAAACAGGGTGAGGCACACGATGGCGGCCTGCAGCGCCACGAGCATCACCGGCTCGTTGCGGAACCGGCGCGCGGCGAAGGGCGCCGCCAGTCCCAGGCCCAGCAGCACCACCAGCACTGGATCGCCGACGACCTCGCGGCGGAAGTGGATCGTCTCGACGTCGCCCACCAACTCGCGCCGGTCTTCCACGTCGCGGATCTGCACCAGGCGGAAGGCCAGCAGCGCGAAAGCCAGCAGCTCGACCGCGATGATGACCGCGAACATCACGCGCCGCCGCTGCGTGGGGGACCAGCTCTCCGAAAGGGCCAGCAGCCTGCTTGTCATAGATCGGCGCCTCCCGCGCCGCCGGCAGCGCGTCTGGCGCAGACCTGAGCCGGTCTGCGCCAGACGCGCCTGAAGCTGCTACTGCCCGCGCAGTGCGCCGATTTCTTCCTGCCAGCGGGCGATGAGCGGATCCCGCTGGGCGGCCCACTCGGTCGGGTCGTACCCGTCGACGAGCACGACGTCCTCCAGGCCATAGTTGCCTTCCGACAGCAGCACGCCGGGCACCACCGGGATGCGGTGGGCCACGTCGTTGTGGTAACGCTGGAAGGCGTTACTGAACACATAGTCCACCCAGGCCTGGGCCGCCGCCACGTTCTTAGCGCCCTCCAGAATAGAGATGCCGCCGATCTCGAATGGGGTGCCCTCGGACGGGAAGGTTAGCTCGACCGGCAGGCCGTTGTCCTGCTGCACCTGGATGTCGTGGGCGAAGGCAATGGCCACCGCGAACTCACCGGCCGCGGCCATGCGGGCCGGCGCACTGCCCGACTCGGTGTATTGGGCCACGTTCGCGTCCATCTGCTGCCAGAACTCGAACGCGCCGTCCACGCCCAGCCGTTGGGCCAGGCCGCTCAGCACCGTGAATGACGTCCCAGAGGCCGCTGGGCTGGCAATGACGATCTCGCCCTGGTACACCGGGTCGAGCAGTTCATCCCAGGAGGTCGGGCACGGGGCGTTGATTTCGGCCAGGCGCTCCGGGCTGCACGCAAACCCAATGACGCCGTAATAGAATCCCGTCCACCGCCCCTCTGGGTCCTTGAGGGCGCCGTCGGGCAGCAGGTTCCAGCCCACGCCCTGATACGGCATGGTCAGCCCCTCGGCCGCCAGGTTCACGTGCGACAAATTGGTGGTGCCGAAGAGCACGTCGCCCTGCGGATTCTCGGCCTCGGCGCGGATGCGTTCCAGGGCCTCGCCGCTGCTCATATCGAGGCAGGTAACGTCCACCCCGTACTCAGCCTTGAAGGTTTCGAACAACACCTGGAGCTTGTCGGGGTCAAACAGGCAGGCATACAGCACCAGGGTGCCGCCGACCGGCGTGGGCGTGACCATCACTTCCTGAGTCACCTGGACTTCCACCTCCACCTCGCGGGTGACTTCCACCTCGACTTCCTGGGTGACGACCACCTGCTGGGTAACAGGCACTTCCTGGGTCACCACCTGCACAACCGGCGTCGGCGGCGTGCAGGCCGCTAATACCAGGCCAAACGCTGCAAGGGCGGAAACGATGCGCAAGGGTTTCATGGTCGGGTCTCCTCCGTGAGACGGTTCGCAAAAGTTGGGCCACGGACCAAAGCTACGCTTCTAGACAAGTTGACGTCCTGCCACCTCCCTTCCCGAGCGCCGCCTGGCTGCGCCGCCAGCCGCCCCTACAGCCACGCCTCGGCCGTCGTCTGCAGCACGATCGGCTGGAGGAACTCAACGCTCTTGATGATCCCTTCGCGCGAGCCCATCAGCCGGTCTTCGTGCTCGATGCTGAGCACCCCGTCGTAGCCCTGGCGGCGCAGTTCGCTGACGAAGTCGCGCCACCAGCCGGCATCGTGCCCGTAGCCCACCGTGCGAAAGGCCCAGGCGCGTTCCCGGACCTCCGTGGTGGGCCGCAGGTCCAGGCCGCCGTTCAGCGCCATCTCCTGCGGGTCCAGGCGGGTATCCTTGGCATGCACGTGAAAGATCGCGCCTGGCCCCAGCGCCCGCACCACCACCAGCGGGTCCATCCCCTGCCAGAAGAGATGGCTGGGATCCAAGTTGGCGCCGAGATTCGGGCCGGCAATCGCGCGCAGCCGCTGCAGCCCGCGGGTGTTGTACACCGATTGGCCGGGGTGCATCTCAATCGCGACGTTGACCCCGCGCTCGCGCGCAAACTGCCCTGCTTTGCGCCAGAAGGGAGCGATGACCTCGTCCCACTGGCGCTCACTCAACTCGACGAACTCGGCCTGCCAGGTGCAGGTGACCCAGTTGGGATACTCCCCGCCGGTGGGGTCACCGGGGCAGCCGCTCATGGTCACGACCGTATCCAGGCCCAGGCGTTGGGCGGCCTCCACCGTCCGGTAGTAGGTGTCCTGCGCCCGCTGGCGCCGGGCCGGATGCGGGTCCAGCAGGTTGCCGTTGCAGTTGAGGGCGCTCAGGGTCAGCCCACGCGCAGCCAGGCTATCCTTCAGCCGCGCCGCCGCCTCGTCCGAGGCGGCCAGTTCGCTCAGGCGGCAGTGCGGGGCGGGCGAGAAGTTGCCGGTGCCGATTTCAACCGCCGCGAGGCCGTGCGCCGCGATCCAGTCTAGCGCGTCGGCCAGGGGCAGGTCCTGCAAGCTGTCGGTGAACAGGCCGATCTTCACTCAACCTCCGGAGTGGTCGCGCGCGTCCCGCCGGGCGGCGCGGTGGAGGCCCGCACCACAAGGTGCCCCGCCACCGACTGGAGGTGCGGGCGGCTGGGCGCCGGGCCCCGCAGCAGTCCCAGCAGCATCTCCGCCGCGTCGCGGCCCAATTGGTACTTCGGCTGGGCCAGGGTGGTGAGCGGAGGATCGGTGTACTGGGCCACGAACACATCGTCGAAGCCGGTCAGCGACACATCCTGCGGGACCCGCACGCCCGCCGCCTTGAGTTGATGCAGCGCCCCCAGCGCCATCATGTCGTTGAAGCAGACCAGCGCCGTGGGCCGCGGCGCCAACCGCAGAAAGACCTCGGCGCCGGCCAGACCGTCGGCGGGCCGCCCGCCGGGGACGGACAACAGCCATTCCGGCTGCGCCTCGACCCCGGCCGCCGCCAGCGCGGCCTGGTAGCCCGCCTGCCGGTCAAGGTTCGTCTGGCCACTGGCCGCGCTGCCCAGA
>CAZCEC010000001.1:212850-272220 GCA_964497615.1 uncultured Anaerolineales bacterium | reverse complement strand
CGACAGCAGCGCCTGCGTGTACGGATGCATCGGCGTCGCGTACGTGCTTCGGATCATCCACGACGCGCCCGGCCGGATTACGGCGGGCGTGGGGCAGGACCCCGTCGGGATGGATGAGTCGAATTCGCGGGCGGTATTTACGGCGATGTTCGAGCCGACCATCACCGCCCGGCCGCCGGCCACATCGCCGTGAGCGATGCTGTGCGCAAACTCGCCCGCCACCTGGTTGTTCACCAGGACCACCGGGACACCGAAGCGTTCCAGTTCGGCCAGGTGCCGCGCACCGACCTGCGAAGAGCAGATCAGGACGCCATCCACCCGGTGCTCGGCCAGGGCGTGCAGCACCTGCTGCTCGCGCTCGGGTGCGTGGTAGGAGGCTGCCAGGAACAGGCTGTAGCCCGCCTGCCGGACGGCGTCCTCAATCCCGCGCACCACCTCCCCCAGGAACGGGTCGGCGATATTGGTGACCACCACGCCCAGGGCGCGAGTCCGGCTAGTCTTGAGGCTGCGGGCCGCGGCGCTGGGCACGTAGCCCATGCGCGCCGCCAATTGCTTGATGCGCTTGGTCGTGCGCCCCGGCGTGGGGCGAGTGTCACGCAGGGCGCGCGAAACCGTTGAGTGGGAAACCTCCGCCTGGTGGGCAATGTCCTTGATGGTGATCGGCATGTTCGCTGCCTGGGTCCCGCGCCGTGCACACGTGTGCAAGTTCGCGCGCAATGTTGTATAACAGTAATCAGACCGAGTCAAGCCGAAATGAACGCGCCCGCCGACCGCCGCCGTCCGATGCGCCGACAGACCCACCCCCACCGAAGGACCTCCCATGTTTGACTTGTTGACGATGGGCCGCTCGTCCATCGACCTGTATGCCAACGAAGTCGGCGCCGCCTTTGTAGATATCAAGGGTTTCGCGGCCTACGTCGGCGGCTCGCCGACCAATATCGCCGTCGGCGCGCAGCGGCTGGGCCTGCGGACGGCCCTGCTCACGGCGGTGGGCGCCGACCCGGTGGGCGACTTCATCCTGAAGTTTCTGGCCGCCGAAGGCGTGGAGACCGCCTGCATCCCGCGCAAGCCCGCGGCGCGCAGCAGCGCGGTGGTGCTGGGGATTGAGCCGCCCGACCGATTTCCGCTCGTCTTCTACCGGGACAATGCCGCCGATACGCATGTGACCATTGACGATGTGCTGGCCGCGCCGGTGGATCAGTGCCGGGCGTTCGAATTTGCGGGCACCAACCTGAGCCGCGAACCGTCGCGCAGCGCCACCTTGTTCGCCGCCGAGCGCGCCCGGGCGGCCGGCGCAATAGTCTTCTTCGACCTGGACTTCCGCGCCGACCAATGGCACGATCCGCGCGCCTTCGGCGTGAACGCCCGGCAGGTGGCGCCGCTGGCCGATGTCGTGCTGGGCACCGAGGAAGAGGTGAAGGCCGCGGTCCTCAGCGAGGCCAGCCAGGTGCAGATCGCACATTCGCAAGTCTCCGCGCCCGAGGTGCGGGGCGACCTCGGGGCCGCCATCCGCACCTTGCTGGCGCGCGGCCCGCAGGCGTTGGTGGTCAAGCGCGGCGCGGCCGGCGCGGCCGTTCATCTGCCCGACGGAACGCACATTCCGGCGCCCGGCTTCCCGGTCGAGGTCTACAACATCCTGGGCGCGGGGGACGCCTTTGCGGCCGGCTTCATCTATGGGCGGCTGCACGGGTGGGACTGGTACCGGTCGGCCCGCATGGGCAATGCCTGCGGCGCCATCGTCGTCACGCGGCACGGCTGCGCCAACTTCATGGGCTACGAGCAGGAAGTGCTCGACTTCGTGGCCGGCCGCGGCGGATTCTAGGCGGGCCCCCATGGCACCCGTACCGCCGGCCTCCGCCCCGATCCGCATCGCGAATGCCCCCTGCTCCTGGGGCATCCTGGAGTTCGGCCTGGAAGGCCAGGCCGCCGGCTACGCCCAGGTCCTGGACGAGATGCGGGCGGCCGGTTATGCCGGCACGGAGCTGGGCGACTGGGGCTTTCTGCCCACCGACCCGGGGCAGCTCCGTCGTGAGCTGGCGGCGAGGGAACTGGCGCTGCTGGGTGCCTTTGTCCCCGTGGCACTGACCGATCCCGCCGCCCATGCACCCGGTGAGGCCGCCGCCCTGCGCACCGCGCGCCTGCTGGCCGACGCGGCCGGCGACCTTCCCTTCATCGTCCTGGCGGACGATAACGGCCGCGACCCAATCCGGACTGGCAACGCCGGCCGCATCCGGCCTGAGCACGGCTTGGACTCCTCGCAATGGCAGGTCTTCGCAGAGGGCGCCACCCGGATCGCGACCCGCGTACGCGCCGAGACCGGCCTGCGGACCGTGTTTCACCACCACTGTGCCGGCTTCGTGGAAACTCCCGCCGAGGTGGACCGGCTCCTGGCGCTGACTGATCCGGCGCTGCTCGGCCTGTGCTTCGACAGCGGCCACTACCGCTTTGGCGGCGGCGATCCGCTGGCCGCCCTGCGCCGGCATGCCGGCCGCATCTGGCACGTGCACTTCAAGGATCACAGCCCGCGGTCCGGCGCCCGCAGTCGCGCGGAGAGCTGGGACTACTTCCAGTCGGTGCGGGCCGGCATCTTCTGCGAGTTGGGCCAGGGCGACGTGCCGTTCGCGGACCTCAAGACCGAACTGGAGCGGCAAGGCTACAGGGGGTGGATCGTGGTCGAGCAGGACGTGCTGCCCGGCCTGGGCACGCCCTTGGAGTCCGCCCGGCGGAACCGCGCCTACCTGACCGGTCTTGGCTTTCTTGTCTAGCACGCTGAAACGGAGTATCACAGAGCATGCCCCTACCCCATCTCATCCATCCAGCCCGCGGCGCGCGCGAGCAGGTCAGCGTGACCCCCGAGTCGGCGGGCTGGCGCAATTTGAGCTTCCAGGTGCTGGCGCTCCAGGCCGGCGACACCTGGTCCCAGGCGACCGGCGGATCAGAAACAGCCCTCGTCCCGCTGCGCGGACGCGCGACCGTCACCGTGGGCACGCAGACGTTCGTATTGGAGCGCGAGGACGTCTTTGCCGGCAAGCCGCACGTCCTGTATGCCCCGCCGGGCAGCCGCCTCACCCTCCAGGCCGAAAGCGAATTGGAGCTGGCGGCGGGCAGCGCCCCGGCCGAGGGCCGGTACCCGGTCCGGCTCTTCCGGCCAGACGAGATGCGAACCGAACTGCGCGGCGGCGGCAAGGCCCGGCGGCAGGTCAATCACGTCCTGGCCGCGCCCCTGCCGGCCGAACGGCTGATTCTGTTCGAAGTGTATGTGCCCGGTGGGTCGTGGGCCGGCTGGCCGCCGCACTGCCACGACCGGTACGGGGGCTCCCCCTACCTGGAGGAGATCTACTACTTCCGTTTCACGCCGGAAAATGGCTTTGGCCTGCATCGGAACTATCGGCGGGACAACGACTTCGACGAGGCCTGGGCAGTGCGGCACCGCGACACGGTGCTGGTGACGCAGGGCTTTCACCCCACCACGGCCGCGCCGGGGTCCAACATGTATTTCCTGAATTACCTGGCGGGCGACCTGGAGGGCGAGGCCCGCGGGACGCCGCCGCTGGACGACGCGGACTTCGCCTGGATGAAGGAGGACTGGGACGGCCGGCCGCTGGCGCTGCCCCTGGGCGGCGACGACCCCGCGCGGCCAGGCTGAGCAGACGCCAATCGCGCAGACGGCACACGAATCGGCCGGCACAGTCCCGCCCTTGCGGCGATTGGGCGGCGCGCGGCTAAGCGTTGGGCATCCTGGCCAGGCTGCCCCAATCCACGGCGGCGCCATGATCCGGGGCTGGGCGAGGGTAGCGATGTGCAGGCCTGTACCCTGTCGCACAGGTTCTGAGCCCTAACAGTCCCGCGCCTGGTGACGGCCTGGCGATCGCAATGCGATGCGCAGCGCGGCTCCGGGTCGCGGGCCGTTTCCTAGGTTTGAGGTACACTCAGCGTACCTGTGCCCGCCGCGGCGTGCCCTCCCATCCCACCCTTGAAGGAGTTCGCAACATGACTGCCCCTCGGAAAGCCATCTACCCGGCCGACGCTCCCAAACCGGCCGGACCCTATTCGCCGGGCCTGATTGACGGTGACCTGTTATTTGTGGCCGGACAAGTGGGGCGCGACCCGGCCACCGGCCAGTTGTCCGGCGAAAGCATCGAGAGCCAGGCGCGGCAGACGCTGGTCAACATCGGCACCATCCTGCGCGCGGCTGGCTGCGGCTTCCCCGATGTGGTCAAAGTTGGCATTTACCTGGCCCAGGCCGAACTCTTCGCCGGCCTCAACCAGGTGTACCGCGAGTTCTTCACCGAGCCTTACCCGGCCCGGACCACCGTCATCTGCGGCCTGCCCGAAAAAGCGGCGCTGGTCGAAATCGACGTGATCGCCCGCGTGCCCCGCTAGCCCCCGGCCGCCCAACCCACCCATACGTTCACCAGTCGGCGGACCGCCTGGCCCGCCGCCGGTGTGGAGTGCCCAGCCCAATGCGTATCCTGATCCGTAAGGCCGACTATGTGATTCGCAGCGCCGACCGCATCGAGCGCGAGGCCGATGTCCTGATCGAAGACCAGACCATCCGCGCCATTGGCCGCGACCTGCTGCCGGACCCGCGCCCCGCCAGCGACCTGACCGTTGTGGACGGGCGATCCCGTGCCGTTATGCCCGGGCTAATCAACGCCCATACCCATCTCTACCAGTGCGTGCTGCGGGGCCTCTACCCTGACCTGCCGCTGGAGCCGTGGCTGGCCGCGGTCGTCTTTCCGTATCGTCGCCAGGCGCGGCTGGCCTACCCGGATGAAGCCGTGATGGTGGCCGCCTCGCGCGCCGGCTGCGCCGAAATGCTGAAGAACGGGACCACCGCCTTCATCGATATGGACTCCACCATCCCCGCCGCCTGGCAGGCCTGGCAGGCGTTGGGCATCCGGGGCGCCGTGGCCTTCAACGTGGCTGATGCCCAGATCCCCGCCGAGCTCAAAGTGCCCCTGCCTGACCTGCAGGCCCGGGTGCTCGATCACCTGGCTGAGTGCCGCGCGCTGGCCCGCGCCACCCCCACCCTGAGCTTCATGATTGCGGCTGCCACGCCGCTGATGTGTACCCGCCCGCTGCTCGAGTGGATCGCCGAAGTCTCTCAGTCCCAGGCAGTGCCCATCCACGGGCACGCCGCCGAGACGGCCACGGAACTCGCCCAGTGCCTGGCGGCGACGGGCCTCACGCCCATCGGCTGGCTGGCACAGGCCGGCGTGCTGTCGGCCCACACCTCCCTGGCGCACTGCGTCCACGTCACGCCCGCCGACCAGGCGCTGCTGGCCGAGCACAGCGCCCTGCCCGTGCACTGCCCCAAAAGCAACATGAAGCTGGCCAGCGGGATTGCCCCCGTGCCGGCCATGCTGCGGGCCGGAATCGCGGTGGCGCTGGCCAATGACGGGCCGGCCTCCAACGACCTGCAGGACATGTTCGAAGAGATGCGCGCGGCGGCACTGCTGCACAAGGTGCACGGACAGCCGGCCGCCCTGGCCGCGCAGGATGTCTTCCGGATGGCCACCGAACACGGCGCGCGCGCGGCGGCCGTCAACGCCGGCACGCTGGACCCTGGCCGCCTGGCAGATGTCGTCCTGCTGAACCTCGACCAGCCGCACCTGGCCCCGGCCGGCGACATCCTGCCGCTGATCGTCTACTGCGCGCAGGGCCGCGACGTGGACACCGTGATCGTGAATGGGCGGGTGGTCGTGGCTGGGGGCGAGCTCACCCAGGCCGATGAGGCCGAAATCGTGCGGCAGGCGCGCACCTTGGGCGCGGATCGCTTCCGCGCCATGCAGGCCGCCTGATACGCCTGTCCAGTACCGGAACGCCAACGGCCCGCCGGCTGGACCTCTGCGCTTCCAGCCGGCGGGCCGCCGCGTGCGCGCTAGCCGCTGCGCCTAGGCGATTTCCTGGTAACCCTTCAGGCCAATGCGGGAGACGACGCCCGTGCGCTGGAGCGCCGAGACAATCAGCCAGGCCAGGAGGCCGCCGAACACTGCCCCGCTGATGATGGCGGTGATGCCGCCAACGATCAGGTTCCCCGGGGTCGCCAGGCCGAAGACAAAGAGGTAGATCTCGTCCACGATCAGTGTGCCGAGCGCGCCGGCCAACAGGGCCGCCGGCAAGGTCGGGCGGTAGCCAAACAGGGCCATCGAAATGTCGGCCGCCAGGCCCTGCAGGCCGGCATACAGGATGGAGAGGGCGCCGGCGGGGTTGCCCAGCAGCATCTCCAGGAAGCCTTGAATCAGGCCGTAGACCGTGGTGGCGCCCGGCCGCCCAATGAGCAGGCCCACCAGTACGGGCGCGATCATATACACGCCTGAGACGCCAATCCAGCCCACCGGCCCCAGGAAGGCAAAGAGCGGGGTGGCGACGTTCATCACGGTAAACCACACGTACGAATTGAGCAGGGCGGCCACGACCGCGATGACCGCCATGGTGAGCAAGTCAACGGTCGAAAACATCCTGCGCTTGGCAACTGGCTGGGTCATTGTTCGCTCTCCTTGTGTGAATGTGCCGGTAGATCCCCTCGAAGCGCGCGCCGGTCTATCGCGTCAGGCCCACCTCCTCTCGCGGCCCCAGCCCCCTAGTTGGGATTGATCACACCATGCCCAAGGAGAACGTAATAGTAGAATGCCGCCCCACCGATGGCCAGGTGCACCAGCACAAAAGCAATCGTAGCCCGCGATACCGTCGCCGGATGGAGGATGGTGCGCCCGTTGAAGGCGCCAAAGCCGCGGCTATCCATGGCAATGGCCGCCGCCCGCGCCCGGCGGATGCCGCTGACCAGCAGCGGCACCACGATGCTGCGGGCCAGCTTGAGGCGCGAGCGCGCGTCGTGGCCGGTCTCGCCCACCCCGCGGATCAGGTGCGCGTTCATGATCACCTGGAATTCGTTCTCGAACAGCGGGACGAAACGCAGAGCAGCGTACATGGCGTAACCGATGCGGTACGGTACGCGCGCCACCTGAATCAGGCTCTCGACCATGCGCCCGGGATCGGTGGTCATGGTGAAGATCATCGTCACGCTGGCCAGCACCAGGAACCGAAAGAACAGCGCGATGCCCTCGATGATGCCTTCGCGCGTCACCGTGATTGGCCCCCAGGCCCACAGCAGTTCGCCCGCAAAGGGGCTGTAGATCGTGCGCCACACCAGGATAAACGTCGCGATGGCCAGGAAGCCGGTGACCGAGCGCAGATATTGGCGCGGCGGGATGCCGCCCAGCGACAGCGCCAGGAGGAAGACGTAAACAAACCACACCGCGGCGTAGGCGATTTCGAAGTTGAGCAGCATGGACACCAGGATGACGACGTTCCACAGGAACTTCCAGGTGGGGTCCATCCGGTGAAAGAACGACGTACCCTGCAGATATCTATAGCGTCGCAATGGGCACCTGGAGGGCGGTGAGCAGTTCGTCGGTGGTCAGCACTTCCGGCACGTCGGTCCGGCCGCGCTCGCGCAGGGCGCGGCCCACGGCGTAGATCTCGGGCAGCACCAGCGCATCCGACCGGATGTCGTCGAAGGCGCGCCCATACTCGCGCGGCGAACCCTGGAAGACCAGCTCCCCGCGGTCCGTGATCAGAAGCCGCGTGCAGTAGCGCGCCACCAAGTTCATGTCATGCGTCACCAGGACGATGGTCGTGCCCTGCTGGTTGATCCGCAGCAGGATGTCCATGATATTGTCGATGTTCTTCTTGTCCTGGCCGGTGGTGGGCTCATCCAAGATCAGGATTTCCGGGTTGAGCACCAGCATCGTCGCCACGCTCAAGCGGCGTTTCTGGCCCATGCTTAGGCGCAGGGGGTGCTTGCCGCGCACCTTCTCCAATCCGAAGAGTGCCAGCACCTGGCTGACGCGCGCCTCGATCTCGGCCGCCGGCCGTTTCTTGGCCTTCAGGCTGAAGGCCACCTCATCGCCGACGGTCTCGGCGACAAACTGGTGCTCGGGATACTGAAAGACGTAGCCCGCCTTCGCGGCCAGCGCCTTGGTGGTGGTCTCGGCCAGATCCAAACCAGCCAGACGCCCTTGGCCCGCGGTCGCCTTGTTGAGCCCCATCCAGAGCGAGGTCAGCGTGGACTTGCCTGAGCCGTTCTTGCCCACCAGGCCGATGATTTCGCCCGGGTAGATGGCCAGCGAGACGTCGCGGACGGCGTGCATGCCGTCCGGGTAGGTGAAGTTGAGTTGGCGCGTTTCGATGACGGGAGCGGCCGCCGGTAGCGCCGGGGGTGGCGGGTCCAATGGTGCAAAGGCGAGGCGGTCGCCGAGACGCTGAATGGCCTCCGCGGCTTCGGGCACGGTCAGCGGGAAGGGCTCCAGGGGCAGGTCGCGCTCGGCGAGGCGGAGGGCCAGATCGGCGATGTGCGGTATGCGCAGGCCAAGCTGGTCGGCAATCCGCCGCCCTTCGGCGCGCATCACCTCCCGCGTCGGTCCGTTGGACAAGACCGAACCGTGATCCATGAGCACCAGCCGGTCGGCGTGGCTCATGACCGAGTCGACGTTGTGCTCGATGACGATGATGGTATAGCCCTGCTCCCGGTTCAGCCGGCGCATCAAGTCGAAGATTTGGACCGTGCCCAGCGGGTCAAGGTTGGCGGTGGGTTCGTCGAACAGGAGGATGCGCGGCTCCATAGACAGCACCGAGGCGATCGCTACGCGCTGCTTCTGCCCGCCGGAGATTTCGTAGATCAGCTTGCGGCGCAGCCCGGCCTCGCCCACCGCCTGCAAACTGCGTTCCACCCGATCCATGATGTCGGCCTTGTCGAGCATCAGGTTGGCCGGCCCAAAGGCCACCTCGTCCTCGACATACAGGCTGCACAGTTGGGAGTCGGGGTCCTGAAAGACGATGCCGATCTGAGTCGCCAGGGTGTAGACCGGGGTCTGGCGCGTGTCGTGACCGTTGATGAGCACGCGCCCCCCGATGCGGCCTTCCATCTCCTGGGGGATGATGCCGTTGAGCGCCAGCGCCATAGTGCTCTTGCCGCAGCCGCTGGGGCCGATGATCAGGACGAATTCGCCGGGATAGATGTCGAGATTGACGTCGCGGAGCGCGGGCTCACTTTCGCCGGGGTAGTAGTATGTCAGACCAGCGATCTTGACGACCGGGTCAGTCATAGCTTCTCAGACCGGCGGAGCGATGTCATGTTTAGTGAAAAGTATCAGAGGTTGAAGCGTGCGAACAGATTAGCATAGCGATTTTCGCGTGTCAAGCAGAACTTGCCCAATTGGGGTCCAATTGGGTGTTCAGTATTACTAAATGCCGCTTGACTTTCGCCAGCGCTGGCCCTACAGTTCCCTGGCCGAAGCATGCCGCCTCTGACCGCAGTGCCACAGCCGATCCTGCTCATTGGCTACACGGCGCGACAACTGGCCGAGCTGGCCACGCGCGCCGGGTTCGCTGTGACGGCCCTGGATTATTTCGGCGACGCCGACCTGCGTGCCCTCTGCCCCAGCCGGTCGCTGCGGCATGACCTTGGGGGGCAGGCCTACAGCGCCGCCGCCTTGACGGACGCCGCCCGCGCGGTGCCGGCGCGGGCCGTGGTCTATGGCGCCAGCTTCGAGAACCACCCTGACCTGGTGGCCGAACTGGCTCGCGGGCGTGAACTCCTGGGCAACACCCCCGCCACCCTGGCGCGCGTGCGCGACCCCGGGGAGTTGGCCGCCGTGCTGCGCGCCGGCGGCTTTCGCTGGCCGGAGACGCGCCTGGCTGGCGGCCCCCCGCCCCCGCGCCGGCAGCGCTGGCTGTGGAAGCCCCTGCACAGCGGCGGCGGGCACGGCGTTCGCCCTTGGCGCGGCGGGCCGGCCCCCGCCGCGGGCCTCCTCCAGCGCCAGCTTGGCGGGATGGTGGCCTCAGCGGCCTTCGTGGCCGATGGCCGGCGGGCAGTCGTGCTCGGCCTCACGGAGCAACTCATTGGGAGACGCGCCTTTGGCGCGGCCGGGTTCCGCTACTGCGGCAACCTCTCGCCGCCGCGGCTGCGGCCAGGCGAGCGCGCCGCGCTGGCGGCGCAGGCCCAGGCCGTCGCCGCGCACCTCACGGCCGTCTTTGGTCTGCGCGGCGTCAATGGTCTGGACTTCGTCTGGCACCAGCAGGAGCTTTGGACCCTGGAAGTCAACCCGCGCCCATCCGCCTCGCTGGAGCTGTTCGACGCCGACCGGCCCGGCTCGGTGTTCGCCGCGCATGTACGGGCCTGCCAGGGGCGGCTGCCGCCGCCCACGCCCGTGCCCGTACAGCCGGCGCGCGGCAAGGCCATCCTGTTTGCCCCGGCCGACGTGCGCGTGGGCGACACCACCGGCTGGACGGTGCTTGGCCGGCGCGACATCCCCCACCCAGGCGAGCGCATCGCCCGCGGCCACCCCATCTGTACCCTGATGGCGGAGGCCGCCTCGCCCGACGCTTGCCTCGCTGCGTTGCGGCGAAAGGCCGCCGCCGTGCGCCACAGCCTGTTGCCCGCCCGCGCCGGAGGCCGCCCATGACCCGCCAGCGCCTCGACCACGCCATCTGCCCCTTTTGCGGCTGCCTGTGCGATGACCTCAGCCTCACCATCGAAGCCGGGCGCATCACGCGCGCCGAGAACGCCTGCCGTCTGGCCGAGGCGGGCTTCGCCGCCTGGCCCTTGCCCGACCATCCGCCCGCGCTGATTGCGGGCCGCCCCGCCACGCTCGAGCAGGCGCTGGACGACGCCGCGCGCCTGCTGTTGGAGGCGCGCTTTCCTCTCATTTACGGCCTGCTGGGAATCTCATGCGAGGCGCAGCGCCAGGCCGTGGCCCTGGCCGATCTGCTGGCCGCCAACCTCGACCTGGGCGGGAGCGCCGCGCAGCGCGCCACAGGCCTGGCATTCCAGCAGGTCGGCGCGCACGGCGCCACGCTGGGCGAGATTAGGAACAACGCCGATCTGGTCGTGTTTTGGGGCGCCGACCCGGCAGTCACCCACCCGCGGCACCTCAGCCGCTACTCGGCGCTGCCCCGCAGCCGCACCTTGCCGAACGGCCGCCGCGACCGGACCGTCATCGTCCTCGATCACGCGCCCACGGCCACCGCCCGCGAGGCCGACCTCTTCCTTCAAACGCAGCCCGGCCGCGACTTCGAGGTGTTGTGGGCGCTGCGGGCATTGGTGCGCGGCCTGCCGGCCACGCCCGCGCTGGCCGCGGAAGCCGGCCTGCCGCTCGACGCCTTGACGGACCTGGCGGCACGCCTCCGCACATGCCGCTATGGCGCAGTCTTCTATGGGGACCGGCTGGCGCACGGACCCGCCGGCCCCCACAACGTGGCCGCCCTGCTGAGGCTGACTTCCGAGTTGAACGCGCACACGCGCGTCGTGGCCCAGGCCCTGGGGGGCGACGGCAACGCGTCCGGCGCCGAGAATGTGCTGGCCTGGCAGACGGGTTACGCGCAGGCCGTCAACTTCAGCCGCGGTTATCCCCGCTCCTATGCCGGCGAGTTCAGCGCCGCCGAACTCCTGGCCCGCGGCGAAGCCGACGCCATCCTGCTCGTCGGCGCTGAGCCGGCGGCTGGCCTGCCGGCGGAAGCTGTGGACCGGCTACGGCAGCGGCCTTGCGTGGTGATCGGCCCGTGGGCCGCCTCCGCCGCCTGGGCCCGCGTGGCCATCACGACCGCCAGCTTCGGCGTGGAGAGCGGCGGCACCGGCTTCCGGGTGGATGAGGTGGCGCTTTCATTGCGCCCAGCCTTGACGTCCCCCTTCCCGCCCGCCGAGGCCGTCATTTTGGATCTGCTGCAGCACCTGTCGCCCACCTGCGCCGAACGCGCGTCCGCGTCGCAGACGCCCAAGGCGGCGTTGGAGCGCGCTCCCGGAGGATAAGCCCCATGCTGCGGATCACCGGCGCCCGGGTGTACGATCCCTTGAATGGCCTGGCAGGCGAGACGCGCGATATCTGTCTCGAGGGCGGCCAGGTCGTGGCCGGCCTGCCGCCCGAGGCGCCTACATTAGATGCCCGCGGGCTCGTGCTCATGCCCGGCGGAGTCGATCTGCACAGCCACATCGCCGGCCACACCCTCAGCCTCGCGCGACGGCTACTGCCCGAAGAACGGCGCGGCGATCCGCAGCCGCGCGCCAGCCGCCTGCGCTCGGGCACAGGTGGCTGCGTGCCCACGACCTTTGCCACCGGCCAGCGCTACGCGGCGCTGGGCTACACCACCGTCATGGACGCTGCCGTGGCCCCGCTGCGCGCCCGCCAGGCGCTGGCCGAGCTGGACGACACGCCACTGCTGGATAAGGGCTTCTATATCTTGTTGGGCAACAACCAGCTCCTCTTCGAGCTGATCGCGGCAGGCCGGTCGGAGGCATTGCGCCAGGCCGTCGCCTGGTGGCTCAACGCCACCCGCGCCTATGCGGTCAAGCTGGTCAACCCCGGCGGCGTGGCGTTGTGGAAGCGCCGTCGCCGCAACGTCACCAGTCTAGATGAGACGCTTGACGGCTGGCCGCTCACGCCGCGCCAGATCATCACGGCGCTGGCGGACGCCGCCAACACCCTGGAACTGCCGCACCCCATACATCTGCACGGCCTGAGCCTCGGCCAGCCTGGCAATGCCGCCACTACGTTGGATACGATGCAGGCCCTGGCCGGCCGGCGGGCCCACCTGTGCCACATTCAATTCCACAGCTATGGCGCCACGCCCGATGGCCGCCCGACCTCGCGCGCCCCCGAGATCATCGACTTTCTGGACGCCCACCCCGAGTTGAGTGCCGATGTGGGGCAGGTGCTGTTCGGCCCGGCGGTCACCACCACCGCCGATGTGCCAGCCTCTGCCTGGCTGCACCAGCTCACGCGCGGCCGGTGGGCCAGCGGCGACGTGGAGTGCGAGACCGGCTGCGGGCTGCAGCCCCTGACCTACCGCGAGGCCAGCTATGTGCATGCCCTGCAATGGGGGCTGGGGCTGGAGTTGTTCCTGTTGAGCCGCGACCCCTGGCGCATGGTCTTCTCGACCGATCATCCCAACGGGGCGCTCTTCAGCAGCTACCCCCGCCTCATCCGCCTGCTCATGGACCGCGACTTCCGCGCCGACCAGATCCGCCGCGCCAACCCCGCCGCCCTGCGCCAGACGACCCTGCTCGACGGGCTCCAGCGCGCTGTCCGAGATCGCCATCATCACAAGGGCCGGCCCTGCCCGGCTGCTGGGCCTGACACACAAGGGCCATCTCGGCCCGGGCGCGGACGCCGATCTGGCCGTCTACACCGAACAAGCGGACAAGGAGGCCATGTTTAGCGCCCCGACGTATGTCTTCAAGGCGGGCGAAATGGTGGTCGGCGGCGGCGAGTTGCGCGGCGAACCCGCCGGCCGCCTTCTGCACGTCGCGCCGGCCTACGACCCGGCCATCGAGCGGGTGCTGCGGCCTTACTTCGACGAGCACTACAGCGTGCACTTCGACAACTACCCGGTACCGGGCGCGGCCGCCCCGCGCACACCAGCGGAGGCGCCGTGAGCGCGCAGCGACTGCATGGCGCCAACGTGGCGGACACCTTTGCCGAGGCCTTCGGCATGTGGGGGGCCCGCGCGATCATCACCGCCGAAACGCCGGCCTGGGCCCAGACAGCGGCTGAGGCCATGTGCGGTTTTGCCACGTCCATCATCGGCTGCCAGGTGGAGGCCGGCCTGGAAGCCACGCTCCCGCCCGACGCCACCCCCGACGGTCGCCCCGGCGTCAGCGTCTTGCTCTTCACGGTCCGGCGGGAGGCCCTCGGCCAGCGCCTGGTCGAGCGCATCGGCCAGTGCGTGCTCACGTGCGTCACCACAGCCTGCTATGACGGTCTGCCTGACGCGCCCGACCGCCTGAATGTGGGCGGGCCCCTGCGCTACTTCGGCGACGGCTACCAGATCAGCAAGGTGCTGGCCGGCCGCCGGTACTGGCGCATCCCGGTGATGGAGGGTGAGTTCGTCGTTGAGGAAATGTTCGGCGCGCAGCCGGCCGTCGGCGGCGGCAACTTGCTGATCATGGCCGGCGACGCCGCCGCCACGCGCCGCGCGGCCGAGGCGGCGGTCAGCGCCATGCGCGCCGTGCCTGGGGTGTGCCTGCCGTTTCCCGGCGGGCTGGTCCGCAGCGGGAGCCAGGTCGGCTCGCGCTATCGCTTCCTGCGCGCTTCCACCAACGCGCCCTTCTGCCCAACCCTGCGCGGCCTGGCGCCCAACAGCCAGGTGCCCGCTGGGGTAGGCAGTGTGCTGGAGATAGTGCTCGATGGCCTGGACCTAGCCGGCGTTACCGAGGCCATGCGGCTGGGCCTGCGCGCCGCAGCCCGCCACGGCGCGACGCACCTATCGGCCGGCAACTATGGCGGCCGGCTCGGCCCATACCAGATCCAGCTCCACGACCTGCTCGACGCCGTCGAAGCGCCGTGACCCTCACCCTCACCCTGCACACCCCGCCCGAGGCCCCGGTGGAAGCTCCCGGTCTGCGGCCTGATGTGCTGGCCGGTCTCAGCCTATCCGCCATCGCAGCCCAGCCGGTGCTGCACGGCAGCCGCCCGGCAACGTTGGGCGACTTCTTTAACGTCCGCGGGATGCGCGGTGAGTCAGTGTGCCTCGAAGGCGACCTGTCGGCATTCAAGTGGATCGGCCACCAGATGGCGGGTGGACGGCTGCGCGTGGCCGGGCCGGTGGGCCGGCACGCGGGCGCCGGCATGCGCGCCGGACTGCTGGAGATTGAGGGCGCGGCCGACGATTGGGCCGGCGCGGAAATGGCGGGCGGCCGCTTGGTCATCCTCGGCAGCGCCGGGCAGGGGTTGGGCGGGGCTTATCCGGGCAGCCGCATGGGTCTACAGGGCGGCGAGATCATTGTTCACGGCAGCGCCGGCGCCGAGGCGGCACGCGCCATGCGCCGCGGCCTGATTGCCATTGGCGGCGACTGCGGGGATTTCCCCGCCGCCGGCCTGCTGGCCGGCACCCTGGTGGTGTTGGGCCGCCTGGGCGCGCGGCCGGGCGCCGGGATGCGCCGTGGCAGCGTGGTCGCGTTGGGACCGGCGCACCCACTGCCCACGTTCAACTTTGCCTGCGACTACCGCCCCACCTTCCTGCGCCTGTATTTGCGTTACCTGCGCGACCTGGGCCTGCCAGTCACCGACGCCCACATTGCCGGACGGTACGCCCGCTACAGCGGCGATCACCTGGACCTGGGCCGCGGTGAACTCCTCCTTTGGAAAGGCGATTAGTGCGATGACCGTATCGATGCACATGAATCAGCGGGCGCTGGCCCTGGTGGAGCATCTGGCGGCCGACCCGGAGGCGTTTGGGGTCCGGCCGGCGCGGCTGGCGAACGGCACACGCTGGTTCGACCTGGGGCTCGAAGCGCGGGGCGGGCTGGAGGCCGGCCGCCTGTTTGCCGAGGTCAGCCTCGGCGGCCTGGGCACGGTCGAGTTCGCGCCGCTGACCATCGCCGGGCGCACCCTGCCCGGCGTCACCGTCCGCACGGATCATCCGGCCTGGGCCTGCCTCGCGGCGCAGGCCGGCGGACGCACCCTGCACCAGCCCGACTACGACGCCATCCTGAGCGGGCCGGCGCGCGGCCTGGCTGCGGCGCGCGACGCAATCAGCGTGGCCCTGGGGTACGCCGAGCAGGCCGCTGCGGCCGTGCTGTGCGTGGAGGGCCGCACGCCGCCCTCGCCCGCCGTAGCCGACCGCCTGGCCGCAGCCGTGGGCGTGGCCCCAGCCGCCCTCACCCTCCTCGTCGCCCCGACCGCCAGCCTGGTGGGCAGCATCCAGATCGCGGCCCGCATCGTTGAAGTGCCCTTGCTCAAGCTGCACAACCTGGGCTTCGACACCCGCCAGATCCGCTGCGGCTGGGGCGCCTGCCCCCTGCCCCCAGTCGCCGCCGACGACGCGCGCGCGATGGGCTGCGCCAATGATGCTATCCTGTACGGCGGCCAGGCGCACTTCCTGGTCGAGGGCAGCTTCGAAGCAATCGAAGCCCTCCTGCCGCGCGTGCCGGCCTCCGCCGCCGCGGGCTATGGCCTCCCTTTCTACGACCTCATGCGCGCGGTGAACTTCGACTTCTACCAGCTCGACCCGCTCATCTTCGGCCCGGCCGCGGTATCCTTCAACAGCCTCTCCACCGGGCGCACGCTGCACGCCGGCCAACTCAACCCGGAGGTGCTTTGGCGCTCGTTTGGGTTCCCGCCCGCCTAGGGTTCGGGCGTGTTGTCATACGCGCCGAGCCCAATGTCATCGTACGTGAGGTCAAAGCTCGCGCCAAACCACTTCTCGGCCAACTCGTCCAGCCTGCCGTCGGCCCGCATGGCGGCCAGCGCGGCGTTAAACGGCTCCACCAGGGCCGATCCCTTGGGGAAGGCAAAACCCAACTCCTGGCTCACCAGCGCGCCCGGCAGCAGCCGGAGGGCGTCGGCGTTGACGCCCACATAGCCCTGCCCCGCCAGGTCGTCGATCACCACGGCGTCAATGTCGCCGGCGATAACGGCCTGCACCGCCTCGCCCCAATCCTCAAACGGCTGCACACGGGCCGCGCCCACCAGGTCCAGCGCGGCCGCATAGTTGGTCGTGCCCAGCATCGCGCCGGCCCGGAGCGTCTCATCGGCCGCAACCGCCTCGATGCTGTCCACGCGCGTCTCGCTGCGACGCACGATCACGCGCTGCTCCACGCGCATATAGCCGTCTGAGAAGTCCACCTGTTCGGCGCGCTCGGGGGTGATGGTAATGCCGTCGGCGGCCACGTCGTATTGGCCCGCGGCGATGGCGAAGAGCATGGCCTCCCACGTGATCTCGTAATACACCGGTCGGCAGTTGAGCCGCCGGCAGATCTCGTCCAGGGCGTCGTAGTTCCAGCCGTCGGCTTCACCGGTATCCAGGCGCACAAAGCTGAAGGGCAGGTAAGCGTTGCCCAGGGCCACGGCCACCGGGCGGCCGCCCAGGTCGGCCAGCCCCGCGGTGGCCGGTCCGGGCGTGGCGGCGCCGCACCCGGCCGACAACAGGCCCAGCGTCAGCAGCCACGCGACGGTCGTCCTCATGGCGCAGCCCCTGTCTCCAGGTGGCGCACCAGTGCCTCGGCAATGTCCACTGGGACCACCTCCTGCAGACCGCGCCAGCCAGGGATGCCGTTCACTTCCAGCACGTAGTGCGCGCCATCGGCCGCCGGCAGCAGGTCCACCCCGGCATAGTCGGCCCCGATCACCGCGGCGGCTCGCAGGCACAGCGCCGTCTGTTCGGCGGTCAGCGTCACCGGCTCGGCCCGCCCGCCCTGCGCCAGGTTCGTGCGCCAGCCCTCGGCCACGCGCGCCATAGCCGCCACCACCCGGCCGCCCACCACCAAGGCCCTCAGGTCGCGCCCGGCATGCGGGATGGTCTCCTGGATGTAGTAGACGGCACGCTCCAGTTCCAGCGCGTGAAAAACCCGGTAGGCCACAGCAGCGTCCTGGATGCGCGCCAACCCCAGGCCCATCGAACCAAACAGCGGCTTGACGATGACGTCGCCCCCCAGGACCTCAAACGCTTCGAGCGCCGCCGAGCAGGCCTCGCAGACGACCGTGCGCGGCGTGGGCAGTCCGGCCTGCATCAGCAGACCCGACGTGTAGTACTTGTCGACCGTGCGTTCGATGGCGCGGGGCGAGTTCATGACCCGCACCCCGCGCGCCGCCAACAGGTGCAGCGCATCCAGCCGGAAGATGATCTGTTCCAGCGAGCCGCGCGGGATGAGGCGCACCAGCACGGCGTCGCACTCATCCAGCGCGTGGCCGCCACTCTCCAGGTGCGAGGCCGGCCCAATGCGCGCCGCCAACTGGGTGATCGGCAAGCGCTGGCACGTGTGGCCCCGTGCCCTGAGCGCCTGCTGCAGGGCCTCGGTGTGCCAGCCGCGGCCGCTGCTCAGCAGCGCCACTCTCATACCGCCGCCCCCGCGCCGCCCGCCCTAGACCAGGTTCGAACCGCCGTCCACGTGATAGACCCCGCCAGTGAGAAAGTCATTCTCCATCAAGAATACCATTAAGCGCGCCGCATCCTGGGGCGTGCCCATGCGGTTGAGCACGATCATCGCCATGGCTTTGTCGGTCTCGGCCGGCGACGATCCATCCGGCGGCAAGATCGGGCCAGGGGCGATGGCGTTGACGCGCACGGTGGGCCCCAGTTCCTTGGCCATATAGCGCGTCAACTGGATGACGCCCGCCTTGCCCACCGCGTGATGGGCAAACCCCGGCCACACCTTCATGGCCGACAGGTCCGTTACGTTGATAATCACGCCGCCGCCCTGGGCCAGCATCACCCGCGCCACGGCCTGCGAGCAGAGAAAGACGCCCTTCACGTTGACGTCCACGCTCGCATCCCAATCGGCTTCGCTCAATTCCAGGATGGGCCGGCGCGTGATGACGGAGGCATTGTTGATCAGCACATCGATCCGCCCGAAGTGCTCGGCGGTGGCCGCCACCCACCCGCGCACGGCCGCCGCGTCGCGGACATCGAGCGGCGTGGCGCGGGCCTGCACGCCCAGCGCCTCGATCTCGGCCAGGACTGCCGGGCCCGGCTCGCCGGGCAGATACGAAAACGAAATGTGGGCCCCCAGGCCAGCCAGGTGCAGCGCCACCTGCCGCCCGACCCGAATGGCACCGCCCGTCAGCATGATGACGGCATCTCTAGTCTGCATCCTCGCCTCCTTGGCCCCTTTGGCATGGCGCCGAGCACGCGCCGCGGGCGATGCCGGCAGCCACCTCGCTGGCAAGACTCTTCCTGGTCAGTACCCCGTCAGTGCGACGCGGCGGCGCGCGCAGCAGCGGTTGGCTATTGACAGTCCCTGCCTTCGTACGTATTGTTGTATGCACTGAGTAAACGACTTTTACCTGGGCTTTTCGCACGACGCTCCCAAACAGACGGGGTAATCCAAGCACCGTGATTGGCGAACGCATTCGAACCCGGCGCAAGGAACTGGGCCTCAGTTTGCGCGAGTTGGGCGCGCGGACCACGCTCACCGCCGGTTTCCTCAGCCAGGTGGAGAACGACAAGGTCGCTCCCTCGCTCAGTTCGCTGCAGCGCATCGCCGTCGCGCTCGATGTGCCCATGTTCCGTTTTCTGGACGGCGCCCCATCTTCCAGCCCGCTCATTCGGGCGGACGAGCGGCGGACCTTCCTGTTGCGCGGGTGGAACACCAGCTACGAACTGCTTACCGGCCCCACCCTGCGCGCCTTCATGTCTGTCCTCATCCACGTTCAGCCCGGCCACCGGATCACGGCCGAAAAGCTCGTGCGGCCGACCGAGGAGTGGATGCTGCTGCTCGAAGGCCAGTTGCAGGTCCAACTGGACACCGAGGCCCACCTGCTGGCGCCCGGCGACACCCTGACCTATCAGGGCGACCGGCTGCGTTACTTTGCCGCCGTGGGCGCCCAGCAGGCGGTGGTCGTCTGCTGCATCGCGCCGCCCGTGCTGTAGGCGGGCGGCACTAATAGCGCGCCTCCGCGCGCCACGCGCTCGGCCACCACCAACGTCGGCAGATTGGTGTTGGCCCGCGGCGCCACCGGCATTACTGAAGCATCAGCCACCCACAAGTTCGGCCAACCGTGCACGCGGCCCTGGGCATCCACCACCGCGCCCACCGCCGGTTCCGGCCCCATGCAGCAGGTGCCCACTGGGTGGAAGTAGTGCGCGCTTGCGCCGCGCAGCGCCTCTGCGCTCGTCAGCCCGGCGGTGTCGGGCAGCTCCGGCCCGCACCAGGCCTCCAGCGCCGGCTGCCGCACCCACGACCGCGCCTGCTCCACACCGCTCCACAACGCGGCCGCATCTGCGCCTTCCGGGTCATCCAAAAAGCGCGTGTCGATCAGGGGCGCGGCCAGGGGGTCCAGAGCCACTAGACGCACGCTCCCCCGGGCGCGCGGCGTCAGGTTCGCCACCGCCATCACCAACTCCCAGCCCTGCCCAGAGTCCGCCGCCGGCCAACACATCGGGAAGAGGTGCAGATCGTAAGCCGCTGTGCAGCCGGCGCTGCGCAGCTTGGCGATCAGCGGCAGAACGAACCCTTCGCCCCCGCGCGCGCGGAAGTCGTCCAACGCGGCGGCCGCGGCAGCCGTGGCGCGAAACTGAAGATACACCGCCGGGTGGTCGTGCAGGTTGCGCCCGACCCCCGGCAGGTCGTGGACTGCCTCCACGCCCAGCGCCCGCAGTTCGTCCGCGGGGCCAATACCCGAGCGCAGCAGGATGGCGGGCGTGCCGTAGGTGCCGGCGCACAACACCACCTGGTTCGCCCCAATCAGGCCCGGTCCGTCCGGCCCCACAACTTCCACCCCCGTCACGCGCCCGGCCGACAGCCGCAGCCGCACCGCCACGGTCCGGTCAACGAGGGTGAGGTTCGGCCGGCGGCGCGCCTCGTCCAGGTAGGCGAAGGCCGCGTTCCAGCGCTGGCCGGCGTGGATGTTGACTGGCGCCAGCCCCACCCCCACGGCTTCGTCCAGATTATTGAAGTCATCAACCACAGGCATGCCGGCTGCCTGCGCCCCCGACAGGCAGGCTCGATGCCAGGGCGAAACTTGATCAAGAGTGAGCGGCCGCACGCGGAGCTGCCGGCCTACCTCCGCAAACACCGGCCGCAGCTCATCGGCCGACCAGCCGGGGTTGCCCAGATCACGCCAGCCGTCATAGTCGGTGCGGTGGCCCCACACTGCGGCGCAGCCATTGTGCGCGGAGCACCCACCCAGCACGCGCGCCCGCTCGAGCGGCTGGTCCGGCTTGCCGGTCCGCGCCGCGCTGGTGTAGCCCCAGTCATGACTGGCAGGAATCTGATAGGGATCCAGCAGCTCCGGGGGCCAAGCGCCGCCGTCCGCCGGGCCGTAGTCGGGGCCGGCCTCCACCAGCGCCACGGACCGGCCGGCTTGCTCGCTGAGACGCGCCGCCACCACCGGGCCAGCCGTGCCGCCGCCCACCACCACTGTATCGGCAAAACGCGGCAGGTGCGGCATCGCTAGGGGCCGAGATAGCGCGACAGATCAACCGGGTGATAGCGCACGCGCTCGCCGTAGTCGCGCCGCCCCTTGTCAAAGGTCGCGTCGATCCCCAGCTTGGTGCCGATGCCGCGCGCGTCGTTGGCGGGGTCCATTTCGTGCCCTTGCGCCCCCGGCACCATAAAGACGTCGCGCCCCCAGTCCACGCGGCTCGTCAGCGCCCAGAGCACATCCGCCGGGTCATAGATGTCCACATCCGGGTCGACCACCAGACAGACGCGGATGTTCACGTGCGCCGTGAAGGCCGCCAGGGCAACGTTGCGCGGCGCGCCCGGGTTGCGCTTGTCAATCTGCACGATCGCCATGAAGCCGTTGCCATAGGGTGGGATGTGCAGCGCGCGCACATCCGGGCTGGCGTGCCGCACGAAGCGCAGCAGCAGCGGCTCGCGCGGCAGCACGTTGCCGATGTAGATGTGCTCGGTCCAGCCGGGGATGGTGGTCTGAAAAATGGGCTGATCGCGATGACAGATCGCCGAGACTTCAAAGACTGGGCTGTTCCACAACTCGCCGTAATAGCCGTGGAACTCGGCCAGCGGGCCTTCGTCGGCGCGGGCGCCCGGCAGCAGATGCCCCTCGATCACGATCTCAGCCTCGGCCGGGATCAACACGGGTATGGTCACGGCGCGCGCCACTGGCACGCCCTGCCCGCGGATCGCGCCGGCGATGCCCAACTCATCGCCGTCGTACTTGCAGCCGGCGGCGATCATGATGGCCGGGTCCAGCCCAATGACAACCGCGCACGGCAGCGGCTGGCCCTGGGCCTCGGCCTGGGTGAGGAAGCGCCGCAGGTCGCGCCACTCGTTGATGTTGCAGCCGAAGGTGCGCGGACCCAATACCTGCATGCGGTTGTAGGACAGGTTGCCGCGCCCGCCGCCCGGCGCCTGGCTGACGATGACGCCGGCCGTGACGAACGGGCCCCCATCGCGCGCGGCATGAACCGGGATGGGCAGACGCCGAATATCGATCTGGTCGCCGGTCAGAACATGAGCCTGCCAGTGCGCGCGCTCGACGAGGCGCGGGGCAATGGCCGCCGCCTGGTCGAGCGCCCGGCCCATGACGGCGGTCACGGCCTCCGGCGCACAGCCCAGTGCCAGGGCCACGCGCGCCTGGTGGGCCAGACCGCTCGAGAAAATCTGCCAGTTGAAGACTGGCTCGTCCGGCTGCGCCAGCGCCGTGAACAACGGCGCCGGCCCGCCCGAACGCTCCAGCGCCGCCGCCACGTCGGCGAGTTCATGCGCCAGGCTAACCGGCCGGCGAATGCGCGCCAGGTGCCCGGCAGCCTCCAGCGCGGCGATGAAGGATCGCAAGTCGTGGATGTCGTCCATGCGCTGTCTCCAACCTCAGCCGTTCAGTCCAGGGCGGCCCGACCGGCTCCGCTAGGATGCCGGCCGTTCGCTCTGCTCGTGCACGGCCAGGCCATGTGCCGTCACCAGCCGTAGAAACGGCTCCGCCGGGAGAAACGCTTCCGGCGCATCCACGCCGCAGCCCTGGTACTCGCCGCGCGCCAGCAGCAGCGCCCCGGCCACCAGGGGCAGCGCCACGCACCGTGACCAGGCCGCCGGCCCTGCCCAGCCGGGGGTGCCGGCCGGCGGCTGCTCGGTCCACAATCGGCGTTGGACGCGCTGGCCCGCGGCCCGGCCAACCACTTCGACGTGCAGGCCGTAGCCCCACACCGGTTCCTCGCGCGCTTCCGGCGCCTGCGCCAGGTACGCGGCCATCAGTTCGCGCCGCTCAATGGGCTGCCCTGCGACCTCCACCGGGCCGGGTGAAAAAAAGCCGTAGTCCGCCAGCGCCTGCATCAGCCGCATCGCCTTGGGCGTGAAGGTCCCTCGCACCGCCACCGCCTGGGCGCCCAGGTTGCGCGGCAGGCTCTCCACTTCGCTGTGCGGCACGTAGTACACGGTCTGCGGCCCAATCGGCGGCGCAAACGCCACCCGCCGTTCGCCAGCGAACAGCGCCGCCGGCTGGAACGCCCCGTCGGCGTAGTAGCCGCGGGGCGTGTCCGGGCCAAACTCCCAGAACACGCCGCGAATGGAGGCCGGCGACAGCGCGATCGCCCGGAAGGAGGCAAAATCGATGTCGACCGACTCGACCACCTCCAACCCGCGCGCGCCGTGCTTGGCCAGCAGGTTGGTCAGCCCGGAGCTCGACCCGCATCCCGACACATAGACCGCCCCCACTTCCCGGGCCGGCCCATCCAGGGCCCGGAGCTCGGCGCTCAGGCTGCTCAGGTCGATGGTCGGCGCTCGCGCCGCGATGGCGGCGCGGGCCACCGGCAGCACAAAGCGCTTGGGCAGCGCGTTGACGACCACCGCTGCGCCTGCCATCAGGCCGCTCAGCGCGTCTTCATCGTCCGCATCCAGCGCCGCGACCGAGAGCGGCGGCAGATTCCACGCCCGCGCCTTCACCTGCGCCTTGGCCGTGTCAATGTCGGCCACCACAACCTCGCCGAAGACCCCGCTCGCGGCAAGCAGCGGCGTGGCAAAGGCCCCAATCGCCCCCACCCCGCCCAGCACCACGGCCTTCAAACGGCGCTCAATCGGCGCGCCATTCATCGTAATACGCCAGCACCGGCGGCGTGTCTTCGTCGAGTTCCGGGGCCGGCGTTTGCACACCCTGTTCCAGGCGGCCATAAGCGCCGGCATGAAACACCAGCGGGCGGCGCGGTTCAACACCCAGATGCAGGGCAGTGACGCGCCCCACCACCAGCCAATGGTCGCCGCCCGGCACCATCTGCTCCAGCGCACAGCCCAGGCTGGCGGCGCAGCCCTCCAGCCGGGCATAGTGCTCCCACGGCACAAACCGGAAGCTCGGCGCCGGTCCTTCCCAACGCGCGGCGAAGTAATTCGACAGCGCCTCCTGGTCAGCCCGCAGCACGTTAACGGTGAAGCCGCCCGCGGATTGCAGGTGCTCGGCCAGCCGGGTCAGTCGGCCGAGGCCCACCACAATCAGCATCGGGTCGAGCGACAGTGACATGAAGGCATTGGCCGTCATGCCATGCACCTCCGCCGCCGCCTGGGTGGCCAGCACCGTGACGCCTGTGGCGAAGTGCCCCGCCACCTGCCGGAACAGCTTTGGGCTCAGGGCCGGGCCGCTGCCGGGCGTCATTCGCTCTCGGCCTCCGCGACGATGGGGTTCTCCAGCACACCCAGCCCGTCGATCTCCAGCCGCATTACATCGCCGGGATAGACGTGCGACAACCCGGAAGGCGTGCCCGTCCAGATCGTGTCGCCGGGCTCCAGTGTCATGAAGTGCGTGATGTAGGCGATCAGCTCCGGCACCGGGCGCAGCAGGTCGCGGGTATTGCCCTGCTGGCGCAGCTCGCCGTTGACAAACGTGCGCAGATTCAGATTGGTTGGGTCGGCGACTTCGTCGGCCGAGACCAGGTACGGCCCGAGGGGGCCAAAGGTGTCATAGCCCTTGGCCCGCACCGGCGGCCGGTAGAAGTTGTGGACAAAGTCGCGCACGGTGATGTCGTTGCCAATCGTGTACCCGGCGATCACGCGCTCGGCCTGCTCCGGCCTCACGCGGCGGCAGCGCTGGCCGATCACCACCACCAGCTCGACCTCGTAGTGCATGTATTCGATGCCGGCCGGGGCCACCACCGGCGCGCCATGCCCGACCAGCGAACTGGGCGGCTTGAAGAACAGCGCCGGTTCGGGCGGCGTCTCCATCTGCAGCTCGGCGGCGTGCTCGCGGTAGTTCAATGCCAGGCCGATAGCCTTGGCGCCGGTGACGGGCGGCAGCCAGCGCACCGCTTCCTGCGCGTAGGTCTCGCCCGTGGCTGCCTCCAGGCGCCCATCGGCCCGCAGATGCCCGCTAAGCACTTGCCCCTGCACCTCGAAACGCGCCAGTTTCATGCCGCCTCCACCAGGCCATACTCGGCCAGCACTGCCCGCAGCCGGGCCTGGTTGGCGGCCGACAGCGAGACCAGGGGCAGCCGCACCTCGGGGCTGATCTTGCCCATCCAGCCCAAGGCCGTCTTCACCGGCACGGGATTGATTTCAAGGAAGATGGCGTCATTCAAGGGCATGAGATGATAGTGCAGGTCCTGCGCGGCCTGCCACTCGCCGGCCTGCACCAGGTCGTACAGCCGGGCCACTTCGCGCGGCAGGAGGTTGCCGGTGGCGCTGACGTAGCCGGCCCCGCCGATGGCCAGGATTGGAAAGCAGAGCAGTTCGATGCCGGAATACACCAAGAAGTCCCGCCCCAATTTGTGGAGCAGGCGGTTGATGAACTCGAAGTCTTTGTTGGATTCCTTGCAGCCGACGATATTCGGCCGGGCCGCCCGCAGACGCGCCACGGTGTCGATCTCCAGGTTGACGGCGGTGCGGCCGGGGATGTTGTACAGGACGACGGGCAGCCCCACCGCCCCGGCCACCGCCGCAAAGTGCTGGTACAGCCCTTCCTGGCTGGGCCGGTTGTAGTAGGGCGTCACGACCAGCGCCGCATCGGCCCCCGCCTGCTCGGCAAAGCGCGTCAGGTGGAGCGTTTCGTCGTGGTTGTTCGAGCCGGTGCCGGCCAGGAAGGGCACGCGCCCGGCCACCGTCTCCACCGCGACTTCGATCACGCGCTCGCGCTCGGCGCGGGTGAGGGCGCTGGGCTCCCCCGTGGTGCCGGTCACCGAGATGCCGTGCGAGCCGCTCTCGATCTGCCAATCGATCAGCCGGGCCAGCCCGGCCTCGTCGAGACGGCCATCGCGGAAAGGGGTGACGACGGGCACCAGCGACCCGCGCAGCGCAGCGATTGAAAAGGGCATATCAGACCTCGATCAACTCAAAGACGGCCTCGATCTCCACGGCCGCGCCGCGCGGCAGCGTAGCGACCCCGATGGCGGACCGGGCATGCCCGCCGTCATCCACGCCGAACACCGCGTGCAGCAGCTCGGTGGCGCCGTGCAGGACAGCGGGCGTCTCGACAAAGTCCGGCGCGGCGTTGATGAACCCCAGCAGCTTGACCGGCCGCAGGCGGTCCAGCGAGCCGGCCTCGCCGTGCGCGGCCTGCAGCACCCGCGCCATCGCCTCCCGCGCGGCCTGATACCCTTGTGCCACGCTTAGGTCCGCGCCCAGCTTGCCCAGGATGCGGCTGGTGTAGCCAGCGGTGAACAGCAGACCGCCCACCCGCCGGCAGGGCTGCCAGGGCCGTGGTTCCAGCGGGACCGAAAAGTCGAGCCCCAGCCGCCGGGCGTTCTCGTCCGCGTTCATCCCGTCCGTCAGATCACAAACTCGGGCCGGTCCTGCAATTCGGGCTGGCGGGTCTCGATGAGCTGGCCCGTCAGCGGCGCCTCCAGCCGCATGGCCTCGTCGAACCACGAGCGCGGGGCCACATGGCCCCAGAACGTCTGGCGGCGCGGGTCGTTGATCGACCAGCGAATGGGCTTGAAGTCCGGGTCGGGGATCATGTAGTCGCCGGTGTACAGCTCCACCCGGTTGCCGTCCGGGTCGCGCAGATAGACAAAGAAGGCGTTGCTCAGGCCGTGGCGGCCGGGGCCGCGCTCAATAGCGTCGCGCATGCCCACCGCCGCCAGGATGTCGCAGGCGCGCAGCACACTGTTGGTGTCGGCCACCCAGTAGCCCACATGGTGCAGCCGCGGGCCAATGCCCGTCATCAGCGACAGGTCGTGGATGTTCTGCTTGCGGTGCAGCCAGGCGGCCCACAGGCGCTCGGGCGGATCGTCCGTCACGGTATACTCCGAGCAGTAAAACCCCATCTTGCCCATCCACCAATCATAGCTCTTCTGCACTTCGGGCACCTGCGAGTTCAGGTGGTCCAGGTTCATGATATGGGCGCCGCGGTATTCATCGAACTGCTGCAGCTTCCACGGGCGCTGCTCAATGTGGTGAAAGAACTCCACCGGCAGGCCGTTGGGGTCCTGGATGCGGAGCGCCCGCCCTTGGGCATAATCTTCATCCGGCTCCAGCCAGCGGATCGGCAAGCCATTGGACTCGTACAGGTCGGCCAGGCGCGGCAAATCGTCCGGATCCGACAGCCGCATGGCCATGTGCCCCACGCCGCCGCTCTCAGCCCGGCGCAGGACCAGGCTGTACAGGTCGCGCTCCTGCAGGCCGCCCAGGTACAGCCGGTCGCTCTCGCGGTGGATTTCAATGAAACCCAGGGTCTTGACGTAGAACTCGTGCGCGCGGTCCAGGTCGGTGACGCGCAGCTCGACATGCGCCGAACGGGTAATGCTGTAGCTCATTTTGGTCTCCAAGTTATATCCTGCCGATTAGCCGCCCGCGGCGGCCACCTCGGCCGCCTCCTGCTGCGCCTCGCTCTCGGCCCGGGCCAGGAAGGCGCGCACGCGGTCCATGTAGGGGGTGCGGTCGTGGCTGTTGAACACGGCCCCGGCCATGCGCACCGGGTCGCCGAAGAAGAAGCGCTCGTACATCAGTTGGCGCGTACCAAACGCCGAGAGCGCCGTATCCCACGCCAGCCGGAACAGGGGGATGCGTTCGTGGGCCGCCACCCGCGCGGCGCCATAGTAGCGCCGCACCTCGGCGGCCAGCGGCCCGTCCAACTCAGCGTGGGCGGGCATGGCAATCAGCCCGCTGGCGCCCAATTGCTGGATGATCTCGATCATGCGGGGGTAGAGCCGCGGATACAGGTTGCGCGCCGCGTCCAGCGGGGCCCAGGCCGGGCGCATCACGCCCCACCGGTCCACCTGCGCATCCACCTCCGCTGTCCGCACGAGCGCCTTGATCACCTCCAGATTGACCCAGATCTCGGTCACCTTCTCCTGGACGTGCTGAAAGACCTCGATGCCGATCGCATCCACCAGCAGCGAGGCCAGCCCGAGCAGGTATTCGGTCTTGGCGATATTCTTCACCGCCACCTGATGCGCCATATGCACCAGCGCGCCGGTCTCGCTCCAGGCCTTATTGCAGTGCGCCACATCCCGGTACAGAAAGACCCGCTCCCACGGCACAAACACGTCATCGAAGATGACCACTGCGTCCATCTCATCAAAGCGCGCCCCAAACGGGTGGTCGTAGACGTTCCCCCCATAGTCGATCGTCTCGCGGCACAGGAACTTCAGCCCCGGCGCGTCGCAGGGCACCGCCACCGCGTAGGCGTACGGCGCATCGTCTGGCCCGCCCTTCAGCAGCGTGGAGGGGAAGACCAGGATCTCATCGGCCATGGGCAGCGTGGCCAGCATGCGCGCCCCGCGAATCACCAGCCCGGCGTCGGTCTCATCCTTCACGCGCGCGGCCAGGAACGGGTCAGCCTGCTGCGAGGCGCCCACGGCGCGGTTGGCCTGGGGGTTGATGAGGGTGTGCGTCAGGCACAGGTCATTTTCACGGATGTAGGTGTGATAAGCGCGCGCATTGTCCGCGAAGCGCGCGTCTACCTCGCCCAGAAAGTCCGCCCCCGCCGCATAAGCCGTGAAGCTGCGGGCCAAATGATCGGGCGCGCGCCCCAGCATACCAAACGAGTAGTCGGCCCAGGTCTTGATCATTCGCGACACCGCCTGCAGCTCATCAAGCGTGTGCGCCATCTGAAACGAGCGCCCCACCTTCTCGCCCGAGCTGGGCGAGTCGAACAGCATCTCGTCCGGCCGCTCCCATTGCAGATCGTATAGGGCGGCGATATTCCGCACCGCATGCCGGAAGGCAGGGTGGGTCGTGACGTCCGTCACCTTCTCCGTCCGGTGGTAGATGTGGCGCGGCTCGCGCCGCAGCTTATCGATGTAGTCTTGGCCTTTACGGGCACCCATCGGCGATCCTCCTTGGAACAAGTTTGGCCTCAGCGCACACCCAGCCGGGGGATGGGATGATCGCCAAGAGCGACATGCACGGTGGTGAGTTCGGTGTAAAAGTCGAAGCTGTAATGGCCGCCTTCGCGCCCAATGCCGCTGTGTTTCGATCCGCCAAAGGGCGTCCGCAGGTCGCGCACATTCTGCGAGTTGATCCACACCAGGCCGGCCTCGAGCGACTGGCCGAACCGGTGCCCCCGCGCCAGGTCACGCGTCCACACATACGCGGCCAGCCCATAGCGCACGTCATTCGCCAGCCGCAGTGCTTCGGCTTCGTCGTGGAACGGCATGGCAACCAGCACCGGTCCAAAGATCTCTTCCTGCGCAATGCGCATCGCATTGCGCGCGCCGGTGATCAGCGTGGGCTCAAAGTAGTTACCGCGGGGCAGCCCGGCCGGCCGCCCGCCGCCCGTGCGCAGGGTGGCGCCCTCCGCCCGCGCCACGTCCATGTAATCGGCCACGCGTTGCCAGTGGTCGGGATGGATGAGCGGCCCCACTTCGGTTTCCGGATCGTTCGGATCGCCAACCCGGATAGCCCGCACCCGCGCTTCCAGCCGGCTGACGAAGTCGTCGTAGATCTCGGCCTGCACCAGCAGCCGCGAGCCGGCCGTGCAGCGTTCGCCGTTGAGCGAATACACCTGGAACAGCGCCGCGTCCAGCGCGCGCTCGAGGTCGGCGTCGACAAAGACGATGTTGGGCGATTTGCCGCCCAATTCCATCGAAAAGCGCTTCAGGCTGCGCGCGCCGTTGCGGATGATTTCCTGGCCGGTGCTCGTCTCGCCCGTAAACGAGATGAGCTGTACTTCCGGGTGCGCCACCAGCGGCGCGCCGGCCGTTTCGCCGAAGCCATGCACCACGTTAAAGACGCCCGGCGGCAAGTCCGCTTCCTGGATGATCTCGGCCAGTTTATGCGCCGTCAGCGGCGCCCACTCGGCCGGCTTGAGGATGACGGTGTTGCCGCCCGCCAGTGCCGGGGCCACCTTCCACGTTTCCTGCATGAAGGGTATGTTCCAGGGGGTGATGAGCCCGGCCACGCCCACCGGCTTGCGCACGGTGTAGTTTAGGAACCGCCCATCCACCGGGTAGGCCTCGCCAGCCAACTGGGTCACCAGGTCGGCGAAGAAGTAGAAGTTGTAGGCCGAGCGCGGGATGGTGCCGTCTTTGATCTGGCTGATCGGCACACCGCTGTCCAGGATTTCCAGCCGTACCAGTTCGGCAGCGTGACGCTCGATGAGCTCGCCAATGCGGCGCAGATGGCGGGCGCGCACTGCCACGGGCAGGCGCGGCCACGGGCCGCTGTCGAAGGCTATCCGCGCCGCCTTCACCGCGGCCGCCACGTCGGCCGCGCTGCCGCTGGCGACGCGCGCCACCGGCTGGTTGTCGGCCGGGTTCAGGCTCTCAAATGTGGCGCCCTCCACAGCGTCAACAAAGGCGTTGTTGATGAAGTGCGGAATGTTCAGTAAGTCAGTCATGTGGCCTCGGTCGGGCTGGCCTGGGCCTCCGCCGCGCGCAGGGCGCGCCATACTCGTTCAGGCGTCAGCGGGATCTGGCGGATGCGCACCCCGGTGGCGTCGTGCACGGCATTCGCCAGCGCTGCTGCGGCCCCATCCAGCGGGATCTCGGCCACGGCCTTGGCACCGAACGGACCGCTGGGCTCGTCGGTTTCCACCAGGATGACCTGCACTTCCGGCATTTCATCGGCGGCAAAGATGCGGTAATCACCAAAGCGAGTGGTCAGCAGCCGGCCCTCGTCGTCGTAGGCCATTTCCTCGCACAAGCCATAGCCCAGCGCCTGTAGCATGCCGCCTTCCACCTGGCCGCTGGCCGTGGCCGGGTTGACGGCCACCCCACAGTCGACGGCCATGACGATTTTCTTGACTTCGACCACGCCCGTTTCTGTGTCCACTTCCACTTCGATGAACTGAGCCGCGAACGGCGGCGGGCACTCGTGCGACACGTACGAGGCCGAGGCCATGATCTGATGCTGGTTGTTGACGTGCGTGGCGTGCAGTCCCACCTGCTCCAGGCTCACCGATTGGCCGTCCGGCGCCCAGACCTGCCGCCCGCTCAAACGCAGGCCGTCAGTGTCGTCGCGCTTGAACAGCGCCGCCGCCACGCTGAAGATCTGGCCGCGCACCGCCTCGCACGCCTTCTTCACCGCCGTGCCCGAGATGTAGGTGGTGCTGGAGGCATAGGCCCCGGTGTCGAAGGGCGTCAGGTCGGTATCCGACGAGTAGATCACAATATCTTCCAGCGGCACGCCCAGCACCTCCGCCGCAATCTGCGACAGCACGGTGTCGGAGCCGGTGCCCAGGTCGGTGGCACCCACCAGCAGGTTGAAACTGCCATCGTCGTTCAGCTTGACGCTGGCCGCGCCCATGTCCAGCCCCGGAATGGCCGTGCCGTGCATGCAGATGGCCACGCCCAGCCCACGGCGCTTGTGCGGCTGGCCCGGCACTGCGCGCCAGGCGGGGTCGAACCGGCGGTGCCAGCCGATAGCGGCCATGCCCTGCTCCACGCATTGGTCCAGGCCCGACGACATCACGGTCGGGATGCTGCCAGCGCCCTCGCCCAACTGCCCGCCCATCGGCAGCGGGTCGCCCACCTTCACCCAGTTGCGGCGGCGCAGCTCCAGGTTGTCCATCCCCAGCGCCTCGGCGATTTCGTCCATCAGACTCTCGGTCGCGAAGTGCGCCTGTGGTGCGCCGTAGCCGCGATAGGCACCTGGCGTGGGTAGATTGGTATACACCACGTCGCAGTCGAAGCGGCGGCTGGGGCAGTTGTATGTGCTCAGCCCGCGCAGCCCCGTGCAAGTTTGCACCGTCCAGCCATGCGTGCCATACGCCCCGGTATTGCCGATCACGCGCATGTCCAGCGCGGTCAGCGTCCCGTCGTGCTTCACGCCTGCCTTGAACCGAATCACTTGCGGGTGGCGGCTGCGGCTGGAGCGGAATTCCTCGGCGCGGGTGTATTCCAGCCGCACCGGCCGGCCGGTGGCTAGCGTCAAGTGCGCAGCCACGTCCTCGATCAGCATGTCCTGCTTGACGCCAAAGCCGCCGCCAATGCGCGGCTTGATCACGCGGATGCGCTTGCCCGGCAGCCCAATCAGCGGCGCCAGCATGCGCCGCACGTGGAACGGCACCTGCGTGGCAGTCAACACATTCAACCGCTCATCGGCGTCCCACCAGGTGGTCACCACGTGGGGCTCGATGGGCGTCTGCTGCACCTGGTGTACGCGGTACTCGCGCTCGAAGATGCGGTCGGCGGCTGCGAACCCCTCGGCCATGTCGCCCACCAGCGCATCGATATGCGCCACCAGGTTGCGCTGCGCGTCCGGGATCCCGATGGCGTCCGGCTCGTCGTGAACCATGGGCGCCCCCGGCTGGAGCGCCGCCTCGGGGTCAAACACCGCCGGCAGCACTTCATACTCCACCTCGATCAGCCGGAGCGCCTGCTCCGCGATTTCGACCGTCTCGGCCGCCACTGCCGCCACGCGGTCGCCCACATAGCGCACCTTGGAATCGAAGCTCACCTGGTCCCAGGGTTTGGGGTTGGGATAGGATTGGCCGCCCGAGGCATAGAAGACGCGCGGCACGTTGAGGTGGGTGATCACCGCGTGCACGCCGGGCAGCGCCTCGGCCGCGCGTGTGTCGATGCGCTTGATGCGCGCATGCGCGTGCGGGCTGGTGAGCAGCTTGCCATGCAGCAGGCCGCGCTGTTCCATGTCGGCCGTGAAGCTGGGCGTGCCCTTCACCAGCTTCAGCGCGTCTTTCTTGGGCTCGCTCTGCCCCACCGTCTTGCGCCCTTCGGCCTGGATGAGCACATCTGGGATCACGCGCGCCAGCAGCGTATTGGCCCCATCGCTCGGCGCCAAGGCCGGCGCATCGGCTTCACTGGGCGCATCGGCCGGCGGTCGCCCATCGAACAGGCCAGCCGGCGGCGGGTGCCCCTGGCCGAAGTCCACGGCCGGCAGCGTCTCGCCGCGCAAGGCCGCCGCCGCGCGCAAGACCGCCAATACGGGCTTTACGAAGCCCGTGCAGCGGCATAGTACCCCGGACAGCGTGTCGCGGACCTCGGCTTCGCTGGGGTCCGGGCTTCGCCGCAGCAGCGCCAGCGCAGCCATGACCATCGCGGGCGTGCAGTACCCGCACTGAATGGCGCCCGTGTCCACAAACGCCTGCTGGATCACGTGCAGGGGTTGGCCGGGCCGCGACAGGCTCTCCACGGTTTCCAGCCGGTGCCCATCGGCCTGGGCCGCCAGCAGCGTGCAGGTGACCACTGGCTTGCCGTCGAGCAGCACCGCACAGGCGCCGCACTCGCCGGTCTCGCAGCCATGCTTCACGCTGAAGAGGCCCTCGCGCCGCAGCACGTCCAGCAGCCGGTCCCGCGGGCCCACCACCCAGGTAACGTGCTCGCCGTTGAGTGTCAAAGAAATGTCCATGCCGTTAGGCCTCCGGCCGGCGGCAGGCCGCCAGGGCCCGGCGCAGCAAGACCCCGAGCATCGCCCGCCGATACTCGGCCGTCCCCCGAAAATCTCCCGGCGGCTCCACGGCCGCCATGGCCGCCTCCGCCGCGGCCTCGCTCGCGGCTGGGTCCGCGGCCAGCACGGCCTCAGCCTCGGCCAGGCGCGCCACCTGCGAACCCACCCCACCGGCTGCCAGCCGCAGGCCCGCCGGCCCAGTCCAGGCCGCCACATGCACGATGGGCGCGTCGGCCGGAGTGCGGCCAATGGCCTTCAGCGCGCCAGCGCCGGCCAGCGGCCAGGGCACGCGCACGGTGGCGATCAACCCCTGCGGTGGGTTGGACAAGTAAGACTCGAGCGGGCAGGTCGAGGTTTCCGCACCCGCCAGTTCTAACTTGGCGCCCAGGACCAGCAGCGCCGCGAGCAGATCGGAGATCGCCGGCCGGCTGGCAATCAGCCCGCCCACCGTGGCGGCATTGCGAAAGGTGTTTGGCCCAGCGCGATGGGCAGCCTGCCGGAGCAAATCTCCTGCCGGGCCAGCCACCGTCGCCGACGATTCGATTTCGGCCAGGGTCACCAGACTGCCCAGCCGCAGCCAGCCGTCGTCCACGGCTATCTCGCGCCAGGTCAGCGCCTGCAAATCCACCACTTGCTCCACCCGCTCATCGGGCGCGGCAAGAACCGCCGTTCCTCCTGCCAGCGCCACAGCCCCGGCCTCGCGCAGGAGCGCCAGCGCGGCCTCGGGCGTCTCAGGGCGGTGATACTGCTTTAGCTTTGGCAACATAGGTTCACCATCCCGCGAAAGCGTCCACGACCGGCCGGATATCGTCCATGAGCGGATAGAGGATGGGGCACGTCACCCCGGCGTCGATGTAGGCTTGGACTTTCTCCTGGCACTGGCGCGTGGTGCCGGCCGCCATGAGGTGATGCACAACCTCGTCAGGAATCAGCTTCATAGCGGCATCGTAGCCGGCGCGGGTAGGCGGATAGCCCAGCACACGCTGCACAGCGTCAATCAGGTTCTGGTCCACGCCGCTGGCTTTCATAATATGCGGTTCCATGGCCAGGTAATTGGCGACCAGCCGCCGGCCTTCGTCCACCGCGGCGGCGGGGTTCTCATCCGACAGCGAGCACACCAGCAGCTCCGGCCGGTCCACCTGGGCCAGCGTCTTGCCGCCCCGTTCGGCGCCGCGCCGCACCAATTCCACCGCCTGGCGGATGTAGTCCACCGAGACGATGTAGTTCAGCACCACTCCGTCGCAGATTTCCCCCGTCAGCTCCAGCATCTTGTCGCCCGTGGCGCCAATGTAAATGGGGATGTCGCGCGGGCCGGGCTGCCCATAAACCACGTCCAGCCGGACCCGGTCGAGCTGCACGAACTCACCCTGATAAGTCACTTCTTCCATCGTGAACAGTTGGCGGCAAGCCTCGACGTACTCGCGCATGGCCTTGAGCGGCTTGCGCCGCTGCTCGCCCACGCGCGTTGAGATCGGCTCCCACCACGCCCCCAGCCCCAGCATTACCCGTCCGCGCCCGTCCACCAGCCCGCCCAGCTCCCACATCGTGGACCAGGTGGCGGCGATCACCGCCGCGTTGCGCGTCCAGATCGGCAGCACGCCCGAGCCCAGCCGCAGCCGCTTGGTGTGCGTCAAAAAGGCCGCCATCAACACCACACAGTCGCGGGCCAGGCGCGTATCCGCCTGCCAGATCTCGCTGAAGCCCCGGTCCTCGGCGTACTGCGCCATCTCCAATTCGTAGCGAATGTCGTGCTTGTCCTGCATGTACAACGCCATGCGTGTCTTCATCGGTGTACCTTCACTCAGCCCCCCACTGCGCCTCGGGCGCCTCCAATCCTGCTTGCAGCGCGCCCAAGAACTCGGCTACCAGCCGGCCGTCGATCAGCCGATGGTCATAGGTCACGCTGAAAGTCGCGGCCAGCCGGCTTTCCACCGCGCCGGCGTTGAGCGCCAGTCGAGGCCGCGCGCGGCCAATCAACAGGATGGCGGCCTCGGGCGGCCGCGGCAGCGCGAAACCGCTGTCGATCCCCAGCATGCCCAGATTGCTCACCGTGAAGGTGCCACCGCTCACCTCGTTGAGGGTGATGCGCCCACTGCGCGCCTTGGCCGCCAGCCCCTGGGTCGCTGCCGCCATCTCCGTCAAACTCAGGCGGTCCGCGTTGCGGATCACGCCGACGATCAGGCCGTCATCCACCGCGATGGCCATGCCCAGGTTCACGTCCTGGTAGAAATTGACGTGCTGGCCGTCCAGTTCGGCGCTCAGCCAGGGGTGCGCGGGCAGCGTGCGCGCCACCGCGCTCATCAACACATCATTGAGCGAGAACCGGGCCGCCCCTCCCGCCAGCGCGGCCGCGCGCCAGGCACTGGCCGCCGTCACATCCACTTCGCGGGCGAGTTGGCTTAGCGCCGCGGTGTCCACCGACTGCTTCATCGTCTGCGCCATCACCCGCCGCAGCCGGTTCAGCGGCTCGCGCCGCGCCAGGGTCAGGCCTCGGTCCGCCGCGGTCATGCTCATTCAGCCGGAACGATCAAGGCCAGCTCGGCGCCCACGTCCACGGTCTCGCCGGCCGCAACGCGGATCTCGGCCAACACGCCAGTGATCGGCGCCGGCAGCACGTTTAGCACCTTCTCCGTCTCCACTTCCACCAGGTCTTCGCCCTCGGTCACCCGGTCGCCAATGGCCTTTAGCCAGGTGACCACGGTGCCCTCGGTCATCGTCAGCCCCCACTTGGGCAGATAGACTGCTTCAGGCATGGGCCGCCTCCGGGCGGGGCGTGCGCGCCATCACCTTGCGCACCGCCGTCACGATATCGTTCTGGCTGGGCAGCAGCGCCTGTTCCAACACCGGCGCCATCGGGATGGGCGCATCCAGCGCGCCCAGCCGCTGCACTGGCGCCAACAGCGTATCGAACAACTCTTCCGCCAGGGTGGCGCTGATCTCGGCCGCCGGGCCGCCCAGCCGCGGCGCTTCCATGGCCACCACGGCCCGCCGGGTTCTGGCCGCCGAGGCCAGCACCGTGGTCTGGTCCCACGGGCGCAGCGTGCGCAGGTCGACCACTTCGACCTCAATACCGTCCGCCGCCAGCGCCTCCGCCGCGGCCAACGCCTCCGCCACCATCTTCAGGCTGGCCACCACGGTCACATCCCGCCCGGCGCGCGCCACATAAGCGCGGCCCAGCGGCACCGTGTACAGTTCCTCCGGCACATCCCCCTTGGCGGCATACAGGCCCTTGTGCTCCAGGAACAGCACCGGGTTGTCGCTCAGGATGCTGGCGGCCAGCAGTCCTTTGGCATCGGCCGGGTTGGAGGGGGCAACGATCACAAGCCCCGGCACGTTCATGAACCAGCCCTCGATGCTCTGCGAATGGTGCGGTCCGCCGCCAAAGCCGCCGCCCGTGGCGGTCCGAATCGTAATCGGCGCCTTGAATTGGCCGTTAAACATGTAGTGCATCTTGGCCGCGTTATTCACGATCTGGTCGTAGCAGGTGGTGATGTGATCGGCAATCATGATTTCGGCCACCGGCCGCATGCCGACCATGCCCGCGCCCACCGCCGCGCCGATGATGGCCGCCTCGGACAGCGGCGTATCGCGCACCCGCTCGCCCCCAAACTTCTCCCACAGGCCGCGCGTCACCCCGAAGTCGCCCCCCATCTTGCCGATGTCCTCGCCAAGGCAGAACACTTCCGGGTGGGCTTCCATCACCTGGTGCAGGGCCTCATTCAAGGCCTGGGTCATCGTTCGGCGTCTCATGGCGCCATCACCTCCGGGTCCGCATACACAAAGTCGAGTGCGGTGGCGGCCTCCGGCGCCGGGCTGGCCTGGGCATACGCCGTCCACTCGGCCACCAGCGCCTTCACCTCCGCATGCAGCGCCTCGATCTCGGCCTCCGCCGCGGCGCCCTGCGCCGTCAGGCGCTGCCGGGCGCGCCGCAGCGGCTCGCGCGCCTCTTTCCACAGCGCAACCTCCTCGGGCGAGCGCATTTCACCCGAGAAGATGCCCTGCCAGCGCCAGGTGTGGAACTCTAGGAAATACGGCCCGCCTCCGCCGCGCACATAGTCGGCCGCCACCTGGGCCGCCTCTGTCGCGGCCACGATGTCGTTGCCGTCGACCATGGCCGTTGCCAGTTGATATCCGGCCGCCATCTCGCTCATGTTGGCGGTGGGGTGCGCCTCGGTGACGTGGGTCGAGATGGCATACTGGTTGTTGATGCAGCAATACAGCACCGGCAGCTTCCAGACGCTGGCCAGGTTGAGGCTCTCGTTAAACTCGCCGCGGCCCACGGTGCCATCGCCAATCACCACTGCAGAAACATGGCGCTCGCCGCGCATCTTCCAGGCGAGCGCCGGCCCCAGCGCGGTGGCCATCATCGACCCCTCCACCACGTTGCCGCCGAAGTTGCCCACGGCCGCGTCCGCCAGGTGCATGCTGCCCCCGCGCCCGCCGCACACACCCGTGGCCTTGCCCAGGATCTCCGCCATCAGGCGGTCGCCCGGCGACCCGGCCAGCAGGCACAGCCCGTGGCAGCGGTGGTCGGGGAAGAAGCAGTCGGTCTTCTCCAGCACGTGCGCAATGGCGGCCAGCGCCGCTTCCTGCCCAACGCCCGTGTGCAGCAGGCCCGGCACCCGCCCGCGCTTCTGTTCGCGTTCCAATTGCTGCTCGAACTCGCGCACCAGCACCATGTCGCGATAGAGCTTCAACAGCTCCGTGTTACTTAGGCCCGTCATCCATGTCCTCCAACCTGCCTCAATAGTCGCCTGTGGCCGGCCGCCGCCTTGGGCGCCGGCCCATCGCCCTAACCCATCAACCGCGGGTCCAGCGCATCCCGCAGCCCATCGCCCAGGATGTTCACCGCCAGCACCGCCAAAGCAATCATTAAGCCCGGCAGGGTGGATATCCACCACTGCACCCGCAGGTAGTCGCGCCCCTCAAACACCATCGCCCCCCACTCCGGCGTGGGCGGCTGCGCGCCCAGCCCCAGAAAGCTCAACGAAGCGCCGGTCAGGATCGCATAGGCCATGCCCAGCGTCGCCACCACCACCACCGGCGCCACCACGTTGGGCAGCACATGCCGGATCAGGATGGCAAACTCGCTCGTTCCCAGCGCCCGCGCCGCCAGGATGTAGTCGCGCTCGCGGACCGACAGCACGCTGCTATACACCACCCGCGCGTAGGCGGGCATGCCGGCCAGGCCCAGCGCCAGCATGGCATTCACCAGGCTGGGCCCCAGCATGGCCACGATGAACAAGGCCAGCAGAAACAGCGGAAAGCCCAGCAGCACATCCACGCCGCGCATGATCAAACGGCGCGGCCAGCCGTTCAGATAGCCCGCGATCAGCCCCCAGAATGTACCCAATGCCGAGCCAATTACGACCGGAATGAACCCGAGCGGCACCGATAGGCGTGCGCCGTGAATTACCCGGCTGAGTATGTCGCGCCCAAACTGGTCGGTCCCAAACCAGTGCGCGGCCGACGGCGGCTGCATGGCCTCCAGGATCGACATCTTCAGCGGCGGATACGGCGCCAATTGCTCCGCCAGCGCAGCCACCACCACCACGCCTACCAGCACCGCCAGCGATATCAGGGCCGCCGGGTTGCGCAGCAGCCGGCGCGTGGCGCGTCCAGACGGACTCTGCCACCAGTTCGCGTGCGGCAGCGCGCGGCCGCTCAGCAGTTCGCGCACCGGCCGGGCCTCGCCTTCTATGGCAGCCATGTTCCTCCCCGCCGGGGCCGTGGCCGCCTACTGGCGAATGCGCGGGTCCAGAATGCCATACAAGATGTCCATGAAGAGGTTCACCAACAGGTACCCCAGGGTGATGTACAGGATCACCGCCTGGACCACCGGAAAATCCTTTGAAGTGATGGCCTGAACCAGCAGCCGGCCCACCCCTGGCCGGGCGAAGACCGTCTCGACGATGACCGCGCCGCCCACCAGCCAGCCGATCTGCAGCCCGATGACGGTGACGACCGGGATCAGGGCATTGCGGAAAGCGTGGTGCGTGACCACTTTGTAGAACGACACCCCCCGCCCGCGGGCCGCGGTCACGTAGTCCTGTCCTAGCACCTCCAGCATGGACGCCCGCACCATCCGCGAAATCGCCGCCGCCGACCCAAAACCCAACACGGCCGCGGGCAGGATGACCCGGTTCAATCCGCCCACCCCGGTGGCCGGCACCCACCCCAGCCGGAAGCTGAACAGAAACAGCGCCAGCAGCGCCAGCCAGAACTGGGGCATCGACACGCCCGCCATCGCCACCAGCATGGCCAGCCGGTCGATCCACGTGTTGCGCTTGACAGCCGCCACAATGCCCAGCGGCACACCCGCCACGACGGCCAAGATCACCGCCGCCAACGCCAACTCGATGGTGCGCGGCGCCAACTCGGCGACCATGTCCACCACCTCGCGGCGCGCGGTGAGCGAGCGGCCCAGATCGCCGCGCAGCGCCCCCGACAGGAAGCGCCAGTATTGGACGTAGGCCGGTTGGTCCAGCCCAAGTTGATGGCGCACGGTCGCAATGACCTCCGCGGACGCGCCGGAACCGGACATCATGCTGGTGACAGGATCGCCCGGCAGTAGATGCAGCAGCGCAAACACAACCATGCTGGTGATCAGCAGCATGGGGATGAAATCAAGCAGACGCTGGCGCAGTAGTTTCAGCATTCGGACCGCGGACTAACTCTATTCTATTGATCACAGCCGCGTGACCTGGCCTACGAACCCTCAGCCGGCGCGGCTGCGCACGCGTGTTGTCCCTGGGCCTGCCCGGCCCGGCAGCTCGGGTGCCTTGGCGGGCAGGCCCAGGGTCCAGCCAGATCGGCCGAAGGCGAACCTCCGGCGCGATCTGGGACGGCGAACACTACGGCTCTACGTACGTGTCGTACAGCAGCGGATACCAGCCCTGCGCGCTGAAGCTCAGGTCCTTGACGCTGGCGGCCGCCATGGTCAGATTGTAGGACTGATACAGCGGCAGGATGGCCGCTTCTTCCATGATCAGCACCGAGGCCGCCGCGTAGGCTTCTGCGCGGGTCGCGGTGTCGGTGGCGGTAGCGCCGGTATTCAGCAGCCCATCCAGCTCGTCGCTGCGCAGCCGCGAGAAGGCAAAGCCGCCATCCACATTCGACGACAGGAAGAAGTTGCTGGTGACAAAGAACGGATCACTGGCCGGCGTGAAGTACGGCATCAGGCTCGCCTCGCACGCCTGCGAGGCGCCGAAGAACTGCCCAAAGTCCATCACCGTCAGGTTGGCGCCGATCCCCAGTTCGGCCCAGGCCGCCACCGGGAATTGTAGCACTTCGGGGTAGCGGTTGAAGCCCATCGTGTTGAAGGCCAGGTTGAGCAGTTGCCCATCCTTTTCGCGCACGCCGTCCCCATCGGAGTCCACCCAGCCAGCCTCCTCCAGGATCTGCATCGCCTGGTCAGGATCGTAGCCGTACATTGACTCCACGGCCGGATCGTAGCCCAGCACTTCGGGCGTCAGCGGCCCGAAGGCCACATCGAACATGCCGCCCCACATGGCATCAATTAACTGCTGCTTGGGCGTGCCCCACTGCAGCGCCTGCCGGACGGCCAGGTCAGCCGTCGGGCCGCACTCGGTGTTGATGAACAGCAGCGTCGGCTGGCCCGGCAGCGCGATCCGGTGGAGCTGGAGATCCTCCCGGCCCGACAGGCGGTCGATATCGGCCGGCGCCACATCCTGCGCCACCAGCACCTCGCCCGACTCCAGCACGCCCACGCGGCTGGCTTCCTCGGGCACGAACTTGAAGGTGATGCTGTCCAGGTATGCGGGGCCGGTGTGATTGAAGAAGTCGGGCCCCCAGTTGTAGTCGGGATTGCGCACCAGCGTGATGTGATCCTGGTCCACCCGTTCGCTGAACATGAACGGGCCGGTGCCCACCGGGTGCTGGCCGAAGTCTTCGCCGTATTCCTCCAGCGCCGCCGGCGACACCGGCACCAGCCACCACTGGCTGAGCGCATCCAGGAACGGCAGATACGAGGCCGAGAAGTTGACCTGGACGGTGTAGTCATCCAACACTTCACTGCTCTCGTACGGCCCCATCAGGCCGCGCGTGGTGAACGACGGGAAGTCGGGCGCCACGATCCGGTCGAAGGCCAGCTTAACCGCCTCCGCCGTGAACGGCGTGCCGTCGTGGAAGGTCACATCCTCGCGCAGAGTCAACGTCAAGGTCTGGCCATCTTCCGAGAACTCCCAACTGGTGGCCAGGCCAGGCACATAGGTGCCGTCCGGCGCGCGCCAGATGAGCGGATCGAAGATGTTCATGTGGATATACTGCTGATCGTAGGCGTTACCCGAGTGGGGGTCCAGGCTCGGCGACTCAAAGCCCATGGCGATGGTCAGATCGCCGCCTTTATCGGCCGCCGGTTCAGCCGTCGGCTCCGGCGCCTGCGTATCGGCCGGGGCGCTCGTGGCGTCCGGCGCCTGCGTGGCGTCCGGCGCCTGCGTGTCAGCGGGCGCCTGCGTGGCCGCCGGCGGCTGGGTCGCCTCAGGCGTGGCGGTCGTACAAGCTGCCAAAGCAATCACTAGCGACAGAAGCGCCAGACGGCGCAACGTCATCGGCACATTCATCAGAAGCTCCTCCTAGGACGCTCACCCGCTACTCAGCGGGTTCAGTGCGTATCTATGCCCCTATCATCGCTGGTCGGACACAATCCGCGGCGCTGATTCAGGCGCCGGCGGCTGGGCGTGGCCCATCGGGGCGCCGGTGCGGCCAGCCGGCGTTGGCTGGAGCGCTGGCCACAAAGGCAACGTGATCGGGAGACGCAAACGCTGCTTAGTTGACTGCCACTAGCCTCCTTTCTCCGCGGCGGAGCCGGGGACCGCTGGCGCCCGCGCGGGCAATCCCAGCAGCTTCACGGCATCGCGCTGATAGATGCCTTCCAAAATGGCTGGTGTGAGCTGCGGCAGGTTGGTGCCTTTGGCCATATCGGCCAGGGCCAACAGCGCCTGCTGCGTCTCCCGCGGCGTGTACCAGGGGTAGTCCGAGGCAAACAGGATCTTGTCCAGCGCCTCGTACTCCATGGCCGCCACCAGCGCGTTGTAAACGTACCAGGGCCGCGTGGCCATAGCGGAGATGTCGACAAACAACTGGGGATGCTTGCGGGCCATGACGATGGCATCTTGGGCCCAGGGGTAACACAGATGGCTAAAGATCATGGTGATCTCGGGAAAGTCGCGCAGCACCCGATCCAGCCGCACGGGGTGCGCCGCCTCGAGCGGGCCCATGCGAGCCGCCATCGAGGTGCCCTGGTGCCAGATGATCGGGACGCCCAGCTCGCTGATCTTGCGGTAGAGGGGATAGACCGCCGGGCTGTCCGGCTCGAAGTTCTGGTAGATCGGCGCCAGCTTCACGCCGCGCAGGCCCAGTTCGCGCACGGCGCGCTCCACGTCGGGAACAGCCGTCGGCGAATTCGGATCAACGCTGGCGAAGCCGATGACTTTGTCGCCGCACGCCCGCGCGAACGCGGCGATGAAGTCGTTCTGAGCCGCAATCCAATAGGGCGCCGCCACGGCCAGCACCACCACCCGGTCCATGTCGGCCATATCGGCCATGAACTCTTCCACGAAGCCCGGCTTGAACGAGCCGTCGGGCAGCCACTCGGCCGCCAGATCATACTGGCCGTAATGCCCCTGGGTGTCCTTGACGCTGCGGCGGTGCGGGTGGGTGTGAACGTCAACGGGCACGGGGCGCCTCCAGTTCAGTCTGGGTAAAGGACCGGTACAAGCGGTCTTCATCGATGCGGCCCGCGGCCGTCACCGTGCCGGTGCGCATGTTGGTCACCGTGACGTGGGCCGGCGAGTCCAGCCGCGCCGGAATGTTGAACAGGCTGCGGCCGTAGGTTTCGTAAATCTCGGCGTAGCCCTTGCCATAGTCTTCACCGGCCTTGGCCGAGAACGGCATCGCCAGGGCAGTCTGCCGCACCTCCTCGTCATCGGGGTGTGAGACCCATAGCCCGCTGCTGCCGCCATAGACCAGCGCATCGTTGATGCGGCCCATGGCCAGCACCTCGTTGTTGATCACCGGCGGGATCGGCGCGCGCCCGTAGCCATACACAATGCTGCTGATGTCGAAGGTGGTGTTGCGCCCCAGCGATATGATGGCCTGTTCAAACGCCCGGCTGGCGACCTGCACCCCGCCCACCAGCGAGGCGCTCGGCGCCACCATCGCCACCAACCCGTGGACCGGGATGCCGCAGGCGGCGGCCACAAACTCAAGGGTCTCGTCGCTCGGCATCCGGTTCATTTGCAGCTGCAGCACCACCTGCGGCGAGGGGTCCGCATACTCGACCCGCTTTGCGAAACGATCGGCCCGCGCCTTGGCCCGCGCCGGCCCCGAACCCACCGGCACGAACTCCCCCTCCCCCAGCTTCCACGCCCCCGACTCGCAGGCAATCACCGACAGCATCGGTTCATCGATGACCACTTCCGCCGTGGGCACTTCCAGGTCGCGAATGCGCATGCGGCCATAGGTAAACTCCGCCATGCCGCCATGCGCGGCTTCGACCCACAGTTTGGCGGCCAGCCACCCGCCGGGCGCCGCCAGGCCCAAGTCCACCAGGGTGGCGCCTCCAGCCGACCGGCTGATCCGCGCCCCATAGCGCGCCGGATCATCCAGGATCGGGCTGATGATCTCCATTGCGGCTTCATTCAGGCTCTTCGGCATGGGGGTCCTCCAGGAGGTTCTGCCGGGCACGCGCATACAGTTCGGCGGCCTGCCGGATAAGGGGAAGAGCGTAGTCGGGTTCCAGTGACATCACGGGAAAGATGAAGTGCCGGTAGTGCTCGACCCTGGCCAGATGCTCGATGTCGGCCACGCATTCATCGGGCGTGCCGGCCACCGTAATTTTGCGCAGGAGGTCATCGCCAATCAGCCGCGCCGCGGCCTCCACCCCTTCGGTTTCGCGAGTGCGCTTCAACCCGGCCACCCACTCGGGCGTCAGGCCCAGGCCGGCCAGCGCGCTTGGCGGCGTATCGGGCAGGACATAGGTGTAGTGCGGCCGCATCCGGTCAATGATCGCCGGGGTGAAGGCCAGGCTGCCCAGGTAGGCCAGTTCCAGAGGCCGGCCGCTTTGCGCCGCGCCCAGCCGCGCCTCGCCCAGGGCCGTCGGCCCGCCCAGCTTGCCGGTCAGCACCGTCACGTCGGCGCACTCGCCCGAAAGCCGGATCATCCTCGGCCCCCGGCCCATCACCCAAATCGACAACGGCTCGGCCTGGATCTGCAGTTGCGCCTCGTCCAGGCCAAACAGCGCGCCGGCCCGGGTGTGCGTCTCTCCGGTGCTCAGCGCCCGCACGATTTCGATCATGTCGCGGCAGGCCGCCACCGGTTTATCGCCCGGCAGCCGCATGGGCTTCAACACCAGCGAGCCGCCCGGCACAACAGTCAAGAAAGCCCTGCCCGGCGCCATCGTGTTCAGCGTGGCCAGCGCCGCGGCCGTCACGGCCGGGTGCCGCGAATACGGGTTGGTAATTGGCGCCAACCGCAGCCGCTGGGTGTTGGCAAACAGCATAGCCATCAGGGCGTAGACGTCGTAGAGGAATCCTTCATCGGCCAGCAGGCAGAAATCGAACCCCACCTCCTCGGCGAGTTGCACCACCGCCTGCACATCGCGGAGGGGGCCTTTTGGCACGATCATGATCCCCGTCGAGAACATCCTCATCTCCCTGCGACTTCTAGTTCTGCGCGCCGGCTGCGGTCAGCAGCCGCTAGTTTGGAAATGCCTGCGGCAGCCAGGCCGCCCCGACGGCGCGTGCTTCGCGGACCACGTCGGCCTCATCCACGCGGGTCGGCCGGCCAGCCTGCAACACCACCCGCCCATCCACAATGACCGTCTCCACGTCGCTGCCGCGGGCGCAATAAACCAGCAGCGGCACAATGTCATGGTCCGGGACGAGGTGCGGCCGGTTTAGGTTGATCAATGCCAGATCAGCCAGCCGCCCGGGGTCCAGCGTGCCCGCATTTAGACCGGCGGCGCGGGCGCCGTGCTCGGTCGCCATCGCAAAAGCCGCTTGGGCTGGCAGGGCTGACGCCCCGCCGTGCACTTTTTGCAGCAGCGCCGCCGCGCGCATCTCCTCGAACATATCGAGCAGATCATTGGAGGCCGGCCCATCATTGCCCAGCGCCACCGGCAGGCCGCGTGCCAGCATCTCGCTCACCGGCGCCACGCCGCTGCCCAGTTTCATGTTGCTCTTGGGACAGTGCACCGGGATGGCCCGGCTGGCCGACACACGCTCCAGGTCGGCCTCCGGCAGGTAGAGGCATTGCGCCAGCGATGTTCGTTCGTTCAACAAGCCAGCCCGGTCCAACCAGGCGATAGAGGAAGGTTCGCCGGGCGCAGGTTTCGCCGTCGCGGCATGCGTCTGCACGCGCAGGTCCAGGCGCTGCGCCAGTTCCGCCGCCCACTCGAGCAGCGGCTGGCTGCACATGCGTGGCGCCGCCGGGGCCAGCATGACCCCCAGTGTGGAGGCGCGCTCCGCGGCGGCCAGGGCCGCTTCCACCAGCGCCAGCACACGGGCCTGGCGCTCGGCCAGCGGGATCTGCAGGTCGGGCGGCAGATTCTGGTCGGCAAAGGTGAAGGCCACCGTGCCTCGCAGCCCCACCTCCTGCCAGGCCGCCCAGGCCTCCGGCGGCGAGGCCTCCATGTCAATAAAGCTCGTCGTCCCGTTCTTCAGCATCTCCACGGCCGCCAGCCGGCCGCCGCTGCGCCCCACAGCGCTGGCCGCTTCCGGCCAGCGCAGCACCTGCCGCAGGGGATATACAACGCTGTGCAGCCAGGATTCCAAATCCAGCGTGTCTGACCGGCCGCGGAGAAAGCTCTGATAGGTGTGCGTATGCGCGTTGACGAGGCCCGGGATCACGGCCCGGTCGCGCCCGTCAAGCACCGTCAGGCCGGTGTCTGGCTCCGCGGCCGTTGCCAGCCCCGCGCCAATCGCCTTAATGTGGCGCCCCTCCAGCAGGATGTCCACATCGCGCTCGACCCGGTCGGCGCTGCGGACCACATAGCGCGCATTGCGAATCAGCAGCGCCATGGTGACGGTCGCTTGCCAGGCCCAACCCTACAGTGCGCCATGGTGTTAGAAGGCCGGCGGCGTCATGCCACCCACCAACACCGCCTCGGCCGGTCCTAAGGCCACCACACCCTCCAGTTCCCAGCCCTCATAAGCAATCGAGTCGCCGATCGCCAGCTCGTACCGGTCGCCCGCCACGAAGATCTCGACCCGGCCCTCCAGCACCAGCAGCCACTCTTCGGTTGGTTCCGAGAGACGCAACGGATCAATCCGGTCGCCCGGCCCGATACGTATCAGCAAGCCCAAGCTCTTGTGCGCGAGCGTGGGATGCAGCAGTTCGTAAGTGATGTTAGAGTCTGGGAAATGCAGTTGTTTGCGGCCGGCCGCGCGCACCACACGCTCGCGCGTGCGTTCCTCGGTGAAGAAGTAGAAGATTGGGACCTGAAGGACCTGGGCGATCTGCTGCAGCGACTCAATCGAGGGATTCGCCAATGAACGCTCAACTTGCGCCAGGAAGCTGGCGCTCAAACCGACCTGGGCGCCCAGCGCCCGCAGCGTCAGCCCCTGGGCCTCGCGGCGCGCCCGAAGGCGGTCGCCGAGGCTGCTTACTTTCTTGCGGTCGGGCACCGGTGTCAGCACCATCGTCCCTTTCCGAAGACCGGAGTTGCAGGTTCATTGTTGCGAATTGAGCGAAAGTCTATTACCATATGCTCACGCTGTCAAGTAGTAACACACAAATTTCAACTTTGTGTACCTGTAGTTAACACCGGATGACGGCTGTTCCTGCCTGTTTGCGCAGGTTGGCCTGTGGATCGGCCTGAATCTCGCCGCCGGCAGCCGGGGATGTGCGAAATCCACTATTGGCACGTGCCAACGAGGAGCATGCCATGAAGGGTGTCACGGTTGGTCAACCCGGCGAGGTCGTCTGGTTGGATTACCCCGATCCCAGGTTAGGTCCGGGCGAGGTGTTGCTGTCCCCACTGGCTTGCGGCATCTGCACAACCGATGTCAAGCTGGTGAAGCAAGGCACCCACGGTCAGGACCGCTATGCCCTCGGCCACGAGCTGGTGGGCCGCATCGCCGCCGCCGAGGCCGGGTCGGCCTGGACCGCCGGCCAACGGGTCGTCGTTGCGCCCTACGTGCCATGCGGCGCCTGCTACTATTGCCGCCAGCATCAACCCACCCTCTGCTCGCACCTGTTTGAAAACAGCCTGGTGCCTGGCGGACTGGCGGAGCGCGTGCGCCTGCCCCGGCGCCTGGCCGAACGCGGTGTGCTGCCGGTGCCCGCTCACCTGAGTGACGAGGCGGCGGCCCTGGCCGAGCCAGTGGGTTGCGCTGTCAAGGGTGTCGAGGACGCGGGCCTGCGGCCGGGCGCCGCTGTGCTGATCGTGGGCGATGGGCCGATGGGGTTGATTTGCGCCGCCGTGGCCCGTGCCTACGGCGCCGGCCCGCTGATGGTGGCGGGCCTCAGTCCACATCGCCTGCAGGCAGCGGCCCGGCTGGCAGACGCTACGATCGACGTCGGGATGACCGATCTGCGCAGCTCCGTCCAGGCGCTCACCGATGGGCGAGGCGCCGACGTGGCCCTGGTCGTCGTTTCCGATGGGCCCGCCCTTGACGCCGGCCTATCGGCCCTGCGGCCCGGCGGAACGCTCAACGCCTTTGCGGGCGTGCCCAAGGGAACCACCATCCCTCTGGACGTCCGCCGCCTGCACTACGAACAGATCCATCTCACTGGGTCCTTTGGGGTCGGCCCCGAGCACATGGCGCGTGCCCTGCACTTGATCGCCACTGGCCGCATTGATGCCTCGGCGCTCATCACAGCCCGCTTCCCGTTCGCCCAGACGGCCGACGCGGTGGCCTACGCGGCCGACCGCGTGGGTCTCAAAGCCATGGTCATCTTTGACGACCAGCCCGCCCAGGAGGCACACCCATGACCACGCTGCGCGATCGTCGCCTCTTTGGCCCGGATGGCCGCAGTGTCATTGTGGCCATGGACCATGCCGCGTTCATGGGACCCAAGGCCGGCCTGGAAGACCCGGGCCAGCTCATCGCCGCGGTGGCCGGCGCGGGCGCCGACGCCGTGCTCACATCGTATGGCGTCGCCCGCGCCTTTGGGGGGCAGTTCGGCCGCATGGGGTTGATCCTGCGCGCCGACGGGGGCGGCACCACCCGCAATCCGCGGCCGGGTGACCTGCGCCGGGTCTTTTCCGCCAGCGACGCCCTGCGGTTGGGCGCCGATGCCGTCATCTGCATGGGCATGGTCGGCTATCCAGAGGAAGCGTCCTCGCTGCGCGTGCTCACCGAACTGGTGAACGAGTGTGCCCCCTGGGGATTGCCCGTGGTGGGCGAGATGCTGGCTCAGGGGAGTGATGGCAGCCCGGCGACCGCGGCCGACATCGGCTATGCCATGCGCATCGGCGTTGAATTGGGTGCAGACCTGATAAAGACTTCCTACGCCGGGCCGCCGGCCGACTTTCGTGCGGCCTTGCGCGGCTGCTATCGGCCGGTCGTCGTCCTGGGCGGGGCCAAGACCGACAGCGACAGCACCCTGCTGGAGTCGATTGCCGAAGCGCTCGAGGCCGGCGCCAGCGGCGTAGCCATCGGCCGCAACATCTGGCAGCACCCCCACCCCGCCGGCATCACCAGGGCACTGGTCGCGCTCGTCCACGGTGGCGCCAGCGTCACCACCGCCTTGGCGGCCCTGCACGCGTGAAGCCACTCCTGGTCGGCCTGGACCTGGGCACTTCCGCGCTCAAGGCCGGACTGTTCACGCCCGACGGGCAATGCCTGGCGTTGGAACGCGAGCCATACCCACTCTACGCGCCGCGTCCGGGTTGGGCTGAGCAGGATCCGGCCGACTGGTGGGCGGCCGCGGCGCGGGCTTTGGGCGTTTTGGCGGCGGCGGCCAAGTCATCCGGCGGACGGATAGCTGCTGTCGGTCTCGCCGGCCAATGTCCCGGCCATGTGCTCCTGGGAGAGGATGGCGAGGCCCTGGGGCGCGCACCGATCTGGCGGGACCAGCGTGCGACGGCGGAAGCCGCCTGGCTCGACGAGCACATCTCCGCAGCCGATGCGGTGCGCTGGACGGGCCTCACCCGCCTGGGCGAGGCCACCCTGCCCCCGGCCCGGCTGTTGTGGCTCAGGCAGCACCGCCCGGACGATTGGCAGCGCGCTCAGGCGATTCTACAGCCCAAAGACTTCCTGGCTTTCAAGCTCACCGGCGCCGTCGTCACCGACGTCAACAGCGCCTATGGCGTGGCCCATCCCTCTCCGCCGCACTACGATCCCGATTACCTGTCCGCCCTATCCATCTCGCCCTGGCTCTTGCCCAAGCTTCACCCGGTCCATGCCGTGGCAGGTGAGGTAACACCCGCCGCCGCCCGCGCCTCAGGCCTCGCTGCCGGCACCCCTGTCATCATCGGCACCATTGACGCCTTCTGCGATCTGCTCGGCAGCGGCGCTGTCCAGCCCGGTTTGGCTATCGATGTCGCTGGCACCTCTGAGATGATTGCGCTCGCCACAACCGGGCCAGCCCAGGGCGCGGGCATCTTCCCTGCCAACCTAAACGGCGAAGTCGATTTCCTGTGCGGCCCAACCCAGGCCGGCGGCGAGGCGCTGCGCTGGCTGGCCCGGGGGTTCTTTCCCGAGCTGGGCTCGGCCGTGGATTTCCACGGCCTGGAGCAGGCGGCCGGCGCCTGCCCGCCTGGCAGCCAGGGCCTTGTCTTCCTCCCGTATTTGGATGGCGAACGCGCGCCGCTGTGGGACCCGCAAGCCCGTGGCGCCTTCGTGGGGCTGACGCTGGCCCATGGGCGGGCCCAGTGCGCCCGGGCCGTCTATGAAGGAGTTGCGTTCTCGGTCCGGCATGTGCTAGAAAGGTGTGAAGCGGCGGCGGGCCAACCCGCCCGCCAGGTCCATGTATGCGGGGGCGGCGCTGCCAGCGAGTTTTGGAACCAGATGAAGGCGGGCGTGCTCAGGCGGCCGGTCATAGCCGCCAGCGTCGAAGCCGCGTGCCGGGGCGCGGCCGCGCTGGCAAGCGCCGGCCTGGGGCTGCATCCGGGCATGGTGGCCGCCGCGCAGGCGCTCGCCGGGCCGCAGCGCACCTTTCTGCCCGATCCAGCCGCCGCCGAGGCGTACGAGCAAGCCTATGCCATCTATCGCGAGCTCTACCCCGCCCTCAAGCCGGTGTATGCGCGGCTGGCCGCCGCGGCGGGCCATTGATACCCTGTCCCGATGGCATGCGCCCATGAGAAACCCACATGCGCCGGCGTGAAGAAGTTCAGGTGATGCTGCAGGTGGCGCGCATGTATTACCAGGACGACCTGAGCCAGCAGGAGATTGCCCAACATCTGGACCTATCGCGGCAGAAGGTCTCCCGGCTGCTCAAGCAGGCGCGCGCGCAGGGCATTGTCCAGGTGCGGCTAAGCGATCCCTTTGCCTCCGACCCCGAATTGCAGGCGCAGTTTCAGGCCGCCTTCGGTCTGCGCCACGTAATCCTGACACCCGGCGACGGGCTGACCACGAGCGCCCTGCGCCAGCGCCTGGGCGTGGCTGCTGCGGAGTATCTCACCCACGCCATCCCAGACGAGGCCCTGGTGGGCCTTGGCTGGGGCCGGACCCTGCATCAGGTGATTGGCGCGCTGGGCAACGAGCGCCAGGCCAACGTCCACACGGTGCCCCTCATCGGCGGCATCGGGCAGCTTTCTCCGTCATTCCAGGTCAACGATCTGGCGCGCCGCCTGGCCGAGGCTTTTGGCGGCACCTGGCGCGCGCTTTACGCGCCCGCCTTCACCGAAGACCTGACCACCTGGCAGACGCTGATTGGGCTAGAGGATGTGCAGCACATGGCCCGGCTGTGGTCGCAGGTCCAGGTGGCCGTTGTCGGCATTGGCCAATTCGTCATTCAGCAAATCGCGGCCATGTTCTTCGCGACCAGCCTTTCGCAGCGCGCCCTGGCGCAGATCGCAGCCGCCGGCGCCGTGGGCGACATCTGCGGCCGTTTCTACGACATCCACGGTCAGCCCGTTGACGGTGGCAGCGGCGTCCTGGGGATCAGTCTCGACCAACTGCGCGCCATCGACAACGTCGTTGGCATCGCCGGGGGCGTCGAGAAGGCCGGGGCCATCCTCGGCGCCATCCGGGGCGGCTACTTGGGGACGCTCGTCACCGACACCGTCACCGCCGCGGCCGTGCTCGACCTGCACCGCGCCAGCCAATAGCGGATTCATGCCCATGTATGATCTGGTCATCCGCGGCGGCACCCTGCTTACACCAGCCGAGGCCTATGTCGCCGATGTCGGCATCCGCGGCGGCACCATTAGCGCCATTGGCCGGGACCTGGTGGGCGAGCGGACCCTGGACGCGGCGGGCCTCCTCGTCGTGCCGGGCGCAGTCGACCCGCACGTTCATCTGCAGACCCCGGTGGGTGCCACCCGCACCAGCGACGACTGGGCCAGTGGCACACGCGCCGCGGCTTGCGGCGGCACCACGACCGTCATCGATTTTGTCGAGGCTGACCTGGGCACCTCGCTGCTGGAGGCGCTGGCCGCGCGCCAGGCCCAGGCGGAGGGCTGCGCCGTAATTGACTTCGGCCTGCACATGACGCTGCGCGAGATGCCACCCGAGGTACTGGCTGAAATCCCTGCCGTCGTCGCCGCCGGCTGCCCATCCTTCAAGACGTACCTGACATATGCCGGCTTCTACCTTGATGATCCCACCTTCCTGCAGGCCCTGGAGGCCGTCGCTGCTGCCGGCGGGCTGGTCCTGGTCCACGCCGAGAACCATGCCCTGATCGAGCGGCTGCGCCAGCAATTGCCGGCCGCCGGCCACACGGCACCCGCCTATCATGCCCGCTCGCGCCCCGTGTCGGCCGAGGCCGAGGCCATCGAGCGCGCTGCGGCCCTGGCCGAGGTGGCAGGCTGCCCGCTGTATGTCGTCCACATCTCCACGGACCGCGGCGCGGCGGCCGTTGCCCGTGCCCGCCAGCGCGGGCAGGCCATCTACGGTGAAACCTGCCCACAGTATCTCGTGCTGACCGCCGACGAGCTGGAACGGCCCGGCTTCGAAGGGGCCAAGTTCGTCTGTTCGCCGCCCCTGCGGCCAGCCGGTCATGCGGCCGCGTTGTGGCGCGGGTTGGCCTCGGGCGACCTGCAGACGGTGGGCACCGACCATTGCCCGTTCTTCTATTCTGGGCAAAAGGACCTGGGCCGCGACGTCTTTACGGCCATCCCCAATGGCCTGCCCGGCATCGAAACGCGCCTGGCGCTCCTCCATACGTTCGGCGTCGGTACTGGCCGCCTGACGCTGGGCCAATGGGTGCAAGTTTGCTGCGCCAATCCGGCCCGCCTGTTCGGCCTATATCCCCGCAAGGGCGCCCTGCTTCCAGGCGCAGATGCCGACCTGGTGCTCTTCGACCCCAACCTCCAGGTCACCCTCAACCCGGACCGCCTGCATGAAAACGTTGATTACACCCCCTACGACGGTCTCACCCTGACCGGCTACCCGCGCATGACCCTGGCGCGCGGCCGCGTGCTGTGCGCGGATGGGGAGTTCGTTGGGCCAGCCGGTGGGGGTCGTTTCCTTCATCGCCGCTACTGAAAGGAACCTACGCATTGGATACCCCGTCCGAGGGGACACTCATTCTGCCTCAGTTCCTCATCGCCCAGGCGGGACAGCCGCCGCAGCGCGCCTGGGGGGTGCGGGTGGCCGGCGAGCATGTCACCGATGTGGCTTCGCACACGGATCTGCGTGCGCGCTACCCGGCCGATGCCGTGTGGGAGGCGCCGCGCCAGGTGTTGGCGCCCGGCTTCGTCAATGCCCATGCCCACCTATATGGCGTGTTGGCGCACGGCATCCCGTTGGAGCGCGCGCCGGCCGGGTTTTGGCCCTTCCTCAAGGACTTCTGGTGGCCCCTGGTCGAGGATCGGCTGGACCAGGAGATGATCTGCGCCGCCACCGACAGCCTGCTGGTGGAGATGCTGCGCAGCGGCATCACCACGGTCTATGACTGCCTGGAGGCCCCGTACAGCCTGTCCGGCTGCCTGTCCGCCCAGGCGGAGGTGGCGCGTCAGCGCGGGCTGCGCACCATCCTCTCCTTCGAAGCCACGGAGCGTGTTAGCCCGGAGAACGGCCAATTGGGGCTGCGCGAGAACGCTGGCTTCATCGCCGCCATGCGCCAGCAGGGCGGGCTGGTGTCCGGCCTGATGTGCTTCCACACCACCTTCACCTGCTCGGCCAATTTCATCCGCCAGGCCTTCGCGCTCGGCCAGGAACTGGGCAGCCTGGTCCACTGCCACTGTTCCGAAGGCGTGCACGAGCCGGAGTATGCGCTCCAGCACTTTGGCCTGCGCCCGCTGGCGTACTACGACCAGATGGGCGTGGCCGGCCCCGCCCTGCTCGCCTCACAGTGTGTGCAGGTCAGCCCCGGCGAGGTCGCCTTGATGGCGGCCCGCGGCGTGCGCATGACGCATATGCCGCTCTCCAACTGTGAAGTGGGCGGCGGCGTGGCGCCCGTGCCGGACCTGGTCGCCGCCGGTGTGACCGTCGGCCTGGGCAGCGACGGCTATATCAATGACTTTTTCGAGGTGATGCGCGGCGCCTTTCTCATCCACAAGGCGCATCGCCAGGATCCCCAGGTGATGCCGGCCAGCCTGGTGTGGCAATTGGCCACCGAAGGCGGCGCCCGCGCGCTGAGCCTCGACCGCGTGGGGCGCCTGGCGCCTGGCTGGCAGGCCGACTTGCAGCTCATTGACGCCGACTTCCCCACGCCTGTCACCGAACACAATCTGTACGAGCAACTGCTGCTCTATCGCAATCACACTCACGTCACGGATGTCATGGTGGCAGGGACCGTGCGGGTGCGCCACGGCGAAGTGCTGGGAGTTGATCCCGCGGCCATCCGCGCCCGCACGCACGCCGCCGCCGAGCGCCTGTGGAGCCAGGTATGAACACTGATCGTCTCATCGCCTTTACCCAAGCCCTGGTGCGCCAACGCAGCCTGAGCGGTGAAGAGGCCGGCGTGGTCCAGGTCGTCGTTGACGAGATGCGGGCGCTGGGCTTTGATCGCGTGTGGGTCGATGACAATGGCAGCGCCGTGGGCGTCATCGAAGGCAAGCGGCCCGGCCCCACCCTGCTGCTCGACGCCCACTGCGACACGGTCGGCATCGCCGCCGGTGTACCCTGGACTCACGACCCTTTCGGGGCCGAACTGGATGGCCCCCGCCTGTACGGCCGTGGCACTTCGGACATGAAGGGCGCGTTGGCCGGGATGGTGCAGGCCGCCGGCAGCCTCGACCGGGCCGCGCTGGCCGGACGCGTGGTGGTGAGCGCCAGCGTCATGGAGGAAGTGCTGGAAGGCGTGGCCCTGCAAGCCGTCATGCAGGCCGTCCCGCCCGATATTGTCATCATCGGTGAATCGACCAGCCTGAACCTCAACCATGGCGGCCGGGGCCGGGCCGAGATCCACCTGGAAGCCATTGGGCGGCCGGCACACTCGTCAACGCCACACCTGGGCCTCAACGCTGTGCACCTGATGCTGGCGGCCGTACAAGCCATCGAGGCGCTGCCGCTGCCCAGTGACCCCCTGCTCGGCCCGGCTCTGCTGGCCCTCACCGACATCATCTCTGACCCGTACCCCGCCTACTCTGTGACCCCCAGCCGCTGCCGCGTGACTTACGACCGGCGGCTGCTGCCGGGCGAGACCGCGGCCGAGGTGCTGGGCGCGCTCGCCGCGCTGCCGGCACTCGCGCCCGTCCGGGTCAGTATTGCCGCGGGGGAGCACACCGCCTATACCGGCGCCACGCTGCGCAGCGACAAGTTCTTCCCCGCCTGGAAGCTGCCCGAGACTCATCCGCTGGTCGGCCAGGCGCTGGCGGCTTTGCGCGGGGTCGGGCAGGACCCGCAGTTGGGCGCCTATCGGTTCTGCACCAATGCCGCCTACAGCGCCGGGGTGGCGCAGGTGCCCACCCTCGGCTACGGGCCATCGGCCGAGGGCCAGGCCCACGTGACCGATGAGTACATCGCGCTGGATCAGCTCCTGGGCGCCGCGCGCGGCTATGCCGCCCTCATTGCCGCGTTCCTGACCCCGTAATGCCACTGCCGCCCGATTACGCTGAACGGGTGTATGCCGGCGTGCTGGGCAAGCTCATCGGCGTCTACCTGGGCCGCCCCATCGAGGGTTGGCCGTACGACCGGATCATGGCGGAATTGGGCCCCATCAGCGGCTATGTCCACGACCGGATGGGCCTGCCGCTAGTCGTCACCGATGACGATCTCTCGGGCACGTTCACTTTCGTGCGGGCGCTGGCCGACCACGGCCATACGCGCGAACTGACGCCGGCCCACATCGGCCGGACCTGGTTGAATTACATTATCGAGGGCCGCACCACATTGTGGTGGGGCGGGCTGGGCAACTCCACCGAACACACCGCCTACCTGCGCCTCAAGCACGGCGTGCCCGCGCCGGAGAGCGGCTCCATCACGCGCAACGGCCGCGTGGTGGCTGAACAAATCGGCGCTCAGATCTTCATTGACGGCTGGGCCATGGTGGCGCCCGGCGATCCGGCGCTGGCCGCCGATCTGGCCCGCCGGGCGGCCAGTGTCAGCCACGACGGCGACGCGGTCTATGCTGCCCAGGTGCTGGCCGCCATGGAAGCCCAGGCCTTTGTCGAGCGCGACCTCCAGACCCTGCTCGAAGTCGGCTTGCGTTTCATCCCCGCCGATTCGGTTATCGCCCGCCTGATCGCCGACGTGCGCGAATGGCGCGCCCGCGAGCCCGACTGGCGTGTGACGCGCGCGTACCTGATGGAGCGCTATCACTGGCGGCACTACCCCGGCAACGTCCACATCGTGCCCAACCACGCGCTGGTGCTGCTTGGCTTGCTCTACGGCGGCGATGACTTCCAACAGTCACTCCTGATCACCAACACCGCCGGCTGGGACACCGACTGCAATTCCGGCAACCTGGGCTGTCTGCTGGGAATCAAGAACGGGCTGGCCGCCATCGATGCCGGCCCGCCCGACTGGCGCGGCCCCGTGGCCGACCGGCTATACCTGCCCTCGGCCGATGGCGGGCGCGCAATCACCGATGCTGTGACCGAAACCTATCACCTGGTGAATGCCGGCCGGGCCCTGCACGGCCTGCCGCCCCTCGCGCCAAAGGGCGGCGCGCGCTTCCACTTCGACTTGCCGGGCGCGGTGCAGGGCTTTCGGGCGGAAACCGAATCCGGGGCCGCGGTGCGCCTGGAGAATGTCTCCGGGCATAGCGCCCATGGCGGCCGAACACTGGCGCTGCATTTTGACCTCCCGAGCGCCAGCGCCGTCGCGCGCGCCGCCGCGGCTACCTTCATCTTGCCCGAGGCGCTGACGATGCCCGGGTATGGTCTCACGGCTTCGCCCACGCTCTACCCCGGTCAGGTCGTGCGGGCCTGCGTGATAGCCAGCACCGAGACCCCCACCCCAGTGACCGCCAGCCTGTTCCTGCGGCACTACGGCGCCGCCGATGCGCTGGAGCGCGTGGACGGCCCCTCGGTTGCATGTACGCCGGGTGCGGTTGCCGAGTTGACCTGGCAGGTGCCCGATCTGGGTAGCGCGCCGTCCGCCGAGATTGGCCTGGCCGTAACAGCGCCGCAACCGGCTGCCGGGACGCTGTATCTCGATTACCTCACTTGGGAGGGAGCGCCCACCGTCACCCTCGATCAGCCGGCCGGTGCGGGCACAGCCTGGCGGCGCGCCTGGGTCGACGCCGCCGATACCTTCGACCAGGGCTGGCATGGCCCCTTTCGGCTGATCCAGAATCGAGGGACGGGTATGGTGATCCAGGGCACGGCCGGCTGGCGCGACTATCGCGTCACCGCCCGGGTGCGCCCGCACCTGGCCGAGGCGGCCGGCCTGGGGGTATGCGTGCGCGGATTGCACCGCCACTACGGGTTGTGGCTAGTGCGCGGCGGTCGTGTCCATCTGGTGGAGGACTACGATGAGGAGCGCATCTTGGCCGCTGCGCCGTTCGACTGGCAGATGGAAGCCGAGTATGTCCTCCGCCTGCAGGCCGCTAAGGGCCAATTGCAGGCGTGGATCGATGAACACCTCCTCTTCAGCCTGCCGGTCAGCGAGCCCGCCCGCCTCGCGGGCGCGGTGGCGCTGCTCTGCCGCGAGGGCTGTGTCAGCTTTGGCCCCGTGCGCATCGAGCCGGCGGGCGACTCATGACGCCCGAACAGGACCATCGACGGCTGATGGAGGCCGCCGCTGGTATGTTGGCCGGCGTTGCGGTTGGCGATGCCCTGGGCATGCCCGCCGAATTTCTGCCGCGCGATATGATCCGCGACTGGTACGGCGAGGTGGATGCCCTGCGGCAGGCGGATCCGCGCCACCCCCATTCACGCTTGCCCGCGGGCTCAGTCACCGATGACACCGACCACACCCTGATCCTGGCGCGGTTGTTGCTGGCGCACGGCGAGGTTCGGCCCGCTGAACTCGCCGCTGAACTGCTGGCCTGGAGCCAGACCCCCCGCGTGGCCGAGAACAAGTTCGTCGGTCCTTCCACCCTGCGCGCGCTGGCGGCCCTGCGCGCGGGAGCAGCGCTGGAGCACCTGCCTCGTCAGGGCACCAGCGTGGGGGCCGCCATGCGCACTGCGCCGCTGGCGATCGTCTTTGCCGGCCAGGACCAATTGGCCAGCCAGGTGGTCGCCTCCTGCGCGCTCACCCACTTCACGCGCAACGCTATCTCGGGTGCGATGGCCATGGCCTTTGGGCAGGCGGCCGCCCTCCAGCCGGGCGCCACCCCCGTTTCTGTCATCGAGGGGCTCAAGGCCGGCGCCGCGCGCGGGCGAGAGTTTGGCGACTGGACCTGGGCGCCGCCGATCGAACGGCGCATCGAATTCGTGGTGCAGTTCGCGGCTGCCCATTCGCCGGCCGAGGTCCTCGACTTGCTGGCCGACATCATCGGGGTTGATTTATACCCGGAGCAATTGGTGCCCGCCGCGGCCGGGCTGCTGGTGTTGTCTGGCGGCCAATCCATGCCCGCCCTGCGCCTGGCCGCCAACTTGGGGGGCGATACCGACACGCTGGCCAGCCTGGTGGGCAGCCTCTGCGGCGCTTTGAGCGGCCTGTCTGGGTTCGCGCCGGCCTGGCTCGAACAGGTAGAACGGGTCAACAGCCTGGACGTTCGCGCCCTGGCGCGCGACCTGGTACTTCAGCGCATCGCGATCACGGCTGCCGCCGCGACCGAACTCTATTCTGGCTAACTTGTCTGCCGCCGGGCGGCGCAGCTTGCAGAGCGTCCGAACGCCAGGCCGCCGGCTATCATCCGAGAGGTAACCCAATGAGTGAGCAATGGCATCTAGGTGTAAGCACCGCCGCCTTCTTCCCGCAGCCGCTGGCCCAAACACTCGAGCTGTTCGCCCGCTTGCCCTGGAAGGCGGTTGAGTTGATGCCGCAGACGCCGGAGGAGTGCACCGCCGGCTTCGCGGACACGGTGCTGGCGCTGGGCGCCGGGAGGCTGGATTTCTGCGCCATTCACTTCCCGCAGATTCTGGCGCCCTTTCTCTACAACCCCTATCCCGGCGCGCTCGCCTTTGGCCAGGCGCTGTGTACGGGCCTGGCGGAGCAGGCGGGCCGGCTCGGCTGCAACACCATCATCGTCCATGCCCCCTGGCCGTCGATGGCCGAGGGCGCCTTCTACGAGGCCACGCTGGCCAACCTCCGCCGGCTGTGCGACGCCGCCCGGCCGTTCGACGTCACGATTGGCCTGGAAAACACCCCGAGCGCCCCCTTGGCAGGCTCCCCGGCCGCCATGCAAGCCCTGGCCGCCGCCATCGACCGTGAGAATCTGGGCTACACAGTCGACATCACCCACGCCTACCAGATGAAGCAAGACCCGCTCGACTACTTGCGCACCCTGCCCTCGATCGCTCACGTGCATGCCAGCGACTTTCAACTCAGCACGCAAGCCCGGCACGTGCTGCCCGGCCAGGGCGATGTGGATTGGCCGGCGATTGTTGGCGTGCTGCGCGAGCGGCACTTCCAGGGCAACTTCATCCTGGAGCTCCTGCCTGAAACGCTGGGGCCAGACCCGGAGCAGGGTCTGGTGGAGAGCATCACGTTCCTGCAGAGTTGCTTCGCGCCGTGAGCTGCCTGCCGGACTGATTGGCCTGCCGGCGGCGGCCGCTTGGGCCGGTGCAGAACAATTCGGCT
>CAZCEC010000001.1:204984-212840 GCA_964497615.1 uncultured Anaerolineales bacterium | reverse complement strand
GTTTGGGAGGCACGGGCGGTTGAGCGGAGACACCCATATCGGATTAAGATAGGCCGCATGCGGAGGCAACCGGCACTGGGGCTGGGGCTGGCGGTGGCGGCCGTGGTGCTGCCGGTGTATCTGGCGACGCTGGCGCCAGGGCTGTCGTGGGCCAACCAGGGCACGGATGGGGGCGACCTGATCACGGCGGCGGCCACATTTGGCGTGGCGCACCCCAGCGGTTACCCAACGTACTTGCTGCTGGCGCGGATGTGGCAGACGATCCCGTTTGGGCCGCTGGCCTGGCGCACGAATCTGTTCTCGGCCGTCAGCGCGGCGGCAGCGGCCGGGCTGTTGGCGGCGCTGGCGAGCCGCGCCTACGGGGGGGCGCAGCGCTGGGGTCTCGTGGGCGGCATGGCGGCCGGGCTGGGGTTTGGGCTTGCGCCGCTGCTCTGGTCGCAGGCTGTCATCACGGAGGTGCATGCACTCCATGCGCTATGCGCGGGCTTGCTGCTGTGGACTGTGCCAGAGGCGGAGGCGAAGGCAGCGGCCCCATGGATCCACGGCGCGGCGGGGCTGATCGCCGGGCTGGCGGTGGGCAACCACCTGACCACCCTGCTTCTGTTGCCAGCCTGGCTGGGCCTAACGGCCTGGCACACGCGCAAGCAGAAGCGGGTGTGGGGGTGGCGTTTGGCGGGATTGGTGCTGGGACTGCTCGTCTATGCGTATGTGCCGATGGCAGCGAGCACCCGGCCGCCAGTGAACTGGGGAGACGCGCGCACGCTGGACGGGTTTGCGTGGGTGCTATCGGGCGCGCCTTATCGCGAGTTGGCATTCGGACTCGCGCCGGAATTCATCGCGGCGCGCATACAGGGGTGGGCGGGCCTGTTCATCAACCAGTTCGGCTGGCTGGGGATGGTGCTCGCGCTGGCCGGGCTGTTCCTGGGCCGGGCGCAGGACGCACGGCCGCGCGCCTGGACGGCGTGGGTTGTCGTGGCTGGCTCAGGGTTTGCCATCGGGTACAACACGTCTGACTCGCACGCTTACCTGCTGCCGGTATTTCAAGTGCTGGCAGTGTGGCTGGGGGTGGGCGTGGCGACGGGACTGGAGGCGGCAGCCCACTGGCGTCACGGGACGCTGCTGCGGGCGGCGCTGTTGGCTGGGGTCGGGCTGGCACTGGCAGTCAACGCAGCCCAGAATTGGCCCACGGTGGACGCCAGCCAGGATGACCGGGCCGAGAAATTTGGTCGGAGGGTCATGGCGATGGCGCCGAGGGACGCGGTGGTGGTGACCCAGGGCGACGCGGACACATTCGCGCTGTGGTACTTTCACTTTGCCCTTCAGCAGCGGCCAGACTTGCGGGTCGTCGTCGAACCCCTCTTGGCGTTTGACTGGTATCGGAACTCACTCCAGGAAACGTACCCAGACCTGGGCGGCGACCTGGCGCAGGCCGATTGGCGGGCGGCGCTGAGCGTGCGCGGGCGGGTCGTGTGCGAGGCGCAGGTGGCGTCAGTCGAGGGTGTCGTGTGTTCGCAGCCCTGAGAGGCGCGGGAGTGGGGCGCCGGCTTGTTCTAGGGCTCGCGCTGGCCGGCATCCTGGCGGGGGCGGTGTGGGGAGGCGTCGCCGTGTGGGGGAAGTCGGGCCACCGCGACTGCCGTTTTGGAATCACGGCCGCCTATGGGGTGGCAGACTATGACCTGAGCGGCCTGGGGGCCGGGGCGTATCTGGATTGGGGGATGCGGGCGGACCCGCCGCGGCCGGGTGGAATCGAGTATGTGCAGGTGGTGCGACTGGGCGATGCGGCGTACGCGGAGCAGTTGGCGCGGATTGCGGAAGTGGCGCCAGCGCAGCGCGGCGCGGCGTGGCTGGTCGGCAATGAGCCAGACAACACCTATGCGTTCGATGGCATCCTTCAGGACAACGTGCTGCCGGAGGTCTACGCCGAGCGGTTTCACCAGGTGCAGGCGGCCATCAAGGCGGCAGACCCGACGGCGCGCGTCGGGATCGGCGGGATCGTGCAGCCTACGCCGGTGCGGCTGGAGTACCTGGACCGGATGATGTCCGCCTACGGCGCGCGGTTTGGCAGGCAGCCGCCAGCGGACTTTTGGTTCATCCATGCTTTCGTGCTGAATGAGGTGGATAGTGAATGGGGGGCCGGCATGCCCGGCGACCACGCGGTGCGGCCGTACGCGGCAGCCGCGCAGGCCATCGCGCCGGAAGAGGCGGACGACCTGGGGCTGTTCACCCAGCACATTGAGGTATTTCGCCGCTGGATGGCGGCGAATGGGCAGCGCGACCTGCCGCTGTGGGTGACGGAATTTGGGGTGCTGATGCCGAGCGACGAGAGCCTGGGGTTCTTCGCGATCCCGGAGGCGCGCACGCGGCGGTTCATGGAGGCAAGTTTCGAGTGGCTCCAGATGGCGGCCGACGCGACCACGGGTCTGTCCAACGATGACAACCGGTTAGTGCAGCGGTGGTTTTGGTGGACGCTAAGCTATGACGCGCGCGTTTCGGGCGGCGGGTTGTACGACCGGCGCGAGGGACAGGTGCAGCAGACCGGGCTGTATGCAGCCTATGCCGCGGCGAGTGACTGTCACTCTGGAGGTGAGCCGTGATGGGCATCGAGCAGGATGTGTGCGCCGCTTGGACGTTTGGCGCTGCGCCTGAGCGTCGCCATGCCGCTCCGCGGGCGGCGCTGTGCTGGTTTGGCTGAGGCCTCTATGGATTACGGTCAATTGGAGCGCAACATCCTGGCCTGGTGCCAGGCCGAGGCGGACATTCGAGCCGCCCTTGTGGTCGGATCGCGGGCAACCGGTGAGCGCGTGGATGCGTGGTCGGACCTGGATATCGTCGTCTTTGCCGGACAGCCGGAGGCCCTCGCGGCCGATGAAAGCTGGATCCAGCAACTGGGAACTGCGTGGCTAACGTACCGGGACGCAACAGGCGCGCGGGACCCGGAATGGTTCGCGCTGTTCGATGGCGGCCTGAAGCTGGATGTGGTCTTCACACCGGCGCACGGCGAAGTGGATGTGGCGGGGATGATGCAGGCCGCGCCCTACCGGAATGTGTTTCGGCGCGGCGTGCGCGTGCTGTATGATGCCAACCCAGCCGGAGCCCAGCCAGGCGAGATCATCAAGGCGGCCGGGCCGGCGGAAGCCGGGCCGCCGACAGCAGAGCTGTTCGCACAGGAGACAGCCGGCGCGTTGATGGCGGTCAACAAGGCGGCCCGGCTGCTGGCGCGGGGCGAGCTGTGGCGGGCCCAGCAGCAAATCAACTGTGCCCTCCAGGCGCGCCTGCTGACGATGATCGCGTGGCGGGCACAGGCTACTGCGCCGGGGCGGGCGCCGGATACCTGGTATGCGGGGCGCCACCTGGAGGCGTGGGCCGACCACAAGACCTTGGCTGCGCTGCCCGCGACCGTGGGGGCCTATGATGCTAAGGCTCTGCGCGCGGCCCTGGCGCAGACCCTGGACCTGTATGGCCGGCTGGGCCGCGAGGCGGCAGCGGCGCTGGGGCTGGCATTTCCCGCTGCGGCTGAAGCGAAGCTGCGCGCGTGGCTTGAGGCCATGTAGGGGCCATGCCGTCCGGAGGCCAGGGTGCGTTGCGCCGATTAGGCTCCCACGCTAGAATGCCCGCCCCATGACAGCCTACGACTACGACATTATCGTGATCGGGTCCGGGCCGGCCGGCCAGCGGGCTGCGATCCAGGCCGCCAAGCTGAACCGGCGCGTGGCGCTGGTCGAGCGCAAGGCGGTCGTCGGCGGCGTCTGCATCAACACGGGCACCATCCCGAGCAAGACGCTGCGCGAGGCGGTGCTGCACCTGTCGGGGTACCGCGAACATAGCTTTTACGGGGCCTCGTATTCGGTCAAGCAGAACATCACCCTGCAGGACCTGCTGTTCCGCACCGACCAGGTGATCCGGCACGAACTCGACGTCACCCGCCACCAGTTGGGGCGCAATCGCGTGGAAGTGCTGGAGGCGTCGGGCGCGTTTGTGGACCCGCACACGATCCGGCTGATGTATCTGGACGGGCACGGCTACCGCGATGTGACCACGGCCAGCGTCATCATCGCCACGGGCACCCGCGCCACGCAGGACCCCCACATCCCGTTCGATGGCCACCGCATCTTCATCAGTGACGACATCCTGATGCTGGACAAACTGCCACGGACTCTCACCGTCGTCGGGGCCGGGGTGATCGGGTGCGAATACGCCAGCATCTTTGCGGCGCTGGGGGTGCGGGTGACGTTGATTGACCAGCGCAGCCGGCTGCTCCCGTTTGTGGACGCCGAGATCATTGATGCGCTGGCCTACCACATGCGGCAGAACCGGGTGACGCTGCGGCTGGGGGAGACAGTGAGCGGGATGGAACCCGTCACCGATGAGCACGGCGACCGGGTGCGCATCCACCTGGCCAGCGGCAAGCAGATCGTGACCGAGAAGGCGCTGCACAGCATTGGGCGCAGCGGCGCAACGGACAGCCTGAACCTGGGGGCCGCGGGCCTGACCGCCGATGGGCGCGGGCGGCTGCGCGTCAATGATGACTACCAAACCGAAGTGCCGCACATCTACGCGGCCGGCGACGTGATTGGGTTTCCGAGCCTGGCTTCAACGTCCATGGAGCAGGGACGGCTGGCAGCCTGTCATGCCCTGGGGGTGGAATCCAACAGCGTGCCCGGGCTGTTCCCGTACGGCATCTACACCATCCCCGAAATCTCCATGGTGGGCCGCAACGAAGAGGAATTGACCGAGCTCGGCGTGCCCTACGAAGTCGGCAAAGCGCACTATCGCGAGATCGCGCGCGGCCAGATCATTGGCGACCTGTCGGGGCTGCTCAAGCTGATCTTTCACATCGAGTCGCGGGCGCTGCTGGGGGTGCACATCATCGGCGAAGGGGCCAGCGAGCTGGTCCACATTGGGCAGGCAGTGCTGGCCTATGGGGGGCGGGTCGACTACTTTGTCCAGACGGTGTTCAACTACCCCACCCTGGCCGAGTGCTACAAGGTGGCAGCCTTCGACGGCGTGAACCGCCTGGGCAGCTAGCTCCCCGGCCGCGCGATGGTGTTGCGTCCGTTTGATCGTCCCGATTTCCCCCGCCTGCTGAGCTGGATCGAGTCGCCAGACTTCTTGTACCAGTGGGCCGGGCCGTTCTTCACCTATCCCCTTGACGACGCCCAACTCGACCGCTACCTGCTGCTGGCCACGGGCGACCCTCCCACGCGGCGCATCTTTACGGCGCTGGAAGCGGCGGGCGGCCAGGCGGTCGGCCACATCGAGCTAAGCCAGATTGACCGGCGGCACCGGTCGGCTAGCCTGTCGCGGGTGATGGTGGCGCCCGGCAGGCGTGGCGCGGGGCTAGGCCGGGCGATCGTGCGGGCGGCGCTGGCGGTTGCGTTTGACGAGCTGCGGCTGCACCGGGTGGAGCTGGTGGTGTTTGATTTCAACCACGCGGCCATCCGGTGCTATGAGCGCGCCGGGCTGGTGCGCGAAGGGGTCCTGCGGGACGCGCGGCGGGTGGGCGACGAGTACTGGAGCGTGGTGCAGATGAGCATACTGGAAGCCGAGTGGCGCAGCCTCGCGCATGGCTAATCCATCCGTCCTATACGAAATCAATATTGACCTGGCAACGGGCCGCTGGGGGATCAGTTGCCCAATTGACCAGTCGCTGATCGGGCCGGTGCAGTACGCCTGGGACCGCTATGAAAAGGACCCCGACTCGATGACGTTTGGGGGCGGGCTGCTGGCGGGGTCGCCGCTGCCGGGGACGCGCCGCATGGTGTTCGGGGGCTACTCGCCGCAGTGGGAGGGGTTCTACGTCTCGGCCTTGGGGGGCGCGATGTACGTGTTTCACCGGGTGGGCGCCAACTACGTGTGGCTGCGCGGCCGGTGCGCGGCCGACTCGGTGCTGTTGATCCGGCTGAAGGACGGCGAGTACAGCGTGCGCCTGGAGCCGGTGGACGCGGCGGCGGCCTGGGCGGGATACACCGACCAGGCCGGTCGAACGTGGGAGGGGTTCTACGGCCTACAGCGAATGTGCTTTGAGCGCTACCGGAGCGAGTATGACGGCGACTGGTTCCGCATCCTGGCCACGGGCCCGGCGGCGCGGCTGACGAAAGAAGGAGCGATTGGGTCGAACCAGGTGAAGCGGGGCGACCTGAGCGGGATCGACGACTGGGCCGGGCGCGGCGGGCTGGGATCGCGGCTGCTGCAGCATCACCGCGTGGCGGCGATTGTGTTCGGGGGCGACTGGCAAGACCCGGCGCTGAAGCAGGCCAAGGAGCTCGACCAGTACTTCCTGGATCACTTCGGGCAGAAGGCCATTGCGGCCGACCTGGCGCTGAGCCAGAAATACCGCTACGTGCCGGAGTTTGAGACCGGCGGGACGTTTGGCGTGAACATGCACCAGGCCGACGACCGGCTGTTCAGCTTCAACTACCAATCAGTGCAGGCCAGCGACGCGGACCGGCTGGCGCAGCACGACCATTTCATTGTCGATCACTATCTCAAGCAGTTCAATGCCGAGATCATCAAGCCGCGCAACTTCGACCACTGCGGCGAGCCCTGTGCGGTGGCGTGCAAGAAGTACGTGGGCGAGTACAAGAAGGACTATGAGCCGTACACGGCGCTGGGGCCGAACTGCGGCGTGTTCGACCAGCGAGCAGCGGAGCGCCTGAACAAGTACGCCGATACGCTGGCGATTGACGCGATCCAGGCCGGGGGCACGGTGGCGTGGATCATGGAACTCGTGGCGGACGGTCTGCTGCCGGCAGGTGACTTTGGATTGCCGACCGAGGGGCCGCGGTTCGCATTCGCCTCGGCGCCAGAGCAGTTTGACCGCGTGGCGGACTCGGCCCACAACGCAGCCTACGCGATGGCAGTGCTGAAGATGATTCTGTTCAGCGAGGCGGGCGCGGTGTTCCGGCGCGGGATGCGGGCGGCGGCCAAGGCGCTGGACGAGCGCTATGGCATCCAATCCATCCACCGCGCGGTATATACGGCGCATGGTGCCGAAGGGTGCATGGTGCCGAATCAGTATTGGACGCCGGGGATGTTCGCGCCGATGCCGATCATGGGCAAGTACTTCTCGTACTATGAGAACAAGTTCCTGCCGCCCGAGGCACTGGGACGCAAGAACGTCGAGCGGTTTGTATATGAGCTGTACTCGGAGAACAGCGGCTCGTGCCGGTTCCACCGCAAATGGGTGGAAGACATCATCGACGACATCATCGTGGCGCACTTCGAACTGCCGCACCTGGACTACTGGGGCGACAATGTGCGGCTGGCCCGGGCGATCCACGATCACCAATCGCCAACCTCCATGCCATGGGAAAGCGAGCGGGTGGTGGACATCATCGCCGGCTTCTTGGAGAAGTGGGCGCGCGAGGGATTGGTTGACGAGGCGCTGACGGCCTGGATCGAGCGGTTCCGTGCCGACAAGTGGCAGGCGGCGCACGACTACTGGCAGGCGATGTATGACGGGATGGCGGCAGCGCTGAGCCAGGGCATTGACGAGCCGGAACACAAGCCGCACTGAACCGCATCCGTCCGTCACCTGAGCGGCCGGCGCGGGGACGGAGTCAGGCGAGGCCACGACCCGTGCGGTTCAAACCCGCGCCTGCGGCCACCGTCCGTATCGGGCTATGAACCGTCGCGGATAGGGGCCGTGACGGTAACGACGCCGGCCTTCTCGAAGGTGAGCGTGAGGGTGACCTCCTCGCCAGCCACCAATTCCCGCGTGAGACCAATCAACATGATATGCAGACCGCCCGGGGCCAGTTCGGCCTTGCCATTGGCAGGCACGGGGATGGCGCTGACGGGCGTCATGGTCATCATGCCCCCGGACTCGGCGCTCTCGTGCAGTTCAACGGTGGCGG
>CAZCEC010000001.1:175290-204974 GCA_964497615.1 uncultured Anaerolineales bacterium | reverse complement strand
CAGCAGTTGGTCATCCTCGCCGGTATGGTTCTCGATGGTCATATAGGCGGCGCCAGCCTGAGCCATGGCAGGCGAGGCGCGCACCCAGGCATCCTGCACGGTGATGGGCTCGGCGCTGGCACAGGCGCTCAGCACGATCAAGATACCTACGATGACGGTCAGGCGGACGGCTGGTTTGGCGTTCACGGGCTGCTCCTTGATTCGCGGGCCATCAGTTCGGTGAGATCGCGGGCCATTTCCTCGGAGCGCGCGCCGAACGGGATGGTCAACACGAGCTGGAAATTGGGATCAATCACATAGGTGAAGGCCGAGTGGTTGACGAGGTAGCCAACCGCCGTCTCGAGGTCGCGCTTCTCGTACTGCACGCCATAAGCGGCGGCGGCCGTGGCCACCTCAGCTTCGGTGCCGGTCAGGCCGATAAGGTCGGGGCCAAAGTGCGGCAGATAGCCAGCCAGGACCTCCGGCGTGTCGCGAGCGGGGTCAACGGAAGCAAACACGACGCGCCACTCTGGGCCGGCGTCGCCCAGCATTTCGCGCGTCTGGCGCAGATGCGCCAGGGTGACGGGGCAGACGTCGGGACAGGTGGTGTAGCCAAAGGTGAGCAGCACCCACTGGCCGCGAAGTGCGCTGAGCGCGAACGGTTGGCCGTTTTGATCAGTAAGTGCCAGATCGGGGGCCGGGCGCGGCGGGTCCTCCAGCAGGCCGGAGAACTGATAGGGCCGCAGCAGCAGCGCCGCCGCCCAAGCAGCGACGAGGACGAGCGCGGCAACGCTCACCAATAGGAGGGGGCGGACAAGGCGCATGGCTCAATTGGGGGAGGCGGCCTCGAAGGTGTGCCGCAGCGTGACGGCCGGCAGGCCGGTGAGGCCGGCCGCCTCGACCCGGAAGACAGCAAACAGGTCAATGGCCTGGCTGGCCTGATACGTATTAAGGCCGCCGCATTGGGTGAAGAAAATCTGCACCTGATCGGCTGCCTCAGCCGGCACGACCTCCAGCCGGCCAAAGGCCGAGTAGGGCGTGATGGCGGAGTTACGGATGCGGTAAGTGACGCTGATCACTTCTCCCGGGCGGGCGACGACCTGCGGCGGTATGATCTCGATGTCGAGTGGCAGGCCGGCGGCCTCTGTGGTGAGATTAACGGTGACAGGCGCCACGAAGCGCCAGGCGAGCCATGCGCCGGCCGCCAGCACCAGCAGCACCGGCACGGCCAACCAGAGCCAGCGGTGGCGCCCAGGACCAGAACCAGACATGCCTCAATTGTAAGCGGACAAGATGGGTCACATTAAGGGATGGATGTCATGCCCGCAGAGTGACGAACGGCGGGAAGATGGCCTGGTGGGGCTAGCGCACAACCAGCGGCAGGAAGATGACGACGGGGACGTGCAGGGTGGCCATCGTAACCGGGGCGCTGCGGCCGGTCTGCTGCCAGAGGGCATACAGCAGATCACCGTCTGAGGTGGTGAAGTTGGCGTCACGCAGGAAGGTGACGTAGTCGCGGCTGGCCGTCTGGTAGCGCAGCTCGACAGTGACGCGGACCACGCCCGGCGGCAGGGTATAGGTGGTGTCGGCCCAGTACTGGCCGTCGGCATAGACCTCGCCAGCGGGGGCGATGTCGGCGTCGAGGAAGGCGGCGTTGGAGAAGCCCCGTGGCGGGATGCGGTTGTCGAACAAGATGGCGTTGTTGAGGGCGACGTGGTGAGATGGGCCGGGGTCGCGGTCAAGGGCAGCGGCCCAATCGGGGCTGAGGCCATGCTCGACATGGAAGAGGCGCAGGTCAGGGTCAGGCACCAACGCACCGGCCGCAGCGCTGTACACGCCGGAGGCGTAGACCAGGGCGCCTGATCCATCGAAGGCGGAAATAGAGAGCCACATCTGCCGGCCCTCGGGGTAGCCCGTGGGGAGTTTGTGGCCGCTTTCATTGTAGATGCGAACGTTGAGCGTCTGTCCGGCGAGCGTGGCGGTGAGGGTGGCAGCCCGTTGCAGCATAGCCCTGGCGCGGTCAACGCCGGCATCGAGGGCGGCGGCGCTCACACCGGCTGTGGCGGAGTAGGCGGGGTGAACCTTGATGGTCTCAGGCACCCAGGTGTTGGCGCCGGTAAGGTCGTGGACGGGCACCAGATCGTGGATGACGCTTTGGGGACAGCCAACGCAGGGGACCACGCCCCGGTCGCGGGCGGCGGAGGCCGCGGCGGCGCTGGGCATGTGGCAATCCTGGCAGGAGCGGATGATGCCGCCGGGCAGGTTGGGGTTGAACTGGGGCGCATAGACGCCCGCCTCGGTGGCATAGTCGCTCAACAGCCATTCGGTGTAGGTACGCTGCTCAGGGAACGCGCTGATGACGGCCGTGGCGGTAATGGATTGGCCGAGGGGATGCGGCTGGTAGCCGCCGGCCTGTGAGCCGGCGAACATGGGATTGAGCAGGTCGTGGCACGTGCCGCAGAAGGCACTCTCCACGTGAAACTGGCTCTTCCAGGGCCAGTCGAGGGGGCGGTGCGGGTTCCCGTCCCCGCAGGCGGGCTGCGGGGTGCAGCCGGGGGTGTACCACCCTTCGTCGCGCAGGTCCCAGGGGCCGCGGCGCTCATCCTCCGGGTCGATGACGTACATCCCGGCCCCGTGCAGGGGCACGGCAGGGCTGAGAACCGCGGTCAGGGTCAGATCGCGGCTGGGGCTGACGCCCGGCTGATAGAAAGGATCGAGCAGACGGTGGCAGAAGTGGCAGTTCACCCCCTCTTCGTCAACGCTGGTGAGGTCGGAGCCATCGGGCGCCGCACGCTCCTGGAGCCAGCCGCCGGGGGCGTGGCAGCGGAAACAAAACGTGCCCGCGCCCGCAACATCTTGGTTGGCGACGGCCACTGCGGCGCGGAACAGCGGGTCGCGGGCTGCGTGCGCCATCATGCTGCCAGCCCAGGTGAAGTACGGGTCCGCCACCGGCGCGGGCTCGTAATTGCTGTGACAGAGGAAGCAGTCCACGGCCGAGCGGATGGTGTCGGTGAACTGCCCCTGCTGGCTGCCTGGCAGGACAAAGTCGGCCTCAGTGGCGGGGATGGGGGTGGGAACCGGGGTCGGGCCGCCAGCTTCGCGGGCAGCGGGCGCGGCACCAGCGGGCACTGCCAGTGCGGCCAGGAAGGCCGCCGCGGCTACGAGGCCGCCGGTGGCACACGCGAAAAGCAGGCCCAGTCGGTGGAGGCGCATACGGCGGGATTGTACCTGAATCCAGTGAGGGGCCGGGAGCGGGCATAGCGTATACTTTGCTGTGATGACCGAGCGGATCACGAGCCTGCAAAATGAACGGGTGAAGTCAGTCGTGCGGCTGCGCGAGCGGCGGCATCGCGACCGCGCCGGACAGATGCTCGTGGAGGGGCGCGCTGAGCTTAGGCTGGCATTGGAGGCGGGGGCCCGTCCGCTGGCGCTGTTCATCTGCCCCGATCTGGGGGCCAGGGAGGGTGAACTGCCGGCCGAAGTGCGGGCGACGGCCGGCGAAGTGGTGGAGGTGTCGCGGCCGGTCTTCGAGAAGATGGCCTATCGTGAGAACGCGGATGGGTGGCTGGCGGTCCTGCCGGCGGTGCGGCGCGGGCTGGCGGATCTGGACCCAGGTCCAAAGGCGCTGTTGGTCGTCGCCGAGACGGTGGAAAAGCCCGGCAACCTGGGTGCGCTGCTGCGGTCGGCGGACGCGGCCGGAGCGACCGGGGTGATTGTGTGCGACCCGGCGACGGATGTCAACAATCCGAACACGGTGCGGGCCAGCCGGGGGGCGCTGTTCGCGCTGCCGCCCGCCGAAGCCAGCACGGCCGAGGCGATCGCGTGGCTGCGGGCGCGGGGTATCCGGATTGTGGCCGCCACGCCCCAGGCGGAGTCAAGCTACACACAAGTAGACCTGCGCGGGCCCGTCGCATTGGCGGTGGGGGCCGAGGACACCGGGCTCAGCGAGGCGTGGCTGGCGGGCGCGGACGTGACCGCCCGCATCCCCATGCAGGGACGGGTGAACTCGCTGAACGTGGCGACGGCGGCGGCGCTGCTGCTGTATGAAGCGGTGCGGCAGCGCGGGTGAATCGGGCGTCGGCGGCACGGCGAGAGCCCCAAGCACGCCGAGCAAGACGGGCGGGAAGCTGGGCGCGTTTGGGAGGGCGGGGCGTGACCCCAGGCGCAGCGCGTTTTTCGAGGGGCCTCTTACGGAGTAAAATGGCGGCATGCCGCGGCTGAAGCGAGCCTTCTTCAATCGGCCGACGCTGGTGGTGGCCCGCGAGTTGCTGGGGCAGCGGCTGGTGCGGCTGGAAGACGGTCAGCGCCTGACCGGACGTATCACCGAAACCGAGGCGTATGTGGGGCAGACGGACCTGGCCTGCCACGCCCGCGCCGGGCGCACGGCGCGCACGGAAGTGATGTATGGGCCGCCGGGCATCGCCTACGTCTACTTTACCTATGGGATGCACTGGCTCCTAAACGTGGTAACCGAGGCGGAGGGGTTTCCGGCGGCGGTGCTGATTCGGGGGATGCAGCCGGAGGAGGGCGCGGCGGTGATGCAGCGGCGGCGCGCCTTGGCGCGGGCAGACGGCAACGGGCTGCGCCAGCCCCTCGCCCCGCTGGGCCGGCTGACGGACGGGCCCGCCAAGTTGACGCAGGCGCTGCAGGTGGATGGGACATGGAACGGACATGACTTGTGCGGGCACAGGGCGAGGCTGTTTGTGGAACCTGCGGCGCGCGTGCACGACCGGCAGGTAATCACCGGGCCGCGGATCGGACTGAACAAAACGCCCGAACCGTGGAAGAGCATAGCGTGGAACTTCAAGGCAGTGCCCGGCGGGCAGCGCGCATAGGCGGGCAGCGCCGGGCGAGGAGGCAAAGATGGGCTTGTTGTCGGGCAAGACCGCGCTGATCTTTGGGGTGGCGAACGATCACAGTATCGCCTGGGGCATCGCACAGGCGTTTGCGCGCGAAGGCGCCACGCTGGGCTTTAGCTACGCCGGCGAAGTGTTGGAGCGGCGGGTGCGGCCGCTGGCCGAATCGGTTAACTCGCCTTTCATCGAGCCGTGCGATGCCACCAACGACGCCGAGATCGACGCCCTGTTCGACAAGGCACGCACCCGCCTGGGCGAAGTGGACATATTGATCCACGCCATCGCCTTCGCGGGCCGGGATGAGCTCATGGGCCCCTACTTCAACGTCTCGCGCGCCGCATTTCTGCGAACGATGGACATCAGCGCCTATTCGCTGACGGCGCTGACGCGGGCCGCGCTGCCCGTGATGCGCCCCCATGGGTCCATCCTGACCCTCTCCTACCTGGGCGCGGTGAAGGCTGTGCCGCACTACAACGTCATGGGCGTGGCAAAGGCAGCGCTGGAAGCCAGCGTGCGCTACCTGGCCGTTGACCTGGGCACGCATGAGAAGGGCATCCGCATCAATGCGATCTCGGCCGGACCGATCCGGACGCTGTCGGCGGCGGGCGTAAGCGGGTTCAAGGCGATGTACGGGCAGTTCAAAAACATGGCGCCGCTGCGGCGCAACGTGACCATTGAGGACGTGGGCAATGCCGCGCTGTACCTCTGTTCCGATTTGGCAGCCGGCGTGACGGGCGAAGTCCACTACGTGGATGCGGGTTATAACATCGTCGGCGTTCCCAGCCCCGATGGGGCTTAGTTCAACGCCGGGACGGCAGCACTGGACAGCCGGCAAGGCAGGAGCACCAGGCCATGGAGACAACAGCAGAATTAGTCAACACCCTCAGAGCCAGGGTAGAAGCGCAGCGCGAGACCATCATCGGATTCATGCGCGAGCTATGCGCCATCCCGAGCATCATGGGCAACATCGGGGCTGTGGGCCAGCGGGTCATCGACGAGATGCGGCGGCTGGGGTTCGAGGAGGCGCGCTTCGACCAGATGGGCAATGTCATCGGCCGCGTGGGCAGCGGACCGACGGTGCTGCTGTATGACTCGCACCTGGACACGGTGGACATCGGCGACCGCGCCGACTGGGGCTGGGACCCCTTCGAGGGCAAGGTAGAAGGCGGCGTGCTGTACGCCCGCGGGGCAGGCGACGAAAAACAATCCACGCCCGGGATGCTGTATGGCATCGCGCTGGCCCGCGACCTGGGGCTGTTGGACGGTTATACGGTCTATTACTTCGGCAACATGGAAGAAGACTGCGACGGGCAATGCGGGCAGGCGCTGGTGGAAGTGGAAAAGATCCGGCCCGACTTCGTCGTGGTCGGCGAGCCGACCGAGATGAACGTCTATCGGGGCCACAAGGGCCGGGTGGAGCTAAAGGTAACGGCCAAGGGACGGTCGGCGCACGCTGCCTCGAATGAACTGGGCGACAACGCCATCTACAAGTTATTACCCGTCATCGAAGGCGTGCGGGCGCTCAACCATACCCTGCACATTGACCCGTTCCTGGGCCAGGGACGCATTACAGCCAGCATCATCCAGAGCCGCTCGCCGTCGCTGAACGCCGTTCCCGACGAATGCACCCTCTACATTGACCGGCGCCTGACCTTTGGGGAGACGAAGGAAGAAGCGCTCGCCCAGGTGGAGGCGCTGATCCCGCACGATGACCAGCAGGCAGTGACGGTGGAAATCATGCAGTATGACACGCCCAGCTACACCGGTTTTGTGTTCCCGGTGGAGAAGTACTTCCCGCCGTGGGCGCTGGACGAGGGGCATCGGCTGGTGCAGGCCGGGCTGCGCGCCAGCGAGGCGCTGTGGGGCGGCACCGCCAAGTCTGGCAAGCTAAACTTCTCTACCAACGGGACCTACTGGATGGGTAAGGCCAACATCCCCACCATCATCTTTGCCGCCGGGATCGAGACGACGGCGCACAGCCTGCTCGATCAGGTGCCGCTGGACGACCTGGTGCGGGCGACCGAGTGGTATGCCCTGCTGCCGCGGATGCTGCAAGCGCAGGAGGCCGCATGACTCAACTCACCGCCTACCAAATCTACGACCTTTTGAACCGGCCGCGGCCTTTGTGGTTAGTTAAGATTGACTTAAGCGATGCTAACCTGTGGCTGGCCGATCTGAGCGGGGCGGACATGAGCTGGGCGAACCTGAACCGGTGCGACCTCAGCCGAGCCACCCTGATCCGCACTAACCTGACGCGGGCCAACCTGAGCGGCGCCAACCTGTACGAGGCGTTGGGCAGCCGGGCCGTGCTGACGGCGGCCAGCCTAGTGCGGGCCGACCTGACGCGCGCCGACCTGAGCAAGGCCGAACTGACCGAGGCCGACCTGACCGAGGCCAACTTGACGCGCACCAATGTGAGCTGGGCGACCCTGGCCGGCGCCAACCTGAATAGCTCCAATGCCAGCCGGGCAGATTTCAGCAAGGCGGACCTGAGTGGCATCAATGGCGTAGGAGCCAACTTCGTATTGGCCAACTTCTTTGAAGCCAACCTGACCCGGGCGCGCATCAAGGGCGCCAAGCTGATTCGGGCCGATCTCAACCGCTCCAACCTCACGGCGGCCGACCTGAGCGGCGTGGACCTGAGCGGGGCCGACTTGAGCGGCGCGCGCCTGCTGAACACCGATCTGACCGGCGCGACCCTGAACGGGACCGACTTGAGCAACGCCGACGTGACCGGCGCGAAACTGGACCGTGCTGCCCTGGCGCAGGCCAAGACGGCCGGCACGGATCTGTCGAAGGCCAAGGTCGCGGCCGCGCCCCCGGCCGAGGGCCAACGGCCGTCGGTGCTGGATATTCGGTGATCAAAACCGGCCTCGGGACCGTCGCCGCCACCGCCCGCGCGCTGCAAGACAACCTCGGCCGCGTGATGGTGGGCGCCGCCGCGCCGGCCGAATTGCTGCTGGCAGCGCTCATGAGCCAGGGGCACGTGCTGTTGGAAGACGTGCCGGGCTTGGGCAAAACGACGCTCGCGAAAACCCTGGCGCGCTCGCTGGGGTGCGCCTTTCAGCGGCTGCAATTCACGCCTGATCTATTGCCCTCGGACATCACGGGCGTCAGCGTCTTCAACCAGCAGACCAGCGAGTTTGAATTCCGTCCGGGGCCGGTGATGGCCAACATCGTGCTGGCCGACGAGATCAACCGGGCCGGTCCGCGCACGCAGTCGGCTTTGCTGGAGGCGATGGAGGAGCGGCAGGTGACGGTGGACGGCGTGACGCGCCATCTGCCCCAGCCGTTCATGGTCATTGCCACGCAGAACCCGATCGAACTGGAGGGCACGTTTCCGCTGCCGGAAGCGCAGCTCGACCGGTTCCTATTGCGGCTCTCACTGGGCTATCCCACTGAGGCCGACGAGCGGGAGATCCTGCGCCGCTTTCGAGCGTCCGACCCGCTGGCCGAGGTGACGCCGGTGGCCTCGGGCGAGACGATCATGGCGCTTGCGATGGCTGTGCGCCAGATACACGTGAGTGAGGCGATTGAGAGTTACGTGCTGGCGCTGGTGCGGGCCACGCGGGACAGCCGGGCGGTAGCGCTGGGCGCCAGCCCCCGCGGGGCGTTGGCCCTGGTGCGCTGCGGCCAGGCACTGGCCGCCATCCGCGGGCGCGACTTTGTGAGCCCGGATGACATTCAAGCGCTAATCGTGCCAACGCTGGCGCACCGGTTGATGCCGTCGGGCCAGTCGCGGCTGCGCGGCCGGGCGGTAGCCGAAATCCTGCACGAGGTGGTGGAGCGGGTGCCGGTGCCGGTGGAAGAGCGCTGGTGAGACACGCCTAAGGCCGGGCGGGAGACGGGCTGAGTGACCTCGCGGCTGGCGCGGCTGCTGCTGCTGGCATTGCTGGTGCTGGCCCTGGTGCTGCGCAGCCCGCAACTCTTGCTGCTGTTCGTGCTGCTGGCGCTGGTGGCCGGGGCCTCTGCCCTGTGGGGGCGTTACTGCCTCGCGGGCGTCACGTATGCCCGCCGGTTTGAGACCACGCGCCTCTTCTGCGGCGAGCAGCTTGAGTTGTGGGTGGAGATTGTCAATGCCAAGCCCCTGCCCCTGGCCTGGCTGAAGGCCGAAGACGAAGTGCCAGAAGACTTCAGCGTGGAGCGGCTGGAGCTGGCGAGCGCGGGCAAGCCCAAACGCAGACTCCTGAGTACCCTGACCAGCCTGCGCTGGTATGAGCGCGTGCGTCGGCGCTATCGGCTGCACGCTCGCCGGCGCGGGGCCTTTGACTTTGGACCGGTGGTGATGACCTCCGGCGACATCTTTGGATTCCAGACCCGCGCGCGAGAGCTGCCGGACGAGGAGCAGGTGATCGTCTATCCGCGGCTGGCGTCGCTGGAGCGCTTGGGGTTGAAAGCGGCCCGGCCCGGCGGCGAGTGGCCCACCGACCGGCGGGTGGTGGAGGACCCCTTGCGGCTGGCCGGGGCGCGCGACTATGCGCCCGGCGACAGCATGCGCCACATCCACTGGAAGAGCACCGCGCGCCGCGGGATGCTCCAGACCAAGATGTTTGAGGCGGCGGCCAACCAGCACCTGATGATCGCGCTGAACGGTCAGACCCTGGAGCATGCCTTTGAGGGCGTGCTGACCGACTACTTCGAGACCGTCATCATGGTCGCGGCCTCCCTCGCCCGCGCTGCGGCGGAAGCGCGCTATCCGGTGGGGCTGGTGACCAATAACGGCGCCCGGGGCGAGGGTCCTTCCATCCGCGTGCCCGCCAGCCGGCACGGCAGCCAGCTCACGCGGCTGCTGGAGGTGATGGCCCGGCTGACCCATTTCACCTGGATGCCGTTTGACCAGTTGCTGCGGCGCGAAGCCGCCAGCCTGCCCTTTGGCGCGACCGTCATCGCGGTGTCGGCGCTGGCCACCGAACCCATCCAGGCGGCGCTGCTGGCGTTGCACGATGCCGGGCACCCCGTGGCGTTGGTGGTGGTGGCGGAGGCCGGGCGCGTGCCGGAGACCTCGCTGCCCATCTCGATCCCCGTTTACCCCGTGACCGAAAACTGGACTGACCTTGCGACGCTGGAACTGGATTGAGGGCCTGATCCTGCCCGCCGCCGTGGCCGTGCTGATCACGGCCTGGGTAGGGCTGTGGGTGCGCTGGTCGGCGCGCGGCGTGCCGGCCGATCTGGCCGTGCCGCCCATCGCACCGTGGGCCTTGGCGGTGCTGATGCTGGGCGGGCTGGGGCTCACGCGCCGCGTTCTGCGCGACGGCCCGGCGACGCGGCGCGCCCGGCTGGGGCTGGCCGCAGTCGGCGTGGCGGCGGTGTTTGTGACGGCGTGGTGGACCTACAGCCTGCGCACGCCGTTGGAGTTCGTGCGCCGGCTGGTGGATTGGGGCAGCTTCATCTCGCCGGTGTTTCTGGGGGTGGTGGCCTGCGCCTTCATGTGGCAGCAGGGCATGCTGCTGGGGCGGAGCGCTGTGCCGCAGGAACACCTGGAACGCACCTTCTACAGCGGGATCGTGGCCCTGGCGGTGCTATTGGCCGTGAACCAGGCGCGGCCGCTGTTGCTGCCGGCCGAGCTGCTGGGCGGCCTGTTAACCTTTCTGGCCACGGGGCTGAGCGCGCTGGCGCTGGTGAGCGTGGAGAACGCGCGGCGTTGGCAAAGCGGTCCGCGGACGGGCGGGACGTGGCCCGCCCTCAACCGCTACTGGCTCGGCACCGTGGCCAGCGTGATCGGCAGTCTCTTAGTGATTGGCCTGCTGCTGGCGGGCATGCTGTCACCGCAGGTGTTTGCTCGTCTCGACGCAGCGCTGACGGCGGCGGCGAACTTCCTGACGATTGCGGTGATCCTGGTGCTGGGCACGATGTTGGTGCTCGTGGCGTGGCTGATGGGCCCGCTGCTGGAGCGCTGGTCGCAGACGCTGGGCAGCAGCCCGTTCCGGTTCCCCACCCTGCCGCAGATTATCGAAGAGGCGCCGGAAACGGTCGCGATGCTGGAACGCTACCCGATCCTGAATGTGCTGCGCCAGGGACTGACGCTGGTGGTGATTGTGCTGGTGGTGGGAGTGGTGTTCTGGGCGGCCATGCGGCGGATGGCGCGGCTGCGGGGTGGCGATGCGGATGAGCAGCGGGATAGCATCGCCTCGCGGAGCCTGTTGTGGCAGCAGTTGCGCGACTTGCTGCGACGACGGCGGCAAGTGGACACCGCGGCGGGGGACTACCTGGACCTGAGCGGCCCAGCGGACGATCCGCGGCTGATGGTGCGGCGCGCTTACCAGGGCCTGCTGGCCTGGGCGCGCGCACGCGCCCTGCCACGCCGCCGCGCCGGGCAGACGCCCACGACGTACGCGCGCGTGCTGGACTCGCACTTGCCCAACTGCGCCGCCGATCTGGAGATGCTGACCCGCGTGTATGGGCGGGCGCGCTACGGTGGGCTGCCGCCATCGCTGGCGGAGGCCCAGGCGGCCCAGGCGGCGCTGAGGTCAGTGCAGGCTGCGGATATGGTGCCGGCCGCACCTGATGAAGCACCGCCGGAGAGGACGCCGCCGGGGAATGGCCGGCACGAACCGTAGCGCGCTGCGCCCCTGCGACTGGCCCATGTTAGAATAATTCCAGATCAGCCACTATCATCAGGTCAGGAGTCACATGGACACACACATTACGGCCATACATGCGCGGGAGATCCTGGATTCGCGCGGCAACCCAACGGTCGAGGCCGAGGTGACGCTGCGCGGCGGCGCGCTGGGCCGGGCGGCGGTGCCGTCGGGCGCTTCCACCGGGGCGCACGAGGCGCTGGAACTGCGCGACGGTGACAAGCAGCGCTACTTGGGCAAGGGCGTACTGACGGCGGTCACGAACATTCAGACCGAGATCGCGGCCGCGCTGGCGGGCCTGGACGCGATGGACCAGGCCGGGTTGGACGGCAAGCTGCTGGCGCTGGACGGGACCCCCAACAAGAGCCGGCTGGGCGCCAACGCCATCCTGGGCGTTTCGATGGCGGCGGCGAGGGCGGCGGCGGCGGCGCAGGGCAAGCCGTTGTATCAGCACCTGGGGGGCGGGGACGCCCGCCGGCTGCCGGTGCCCATGATGAACGTGCTGAACGGCGGGGCGCACACGGGGTGGACGACCGTGGCGATGCAGGAATTCATGATCGTGCCCCTGGGCGCGCCTACCTTTCGGGAAGCGCTGCGGTGGGGGGCCGAGACCTATCACGCGCTGAAGGCGCTGCTGAAGGCGCAGGGCCTCAACACGAACGTGGGTGATGAAGGCGGATTTGCGCCGATGGTGACGGTGCTGGAGGACATCCTCAAGCTGCTGGTCAACGCCACCGAGAAGGCCGGCTACCGGCCCGGCCAGGACATCGCCATCGCGCTCGACCCGGCGGCGAGTGAGTTCCACAAGGAGGGGGTGTATAAGCTCGGCGCCGACGGGGACCTGACCTCAGCGCAGATGGTGGACTTGTATGCGGGCTGGCGGGAGCGCTACCCCCTGATCTCGGTGGAAGACGGCCTGGCCGAGGATGACTGGGATGGATGGAAGCTGATCACCCAGCGGATGGGCGATGATACGCAGCTGGTGGGCGACGACCTGTTCGTCACCAACGTCGAACGCATCCAGCGCGGCATCGACAGTGGCGTGGGCAACTCGGTGCTGATCAAGCTCAACCAGATTGGGTCGGTGACGGAGACGGTCAGCGCCATCAACCTGGCGCACGCCGCCGGCTGGACGGCGGTGGTGTCGCACCGCAGCGGCGAGACGGCCGACATCTTCATTTCCGACCTGGTAGTGGGGTTGGGCACCGGCCAGATCAAGACCGGTGCCTTGGCACGGAGCGAGCGGGTGGAGAAGTATAACCAACTGCTGCGCATCGAGGAGGCGCTGGGCGACCGGGCGGTGTATGCGGGCCGGGGCGCGTTCAGGCATTAGCGTCCCACACTGGGGGTCGAGTTGAAGCAGACGGGGCGCCCTGGTGCAGGGCGCCCCGTCGTGTTTGGCTCGAGGCGACGGCCGGTTCAGAGGTGGGCCCTCGCCGCCAACCGACGCCACCTGGGCGCCGACCGGCACCATTGCAACGGCAATGCCGTCGCCAGAAACTGCCAGCCCGCCGCCATTTTTGGCGGCTGTACGTTCCCCTTGTGGACCAGTCAGGCGGCCAGGCCAGTGATAGAATTCGCTGGTCGTTTTGGCGCGTACTAGATCGCAACTAGACACTCAATACACAAGGAGAACACGACGTGAGGAAGAAGAGAACTGCGACCACCTTGGGACTGGCTTTGCTGGCGGCGCTGGTGCTGGCCGCGTGCGGCGGCGGCGGCACGCCCAGCCCACAAGCCGTCACAGTGCGAGCCCAAGATACGTTTACATTCGACCCGGCCAACCTGACGGCCCAGGTGGGACAAATGGTAGAGATCAGTCTGGAAAACGTAGGCGTGCTTGAGCACAACCTGGTGATTGATGAGTTTTCGGTGTCAGCCGGTCCGCTCCAGGGCGGGCAGTCGGCGCCGGTCAGCTTCACGCCGTCGGCTGCCGGGACTTTTACCTACTACTGCGATGTGCCCGGCCACCGCGAGGCGGGCATGGAAGGCACGCTGACGGTCACCGAATAGGCCAGCGCCGCAGGCCAACGACGGGGACGGACGCCCGCAGCGGGGCGGTGCCGTCCCCGTCTTGGTTTACCTCTCATCCCGCACTTACCGAAGGCCGGTAGAATAGGCCGAGTGGTTGGCGGCGGGCGCTTAAACACCCCGCGACGGAGCAAGCCAGGAGGCTGGCATGAATGGGTTTATTCGAGCACTGATGACGGCCATGGTGACGGGCATCATTGGCACGAGCGTATTCGTGGGCGGGTTCATCGCGGGGCGCTACACGAGCGGTGCGGCGGTGGACGTGCCCGTGCTGGCGGGGCTGGAAGACGCCCGGCCCGGCGAAGGCGGCACGCCCGCCAACCTGGAAGCGTTGTTTGAGCCGTTCTGGCAGGCGTGGCGCCTGGTGCACGAGGACTTTGTGGACCAGCCAGTGGACGACACCAAGCTGATGCAGGGCGCCATCGCCGGGATGATGGAGGCGCTGGGCGATGAGCACTCGAGCTACATGCCGCCCGAGGACTACAACATCATCAGCGAAGACCAGTCCGGCGAGTTTGAGGGCATTGGCGCCTACGTCGACGGGGAAGAGGGGCGCGGTCTGCGGATCGTGTCGCCGTTCCCAGGCTCGCCAGCCGAAGAGGCCGGGCTGCTGCCGCGCGACCTCATCATCGCGGTGGATGGGGTGGACATTACAGGGCTGACCGAACCGGAGGCGATCGGCCTGGTGCGCGGGCCGGCCGGCAGCACGGTCATCCTCACCATTCTGCGGGAACCCGCGCCAGGGCAGCCAGAAGATACGCGCGAATTTTCGGTGACGCGGGCTCGCATCTCCATCGCCTCAGTGGAGGGCGAAGTCCTGGACGGGAACATCGCCTACGTCAAGGTCAACGACTTCGGCGCGCGGACGACGCGCGAACTGCGCGACATCCTGCGCGAACTAATGCGGTCGGACCCGGCCGGGCTGGTGCTCGATTTGCGGGGCAACCCCGGCGGTTTTCTTTCGACCGCCATCGACGTCACCTCCCAGTTCCTGCCGCGCGGGACGCTGGTGATGCGCGAGGAGTTCGGCGACGGACGCGAGGTGCAGTACGAGGCGGAACGCGGTGGGCTGGCGACCGAAATCCCCCTGGCAGTGCTGATCGACGAAGGGTCGGCCTCCGCCTCCGAGATCGTGGCCGGCGCCATTCAAGACAACCAGCGCGGCGTGTTGGTAGGCGTTACATCGTACGGCAAGGGGTCGGTGCAGAACTGGCACGAGCTGCGGGGCGATAATGGGGCCATCCGGGTGACGGTAGCGCGCTGGTACACGCCCAATGGCCGGAGCATCCACGAATTGGGCATTGCGCCCGATGTCGCGGTGGAACTCAGCGAGGCCGATCACGCGGCGGGGGCCGATCCGCAGTTGGACGAGGCCTTGCGGCAAATCCAGGCGATCGCCGCCACGGCCATCCCGGCAGGAGCCAGCCTCCCAGCGGAGGGGCAGTAAGCGTCAGGACGGTGCGGCGCGGAGCGTGCGTACGGCCAGCGCCGGGTCGTCGGTGATCAGCCCATCCAGGCCGGCCGCGGCCAGGGACCGCATTTGTTCCGGGTCATTCACCGTCCAGGCATTGACGCGCAGGCCGTGCTGGTGATACCACGCCAGCCGGGCGGGCGAGAGGTGATAGACGCCGGGGTGATGGGCTTCAGGGTGAAGATCGGCGTTGAGCCAGCGGACCAGCCGCTGGCTGAAAAGCGCTGAGACATACAACAGGCCGATGGGGAGCGCCGGGTCGAGGGCCCGCACCCGGCGCAGATTGCTGAATTGAAATGAGGACACGATCACCCGCGCGCCAAGATCGTGCGCGTGAATAACCTCGACGGCCGCCGCCGCCAGCCCGCGGCTGGGCGAGCGGTCGTGCTTGAGCTCCACATTGAAGATGGCCTGCCGGCCATATGCTGCCAATACCTCGTCGAGCGTCGGCAGGCGGGTGCCCGCGAATCGATCTCCAAACGAGGCCGGGAAACCGGCGTCCAGAGAGCGCAGTTGGGCAAGGGTGTGGGCCGCCACCGGGCCGCGGCCGGTGGTGGTGCGGTCGAGGGTGTCGTCGTGAATGACGACCGGCACGCCATCGGCCGAGAGCGTTACATCCAACTCGATGCCGTCGGCGCCCTGCTCCAGGGCGAGGCCAAAGGCCGGCAGGGTATTCTCCGGCGCGTGCGCGGAGGCGCCGCGGTGGGCAAAGATGGCCGGCGCGACCGGGTAGAGGTGCGCGAGCCTAGATTTCCACAAAGTACGATTCGCAGGCCCGGTCGAGCAGTTCCTTGCTCATCAACGGCTCGACGTTGAGGTAGGCGGCGATATCCAGCAGTTGCTCGAGGATGTCGCGGGGATGGTTGGAGCGCAGCTTGCGGTTGCGCTTGATATACCACTCCTGGAGCAAATAGGCGAGGCCCTTCTCATCGAAGGGAATGCGCTTGGACTCGGCCATCCGCCGGAAGATTTCCTTGTACTCCTCGTAGGTCGGGTCCACGATTTCGATCTTGTGGCGGATGCGGCGCAGGAAGGCTTCATCCACCAGATCGCGCGGGGGCAGGTTGGTGGAGAAAACGACGAGCACCTCGAACGGGATCTCGATCTTGCGGCCATTGTGGAGCGTGAGGAAGTCGAGGCGGTTCTCCAGCGGCACGATCCAGCGGTTGAGCAGGTCGCGCGGCCGGACCTGCTGGCGGCCAAAGTCATCAATGAGGAACATGCCGCCATTGGCCTTCATCTGGAAGGGCGCTTCGTAGAACTTGTTGACCTCGTCAAACTGCAGGTCCAGGCCCGCCATGGTGAGTTCGCCGCCGACGACGATGAAGGGGCGGCGAATGCGGACCCAGCGGGCGTCGCGCTTGGCCCCCGGGCGCAGCGGGCCCGTGCCCAGCTTGCCGCCCTCGTCGTCGCGCAGGACTTCGTGATTGACGTTGTCGAAGACCTTGATGACCTGGCCCTCCACGTCCACGGCGTAGGGGATATACATGTCCTCGCCCAGCACCATCTGGCCAATGGCGCGCGCGATGGTGGTCTTGCCGTTGCCGGGAGCGCCGAAGAGAAACAGGGAGGTGCCGGAGTTGGCGGCCGGGCCAATGCGGGCCAGGGCCTTGTCGCCCATGACGAGGTGCGACAGCGACTGGCGCATCACCCGCTGGGTGACCTGAATCCGGGCGGCGGCCTGTTTGGAAATGGCGGCGTTGTACTCGCGGATCGGCACCGGTGCCGGGCCGGCGTACTCATTGCGGGCCATGGCTTCGCGGGCGCGGGCGATGCCGGCCCCCGTGATGGCGTATTGATAGGCGCCCTCGCCAAAGCCGCCGGCGCCCTTGACCTCGACCAGCTTTTCGCGCTTCAGAAAGTCCAGGATCTCCTCCACGATGGGCGTGAAGGGCAAGGTCATCAGTTCGGCAATGCGGAAACCCGTGAGATAGCCGCTGGCATAGAGGATCTTAAGGGCCAGGTCAGCCAGGTAGATCGGAGGCAGGCCGGTCTCTTCCATCCGGCTGATGGGCGGCGGTATGAACTTGTCGGGGCCCATCGGCAGGCTGCCAACATTGGGGGCAATGGCCGTGCGACTCGTCATCTTTCGGCTCCGTTCTCCATGTTGGCCGGCATTATAGCACCATCGTTCTTGGCGTATAATCGCCAACATGCCTCCACTTTCCGTAATAGTGCCGTGTTTTAACGAACGGGCGACCATTGCTGAGATCATTCGGCGGGTCCAGGCGTCGGCGCCGGAAGCCGAGATCATCGTGGTGGACGATGGCTCGACCGACGGCACGCGCGAGGTCCTGGCGCAGTTGACGCCGGAGAGCCACCCGGCGGTGCGGGTGCTGCTCCACGAGCAGAACAAAGGCAAAGGGGCGGCCCTGCACACTGGGTTTGAGGCGGCCAGCGGCGAGATCTTGCTGATTCAGGATGCCGATCTGGAATATGATCCGCGCGACTATCCGGCCCTGCTGCGGCCGATCCAGGAAGGGCGGGCGGACGTGGTGTACGGTTCGCGCTTCTTGGGCGGGCCGCGCAAGGCCATGATGTTCTGGCATATGGTGGCTAACAAGCTGCTGACACTTATGACGAACGTCCTATACGACACCATCCTGTCGGATATGGAAACGGGCTACAAGGTCTTCAAGGCTGAGGTGATCAAGGGCATTCCGCTGCGCGCCAAGCGTTTCGACTTCGAGCCGGAAGTGACGGCCAAGATGCTCAAACGCCGGCACCGCATCTACGAAGTGCCGATTTCCTTTGACCCGCGCGAGTATGAGCAGGGCAAGAAGATCGGGCTGAAGGATGCCTTCGAGGCCGTGTGGACCCTGCTGAAATACCGCTTCGTGGATTAGGCGCGGATTGGCCGGGCGCGGGCGCGACGTGAAAACCACAACAGGTAGCTTGTGACCACGACGGCACGAAGGCAGCCGTTTTGGCCGCGGGCGGGCCTGGTGTTGGCCCTGCTGGCAGCAGCCGGCCTGCGCACCGCGCCTCTGACCGACAATCGCTTTCATCCCGACGAGGCGCTGTATGCCTCGTTTGGCCAGCGCATTGCGCACGGACACGACCCCCTGCTGCGCGGCGTGGTGGTGGACAAGCCCCCCCTGCCCTTCTACCTCATCGCCGCCAGCCTGGGCGCATTTGGCGGCGGCGAATTGGCCGCGCGGATGCCAGCGTTCTTCGCCAGCGTCGTCAGCGTGGCGCTGGTGTTTGCCTTTGCGCGGCGGCTGTACGGCCAGCCGGCTGGGCTGCTGGCGGCGTGGCTGCTGGCGCTGTCGCCCTTTGCCATCCTGTTCTCCACCACCGTCTTCATTGATCCCTTGTTGACCGCAGCGCTGCTGTGGGCCTGGGGGGCGGCGGCAGCAGGGCGCAGGCGCGAGGCCGCAGCGGCCATGGCCGTGGCCTTCGCCGTCAAGCAGACCGCCCTGGTATTTGTGCCGTTGACGCTGGCCTTGCTGCTGCTGCGCCTGCCGGAAGCGGCGAGTGCGCGGGCGGCGGCCAGAAGGCTGGCACAGGCCGCGCTGCCGATGGCGGTGGCTCTGGCAGCCGCGGCGGTCATCATATTCATCTGGGATGCAGCGCGAAACCCCGTGATCGGATTCTGGGCCCAGGGCTACGCGGACAATGTGCCTGGCCGGCTGGCGCGCAGCAGCGAGGTGCTGCCGCGGCTGCGCGCGTGGGTGGGCCTGCTGCACTACGTCACCGGGTCGACTGCGGCCAGCGTGGCGGGGCTGGCCGGGCTGGGGTTGATGCTGGCTGCCCGGAGCCGGCCAACGCGGGCGAGCCTGACTGACCGGCTGCTGGCAGGGTTCTGCCTGCTGTATCTGGGGGCCTATTGGCTGCTTGCATTCAATGTCTGGGACCGGTATCTGCTGCCAATCGTGCCGGTCTTGTTAGTTCTGGGGGCACGCGTGGGCGTGCGGTTGGTAGAGGGCCTGGGCAGGTTGATCGCCGCGTCGTCCAGCGCCGACAAAGCAAGGGGCCGGCCGCGTGCAGCGGCAGCGGTGGCGGTAGGCGTGGTGCTGGCCGGTGCGTTGATCGGACCAGCGATGGGAGCGGCCGGGTCGAAATTCCCGATTGGGGGGGACCACGGCGCGTACGATGGCATTGACGACGTGGCGGCCTACCTGCAGACGGTGCCGGCCGGGAGCGTGCTATACGACCACTGGCTGAGTTGGGAGTGGGGATTCTACCTGTATGACGGGCCGGTGTATGTGTCGTGGTTCTCGACCCCGGCGGATTTGGCCACTGACCTGAAAGCCTTTGGGGCGACGTCGGCGCGCTATGTGGCGGTGCCGGCGTGGGAAGGCGCGGATGAAGTGTGGGCAGCGGTGGCGGAGGCAGGATACGAGGCCGTGCCGGTCCACACGGCCTATCGGCGGGATGGAGTGACGACGATTGTGCTGTACGAGCTGAGGCGCGCGGCCGGAACCTTGAGTGAGCGCGGCCTCGCAGCGTTGACCAGGGTCCAAGCCGGGAGGACGGGTACGTGATCCGGTGGGCGCGTTCAGGAACGTTTTGGCCGTTGGCAGGGCTGGCGGCCATGGTGTTGGTGGTCGCGTGGCGATTGGTGTTCACTGACGGCATCCTGGCGCGCGGCGATCTGCTGCTCTATTTCTACCCCTATTGGGAGTATCGCGGCGAGGCGCTGATGGCCGGGCGCCTGCCCTGGTGGAACCCGCATCTGTTCATGGGGGCGCCGTTCCTGGCGAACTCGCAGGTGGGGGTGCTATACCCGCCGAATTGGCCGCTGGCATGGCTGGCAGCGCCGGTGGCCGTGAAGGTGGCGGCGGTGATGCACCTGGGGTTGGCGGCCGGGGGCGCGTTCGCGTTTGGCCGGCGGGCCATGCGGCTGGGGCGTTGGGCGGCGTTCACGGGCGCCGCGCTGTTTGCATTTGGGGGCTATTTCCTGGCGCAGATCGAGCACATCAATCAATTTCAGGGGCTGGCGTGGCTGCCCGGTCTGATGTTGGCGGCGCATGGTATAGCCGCGGCGCAGCCAGCCACCCCGCGCACCAAATGGGCGTCCGCGTTGGGTGTGATATTGGCGATGCAGGTGTTGGCCGGGCACACGCAGACCGTCTTCATCTCCCTCGTGGGAGCGGCGTTGTATGGGGTGGTCGTTGCGTGGCGCCGAGGCGGTGCTGCAGGGTCAGCACACGCGGGCGCATGGCGGCCAGGAGGCCCTGCCCGGTCAGCAGTGAGTACATTCGCTTGGCTGGCGAGCGGGGCGGCTCTGGCGGGATTGCTGGCCGCGGCGCAGCTATTGCCAACGCTTGAATTGTCCGGCCAATCACTGCGCGGTGGCGGTCTGCCGCTGCAGGAGGCCGTGTCGTTCTCGCTGGACCCGCGACTCTTAGGGCGGGCGATGCTGCCAGGGTACAGCCGTGCCGTCTTCAGCGAGTTTGTGGGATATCTGGGTGTGGCGGGGATGGTGCTGGCGGTCATCGGATTGCTGCGCGGGCGCGGGGGCGCGGGTCTGGCTGTGCTGGCGGCCGTGGGCGTGTTGTTCGCATTGGGTCTGTTCAATCCAATCTACCTGGGGCTCGCCGCGCTGCCACCATTCAGCTTCTTTCGGGTGCCGGCGCGGTGGCTGGCATTGACGGCGTTTGGGGGGGCGATGCTGGCAGGCGCGGGAGTGGAGGCGCTGACGACCCGCCCACCCACCCGGCGGCAGTTGTGGCTGGCGCTCGGCGGCCCGATCATACTTGCAGCAATGACACCTTTGGCGGCCGGCCAGACCCCAGCGGGCGAGACGGGGCCAATCGGCTGGCCTGGCTGGTTGGATTGGGCGGGATGGGGGTTGGCGTTGGCAGGGGTGGCGGGGCTTGTCCTGGTGAAGCGAACGTGTGCGTGGCGGGCGCAAGGGCTGGCCGTGCTGACGCTGGCGGAGCTATTCCTGGCCGCCCAGGCGCTGCCCTTCAACCAACTGACCACACCCGAGGCGTACACAAGTGTGCGGCCTGCGATGACGCAGCTCCTGATTGGGGTGGAAGATATGGAACCGGCCGCGGGCGCGCCAGCCGCCCGGTTCTTGTCCATGTCGGGGCTGGCGTTTGATCCAGGCGACTTGGTCGAACTGCGCGGCGCGTTGGAAAGCGAGCTGGGGCCAGACGGGTTCTTTGACTTTGTGGTGGCGACCAAGCACAAGGATGTGCTGTCGCCCAACCTGCCGCTGGCGTGGGACGTGCCAGCCGTAGACGGCTACGACGGCGGGGTGCTGCCGCTGCGGCACTATGCGGCCTTCACGACCCTGTTCACGGGCGCGGCCACGCCCGACGGGCGGCTGCGCGAGAACATCCGCGCCGCGCCGGACCCCAGGCTGCTGCGGCTGGTCAATGCGCGCTACCTCATCACTGACAAGGTTCGAGACGCCTGGGTGGACGGCATCTTTTACGATTTGGAGTTTGAGCTGAGGCTGGCTGACGGCGAGCAGGGTTCAGTGGCGTACGTACCAGTGTTTCAGGCCACCGCCGTGGGCGTGGTGGCAGACCAATTGGGGGGGAGCATCACCGTGCACGGAGCTGACGGAAGCAGCGTGACCCTGCCGCTCGCGGCCAGTCGCCTACCCTTGCCGCGGCCAATGACGGCCATGTCCATCACCCTGACGGGGCCGATGAGCATCCGCGGGCTCAGCCTGATCGATGAACGGTCGGGGGCGTTTCAGACGCTGACGCTTGGCCCGTACCGGCTGGTGCATTCGGGGGATGTGAAGATTTACGAACACCAGGCCGTGCTGCCGCGAGCCTTCGTGGTCCCCAATGCGATCGGGGCTGACGATCCGGCAGCCCTGAGGCTGCTGGCAGACCAGGGGTTTGACCCAGGACGGACGGTCGTACTGCCTATGGCTCCCCCCCTGCCCAGCGGGGCCGTGGGAGTGGCTCCTGCGCCCAGTGCGACCATCCTTGAATATGAACCAGAGCTTGTGCGCGTGCGGGCAACCGGGCCAGGCTACTTAGTCCTGACCGATGCGTACTATCCGGGCTGGCAGGCGACGGTGGATGGGGCGGCGGCGGAGGTCCTGCGCGCGGACGTCATGTTCCGGGCGGTATGGGTGCCAGAGGGGGAGCACCTGGTGGAGTTTCGATTTGCGCCGGGGTGGGCGTGGCCGGCACTGGGAGTTTCGGCGGCGGCGTGGTTGGCGGTGCTGGCTGCCGGCTGGCGGGCATGGCCGCGGCGGCGAGGTCAGTCGCTGGGCTGAAGGCTTTTGAGATTGAGCTGCAACTGGCGCTGGCCGCCCCATTCATTCCATTCCACGGTGTAGGCCACATCCACGAAGGGTGGTAGTTCAGAGTTGGCCCGCGCCAGGCCGAAGCCGATGGCGTCGAAGGTCAGCCAGCCATCGGTCAGGGAGAGCTTGAGGTGCTGGCCCTCACCGCCGACGGTGCGCGAACGGCTGACCTTTAGCCCGCGCGAGGCCAGGATGGGCGTGGGGTTGCCCAGGCCGCATGGCTCGAACAGACGCAGACGATCAACCAGTTCGGCGGTCAAATCGGAGAGACGGACATCGTCTACATCAATGCGCTGCGTGGGACGCAAGTCCTGATCGCCAAGCTCGGCCGCGGCGAGGGCCTTGAGACGCTCAGCCAGCTCATCCACGTTCCGGGTGGGGGTGGTGAAGCCAGCGGCTGCGGCATGGCCGCCGTGGCGGATGAGCAGCGCAGCGCACTGGTCGAGCGCGCGCGTGATGTGAAATTCGGGGATGCTGCGGCACGAGCCGCGCGTCTCCTCCGGGCCCAGGGTGGCGACGACGGCCGGGCGGTAAAACTCGTCGGTCAGGCGCGCTGCGGCCAGCCCGACCACGCCGGACTTGAAGCTGGGATCGGCGGCAAAGAGGAGGGCGCTGTCCTCGCCGGGGACGATAGCCAGCTCGCGGGCGCGGGCCTGGGTTTCCCGCGTGAGCGCCTGGCGCTCGCGGTTCTGGCTCTCAAGCTGCTGGGCCAGGGGCATGGCCGAGGCTGGGTCGGCGGCCGTGAGCAGTTCGTAGGCCGCCAGGGCGGATTCGAGGCGGCCCGCCGCATTGAGGCGGGGACCAAGCATGTAACCGATGGAAGAGGCATCCACCTGCCCCACTTTGACACGGGCGACCTCCATGAGGGCTTTGAGCCCGGGGCGGCGCGGGCGGTTGATGACGCCCAGGCCCTGGCGCACCAGGAGGCGGTTCTCACCGGCGAGGGGGGCCAGGTCCGCGACCGTGCCGAGGGCCACCAAGTCCAGTACATCCGAGGCGGTGATGGGGGGATTGGCGAGGCCGCGGACCAGGGCCTGCGCCAGCTTGTAGGCCAGGCCCACACCGGCCAGGCCCTTGTCGGGGTAGGTGTCGCCGGGCTGTTTTGGATTGATCAGGGCAAACGCTGGCGGCAGGACCTCGCCGGGCTGGTGGTGGTCGGTGATGATGAGATCGAGGCCGAGCTCGCGGGCGGCCTCGGCTTCGTCCAGGGAGCGCACGCCGCAGTCCACGGTGACGACCAGGTCCACGCCATCTTCGAGCTTAAGCTTGCGCAGCGCGGCGGGGTTGAGCCCATAGCCCTCTTCCTCGCGCAGGGGGAAGTAGGGGCGCACATCGGCGCCCATGGCTCCCAGCACCTGGACCAGCAGGGCGGTGGCCGTAACGCCGTCGGCATCGTAATCCCCATAGACCGCGATGCGCTGGCCGCCCCGGATGGCAGCGTGCAGCCGGTCGACGGCCAGGCCCAGGCCGAGGAGGCCGCGCGGGTCGGTCGACTGGAGCGGAGTGGCCTCAAAGAAGGCCGTGGCCTCTACTCCCCCGTAGAGGCCACGGTTATACAGAAGCTGAGCAATGAGGGGCGGGTAATCCGCCAGCGACGCTTGGGCCGCGACGGGTATGGCCGGGGCAACCGCCCAGCGCTTGTGCTTCACGCGAGACTGCGCACCCAATCACCCACTAACCAGTATTTGAAATCCTTGCCCTGGTTGCACTGAATACCGCCATACACGCCCCAGACCAGCGGGACGATGGGGATGACGGACAGAAGCAGGGCGATGGGAATACACAACAGCCCAATAAGGAAGGCCGAGGTAATGCCGGTGATGGTCCAGAAGGCCGCCACGAGCAGGCCGCCGCCGACCCACCACACCAATTGAAACACAAAGGACTGCATCGATTGGTACGCGACGTAGCGCGAGCGCTCCTTGTAGATGAGGTAGATCACCAGGGGTGCGACGACGCCGAGAAAGCCGGTGACAAGGTTGAGCAGGACGCTCAGGTGGGCCAGCATGGCCCAGGATCGCGCTTCGGCATCGGATAGGGGCGGCTGGGGGGCGGCCAGGGGCGTACTGGCGGGCGGGACAGCGCCAGCCGGGGGCTGCTCGCTGGGCGGCGGGGCAGAGGGCTGGTCGGTCGGAGGCGGGTAGTCAGTCATCAGCTTCCTTTCTGATTACAACAACGCGGGGGCGTTCTTCGAACGCCCCCGTGCTCGGGGCCAGATCATTTTGCGCCCCAACTGGCGTTCAACGGGCCGAGGCGCTATGCCCAGCCCCGGTTCTTCACAAAATCGGTGATGATGGGGATCGTGACGAGTTTGCCCTGGTAAGCCTGATAGGCCCAATACAACTGCAGGGCAATGCCCAAGGGCCACAGGCACAGCCCCACCAGCACGCCGCTGGTGACCACACCAATGACGTTGAGCGCCAGGCCGTAGATCAAAGCCTGCACATTGTGGGCCTTGATGAAGGGCCGATCGCGCTTATCCTCGAGCAGCAGGATGACGATAGGTGCAACCGGAGTGACAGCATTCGCCAGAGCCGCCCACAATCGGTCTTCGCTGGCAACTTCGCTGGGCGCGGAGGACATCGTAAATCTCGCGGGGCGCTCATCCCGGCCGGCGGCTGCCGCCAGGAAGAGCGCCCCTGCTGCATTTGTGGATGGCGGCCAAGCCAACGACCGCTGGTCGTCTGTGCCAGCGGAACGGCTGACCGATGCCGATTACTGGCCTGCCTGCCAGAAGAATTCCATGTCGCCCACCGGCTGCCCGTTCTTGAGCTTGTTGCCGATGACGTAAGCATCGTAGGCGCCGACCAAGGTGGGGATGAAGCCCAGGCCCACGCACCACAGCACAACGCTGGCGACAATGATAATGATGCCCTTCTTCTGCTGACCAAGATAGAGCTGACCAACGCCGCCGGCCAGGATCAGGCTCAGGATCGCGGCGATGATGGGATCCTTGGGCGGGTTCGAGGGCTGAATCTGGGTAGTGGACTGCATAGTGGCCTCCTCTGAGGGGGTGCAAGGTGGGTAAGAAAGTCAGTGACATTGTATGCCATTTAGCCTGATACGCAAGTAGGAAGCATGGCGGGCTCGTGCTAGAATCGCGGACGTGGCGCGCGTTGTCTTCATGGGAACCCCCGAGTTTGCCGTGCCCAGTCTGAAGGCGCTGGTGCAGGCGCACAGAGTGGTGGGCGTGGTGGCGCAGCCGGATCGTCCCGCTGGGCGCGGCCGGCAGGTCGCGTCGCCGCCGGTCAAGGCGGCAGCCCAGGCGGCGGGCCTGCCCATCATCCAGCCCCGGCGGTTGAGCGAGCCAGCGGCCATGGCGCAGCTCCAGGCGTGGCAGCCCGATTTGATCGTGGTGGCAGCCTTTGGGCAGATCCTCCGGCCGGCCGTTCTGGAACTGCCTGCCAGTGGATGCATCAATGTGCACGCCTCGCTGCTGCCACGCCATCGGGGAGCCGCCCCGATTGCGGCGGCAATCCTGGCGGGCGACGGCGAGACAGGTATTACGATCATGCGTATGGACGCCGGTCTCGACACGGGGCCGATCCTGGTACAGCGCACTGAGCGAATCGCGCCCGATGACACGGCCGCCAGCCTCGCCGCACGCCTCGCGGAACTGGGGGCCACACTCCTGATCGAGACACTGCCGGACTACCTGGCCGGGCGGATCTCGCCGCGCGTCCAAGACGAATCCCTGGCGACGTACGCCCCGCAGCTCAAAAAGGAGGCGGGCCAGCTTGACTTTGCGCGGCCAGCGGCCGAACTCGCGCGGCGCGTGCGGGCGTTCAGCCCCTGGCCGGGCACCTTTGCGCTGCTATCCCACGCCGAGGGCGAGGCGACGCCGTTGAAGGTGCTGCGGGCCGAGGCGCTGGAGGATACGGTGGGCGGCCCAGGCGTCGTGGCCGCGACGCCGCGCGGGCCGGCGGTGGGCTGCGGTGACGGAGCACTTCTGCTGGTGGAGGTGCAGCCGCCAGGCAAGCGGCCGATGGCCGGCGCAGACTTTGCGCGCGGGGCGCGGGCATTTATTGGCAGCATCCTCACCCACTAAATGATTAGCACCGAGATCCTCGTCATCGGCGGCGGCGCGACCGGCCTGGGCACGGCCTGGGACGCGGCCCTGCGCGGCTACAAGACCCTGCTGGTGGAAAAGGGCGACCTCAGCCACGGGACCAGCGGGCGCTATCACGGCTTGCTGCACTCGGGCGCGCGCTATGTGGTGCGCGATCCGCGCTCGGCCGCCGACTGCGCACGCGAGAATCTCACGCTCAAGAGCATTCTGCCCAGCGCCCTTGAGGATACGGGCGGATTCTTCGTCGCCCTGGACGAGGACCCGCCCGACTACGTTGCGCCGTTCCTTTCCGGCTGCCAGTCCGCGGGCATCCCCGTCGAGGAAATCCCCCCCGCCCTGGCGCGCAGAACAGAGCCCCTGTTGACGGGGCGCCTGGCGCGGGTGTTTCGGGTGCCAGACGCCGCCTGCGATTCGTTCGATGCGGCGCACGCGGTGGCCGCGGCCGTGCGGGCGGCAGGCGGCGAGATTCGGACCCGGCAGCGTGTGGTCGACTTGCAGGTGAGCGGGGGGCGGGTGACAGGGGCCGACCTGGAGGATGTGCGGACGGGCGAGCGGGCGTCGGTGGGAGCGGACCTGGTGATCAACTGTGCAGGGGCGTGGGCGGGCCAGGTGGCGGGGTTGGCCGGCTGCGCGGTGGGCGTGACGCCGGGCAAGGGCACGATGGTGGCGATGAACTACCGCCTGGTGAACACGATCCTCAACCGCCTGAAGCCGCCCAGCGATGGGGATATCCTGGTGCCGGTTGGAACGGTAGCAGTGATCGGGACGACGGAAGTGGTCGTGTCCAGCGCGGACCAATACGCGATCGAGCCGTGGGAGATCGAGCTGCTGATGGCGGAGGGCGAGAAGCTGTTGCCCCGCTTCCGAGAGTTCCGGGCGCTGCGGGCGTGGGCCGGGGTGAGGCCGCTCTTTCAGGAAGGGTACGTGGGGGCTGGGAAGAGACATCCGGCCCAGGCGGCGGGAGAGTCAATCGAGGGCCAGCGCGGCACGGCGGGCAGCGCTCGCGCGGCCGGCGTTCTGGAAGACGCAGAGCCGGAGGCGGATTCGCGCTTGATGACGCGGGCGCATGCGGTGCTGGACCATGCGGTGCGAGATGGCGTGGAGGGGATGGTGTCGATCGTGGGGGGGAAGTTCACGACATTCCGCCTGATGGCAGAAGAGGCGCTGGATTTGGCAGGGGTGAAGCTGGGCAGCCGCCGCGCGTGCCGGACGGCGGAGACGCGGATTGACCCGCCGGAGGCGCGCTTTCATGTGCTGCGGAAGCGGCTGGCGGAGAGTGAGGTGTCGTCGCGGCCGGAGTTAGTGTGCGAGTGCGAGCTGGTGACTCGGGCGGCGCTGGAGGCAGCGCTGGAGCAATCTGGGTCGCTGGTGCTGAACGATCTGCGGCGCGACTTGCGGCTGGGGATGGGTCCGTGCCAGGCGGGGTTCTGCGCGGTGCGGGCGGCGGGAATTGCTCACCAGAAGTTCTCCGCCCCGGAGCGCGCCGAGGCCGTGGAGGTGGGGGCGGTCAATTCAGCGCTGCTAGAGTTTCTGCAGGAGCGTTGGAAGGGTCTGCGGCCGGTGATGTGGGGGGCGAACCTGCGGCAGATGGAGCTGGACCTGAACATCTACCGCAACTTGCTGGGCGCTGACCGATTGAGCGTGGCCCGCCCGCCAGAGGTCTACCCGTCGGAGAAGACGGCATGAACTACGAGGTCGTTGTGGTGGGAGCGGGGCTGGCGGGGATGTTCGCGGGGACCCTGGCGGCCAGGGCGGGGGCGCGGACGCTGGTCGTGGCGCGCGGCCACGGCGGACTGCACGTGGGAACGGGGTGCGTGGATGTGTGGGGGTACAGCGCCGCGGAGCCCGCGGGCCGGCGCATGGTGAACGATCCGGGCGCGGCGTTGGGAGCACTGCCGGACGGGGGCCACCCGCTCGCGCTGGCGGGAACGGAGGCGGTGGAAGCTGGATTGGGCGCCCTCCAGGCAATGGCAAGCGAGGCTGGGTATCCACTCCGCGGCGATTTGCGGCGCAATCATTGGCTGCCGACAGCGCTGGGGGCGGGCCGGCCAACGTGCCTGGCGCCGGACTCTTTTGTGGCGGGCGATCTGTGGCAGAGCGATGAAATCGTGCTGGGAGATGTGGCCGGCTTCCGCGACTTCCAGGCCCACCTGGCAGCCGCCAACCTGCGGCGCAGCGGCTGGGCGGCGCGGGCGCTGCCGCTGGAACTGCCCCGCGTGCCAGTGCGGCGCGAGGTGTTTGCCACGGACCTGGCGCGGCTGATGGATCAGCCGGCCTACCGCGATGAAGTCGCGCTGAGTTGGCGGCCCAAGCTGGCCGGGGTGAGCCGGCTGGGGCTGCCGGCCATCCTGGGATTGAAGGCGCCGCGCGAGGCGTGGCGCGACCTGAGCGATAAGCTGGGGGTGGCGCTGTTTGAGATCCCCATCTTACCGCCGTCGGTGCCGGGGATGCGTCTATTCGACGTGCTCCGGGCCGCGCTGGAGCGCGCGGGCGGGCGGCTGATCATAGGACCGGGTGTGCGCGGCTGGGTTGAGTCCGGGCGGGCGCGCGGGGTGGTGCTGGAGACGGCGGGCGGAGAGCGGCACTGCGAGGCACAGCACCTCCTCCTGGCGACGGGAGGGTTCCGGCATGGGGGGCTGGAGGCCGCGAGGCCCGGGCAGGCGCGCGAGAGCGTGTTCGATCTGCCGGTGGCAACTGGGCCGGAGTGGTTCGGGCCGCTTTATTGGGACGATCATCCGTACGCGCGGTTTGGGGTGCGGGTGAACCCGGCGATGCAGCCGGTGGATGATGGCGGCAGCGTTCTGTTCGACAATGTGTATGCGGTGGGCGGCGTGGTGGCGGGCGCGGACAGGAGCGCAGAGGGGTGCCGGGAGGGGATGGATATCGGCATGGGATGGAAGGCGGTGGAGCATTTGGGACTGGCAGTTGCCACCGACCGGCAGCGGGCCACTGGCGACGACGGGCGCTAGGCACAGGGCCAGCGGCGCCCGGCGGAAGGTGGATGCGGACCGCAAGATGCTGAATTTCGCACGGAAGGCGCGATGACGGTTTCGACGACATTGCCGATGCTGGATACGCAATTGACGGCCGATGTGTGCGTGAAGTGCAACATCTGCACGGCGGCGTGTCCTGTCGCGGCCGTGACGGACTTGTTTCCGGGGCCCAAGGTGGTCGGGCCGCAGGCGCAGCGCTTCCGCGCGCCAGGGGCGCCCTCGGTCGATCTGGCGGTGGACTATTGCTCAGGCTGCGGCGTGTGCTCGCGGGTGTGCCCGCATGGGGTGCAGATCGCCGAGATGAACATCGTGGCCAAGGCGCACGTGGCCCAGCGGGGCGGGCTGCCGCTGCGCAACCGGCTGGTGGCGATGAACCCGGACGGCGAGCCGAAGACCCTGGTCGTGACCTCGGCGGTGCGCGACGAGGGCAAGACGATCGCGGCGCTGAACTTGGCGATGGCGCTGGCCGAGCTCGAACGGCA
>CAZCEC010000001.1:114633-175280 GCA_964497615.1 uncultured Anaerolineales bacterium | reverse complement strand
TGGGCCGGAGCGAGTGGATCGGGCGGCTGGGGTCGTGGTTCGCGCCGCTCTCGAATCTGCCCATCCAGAATCGCTGGCTGCGGGCGCTGGCCGAGCGAGTGATGGGCATCAGCCGAGGGGTGGCGTTTCCACCCTTTGCGCGGCGGACGTTTCGGGCCTGGTTCAAGGCGGGTGAGAAGAGGCCGGCCACTCAGGTTGAGCAACCGCCGCAGCCCAAGGTGGTGTACTTTCACGGGTGCAGCGCCAACTACTACGAGCCGCGCGTGGGGCAAGCGGCGGTGCGGGTGCTGCGGCATATCGGATGCGAGGTGACGATTGCCGAGCAGAACTGCTGCGGGCTGCCGATGCAGTCGAATGGCGAATTCGAGGCGGCGCGGGCGTATGCCACGGCGAATATCCGGAAGCTGGCGCCCTACGTGCGGCAGGGATACGTCATTGTCGGCACCTCCACGAGCTGCACGCTGACATTCAAGCACGAGTATGCGGCGGTGCTGGGGCTAGAGGGCGATGACCTGCGGGCGGTGGCCGGGGCGACCTACGACTTCTTTGAGTTCCTGGAATTGCTCAACGCGGACGGGCGGCTGCCGGTGGACCTGGGGCCGGTGACGCAGGCCGCCTACGCCTACCATGCGCCCTGCCAACTGCGGACGCATGGGGTGGGCCGGCCGGCGGCGGACGCGCTGAAGCGCGTGCCGGGCTTGCGCGTCACCGAGACGCAGGCCGAGTGCTGCGGGGTGGCCGGTACCTATGCGCTGAAGGCAGACAAGTACAAGATCGCGCTGGACGTCGGCCGCGAGCTATTCGATGAGGTGAAGCGCAGCGGCGCGGGCGCAGTAGCGTGCGATTCAGAGACTTGCCGCTGGTGGATCGCACAGCACACTGGGCTGCCGGCGGTGCATCCGGTGGAGGTGTTGGCGGAGGCCTATGGTCTGACGGCCGGCGAAGCAGAGCGACACACCTGATGCGGGTTATCTGCATTGGCGCCGGTGCGATTGGCGGGTACGTGGGCGGGCACCTGGCCGCCGCCGGCCACGCGGTGTGCTTTGTGGCGCGTGGCACGCTGGTCGAGACCTTGCGCGCGCAGGGGCTGCGGCTGACGCGGGCTCCAGGGATGCCGGCCGAGACAATCCGCATCGAGGTGGCAACGACAGCCAGCGCGGCGCTGGAGGCGGACGCGATCATTGTGGCTGTGAAGGCCTATGACACCGAGGCGGTGGCGGAGCAGTTGCGGACAGCGGGGACAACACTGCCGCCGATCCTATGTCTGCAAAACGGCGTGGACGGGGAGGCCGCGCTCGCGGCGGCCCTTGGGGCGGAGCGTGTCATCGCGGGCACGGTGACGACGCCGGTGAGCGTGCCCGCGCCGGGCGCCGTCGCCGTCGAGAAACCGCGGGGGATGGGGGTGGCGCTGGGGCATCCAATGAGCGCGTCCCTGACGGAAGCCCTCGACGCGGCGGGGATTCGGACCCGCCTCTACCCGTCGGCCGGGTCCATGAAGTGGTCGAAGCTGCTGACGAACTTGCTGGGCAATGCCACCGCCGCGATTGTGGACTGGCCGGTAAGGGACGTGTTCGCCGAGCCGGGGCTCTTCGCCTTGGAAGTGAGGTCCCTGCGCGAGTGCCTCGCGGTGATGCGGGCGCATGGCTATGGGGTCGTGGACCTGCCGGGCGTGCCGGTGCGGCTATTAACCTGGGCGGTAACGGCGCTGCCCGCAGCCCTGGCGCGGCCCCTGTTGGCGCGGGTGGTAGGCGGCGGGCGCGGCGGCAAGCCGCCATCCCTGCACCTGGACCTGCAAGCCGGGCGAACGCGCACGGAGGCGGGGTGGCTGCACGGGGCGGTGGCGCGGCATGGGGCCGAGCAAGGCGTGCCGGCGCCGGTGAACGCGATGCTGGCGGAGACGGTGGAGGCGCTGGCGGCCGGGCGGCTGCGCTGGGATGAGTTCCGGGGGAGGCCGGAGGCGCTAGCGGCCCGCTTGGGTTAGTCGAGTCAGGGGTCTATGGTATAATGCCCGCGTCAATCGGGGCGTGGCGCAGCCCGGCTAGCGCACCTGCATGGGGTGCAGGGGGTCGTAGGTTCAAATCCTATCGCCCCGACAGACATCAAACGCGGTCATTGGCACTCATACGAGCCCAATGGCCGCGTTTGCGTTTCCTCGCCGTCAGAACTTTGTCAAGCGGCGCGTAAGGACTCCCCGCTACAATCCTTGCCATGCTGGTCCGATTTACGAACACGGTGCTGCTGGCCCTGCTCATCGCCCTGACCCTGACGGGCCTGTGGGGTCTCTTCTTCACCCTGCACGGCTGGGTCAACCACGTTCACCGGGCGGCGGCGTGGGGCCTGGTGGCGCTGCTGCCGTGGAAGGCCTTCATCGCCTGGCGCTCGCTGCGGCGCGGTCCCGGCCCGCGGTTCGACCGGAGCGTGATGCTCGCGGTGTCGCTCACCCTGGCGGCGCTGCTGATCCTGGTGATGGGGTTTGGGCTGCTGTGGACGTGGCGGCTGGGGCCGGAGTTGTACTGGGTAGCCGGGTATGGCGATACGGCAGTCTCCTGGCACTGGATGCTGGCCCTGGGGCTGCTGGCGCCGCTGGCAATCCATGTCTGGCGGCGGTGGCCGAAGCCCAAGCGGCGGGAGTTCACCTCGCGCCGCGGCGCATTCAAGCTGGCGGGTGTCGGCGCCGCCGGGATCGCGGGATGGCTGGCGGCCGAGCGGCTGGCGCAGGTGCGCGCCCTGCCTGAAAAGCCGCGGGCGATCACCGGGTCGGTGGAAGCCAAATCGTTTTCGGGCAACGACTTTCCAATCACGCACCTGGCCGGCGAAGGGCGGATCACGCTAGACCCCGAGACCTGGTTCCTGGCGGTGCACGGGGCGGTGCAGACGCCCTATCGGCTGAATTACGCGGACATTCTGGCGCGGCCGGTGGCGGAGACGGTGCAGACGCTGGACTGCACGACAGGCTGGTACAGCACGCAGAAGTGGAGCGGCGCGGCGCTGTGGCCGCTGCTGGAGTTGGCGGGCATGCCAGGGACCACGGCGGCGCTCGTGCGGCTGCGAGGGGCGTCGGGCTACTTTGGCGACTTCACGCTGGCCGAGGCGAAGGATTTAGTGCTGGCAACGCACGTCGGCAGCGAGGTGCTCAATCACCTGCACGGGTTCCCGGTGCGGGTGGTAGCCCCGACGCGGCGCGGCTGGTTTTGGGTCAAGTGGGTTACAGAGGTGGAGGTAGTGGCCGCCGGCTGAATGAATGCTTATCCCAAACCGAAACAGGCTGGGCCGGTGTGCTACACCGGCCCAGCCTGTTTCGGTTTGGAAAGCATACCCTCTATGCGGCGACGACGCGGTTGCGGATGACGCCAATGCCCTCCACCTCGCACTCGACGATGTCGCCGGGCTTGAGGAACTCGGGCGGCGTGCGGGCGAAGCCGACGCCGGAGGGCGTGCCGGTGGCGATGACGTCGCCCGGGAGGAGGGTGAGGCCACGCGAGAGCCATTCCACCAACTGGGGGATCTTGAAGATAAACTCGGCCGTGGTGGAGTCCTGCTTGGTGACGCCGTTGACGCGGCACTGAGCCCGCAGCACATTCGGGTCGGGAATCTCATCGCGGGTGACAATCCACGGCCCCATCGGGCAGGTCCCGTCCAGGCTCTTGCCCTTAAAGAACTGGCCGCCATGCGACGACTGCAGGTCGCGGGCCGAGATGTCGTTGACGACCGTATAGCCAAAGACGTGGTCCATGGCCTGGGCCGCGGTGATGTTCTTGCCGCCGCGGCCAATCACGAAGGCCAATTCGACCTCCCAGTCAATCTGCTCCGAGACGGCCGCGTCGAAAGGGACGTCGGCGTACGGGCCGTTGACGGCGGTGGTGGCCTTGGTGAAGAACAGGGGCTGGGCGGGCGGGACAAACTTCTGGCCGCGCGCGGCGGCGCCTTCCTCGCCGTGCGCGAAATAGTTCAGGCCGACGCAAAAGACATTGCGCCGCGGGTTAGGAATGGGAGCCAGGAGGTCGGCTGAATCCAGGCTGACCCCAGGGCCAGTCTTGACCGCCTCCGCGGCGACAGCCAGGCCGGCGTCGCCGGCAGCGAGGAGGGACAGCATGTCGTGACCGGGCACCGCATGGAGGGCGCCGGCGTGGACGACGGCAAGCTGGGGTCCCTGGTCAGTTTGATAGGTGGCGAAACGCATGATGTCTCCGTGTGGGGTGGTGGGGATAGTGTGCGCAGCTATTGTAATTCAGAATCGAGAAGCAGCTACAATCGCGGCATGATCAGACGACCCGCGCGCCCCGTGGGGCAGGCAACACGAGGCAAGACCGCCCCCAACCGGCTGCGCAAGACGGACACCTTCCTGGCGCTGGCCTATCCGGAGTTGGTCCGCCATATGCCTGGGTTGTACGTGGACCTGGGCTACGGCGCCTATCCGATCACCTCAGTGGAGACGCTGCACCGGCTGCGGCGACTTAACGAACGGCTCGAGGTGCTGGGGGTGGAGATCGACCCGCAGCGGGTCGCGGAGGCAGCGCCCTATGTGGAGCCGGGGCTGAGCTTCCGGCTGGGCGGGTTCAACCTGCCGCTCCTGCCGGGTGAGCGCGTGAGCGTGGTGCGGGCGTTCAATGTGCTGCGGCAGTACCCAGAGGCGGCAGTCGCCGAGGCGCTCAGCGCGATTGCGGACGTGCTGACACCAGGCGGACTGCTGCTGGAGGGCACCTCGGACCCGCTCGGGCGGCTGGTGACCTTCAACCTGTATCAGAAGGAGGCGTCCGGCCTGGCACGGACGGCGCTGGTGCTCGCGCCCAGCCTGCGGCGCGATTTTGTGCCGCGGCAGTTTCAGGCGGTGCTGCCGAAGAACTTCATCCACCACGCCCAGCCAGGCGGCGCCGTTGACCAGTTTTTCGCGGCCTGGCACGCAGCCTGGCAGGCGGCGCGGTCGCAGGCGCAAGACAGGCGGCAGGTGTTCGCGCGGGCGGCGGCGCGGCTGCGGGAGCACTACGGTTATGGGGTGGACCCGCGGCCGGCCCTGGCACGGCGGGGATTCCTGGTGCTGGACTCAACGTGGCCGGCTAAGGCGCGGTGATGCGATAGACGATGACGCGCGGGCCGGCGGTCGAGACGTAAACTGGAGTCAGGCTCGCAGGCGCCTGAGCGGGATCGAGTAGGTAGGCGAGCTGCGGGCGGAGGGCCGGGGTGGTGGCGTCGTCGATCACCAGGTACTCGGCCTCGTGGGAGGCGGCATAGGCAAGCACGTCGTCGAGGTCGCCATAGGGCAGCCACTCCCAGGCGGCATTCGCATAGAAAGGCACCTGGCGCTTGCGGGCCACGATGTGTGCCTCCGGCGGGAGCTGGCCGCGGAGCGCGAGGCCGGCGGTTCGGTACTCGGTGGGGCTAGGGAAGAGGAACGGCCCAACGAGGCTGCCCAATGTAAAGGCAAACAGGGTGAGGGCAACGCCAATCGCGGCCAGCGGCCAGCGGCGTGAGCGGCCGGCCAGCATGAAACGCGCCACCGGCAGGTAGTCGTCCAGGATGCTCCAGCCGCAGGCCGCGAAGAGAAGCGCAGCGGGGAGGGCGGGCAGGAAATAGCGCGGGTCCATCACCGAGAGAGGGATGAGGGCCAGGGGCAGGAAGGGCACGAGCAGGAAGAGCGCGCGGCGGCGCGGCAAGCCCCCCACCCCAACGAGCGCCGGAACGATCCACAGCGACGTCATCAGGCTCACCGACGTCAGCCACAGCCTTAACTCCAGCAGCACATTACGGGCATAACGTACGGCGGTCTGGCTGAGGGTCAGGGACGGCACAGGCAAGGGCGTGCGCGGGTCGTTTAGAAACGCCTCGTAGGAGTCGTAAGCCTTCTCGTAGGCGAACGGGTCATCGCGGGCGGCGTCGAGGGCGGCGGCATGCCAGAGGGTGATGCGGGTCTTGGGGCTGGTGACCGCGCCCGTGTGCGCGTAGAGGTAGGCTGCATACGGCAGCGCGAAGAGCGCCAGGCCGGCCAGGAACAGGCCCGCCGCGGCCAGGGGCTGATTGAGGCGCACGGCCAGCAGGGCGGGCGTGGGGCGCGCCGGGGCGGTGGCGACAGGTCGGGCGCCGTGATACTGGCGCGGCGGCGCGGGCGGGGGCTCGGGTTCGCCCTTGCGCCACAGGCCAAGAAGGATAATCAGGGCGGCGATGCCGCCCAGGATGACGGCCTCCCAGCGGACAAGGTGGGCGGCGCCGAGCGCCAGGCCAGCCGCCGGGAAAACCCAGGCCTCGCGCCGGGTCAGGCCGCGCCAGACGAGCGCCCAGCCAGTGTAGAACAACAGACTGTAGAGCGGCTCTGCCACGGCCTCGAAGTTGCCCTGGGCCAGGGTGAGGGCCGGGACGAGCGCCACGAACAGGCCGGCGCGCAAGCCGGTTTGCTCGGTGGCCAGGTGACGGCCCAGCCAGTAAACGGGCAGGACGATCAGGCTGCCGAAGCCCAGGATGTTGATTTGCGTCGGAAGCTCGGGCCACCCGCCCAGCCAATAGACCAGGGCCGCAAAGAGCGAGAAGCCCGGGGGAAAGTCCACCTGGAGGGTGCGGCCATCAGCGGTGTAGCCCAGGCCATCGGCCAAATTGCGGCCGAGAGTTAGGAAGAGGCCTTCGTCCGTGCCGATCACGAAGCGAACGCTGACGGCCAGCAGTCGCGCCAGGACGGCCAGGATGATGAGCAGCCACAAAGGGTGGCGCTGGCGGAAGGCGATGAGACGATCAATCATTGAACGCGGAACACGGGGAGTTTACCACCGCTGGGAGGAACCACTACAAGCCCTCAGGCCAAACCCAACCGAAGCTTGAAGATGTAAACGATGGTGGCCCAAATGGTGCGGTAACGCGAAACAATGCTGAAGGCCCATTTGGACTGGCCATGCGCACGGCGGCCAAAGACGACTGGCACGGTGAGCACGCGCAGACCGGCGCGGCGGGCGGTGTAGAGCACGTACAGATCAAATTGAAAGCCATCGGGCGGGCGGAGCAGGCGGGCCAGATGGCTGCGGTGGAAAACCTTGGGCTGGGCATTGATGTCAGTCAGCGGCATGAGCAGCACGGCCGAGGCCAGCGCCGCCATGGTGTTGGTGACCAGGCCAGCCTGCAGGCCGCGAGGCGCCCGCTTGCCCTTAACGATGGCCCGGGCCGGATCGGGCTGAGCCATGAGCAAGCGATAGGCGTCAAAGCAGTCGTGGGGCTTGTATTGCATATCGGCGTGGGAATAGGCCAGGACCTCGCCGCGGGCAGCCTGGAGGCCGGCCAGCGTGCCATGCCCGAAGCCGCGGTTGGCGGGCACGGTGAAGGCGCGGGCGAAGGCGAGTTCGGGCCGGGCCAGCTCGCGCCTCAGCACCTGGGCGGTGTCGTCGGTGGAGCCGTTATCGACCAGGATCAACTCAGCGGGCACGGATTGGGTGGGCCACTCGGCGGCGTAAGCGGCCAGCAGCGGCGGGAGATTGTCGGCCTCGTTGTAGCAAGGCAGGACAATCGAGAGTGACGGCGCCTCAATCATGACCGGGGGAGCGGTGGCCGTTCCTTGAGAAGGGGTGGTGCGGGGCCGACTTGAAGTAGTCGGCCCAATACTCGTAGGTGCGCACCTCGTCGGGCGTGCCCAGGCAGATGTAGTGACGCACGTCGAAGAGGCGAGCGCGGCGGCCCTGCTCCACCAGCACGCCAATCGCGGAGTCCACATAGAACTCGCCGTTCACGCGCCGGTCCTGGGCGACGAGGGCGTCAGCCGCCTCGATGAAGAAGCGGGCCTGCCGAAACCAGAACGCGCCCGTGATGCCGGGGTCGCGTGGACCGTAGAGCTGCCCCGACGGAGCCAGCAGGGCCTTGACGGCCACGCCGGTGATGTCCCCGGCGGGCGTGGCGTGGACCCAGCCATACTGCTGCGGGTTGCGATTGGCGGGCGCGTGATTGCGGAAGGTCCACACGGCGCAGTCCACCGCAGGATCGGAGAGGAGGGCAGCCCAACGCGCCTCGTCATAGATGAAGACCGTGTCGCAAGGGGCGATGAAGAGCGGGGCATCGGGGTCGAGGTGGTCCCGGGCCATTAGGCAGGTGCTGGCCTGCCCGGCGGTCAGGCCATCCACCGCGATGACCTGCACATCGCGCCCGTTGGACCCGAGGGCCGGGAGCAGGTCAGGCTGGCGGAGATGGTCAGCCTGGCATACGGCGACCCATTTGCGGGCCGGCGGGACGGTTTCGAGGGCGCGCGCAACGAGCGGCCTGCCCGCGACGGGGACCAGGGGCTTGGGCCGGGAGAAGCCTGCTTGTGCGAAGCGCGCGCCGGCGCCAGCCATGGGGACCAGCACAGCGCCGGGCGCAGGCGGCAGGGCGGGCTGCCAATGGGCGCAATGGGAGAAGTAGCTGGACCAGGTCAGGTACTCTTCCAGGTCTTCAGGCGTGCCCCACTGCAGGAAGTGGCGCAGTTCGTAAATGTAAACGGGCAGGTTGTCCTCAACCAGCAGGTTGTATGGCGTGCTGGCGTAAAACTCGCCGTTGGTCCTCATATCGCGCTCGACGGCCCGCTGGAAGTAGTGCTTTAGCAACTCGCCCGAGCGGAAGTAGTAGGTGCCGGAGGAGGCATACTCATTCAGCCGGTCGTCGGTGAAGCAGTCCTTCTCCTTGATCTCCAGCAGGTAGCGGTCCTGTTCGCGCAGGTAGGCGTAAAGATTGGGCCCCAGGCTGTGGGGGTGAAAGCCGCGGTAGGCGGTGAGGGCGCCGGCCGGGTTGCGGGCGGCCAGCTCGCGCCGGAAGTCGGCATAGTCCCACCCGACCGAAAAGTCGCAGTAGTTGAGGATCACCGGCTGGTCGTCCGCAATATACTCGGCGGCAGCCAGGGCGGTGTGGACGGGGCCGAGCTTATGGGCCGGGATGCCGACGATGCGGCCGGCAGGCGCGATGCGCTCCAGGATCGGACGCAGGGGCGTGGCCGCCAACTGATCATCGGCACAGATGAACAAGAAATCGTGCTCGCCCGGAAACATATCCACGACGTGCTCGATGATGGGGCGGCCTTCGACCGCGATGAGGGGCTTGAGGGTGTCGTAACCAGCGCGCTGAAAGCGGCCGCCGCGCCCAGCCATGGGGATGACGATTTGCATCAGGGGGGCATTATAACTGGATGGCTACGGATGCGGGGCGCCGGGATTTTCGGGGTCGCAGACCAAAATGAAGCCCTGCCCGCCGTGACCGTAGTCGAACAGCCGCCGGAAGTCCCAGTCCACGTGGCGGGCGCGGAAGCGGTCGAAGGCGCCGGCCACACCCTGGCGGCGGCTGCCCCGGTAGGCGAAGAAGTCGTCCAGGATGAGGACGCTGCCCGGCTGGAGCGCGGGGGCGAGGAAATCCAGGGCCAGCTCGGCCGGCGTGCCAAGGTCGCAGTCAATCAGCGCCACCGCAACGCGGGTCAGGCCGAGGTCGGGAGCGGTCTTGCCGGCGAGGGTAGTCTCAAAGTACCCCGGCACCAGCCGGAGGGTCGCGCGGCCCCTCAGGTGCCGCTCGAGGCGGCGCTGCGTGCGCGCGAGGCTGCTGGCGAACTCGCCCTCTCGGAAGAAGGGGTGGCGGTCGCGCTCGTCGAAATACTTAAAGCCGCCCTCGAAGGAGTCGAAGCCCCAGAAGGCGCGCGGCGGGACCGAGGCCGGGCGCAGGCGGCGGTCAGCCTCGAAGGCTGCGATGAGGGACGTGCCCTCGAAGACACCGAACTCGGCATAGTCGCCGGGCAGGGCTTCGAGGGCCGCGCTGTAGAAGGCTTTCTTGAGGGCCAGGGTTTTGCCCACGTTGTGCTCGATGGCGGGGTGCAGTCCCGTGAGCAGTTGGACCACGAGCGTTTGCAGCCAGTGGGCGCGCTTGGCGGCCTCGAACATCAGGCCCAATCCTCGCAGAAGTCAGTGCAGACGGCGTCCACCGGCAGGTCCTGAAGCTGGGCCTTGAACGCCGCAATGCGGTCGCGGGGATGGCGCTGCAATTCCGGCGAGACGAGGCAGAGCCGAAAGTGCTGCCGCAGCCGGTCGTGCGTCGCGGCGTCGAGCGGCAAGCGGGTGAAGCAGTCCACCCAAACCCAATCCACGCGCCCGGCGAAGGCCAAGGCAAACTCGATCGGCTCATACTCGGAGAAGCGGACGGCGGCGCGGCGCTCGCCTTCCCGCGCCAGGCGCACCAGCGTGGGGTTCGCCACATCGAGGAAGAAGTAGTGCTCGATCCCGTGCCGGGCGGCGAGGGCGCGCAGGCGGTCCTCCAGACCATCGCACTTGACATTGAAGATGAGCAGGGCGTGGCGGTAGCCGGCCAGCCAATCGGTCAGGCGCTCCCCGGATTGAAGCGGGTCATGCACCAAGCGCAGGTCGCCGTCGTAGTCGCGCACGTCAATCTCCACGCCCCGGTCCGGCGGGACGCGCCTGAGGTGTTCGAGGGTGTTGACGCGGTGTTCGATCAGCAGCATGGCGGGCGTCTATCGGCGGCGGACGGCGCAGGTTTTCTGGCCGCTATCGAAGGCAACCGCCACGCACGTGCGCCCAGCCAGCACTTCGCCCAGGACGCGGCCCTGGGACTGCGCGGGCGCCGGCAGGCCTAGCAGATAGGCCAGGGTGGGCGCGACGTCAATGGTGCGCACGCGGGTCGGGCGGCCAGGCTGGATGCCGGGACCGGCGATGTAGAAGGCCGCGTTGAGGTTCGCATTTGCCCGGCCGGCGGCGGAACGCGGCAGGTGCCCATGGGCCGCCCACCACACGGTGGTGTCGCGCAGGGGCGTGCCGCCCTCGGCAAAGTCGAACTGGTAAGGCAGGTTCACGAAGACGATCACGTCACCGGTGCGATCTGGGTGGGACATGCTGGCCGTGCCCCAACTGGAGGGCAAGGCGGCGGCTTGATCGGAAGTATACACGGCCGCGGCGACAGGCTGGCCGGCTTCATCGCGCAGGCCGCGCCAGAGGGCCACAATCTGGTCGCGCACCGCAAGATAGTCCTCCGCGGGGACGGCGCCGTTCGGCTCACGGCCCTGCACGTTCATATAAATCATCACCGCGCCGCCGACCCAGCAGGCTTTGGCGAGCGCGCGGTCGGAGGCAACGCAGTTCATCGTCTGGGGGTCGGGCTGGAGGCCGGCCTGAGCGAGGACGTAGGGCGCATACACCGCCCGCCAGGTGGGCGCAAAGCCGTGATCAGACGCGGCGACGACCACGGTATCCGCGGGCATGGCGTTCCAGGCGGCGGCGAGAGTCTGATCGGCGCCTATATAAGTATCGCGCAGGTAGCCCATCCGGCGGTCCACCAAGCCATCGGGCCGCCCATCGCGGTCCGCGTCATCGTAGACCGGTGCCCCGGGCGTCACCAGGGCCAGCATGGCGTGCTGGATGATGTCGGTGTTGAGGTAGCCGACGATGGCGAGGTTGGTCTCGGGCGCGTACTCGGTCAACAACCAGGGCAGGGCCTGGGTGTTGAATGGGAGGGTGAGAGCGGCGGCCTCCGCGTAGGTGTCCTCGTCGATGAGGCGCTCCCAGGCCAGTGCCCCGCTGGCGCCGGTGCGCGTGGGGAAGTTGTCGGCCAGGTAGTCTTCAAGCTCGGGCGGCTGGGCATTGACGCGCGAAATGGAGGAGACGAAGAACTTGACGCGGCTCAGGTCGGGCGCGAGGGCCATCAGCTTGAGGTAGAAGCCGGCCGTGCGGCCCTGGTCCACGCCGCTGAGGAGTTTCAGGCGCACCTCGGCCCAATCGCCCACGGCGAGGTCGGCGACGGGACCGTCTGCATTGAGAACAGCGGCGCCATCGTAGTTGAGTCGGCCATCGTTGGTGGAGTCGTAGAACCGGAGCGCGTACTCATAGACCTGGCCCGTGAACTCGGTGAGTCGCAATGTAGCGCCTATCAGCGGGCTGAAGGTGGCGGGCGCGCCCGGGCCGGCCGAGGCGGGGGCGAGGACCAGGGTGTCGAACATCAAGCCCCAGGCGGCGGCGCCCGCGGCCACCGAAGGCTCGGGATAATTCTGGGCCACACCAGCGCGGGTATAGGTGCGCCAGTACCTGACCGTTGGCCCCTGTATCGCGGGCTGATCGGATGAGTTCCAGTCGTACATGAGGACGTTGAGGCCAGCCTGCTCGGCGGTCTCGGGCAGGGTCTCGGCCTGGAGGGGTACATGGGTGCCAGCCGGGAAGCTCTCCGGCATGCCGAGGCCATGGATGGTGAAGACGTTATTGACCGAGCCGTGCGTACCGCCCCACGCGCCGGACAAGAGGGCCGGCCAACCGACGCGGGTGCTGGTGGGTAGTTGAGGGAGCATACCGCCTGGGCTCATTGCGCCCTCAGCCTCCAGACGCGCGAAGGCGGGCAACACCCCCTCGGCGGCGAACTGACGATAGAAGTCCGGGTGGCCGCCGTCGGCGGCAAACAGCAGGACATGCTGGGTGCGCGCGGCGGCGGCCGGACCAGGGAGTGGCGCAGCCAGCGCCGGCGGCGCACCGGGAGAAGCCAGCAGACAGGCAATAGCGACAAGCAATGGGGCGCGGCGCAAGCGGGCGAGTCCTTTCCGGGGCGGGCAGTGTACGGGAGGAGGGGGAGGCGGGCAAGTGTCAGATGCAATTGCCTAGTGTGCTCTTGGTAGGCGCGGTTTCAACTGCCGGCTGGCGTGATAGAATGCGGCGCAGTATCAAACCCAGAGGGAGCAGGAGCATTGAACTAGACCATGACGGAGCATACTGTGTTGGCCGGTTTGACCGAGACGCTGCAGGGCGCTTTCGAGGCGGCGATTACCAACGACCCGGCGCCGGGGCTGAACGGGATGCAGGTGGATCTGCGTTCGCCGCGGGAGTTGCGGCTGGACAACGAGGCGCTGGGGCTGTCGGTGTGGCTGTACCGCGTGGACACGGCCGCCCAGCCGCGCGGGATGCTGCCCACCCGCGCGCCGCGGAGCGATGGTGAAGGACATGGATTGACCTTCGAGGCTCACTATCTGCTAACGCCGCTTGGAGAGACGCCCGGCGACGAGCAAAAGATGCTGGGCCGGGTGCTCGAGGTGCTGCGCGACCACGCGGTGCTGAGCGGCAGCGACCTGCGCGGAGCGCTGGCGGCGGGCAAGCACGAGGTGCGGCTGACCATCGAAACGTTAACCCTGGCCGAGAGCACGCAGCTGTGGCAGGCGATGCAGGAACCTTACCGGCTGGCGGTGGCGTGCCTGGCGCGCGTGATCCCAACGGAGGACAATTGAGATGAGCGAAGTACGCGAGTTTCTCGAGCGGCACCTGCGCGGCATCTTCACGCATGATGTGGAGAGCTACCGCGACACGACGAGCGAGGACCTGGGGCTGTACGAGTGGCACATTGTGCCCCAGCGCATCGACGGGCGGCCGTTCCACGATTTCCGGATGGAGGAGTCGGCGCGGGCGGGAGCCGTGCCGCTGGCCGGCGGCACGCTGCCAGGCGGAGAGCGGCCCGCCGAGCCGCCGCGCGTGCGGTTTGACTTGGCGAACTACCGTGAGCAGGTGTATGGGGACGCGGCCATTGCGAGCTACACCATCATCATCCAGTCCAGCGCGGGCGCCGGCATCACGGTCCGGAGCTACAACGAGAGCCGGGTGATGATCCGGTTTCCGGCGGGCTGGCGCGTGGTGCACGTCCACAAGAGCCCTTCTTATCGATCAACCCTGGAGCCGCCAGAACCACGGTAGCCTGCCAGCCTGGCACCGCGCAGGTGCAGTCCAGCCAGCGGCCGCCGGCGTCTTCGGTGAGCACGCCCTGCACGTCGAGGCGCTCCATCAGATAGCGCTGGGTTTCGTCGTCGGCCTCGGCCAGGCCGGCCCGCAGCTCCGCCGCCAGCGCCACGATGCGGGCCTCGTCCTCGGGCGTGAGCTCGCCCTGGCCCAGGGCGGCCGCCAGCCGGTCGCGCTCGGCGATCAATTCGTCGCGGACCTTGCCCGTCTCGCGGATCTGCGCCTGCACCGTGGCGCGCACCAGGTCGTCGGACTCGTCGCCGAAGGCGGCCACCCAGCGCGCAATGCGGGCCGCGGCCTGCTCGATCAACTCCTCGACCAGGGCCAGGCGCGCGCGGCGCGGCGCCAGCTCGATCTCCTGCCGCTCGGCCAGCCGCCGCAGCCCGGCCCGGATGTTGTCTTCCGACTCCAGCAGCCCGCGCACCCAGGCCCAGAGCTTGGACTCGGCTTCCTCCGCCGGCACGCCCCGCTGCCGGCAGTCCGTCAGATGGCGCTCGGACGCCTGCCCCCCGCAGCGGTAATAGCGGTAGAGCTTGCCGTCCTTGCTGGGGCGGACCGTGATCCCAACCAGGGCCTTGCGGCACGCGCACTTGAGATGCCCGGCCAGCAGGTACCCGGTCCCGCGGCAGGCGGCCCGCGCGCGCGCCTTGTTGCGGCTGCGGATCGCCTGCGCCACCGCCCAGGTGTGCTCGGGCACGATGGCTACCTCGGGCGCCTGGGTGATCACCACTGTGTCGGGGCGGCGCCGGTCGCTCTGGAAGCGCAGCTCGCCGATGTAGACCGGGTTGCTCAGCACGCAGTTGACGGTGTCGCGAAACCACCCGCGGCCCTTCTTCCCGCGCGAGGGCGTGGGCACGCCCGCGGCCGTGAGCCGGCGTGCGATGGCCGCGGTCGGGAGGGGCATCTGCTGGCCGGCGCCGGTGTACCAGTCGAAGATCTGCCGCACCACGCGCGCCTCGCGCTCCAGGATGGCCAGGCGCGCCGTGCGCCCCTTCCCCTCCCGCCGGTAGCCGTAGGGCGCGGCGTGGCCGCCCACCCATTTGCCGTCCTGGGCCTTGCGCCGCTTGCCGCGCATGGTGCGCTCGCGGATCTTCTCGCGCTCGTACTCGGCGATGATGGCCTCGACGTTCTCCAGCAGCCGCGCCTCGGGGTTGTCTTCGGACTTGCCGCGGTTGACAAAGTGCAGCTCGACTCCCAGCCGCTGCCACTCCTCGCGCAGGATGATCAGGTGCGCGGGCTGGCGCGTCAGCCGGTCCGAGGCGTGCACCACGATCGCCTCGGCCTGCCCGCCCTCCAGCAGCTCGCGGGCGCGGTCCAGGCCTGGCCGGCTGAGCTGGGAGCCGGTGTAGTCGTCCAGGATGCGGTAGTCGTCGCCGGGCACCGCCAGGCCGTTGGCGGCCGCGTACTCCGCGCACGACTCGATCTGCGTGCGCAGGCTGGAGCCTTCCTCGGCCTGCGCGTCGGTCGAGACCCGGGCATAGAGAATGGCGCGCTTGGCCTGCCCTAGCTCTTTTGGGGTCACTCAGTCACCTGTGTTGCCCTTTCGTGTTGTGTTGAGTCGTGGTGTTGTGTTGGCACCGTGAAGGCCACGGCCGGCGGCGCGTCCCCAGCGGGGAAGGGCAGGGCCAGCTTACCGCTGCTGAGTTCATCCGCCAGGCGGCGATAGTCCCACCCTGGCGCCCAGGCGGTCCCCCTGCCCCGCTTCCCCGGCAGCGTCACATCGGCCAGCACCCCCGCCCCCTTGAGCAGGCGCACCAGCACCCGCCAGGCCGGATCGCTCACCACGCCGGCGCCCTCGGCCCCCAGCTCGCGGATGCCGAACCCGTAGCGGTCTCCCCACCAGGCAAACAGCCGCACGGCCTGCCGCCAGGCATGCACGTGGCTGGGCGCGGTGGGCGCGTTTTCAATGACGACCGGCGCGTCGTCGAGCGCGCCCGGCAGTTGGTAGACGCGGTAGCCGTCGCCCGGCAGCCACTCCGCCCAATGGCCGGGCGCCAGCACCCGGAAGGCGTCGCGCGCGATCGCGGCCGCGGCGCGCCGGTCGTCGGCGCGGATGATCACCAGGCCGCGCGCCAGGACCAGGGCGCACACGACCAGCGCCAGCGCGACCAGGGCGGCCACGCTGGTCCAGCGCACCCAGGCCCAAAACTCAGCAGCCGAGTCGGCCCGCGCCAGCGTGGCGGCGGCCTGGGTGGCCTGCAGGGCGGCCTGGGTGCGCCAGGCGGCGGCGGTGGGCGTCTGGACGGCCTGGGTGCTCAGCGCGGCGGCCTGCACGGCCTGGCGCGTCTCTCCGGCAGCTTGAGTCTTTTCGGCGGCGGCGTCGGTTGCCATGGCGGCGCCGGCGCCGGCGGTGAGCTGCAGCGCCACGTGCGTCTGGAGGCCGGCCAGCGAGTCGCGCGTGAGCTGGGCGGCGGTCGTCGAGGTGGCGCGCGCGGCGATCTCGCCGGCCGTGGCCCGCGCGCCCTGGGTGGCCACCGCCGCGGCCGAGGCCGTCGCGCGGTCCAGCACCCGGACCGCTTCCGCTGGCAGCAGGTCGCCGGGCCCGGCCGTGATCACCACCTGCGCCGGCGCGCAGGCGGCCAAGGCCAGGGCCAGACTCCAGCTCAGCAGCCGGCGGGGTATGTCCGCGGACATACTCAGGCCTCGGGCTCCGGGCGGTCGCGCAGATCTTCGGGCCGCGCGTCGACCTTCTCCAGGATGTGCCAGTTCGCCAGGTCGACGATGACGCGGCTCACGTGCAGACGGTTGAGCTGGCGCAGGCGCAGGATCAGGCGCGCCTCGTGCGGCGCCAGCGCGAGCGGTGCCGGCTGCCCATTCTTCGCGGCGGGCGTCATCTGGCCTCCTTGTCGTCCGGGCTCCAGGGTCCCCCCAGCAGGCGCTCGACCGGGTTATAGGCGTCGAAGTCGTCGAGCCCGATCTCGCGCGTGTACGTCTCGACCTGCAGCAGCTGGTCCCAGCGCCCGGCCACCTGCAGGGTGCGCGTGGGCGCCCCATACCGCAGCGCCAGATGCGCGAAGGACCGGCGCAGGTCGTGCGGCGAGAAGGCCGCGAGCCCGGCGGCTGCCCCGATCGTGCGGAAGATCGCGCGCAGCCCGTCGGTGGTCAGGGGCGTGCCGCGCTTGATGCCGCCCAGCCCGACGAACACCGTCCGCACGTTTTTCGCGGCGTACTCCGGGCGCGCCTCCAGCCACCAGCGCAAGAGATTCGCCGTGTACGGCCCGAACTTGCCGGCGCGCCGCTCGCCGCCCTTGCACTCGACTTCGAAGCGCCCGCTGGGCCAGTCGACGTCGTCGAGCGTCAGCCGGCAGACCTCGGCCGCCCGCAGGCCCGTGGCGAGCATGAGCGCCATCAGGGCTAGGTCGCGCCGGCCGCGCGCCGTCGAGGTCTCGCAGCTGGCCAGCACCTGGTTGGCCTGCTCGGCGGAGAGCGAGCGCGGCCGGCGGCGGGGCGTGATCTTGCGCGGGAAGGGCAGCGCGCGCGCGGGCGAGGCGGCCTCGCCGGCCTGATGGCTGAAGAAGGCCCGCAGCGCCGCGGTGGTGCGCTTGACGGTCGCGTCCCCGCAGCCCGACCGGCGCCGCGCGGCCAGGTAGTTGATCAAGTCCTCGGGCGTGAAGCTGCCGGCGCGCCGGCCGGGGTGGCGCGCGGCGAAGCGCTCGAGCTCCCAGACGTAGCCGGCCACCGTGCGGGGGCTGCGGCCGGCGACCATCAGCCAGTTGCGCCAGTCAGCGATGGCGGTCTCGAGCGTGACATTGTTTTTGGGCTGGGAGGGCATGTCAAAGATTCCCGTGGTTGTTCGGGCGGACGCGCGGCGCCGGCCGGGGGTCGGACGCCATGATCGCGGCGTGCGCGGGATAGCGCGCGTGGAACTCGTCGAGCGATAGCTGGCCCTTCAGCACATTGCATGGCTGGCAGCAGGGCCGCAGGTTTTCGACGGTGTCGGCGCCGCCCTGGCAGAGTGGGTCGACGTGGTCGTAGGTGGTGCGCCGGAGCGAAAGCGCGCGGCCGCACAGGTAGCAGCGCTTGCCGTGCAGCGCGCGCGCCTGGTTGCGGCGCCGGTAATAGCCGCGATCGAAGCGCGCCGGGAAGTGAAGCGCGGGCAGATCATTGAAGGTCAGCATGGGGTTGGTCCGGGTGCGCCCGCATCGGGGCGCGGGGAGAGTCCAAGCGGCCCTCCCCGCCCCAATGCGAACGGCCGGCGCGCGCCGCCACTCCTGGTCCAACGCGCGCCGGCCGAAGGCGCTCACGCGGGCTCAAGCTCCGGCGCGGCCGCCAGCGCGACCACGACCGCGTCGTCGAGGATCTCGCTCAGGCGGCGCTCGCCGTCCTGGTAGGCCTTCAGCAGCCCGCGGTAGTAGGCGCGCCGCTCCGCCGGCAGCGCGGCCGCCTGGGACTCGGCCTGGCGGGCAGCCACATGGAAATGGTCGAGCAGCTCACTGAGCTGCGCGACGACTGAGTCGGGGATGGTAGAATCGGGGATGGTCATTGGGAGCTCCTGTCTCCTGGTGGCTAAGGCCGGTGAGCGTTAGCGCGCTTGCCGGCTGTTTGATTCGTTGTGGCGGCCAGCGGGGCGGCCACCCAGTCGCGCAGCAGATCGCGCAGCACTTCGGACAGCGGCCGGCGCTCCTGGCGCGCCTTGGCCTGGGCCTGGGCCGCGAGCTCAGCCGGCAGCCGGACGTTGATCTGCATATCGTTGTACTTAGGTCTGGTCATGCCTGGCGGCCTCCTGCGGCGCGTGCTATGCGTTGAAGTATATACATATGCGGGGTGCATGTCAAGCGTATATACGCGACTGTGCTACACTCCCCCGTGTGCCCGACAAACCCCCGCCCCCCAGCCCCGCGTACGTCCGGCGCGACCGCCAGATCAATGTCCGCATCGACTCGGATCTCTACGAGGCCGCCATGGCCAAGGCCTATGCATACGGTCTGGGCGCCGTCATCCGCGCCCTGGTGCGCGCCTACGTTCGCGGTGACACCAAGCTCCGGGAGGAAGATCTGCGCCTAGAGTTGACGACGGCGCCTCGCCAGCGCAAACCCCGCAAGCGCAAACCCGCCAAGTAGCGCCGGCGCGCGGCCCAGGCTACAATTCGCGCATGCCCCCGCCCGACTCTGTCTTCCGCTGCCGGCACTGCGGCGCCGCGCTCGCGCCGGTGGCGGTCCGCCGCGGCCGCACGTACCTGGTACAGGGCGAGGCCCTGCTCGCGCGGGCGCGCCCGGTCTGCCCCCACTGCCAGCGCGCCCGGTCCTTCTACTCAGCGCCGGTCCCCGCTTCGCCGTCGGCCGGCACTCCCTGATTCATGTCCGCGGACATACTCTAAGCCTGGAGCGCCATGGCCCGCCGCTGCAGATCGCGGCGCGTGTCGAGCTGGTCCAGCCGCGGCGGCCAGTGCGCCAGGCCCAGGGCCTCCGCCCACGCATAAGCCTGGTCGGACTCCAGCCACAACCGGGCGCCCCACTGGCCGGCGTGCGCGTCGAGGCAGGCCCGCAGCAGGACGGCGGCCACTAGTCGCCGCAGCGGGTCGGGCGCCTCATCCTCGCCGGGCAGGGGCGCCAGCATTCACGGGCTTGCCCGCGCGGTGGCCGCGGATCATTTCGGCCGTGCGCTGCACCAGCCAGACGAACAAGGCCGGGTCGGTGTCGTTGCCGGCCAGCGCCTGCACGTCCTCCGCCGTCCAATGCGTGGCGGCGTCGCTGCCCTGGCTCCACAGCTCGGCCAGCAGCGCGCACACCCGCTGGTCGAGGGCGGCCACGTCGGCCGCCAGCGCCTGGCGCTGGTCGGGATCGTCGCCGGCGGCCTGCTGCTTCTGCGGCAGCGCCAGGGACTCACTGATCGTCGCCTGGAAGTCCTGCATCAGGTCGAGCGTCGGGTTGACCCACACGCGCACCGGCCGCGGCGGGCCGTCGTCAAAGCGCAGCTCGAGCCCGGCGGCGTAGTCGTCGAGGTCCAGCGGGTGGGTCATCCGCGCGACCTTCAGGCGCGCCGCGCGGGACTCTTCCGTCTTGACGCGCACCAGTTCGGCGTACAGCTCATCCGGCGGGCGCCCGTCCGTCGTCGACACCGTGCAGGTGATGACTTCGCCCTTCAGCCCGCGCGCGACCAGCACCACCTCAGCGGCCGGGTCGTAGGCGGCCGCGGCCGCGGCGCACTCGGGCGGCGCCCACTCGGCGGCCGTCAGCTGCGCGGCCGTCAGGTAGGCCAAGAGGGGCTCCGGCCCGCCGCGGCTCACCAGCGGCAGCACATCAAACACGATCGCGCCGCGGCCCCAGGCTGCGAAGCCGGCATGCGCGGTCGTGGCGATTTTCTCCCACAGGGACACCGGCCAGCGCATCAGCCACGTGCTCCTGTCCGTCGTCGGATGTCGCCGTCTCGCAGCATCCGCATTAACTGCTGGGCGTTGGCGTTGCCGGCGTAGATGGTGACATTGTAGGTGTCGCCGCCAGGCGCCCCCCCCGCCCGCTGCTGCTCCGGCGTCTGCACGATCACGCGCTCGCCGGACGACACGCCGATTGGGAAGTTGTCGCGCCAGAAGCCGGGCGGCACAATGAAGTCGCCGCCGTGCGCCATGGGGACGGGTGGGGTGGCGGTGCTGGGGTCGCCCGCCAGTGAACTCGGCCCCGGCACCGTGCCGTAGGTGTTGAGGAAGAAGTGATAGGTCCAGCTCTTGCCGTCCGGCGGGATCAGCCCAAACTGGTCCAGCAGTTCCTGCATCTCGCGCTGGGCGGCCGGCAGGTTGTCGTCGGCCACGGCCTGCAGCGCATCGCCGATGCCGAAGATCGCTAGTTCGGTCGCCTTGCCCTGTAGCCCCCACTGGGTGGCCAGGTTCTTTAGGAAGGCCTCCTCACCGGCCGTAAATCCGTCGCGGGCCGCTTCCTGAATCGCCATGTCCAGCAGGATGCGCATGGTCGCTTCGTTATGGGCATCGGCGGTCTTGCCCATTTCGGTCTGCACGTCGCCGAGCTCGGTCTGCCAGTCCTCCAGCTGCTCGCGCTGCGCGTCAGTGAGATAGGTCTTGCCGTTGAGCCCATCAATCTGGCCCTGCAGCTCGCTCGCCCGGTCGCGCAACTCGCCCTGCTTCTTCTCGAAGGCGTCCATCTCCTTGTCGACCGCGCCGGCCAGGATGGTCTGGAAAGTGCCCATCCGCTCATTGAGCGCCAATTGCTCGCCTTCGAGCTTGGCCAGGATAGCAGCCGCGCCCTCGGCCGACCCGGTGAAGTCGACCAGGTAGCCGCCCGCCTCCAGGATGGCGTCGCTCTGCGCCCGCGTCGAGCTGGTCGCCGCGACGTTGGCCTCGACCAGTTCCATCAGGGCATTGGCAGCGTGGTTGAAAAGCGGATCCTGCCCAGTCATCACGATCCCGAGATCGCGCAGGCCCTGCAGGCGGGTCTGCTCCACTTTCACCAGCCGCCCCTGCTGCACTTCGTACTTGCGGTTGGCCGTCAGGCCCAGCTCGACCGCGTCGATCAGCTTCTCAAAGACGCCGATGGTGTCGGTGATGACGGGGATCGCGGCGTTGCCCATGACCAGCTTGAGCGCCAGCGCCCGGTCGCCCAGCGAGTCCAGCGCCAACTCGTACTCGCGCGCCGCCTTGACCGCCTTCTCATCCATCACCAGGCCGGCATCCTCGGCCTCCTGGGCCATGGCGCGGATCGCGTCGCCGCCCTGCTGCATCAGCTCGGCCATCTGCGGGCCGGCGCGCGCCCCGAACGTCTCCAGCAGAAAGTCGGCCCGCTGGACCGGGTCCTGCATGCCTCGGAACTGGTCGGCCAGGTCGGCCAGGGTATCGATGCTGGGCTGCAACCCCTCCTCGGCCATGCCTTTGGCCGCCTGCTGCAGCGTGCCAAACTCGATGCCCATGTCGTCGGCCACCTGGATCAGCTTGGAGGCCTCCTGGGCGGACACGCCGGCGAAGGCGCCCAGCTCGCGCACCTGGCCGGCCAGTTCGACCGTCGGGTTGATGGCCGACATGACCACGTCGCGCACCGCCTTGAGCCCGGCCAGGGCTGCCCCGATGGCGGCCCCGCCGGCCAGCGCGCCAAAGGCTAGCTGCGTTTTCTTGACCACCCCCTCCAGCCCCTGAAGCTCTTTCGTCGTCTCCTGGGTGCCGCGGCCCCTTTTCTCGGTCGAATAAATCACTTTCAGCCGGCTTGCCATGTGCTCCTCCTATTCGACTTCTAGACGCTTGACAATGCGGTCCAGCGCCCCATCGAACTGGCCCAGCACATCGCGGCGCTTGCGGAAGCGCACGCGCGACAGCCACCCCTTGGTCTGCTTGCGCCGGCCGCGGTAGTGATAGCGCTTCGAAGCGTCGAGCGCGTACCCGTAGGGGAAGCCGTTGGGCGCGCGCGCCTCGGCTTCTATCACGCCGCGCACCACGTCGCCCATGGCGTACTTGATCCCGCCGGTGACGCTCGAGCGCAGGGTGCCGCCGCCCATGGGGGAGTGGGTCTGCACGTCGCCGATCGACAGGTTCAGCGCCCCGCTCATCGCGCCGGTGAATTCCTGCTGCGCGATGGCGTTATAGCCCTCGAGCTTGCGGATCTGCGCGTCGAGCTTGGGGACTTCGACCTTGCCCTTGATCATGACGTCAGTCCAGCAGCCCCAACCGGCGGGCCTCGCGCTCGAAGGCGTCGAGCTTGCAGATGCTGGTATAGCCGCGCCCGCTCTGTGCAAACAGCTCGATCCAATGTTCGCTCGGCAGCCGGCCATGGGCGAACTTGCCGACGGATTGCGCCAAGGCAAACAATTTCTTGGCTGGCTCGGCAGCGGGACGCAGGAGCCCCCGGAGCTCGTCCACGATCGGGCGCGCAAACTCCCGCAGAGCACGGGCGTTCAGCTCGCGCTCCTGTTGCCGGAGCGGCTCGAGCCGCTGGTCCAGCGCCTTGATCTCCGTCTTCAATGCTTGGCTCCGGGGCTGGTAGGCGGCCAGCACCGACTGGGCCTGCTCAAAGGCGCGCCGGGCGCCAGCCACGTCGGCTTTCTGCCCCATCGATGTATCGGTCTCGGCGCGCAGCAGAGCGGCCTGGGCAGTGTCTCGCGCCCGGCTCAGGGCGCTGGCTTGCCCGCCGGCCTGGTCCAACTCGCTGCGCAGCTGCGCTAGCCGGGCTTCGCCCGCGACAAGCTCGGGCAGCCGCTGGTAAACGAACTCCGCCGGGGCGGATGTGGCGTGGATCTTTGCTACAGCCATGATTTGAATCCTTTCGTGGTGACTAGCGGGAAAACCGCGCCAGGTAAAAGCCGCCGCGGCCATCGCTGTAAGTCCGGTGGGTGCGGACGAACTCCCGGGCATAGGCCGCCGCGTCGGCCTCGGCAGCGGCGTGGTCCAAATACATGTCGTCGGGCCAGTTGGCCGCCTGCCAGGCGTGGCGGCATTCGTGGGCAATGGTCTCGCATAACTCGCTGGGCGCGCCTTGGAACAGCGCCTCGTTCAGCCAGATCTCTGCGTGCTTGCGCTCATACCAGCCGGCCGTCCGCGACTTGTAGCTCTCAGCGAAACAGTGCAGGCTCAGGCGCTCCGGCAGGGCCAGGTCGGCCTGGCAATGGGACAGCACGGCGTTGGCTTCCTTGACGCGCTTGCGAGGCAGTAGCGCCGGGTGCCGTTCAGCGTTGAGCGCCTCCAGGTATTCATTCTCGGAATAGCCCTGCCTGGGCGCGTCAATGTCCGGGCCTGGCGCCAGGCCCAGCCGCCCGCGCCGTTCAGCGGTGCGCGTCTCGGATTCGGCCAGCTCGCACGCCTGTTCGGCGTCATAGCGCTGGCTCAGTCTGGCCAGCGAATCTTGAAAGTGCTTCTCACGTGCATTCATGTTAGGCCTCCTCGTCAAGAGATAGGTTTCGTAAGTCGCGGTGGCGCGGGGGGTGCCCGCAGGACCGCGACTTCCCGCGGCGCAGGTTCGAGCCCTCGCACACAATCTCGCGCCCGCAGCTGCACCGGCACAGCCACGTCGCGCCGTTGCGCCGCAGGCCCGCCCGCCGGATGACGGCCAGGGCGCCGAAGTGCTGGCCGGTCAGGTCGATGAGTGGTCGCATCAGTCATGCCCTTTTAGGTGGAACCCGTACAACCCTTAAACAATGGTCCCGCACGTTCTAGACACACCCTTCCAGACTTTTTGACCCGCCCCCCTATGTCAAGTGGCGCAAGTGGCGCAAGTGGCGCATGTTCCACAACCTTCTCATACGCGAGAAAACACTTTGCAAAGGTTGTGTTTCTCTGCGCCACTTGCGCCACTACATCAACGAGTCCCCGAAAAACATAGGCGATTCGTGAGTGGCGCATCGAGTGGCGCAAGTGGCGCAAGTGGCGCATAAACTCACGTTAGCGGTTCAACCAGACCGACGCCGCGCCAGATCCGCGCGCCGCCGGTGCCCTTGTCTGGCTGAAAGCCGCGCTCCTTCAGCCGCAGCCCGAACTCGCGCGCCCCGTCCTGGCCGCCCCAGGCGCGATAGGCGGCGTGCAGCTCGCCGGCCTTGACCCAAGCATTTTCCTGGCAGACGCAGCGGTCCTCGATGAAGGCGGCCAGGGTGTCCTGCTCGGCGCGGTAGGTCGCCGTGGCGCCCAGGACTTCATCGGGCGCCGCCAGGCCCTCGCGCTGCCAGGCCAGGCAGCCGCGCACCGCCCAGGCCAAGATGCCAGGCAGCTCGGCGCGCAGCTTGTCGAGCAGGTGGGGATCGCGCTCGGCCTCGGGGATGGTGACGTCGAAGGGGATCAGGCGGATGCGCCGCCAGATCGCGTGATCGGTGCCCTGGATGGCGGGTTTGTGGTTGGAGGCCAGCCAGAATTTGGCCTGCGGCCGAAACTCGAATGGCTCTTTGAACAGGAAGCGCGCCGCGATCGTGTCGCCGCCCGTGAGCTGCTTGACGACGCGCTCGTCGAAGGTGCGGCCCTCGCCCGACTCGATCGCCGCCACGAAGCGCGCGCCGGCCATGCGGGCCAGGTCATTGCGCGGTCCATCACTGCGCCGCACCAGGAAGGCGCTGAAGTCCGCCTGCTGGCCATAATCGCCCAGCAGGGCGCGCAGCAGCTCCAGCAGCGTGGTCTTGCCGTTCGCGCCGGCGCCATGGCAGACGAACAAGACCTGCTCGCTGGTGTCGCCGGTCAGGGTGTAGCCGATGGCGCGCTGCACATAGTCGATCAGCGGGCCGCGGTCGCGAAAGATGCGGTAGATGAATTCCAGGAACAGATCGCAGCGGGCGTCGGGGTCATAGGCCACCGGCGCCAGGCGCGTCAGCAGCAGATCGCGGTCGTGTGGGTGCAGTTCGCCCGTGCGCAGATCCGAAACGCCGTTGAGGGCGTTGAGCAGGTAGGGATGCGTGTCGAAGTCGGCCGGCCGCGCGATGACGAGCGATTCCGATTGGGAACTCTCGATCATGGCCTTCTGGCGCGGGCGGCTCAGGCTGGCCTTGGCCCAGCGCGCCAGGTCATCGCGGGCCTTGTCGTCGAGCTCGTTGGCGGCCTCGCTGTAAATGCTGCGGCCCACCTCTTTGGCCAGGCGGTCCACCTCACCGTCCCAGTCTTCCTTCCAGCGTCGGCCGTCCCACACCAGCCACCCCAGCGCCTTCGCGTAACGCAGCCGGCCGCTGTAGCGGTTGGCCAGCCGCACGCCGTTAGCGGTGTCGGTCAGGCGCGAGTCTGAATCCTTGGCGGCGGGGAGGTCGATTCCAAACACCGCCGCCAGCCGGGTGTGCAGGGTTGGATCCGCGCTCTGAATGCGTGTGTGGAGGTGGGTGACGACCCGGGCGCGCTCGCGCGCCGGCAGCTGCGCCATGTCGCGGCGGAGGTCGTGCGACATGGCGACCGCCAGGCCGTCCATCCCTTGGGCCAGGTCGTCGATGATGGCCTCGGCGTCGCAGACGATCTGTGCCAGGTCAGCCGCTGGCGCGGCAGTGGCAGCCATGCTCAGCGCGACCCCGATCGGCGCGCCCGACGGAAGGCCGCGACCAGGTGCTGGTGGATGCGCCGATGCCGACGGCGCAGCTCAGGGCTGGGCGCCGCGGTCGAAAGACGCCGGGCCAGGGCCAGCAGCGGTCGCCACGCGGGCGGCGCCTTCAGCTCAGCGGACAGGGGGGCGTTTGCCATGGGCGGGCCGAGGTGGGGCAGGGGTGGGCGGCACGGCCATGTCCACGGACATGCCGCCAGCGGCGCGGCGCTTGGCCAGGAGGTAGGCCAGGCAGTCCGCAAGCGCATCGGCGAGGTCTGGCGCCGGCGCGGGCTTAGGCGTTGACTTTAACATAGGGGGGATTAGTCAATATCGGACCAGCTTGGTTCGCCTGCGCGTCGCTGGTGACCACCAGTCCGAGGCGCTCGAGCTCGTTGCGGATGATGAGGGCCGCCTGCGCGCGCGGATCGCGGTACTCGCGCTCGGCCAACTGGATCAGAGCGTCGCGCTCAATCAGTGGCAATGTGAGAGTCAGCCGGGCCATGCCTTGCCTCCGTTGCATGAAAACAGTCGAGCTACTTCTCGTGTGAAGCAGCTCGACAATACTGCGCTATTGCGGACGGCGTTAGGCCGCGTTTAGGCCGGCTTTGGGCCAGGCCTTCTCTTTCTTGGCCGGCGCCTGAGTCCGAGCCTCGCCAAGTGACGCCTTACATTGCGATCGCTTTGGCCAATCCGCCTACCGATCTCTTCGTCGCTGTAAAGCTCACCAAACAACACCTTGATTCTCTCGTCCTGCCTGGCCTGCTCTTCTCGTGGGCTGGGGGGGCCAACGCGCGGGACTCCCTCGGCTTGGGGCGTCGGCCTATCGCCGCCCGCATTGGGTATGGGCGCTTTGATATGCTCTTGGATTTCAGGCGGCAGGCGGCGCCGCAGCCGGTCGAAAAGCTGCGCCATGTGCTGCTGGCGCGCGTGGTTGATCTCGTCTCGCTTGGGGTCCATCTGGCGCCATTGCTGACAGGCGACTACCTCGATTAGGCTGCGCTCGGGACCTTCCTTGCTCACCCTGACAAACCCCTCGGGATCGCCATTCCGGTCTCGCACCGTAAAGACGGTTGCGCCAGTCTGCTGTGCTTCGGTGATGGCGATGCCCTGCTCAGGCAGATGGCGGCGGATCTTGGCCGCTGCCGACTCGTAGTCCAACTCGAGCAGCCAGGCGACGAGCACCTGCTCAAAAGGCTGCAGGGCAGGATGGCCGCCTTCCATGTGCGCCTTATACTTAACCACCTGCGGGTCCTTGACTGTCATTCACGTGCTCCAAAGAAAACGGGCCGCCCACGTCGTTGACGCAAGCGGCCCGCCCTTGGTAGACTGGGTGGACCAGGCCGGTTGCGTCGGCTTGACCAGGCCGTTCGGTGCGACCAACACCGGGCGGCCTTTCATTTGCCGAATCTTACCAGCCGGATCGCCCCGATGCAATATCCCAGGCACCCCTTGTTTGTCCCTTCTTGACTCTGTGCCCCTGACATCCCATTGTCATAGCGCCCGCCTGGCAGCCGGCTGTCATCCGCGATCGCCCAGCGCGCGCCGCACGGCCCGCCGCGCCTGGGCGCCCCCGCTGCGCACGTAGCGGCTCAGCATCTGGTCGGACTTGTGGCCGGTGATCTCGCGGATGGCCAGCGCGTCGACGTCGTCGGCCGCGGCCTGCGTGGCGAAGCCGGCCCGCAGCGAGTGGCCCGCGAACTGGCGCGGTTCGAGCCCGGCCGCGGCCGCGGCGCGCTTGACCACCAGGGCGACGGCGCGATCGCTCAGCCGGCCGGCGGCCACATGGCCGTGGCGGTCCACGCGGCGGAAGACCGGCCCGCTCTTGATCCCGGCGGCGTCGAGCCAGGCGCGCACGGCGCGCACCGGGCAGAGCGCCGCGGCCCGCAGCTGCGGCACGTGCTTGAGCGCGCCCTCGCCCTCCTGGTCGGTCTTGCTGCGCCGCACGGTGGCCACCAGGCCCTCGGCGCCGAAACGCAGATCGGCCACGTCGAGGCCTACCAGTTCACTGCGGCGGAAGGCGCCGGCGTACCCCAGCAGCAGCAGGGCGCGGTCGCGCCGGCCGGCCAGGGTCGCGGGCAGGCGCGCCAGCATGCGCGCCAGGTCGTCCCGCATGGCGGGCGCCTTCTGGCTCGGGGCGGCGCCCAGCTTGCGGCGGATGCCGGTCAGCAGCAGCCGGACCGCCTCGGGCTTGGTGGGGTCGTCGGCGCCGGCGGTGCGGTGCGCGGCGGCGATCGCGGCCGCGGCCAGGTTGATCGTGGCGACCTTGCGCCCCGACTCGGCTAGGTGGGTCAGGTAGTCGGCGCACAGCCGCGCGTCCGCCGGCAGGGGAGCCACTCCCTGGGCCGCGCAAAACGCGCAGAAGGCCTCCCAGGCCCCGCGGTAGGCGCGCCGGGTGTTTTCACTCCGGGCCGCTTCGATGAAGGGCGCCGCGCGGCCTGGGATGACGGCGCCGCGCGGCCCGGGGCGGCGAGCGGGGATCATGTCCGTGGTCATAGGCGCTCCTGGCGTCAAAAGGGCTTGCCGGTTGCTTGCCCCTTCCTTGCCGGTGTCACCCTCCGATAACCATCATTATCGGTAGTCAGATTCGAGCGCGGCGGGGGCACTGGACCGGGACCCGTAACGGGGGTTACGGGTCGACTTAACCTACCGTCGCAATTTCTCCGTTACGGATGCGAAAAGCCCGGCGCTTTTGGGGGGTGCTCCGCCCCATCACGGAAATTCGACGACCCATCACGGCGCCGGCAAGCAAAAAGCCCGCGTTTCTCAAATCCCACCTCGACCCATCACGGGAAAATGGGCACCCGTAACGGCGCTCAGACCCGTAACGGAAGGGCCGCGCCGTCACCGCCGGGCCTCGCTGCGCGCCGGCGCGCCCACGAACAAGCCGGCGCTCAAATCAGCGCCGGACCAGGGGCGGCCGTCGAGCGGGATGTAGGCCGAAAAGACGATGGCGCGTTTCCAGTCTTGGCGCCAACGTCCACAAGTCGCCGACGTACAAAAGCCCGCTGGACCCGCCAGCGTAAAGCGGCTGGGCGAGGCCGCGCTGCCCTGGACCGTCCTCGGCGAAGCACGTGCGCCTTGCATTGACAACAATGAAGGGGCGGAGCGGGCGCGCTCGGATTTTCGCCAGCGCTGCGGCAGGTGCGGTGAGAGGGCCGAGGGGTGACAGCAGCCAGAGGCGCGTCAGGCCCGAGGCCGCCGGTCGCGGCGATGGCCGAAAACGACCAGACCGATGCCGGCCAGGATCGCCAGGGCGCCGTAGATGGCCCACTGTGGCTGGCCAGACATGAAACTGCCGGGGAGGATGCTGACGCCCTGCAGGAACCACACCATACCGGCCAGCATCAACAGACCGCCCACCACCATCACGAGTTTACCCATCAGCCATCTCCGCCGTTAGGCCAATCGAATCTTGCACGGAAGTATAGCCGATTGCGGCCCGGAGGCGCGTGCGGAGGTCGCCCGGCGGGTCAGGCGCGGTCAGCCGCCGGGGGCCACCGCACCAAGGGCAATGAAGCTGAAAGCCGCCACATCCATGCAGAAGTGGATACACCAGGCCCAGAAGAACCCGCGCGTCTCCAGCATGGCCTTGCCCATCAGCCAGCCCACAGCCGCCGACATGAACACGCCCACGACGCCGTAAGGCATGCCGTAGTAGTGCTGCATGCCAAAATAAGCCGCGGTGAGGAGGAGGGCGGGGTTCGGCCCCAGGACGTTCTCGAGCGGCGCCAGCAGTGCGGCGCGATAGCTGAGCTCCTCGCCGTAGGCGTTGGCCGCGGCGAAGATGAGAATCAGCGGGACAAACGGCAGAACAGCAGCGATTTGGGCCGCCGAGGGCGGCTTGCCAAAGATCAACATGAAGACCGTCAGGCCAGCGGTGACGGCCACCGACAGGAACGGCCCCAGGTAGCGCCAGGTGTTGGGCCGCGTCATAATCAGGGGAATGGGCGCGGCCACGGCGGAGAGATGGCCCGCTGTGAAGTAGAACTTGCGCCGGTCGCGCAGCAGCAGCCACAACAGGGCCGTCATGATCAGGGTCAGAACGAGCCGCGGCGCCTGGACGGGCAGCAGGGTGCGGACAAAGGGCGGCCGGCCCGCCAGCCACGCCCGCCAGCCGGGAACATCAAAGAGACGCGGCACCAGCCAGCCAAGGGCAAGCAGGGCCAGCACAACCGTCGCGAATAGGCGCAGCGGGCGGGCAGGCGCCCACGCAAAGCTGGCCAGCAAGAGCAGACCCGCACCACCCAGTTTGGCAGCAGCCAACCAACCCGGCACGGCGCCCGCCAGCTCGGCGAACAGGACGTCGGGCAGGATGGAGATGCCGGCGATGACGGTCCACGCCATCGCGTGGGCCACGGGGTAGGCTGGCTGGCGAGACGCAGGCAAGGCGGTAATACGCATGGCAGATTTACTCCGTCCGGAAGCGCCAGATGGCGAGGCCCAGGAAGAGGACGGCATAGATTAGCATGACGGCGGCCGGGACCAGCACCGAGGCGGCGCCCAGTTCGCGCACCAGCAGGTTCTGAAAGCCATCCATGGCCCACGCCGACGGGAAGACATGGCCGATGCGGGCAAACGTCTCCCCGGTGACTTCCAGAGGGAACCAGGCCCCGCCCAGCGCCGAGAAGACAAACATGGCGATGAGGGAAATCATAATGACCTGCTGCTCCTCTTGCGCCACGACGCCCACCAGGAGGCCCAGGCACACAACCCACAGGGCCAGCGCCAGCATCACCAACAGCATCCCCAACGGTTCGCGTGCGAAGTTGACGCCAAAGAACAACTGGCCGGCCGCGACGAGGATGGCTTGCTGCCCCAGGACCAGCAGCGCCATCGCCAGGGCGTGGCCGCCGAGGATCTCGGCCCGGCTCATGTTAGTGGTGACCAGCCGCTGAAGCGTCCGCGACTTCCGCTCAGCCACCAGCAGCGTGGACGAGGTGGTGAGGCCGAAGACGGCGAACATGACAATCATGCCGGGCGATGACTGAGCAAAACCGCTCGGGAGCGCTTCGGTGGTGGAGGCGGCGCGGGCCGGCACCCGCTCGATGGCAAGCGGCGGCGCCTGCCAGGCCGTGGCGGCGGAGGCCAGGGCGGTCTCCAGGACGGCCTGCTGCTCCTCAACGGTGTGGGGCGGCTCAACCACATCCAGCGCGGCCAGGCTGGCGCGGCCGGCCTGGGCGGCGCTGAGGACGCGCACATATTCGGCGCGGATGGCCTCATAGGCGGCCTGCCCAGTGGAGGCGCCCTGATCGGCCACGACAGTGACCCGGGCGGTGTGACCCTCGAGGGCCAGGCCGGTGAAGCCTCCTGGCACGACCACCACCGCCGCCAACCGGCCGCTGCCCACTTCATCGGCCGGGTCATCAGCAGTTTCTAGGTCTACCAGGCGGAGCGCTGGCGAGGCGGCCAGCAGGTCGCGGAAGCGGGCCGCCAGCACGCCGCCATCAGCATCGCGCCAGCCGACCGCCAGGCGCGGATCGCCGGTCGAGTTCTGCCCAAAGGCGTAACCCATCACGGCGGTGAAGACAATGGGCATGACCAGAAGGAACAGCAGGGAGCGCCGGTCGCGCAGCACTTGCTGGAGGTCTTTGAGGGCGAGGTCAACGAAGCGCATGGCGGTCTGCCTTTGTGGGCTAAGCAAAGCGGCGGCGGGCCAGGACCGTGCCGCCGGCCAGGCACGCCAGGCCAACGGCTATGAGCACGGCAACGGGCACCGCCAGGGTGAGCAGCGGCTTGCCCTCCAGGACCATGTCCCACGCGCGCATGGCCCAGCCTTGCGGCGTGAAGAGGGTCACGGTCTGAAACGCCGGCGGCAACTCGACGGCGATGGTCATCAGCCCGCCCAGCAGACCCATGAGGGATAGCACGCCGCCCAGGATCGCCCCACCCTGCTTGGTGGACTTAATGAAGTTCATCAGCAGGACCCCAAAGCCAGCCGAAGCGACCACCAGACCGAGGCTGGCAAGCAGGATGGGCGCTGGCTCGCCCCACCGCACGCGGAAGATCAGGGTCGAGGCAAGGAGAAGCACGCTGACCTGCCCAACGAGGGTGAGCACCACCGCCAGGAACTTCCCGCCCAGGACCGTGCCGCGGGAGGTGGGCGTCGTGAACAGGCGGGCCAGGGTGCCCAGCTCGTCATCCTCCACCAGCGACATGGCGGTGTAGGCGCCGCCGTAGAAGGCGAAGAAGACCATCATGCCGGCCATGATGCGGGACAGCAGGGCGGCCATGCTGTTTTCGGGCGGCTGGGCAGCAGTGGGCGGCTGAACAGCAAGGGCGGGGTCAGCGCCGTGGTTAAGGTCCTGCTGAACGGCGGTATACCACTCAATGTAGTCGGCGGCCAGGGCCTGCTGGTCGGCGGGATCGAGGGCCGGCAGGCCAGCGGCAGTGCGGGTCTCGTTGACTACATCGAGCGTGATGCGCGCGCCGGAGACGCCATCCACGAATTGGGCCAATAGGGCTTGCAGGATGGCCGGGCCGACGGTGAGGGTCGGGTCGTGGAGAATGCGGACCGCCGTCGAACTGCCCGGTGACAGCAGGGCCTGGGTGAAGTCAGCAGGGACGATCACGGCGGCGCCGGCCTGCTGCTCGTCAACCAACGCCCGCGCCTCGGCCTCGGTGGCGGCCTCCGTCAGCACCAGCCAGTCGGGCAGGCGCTCATCGTGGAGAAAGACGGCCAGATCGGCTCCAAGGGCGGGCGCGCCGGCCGGGGGCACATCGAGGTTGACGACGGCCACGCGCAGTTCCGGCAAGGCAGCGGGGCCGGAACCCGAGAGCAATTGGCCGAACGCCAGGTAGAGCATGCCTGTGATGAGCAAAGGCACAACCACCATCATCCCCAGCGCGAAGAAGCTGCGCGTGGCGCGCAGGAGGTCTTTGACGGCGAGGTCGAGGATTTTCACGAGGGTCTCCCTGGTCAGGCGTGGCCGGCTCAGTCGCGCAGGGCCCGCCCGGTGAGGTGGAGGAATACGGCTTCCAGGTTGGGTTCCTGAATCTCCACCGACGTGATGCGAACGCCTGCGTGGGTGGCAAGGTCGAAGAGGCGCGGCAGGACCAGGTTGCTGTCCTCGGCCAGGACGTCAATGCGGCCGTCCTCCTGGGCCACCTTGGCGACGCCATCAGCCTGGCGCCAGGCGGCCAGCACCTGCGCGGGCTCGCCCGACATGGTCAGTGAGACACGATCAAGCTCACCAATGAGGCGGATCAGCTCGGCGTGGGTGCCGCAGGCGATCAGCCGGCCTTTATCCATGATAGCGATGCGGTGAGATAGCTCGGCGGCCTCCTCCATGTAGTGCGTGGTATAAAGGACGGCCATGCCCGCCTGGTTGAGGGCTTTCACATTGTCGAGGATGTGCCGGCGGCTCTGCGGGTCGATGCCGACGGTCGGCTCGTCCATGATCACGACCGCGGGCCGGTGCAGCAGGGCCACGCCGATATTGACGCGGCGCTTCATGCCCCCGGAAAACGTGCTCACGCGGCCCTTCTGACGGTCGGCCAGCCCGATGAGGTCCAGGACCTCATCCACGCGTTGCTTCAGCAGAGCACCGCGCAAGCCATACATCTTGCCCCAAAAGACAAGGTTCTCGCGGGCGGACAGGTCCGGGTAAAGCGCAATGTCCTGCGGCACAACGCCCAGGCTGCCCTTGGCGAGGGCGGGCTCGCGCGCCACCGGGTGGCCCATGATGCGGGCCTCACCCGAGGTGGCATCCAGCAAGCCGGAGATGATAGAGATGGTAGTGGACTTGCCGGCGCCGTTGGGGCCCAGCAGGCCGAACACCTCGCCGGGCGCCACCTGGAAGCTGACCCCCTGCACCGCGGCCAGGTCGCCGAAGCGCTTGTGCAGATCGCGGACCTCGATGGCGGGCGGGTGAGTGGGGAGATTGCTCATCGCATTTGTCCTTAGAACAGGCCGCGCCCAACTGGCCCGGCCATGGATAGTATGGGTGTCAACCGGAGGCGGCCAATCAGCCCTAAGTTAGGTCTATACGTCCATTTGACGGGCGAGGCACAAATGGGCATTATAGGTATGTGCCCTCGGAGCCAAGGAGCTGCCCATGACCACCGCCGCGCCCGAAGCCATTGCCGCGATTACCGGGGGATATCACGGCGCGCCCTTTGACGTGCTGGGCCAGCACCCGCTGGAGGGCGGCGGCCGGGTGGTGCGCGCCTTCCAGCCCCAGGCCAGCGCCGTCAGCGTGCTCAGCGGGGGCGAGCGGCGGCCAATGGAGGCCGCCGGCGCAGACGGGTTCTTTGAGTTGGCGTTCCCCCTTGCGGCCGAGCCATTTGCCTATCAGTTTGCCATCACCCTGCCGAGCGGGCAGGTCTACGAGGCGGACGACCCCTACCGGTTTGGCCCCGTGCTGAGTGAGTACGACCTGTACCTGTTTGGCGAGGGCAATCACTTCCAGTTGTATGAGAAGCTGGGCGCCCACCCCATTGAGCACCAGGGCGCGGCGGGAGTGAGCTTTGCGGTGTGGGCGCCGAATGCGCTGCGGGTCAGCGTGGTGGGCGACTTCAACCAGTGGGACGGGCGCCGGCACCCGATGCGGCCCCGCGGGGCAACCGGGCTGTGGGAGCTGTTCCTCCCCGGACTGCGGCCGGGCGATGTGTACAAGTACGAGGTCAAGTCGCGGTTCAACAACTATCAGGTGGTCAAGTCGGACCCGTATGGCTTCGCCATGGAACTGCGGCCCGGGACGGCCTCCATCGTGTGGGACCTGGACGCCTATGTCTGGGGGGACGAGGCCTGGTTGGCGGGCCGCGCCCAGCAGCAGGCGTTGGATCAGCCGATGGCGGTTTACGAAGTGCACTTGGGCTCGTGGCAGCGCGAGGGCGAGCGCTGGTTGACCTACCGCGAGCTGGCCGAGCGGCTGGTGCCCTATGCCAAGGACCTGGGGTACACGCACCTGGAGCTGCTGCCGGTGTCGGAGCACCCCTTCGACGGCTCGTGGGGCTACCAGACGACCGGCTACTTCGCCCCGACCTCGCGCTTTGGGACCCCCGACGACTTCCGGGTCTTCGTGGACGCCGCACACCAGGCGGGCCTGGGCGTCCTGCTGGACTGGGTGCCAGCCCACTTCCCCAAGGATGCCACCGGGCTGGCGTACTTTGACGGGACGCACCTGTACGAGCACGCGGACCCGCGCAAGGGCGAGCACCAGGACTGGGGCACCTTGATTTTCAACTACGGGCGCAACGAGGTGGCCGCGTTCCTGCTGACGAATGCGCTGTTCTGGCTGGACAAGTATCACATTGACGGGCTGCGCGTGGACGCGGTGGCGTCGATGCTGTACCTGGACTACTCGCGCAAAGCGGGCGAGTGGGTGCCGAATGAGTTTGGCGGGCGCGAGAACCTGGAGGCCGTGCGGTTCATCAAGCGCTTCAATGAACTGGTGGCGGAGCAGTATCCCGGCGTGCTGACCATCGCGGAGGAGTCCACGGCCTGGCCGCTGGTGTCACGGCCCACCTACCTGGGCGGCTTGGGCTTCACGCTTAAGTGGAACATGGGCTGGATGCACGACATGCTGGAGTACACCCAAAAGGACCCGGTGTATCGGCGCTACCATCACCACAGCCTGACCTTCTCGCTGATGTATGCCTTCAGCGAGAACTTCGTGCTCCCTTTTTCGCACGATGAAGTGGTGCACATGAAGGGCTCGATGCTGAGCCGGATGCCGGGCGACTACTGGCGTAAGTTCGCCAACCTGCGCGCGCTGTACAGCTACATGTACGCGCATCCCGGCAAGAAACTGCTGTTCATGGGCGGCGAGTTTGGCCAGTGGCGCGAGTGGGATTTCGCCGGCCAGCTCGACTGGAACCTGCTGGACTTCGACGCGCACCGCAAGCTGCAGCAGTTGGTGCGCGACCTGAACCGCCTGTACCAGGCCGAGCCGGCGCTGCACCAGGTGGATTTTAGCTGGGAAGGGTTTCAGTGGATTGACCTGCACGACGTGGACCAGAGCGCGGTGACATTTCTGCGGCGGGCCAAGGCCGATGACCCGGCGGCGGCCGAGTGCGTGGTGGTGGCGGCGAACTTCACGCCGGTGCCGCGCGAGGGCTACCGCGTGGGCGTGCCCGTGCCCGGTTTCTACAAGGAACTGCTCAACAGCGACGCGGACGCCTACGGGGGCAGCAACATGGGCAACCAGGGCGGCCTGCCGGCGGATGAGATCCCGTGGCAAGGACAGCCGTATTCGCTCCTAATCACGCTGCCGCCGCTGGCCGTCGTCTTCTTCAAGCCGGAAACCGCCAACCACGAAGGTCACGAGGCCAGGGTGTCCTGACCCCGCGGGGCGCCAATCATCAATTTCCTCCTTGACCAACTGGATCATTTGTTCTACAATATTCCCATGCTGCCCTCCGGGACGCGCCCCTCACTCCTGCCCACCACCCCTGTCGCCCCATATCTTGGAGTGCCTCATGACGTTATGTAACACAGTGCCGGATATGCCGGATATGCAACCATTTCCAAGGGGGGGGTCTCCCCAGGGCTGCGCCTGAAATACAAAGCCGGCCCTGCACCCGCCCGACCCCCCGCCCGACCCACGAGCCGGACGGCCCCCTCTGGCTGGCAATCCTGGCAGCGCCCGCTTGCTCTGCCATTCCAAATCCTTACGTGAAATCAAGGCGCGCTGGCACACCTGGCAATGCCGGCGTTGTAGTAGCGAATTCATTCGCCCGTCGCCAATTTACCAGGCTGGCAATGCTGGCAATGATACCGCTCGCACTCCTGGACACTGAACCCCTGGCTGGTCGCCTACGTACCGATCCGGCCTCAGCCGAAAGGTGATCAAGCCTTCTCGCCACCAGCTTAAGGCTCCAGGCGGAAGCGGTCTCCGGTGGCCCGCTCGACGGCGGCGCGAGACCAGAGGGCCGGTAGATATTCGCCCTTGACCCACAGGGGTAACAAGTCGGAATAGTGCGGGTCGCCCAGGATGCCCGAATTGCCGGGCGGGGCAATGTGGACGGTGCGATCAAGGTCCCCGAGGTCCACAATCTGGCGGTAGGACGGGGCGCAAGCGTCGGGGTGGTAGGGCGCGTCGGGCACGAAGGCGGTCTGGCAGACCGTGTCGGTGTCGCCGCCAATGGGGAGCGGCCCGTTGTCGAAGACCTCATCCAGGGGCTTGCGCAGGGCCAGGGCATGGGGGGCGGTGATCTGGTGCAGCCGGCCCCACTGCCAGCCGGCGGGGTCCGGGCCGAGGCGCTCAGCCAGCCACGCGGCGGCGTCTGACAGGCTGCGCGTGACGACGGCCTCCAGGCCGCCGGCCTCCGCAATCCAGGGCGAGGCCGGGTTGTCGAGCATGGCGAGCAGCGTAACGGAGGCGTGGCCGCTGTATTCCGAGTTGGAGGCCAGCAGACCGTGCGGGCCCTGCCCGCCCAGAAAGCGGGCAAAGAGCGCGTCGCCCAGGGCAGGCCTGACAAGGTGCTCCAGCAGCTTGCGCAGCGTCACCTGATAGACTGCCCCGCCCACGCTGTCCGCCCCGAGCCAGAAGTCCCAATCCAGCAGAGATTTGAGCGCCAGGGCGGCGTTCGAGTCGGCTGGAGTGATGTTCCAGCGGCGGAGGCGCTCCACCAGCTCCTGGCCGGGCAGGGAAAGGAAGTCCACCTGCAGCGCGCGGCAGTCATCGGGCGACACCCGCCCCAGGCGCTCGATCTCGGCCACCACGCGCTGGGCGCGATAGCCGTTCATCCAGTTCAGGCCAAGGAAATGGGGGTAGTCCGCGCCGGGGGCAATGACGCAGTGGTTGCAGTTGACGAGGTAGCCGCACTCGGGGTTGAGGGCGTGGGGCATCGCCTCGAAAGGCACCTCCCCCACCCACTCGTGCTCGCCGGTCCAGCCGGCGGAGGGCACGGCGCCCTGGCCGCCATTGGCCCGGACCGGCAGGGTGCCGGCCATCCAATAGCCAATATTGCCGTCCACATCGGCATACAGCACGTTGAGGGGCGGCGCGCTGATGCAGGCGATGGCGCGGACGAAGTCGTCCCAGCCACGAGCGCGGTTGAGGCTGGCAAACCCTTCCAGCGCCCGGCTGGGGCGTAAGGCATAGGATGACAACGCCAGGCCCGGCTGGCCGCCGCGCACGAGGTCGTTGAGCAGTGGGCCATGGCGGGTGACGGCGACCGTCTCGATGTGCGCCTCCAGCCGGCCCTTGACCTCGATCTCCTCGCGGATCACTTCGCAGTCAAGCCACTCGCCGCGGTACTCATACCGGTGCGGGTCGTCCGGGTGCAGGCGCTCGATGAACACATCCTGATTGTCGGTGAAGGCGAGCGTGCAGCCCCAGGCAATGCGGGCGTTGTGGCCGACCTCAATGCCTGGTACGCCGGGCAGGCTGACCCCGCTAACGTGATAGTCGCCGCCCTGCAGGTGATTAAGGTACCAGATGCCGGGGGTGGTCAGCCGCAGGTGCATGTCATTGCACAGGATGGCCTGGCCGGTGGTCGTGCGCGCGCCCGCCAGCGCCCACGCGTTGCTGCCGCGTCCGGCGTCGTGGACGTGCTCGAGGAAAGGGCCGCGCTCGGCCTGGAGCAAGTTGCCCTCCAGAAGCCGGTTGAAAACCACGCCCTCCGGCAGGGTCGGCGCGTCGCGTTCGGGGAAGTGCAAGTCGAGGTCGGCGGCGCGGTCGGGGCCGAGTTTCTCGACTAGGGCGGCGCGCACCAACTCGGCCGCCCAGCCGGTGGAGAGGTTGAAGATCAGCAGGCGGCCGATGCCGAGGGTGTCGAGCGGCTCCCAAGGCTCCGGCGTGAAGCGCAGGAGCTTGAACTCGACCGGCAGGCGGCGGCGGTCGAGGAAGGCGTTCACGCCCGCGGCGTAGGCGGTCAGCAGTTCGAGTTCGTGCTCGCCCGTCAGCGCCAGGTCCTGCTGAGCCAGGCGCCAGAAACCCAAAGTGCGGGTGAGGCGGTCGGTATTGAGGGCCGGCTCACCCAGGATGGCCGCCAGGCAGCCGCGGGCGATGCGGCGGTTAAGCTCCATCTGCCACATGCGCTCCTGGGCATGGAGGAAGCCCTGCGCCAGGAAGAGATCGTGGTGGTTGCCGGCGTAGACGTGGGGGATGCCCCACTGGTCGCGTAGGACTTCGACCGGCGCGCTGAGTCCCGCGAGCCGCAGTGAGCCCCTGGTCACTGGGCGGGCGCCGCGGTTGAGGAAGGAGAATCCGGGCTTGAGCAGGCGGGCGAGGAAGGATGGCATGGGGCAATGATACTCGAAGGCGGCGCCGATTGCGGGTTTCCGGGGCGCGGGTAAACTAGGGCGGCTTATCCGTGGAGAATGCAATGATCGAAGCGCATGTGCGTGACCTGATGCGGCCCATTCTCATTACCTGCCCGCCAGCCACGCGGCTGGGCGAGGCTGCCTCGCTGCTGACCCGCCATCGGGTGCACGCGTTGATTGTGGCCGACGCGGCCGGGATGCCGCTGGGGGTGCTGTCGGACACCGACCTGCTGGCCGGCGAGTGGCTGGGCGACAAGCCCAACAACTTGCAGGTGATGCGCGGGATGACGGCTGGCGAGCTAATGACGGCGCCGGCCGCCACGATTGACGCGGCGCGGCCCGCGGCCGAGGCTGCTGCCCGCCTTAGGGCGGAGCGCATTCACCGGCTCGTGGTCACCGATATGGACCGGGCGGTGGGAGTGATCGCGGTCTCGGACCTGGTGAATGGCCTGGCGCCGCGCCTGGTGCAGCGGCGCACCGTGGCGGATGCCATGTCGTATGGACTGGTGACGTGCCGGGAGGATACGCCCGTGGCGGCGGCGGCGCGGGCGATGGGTGAGCGGCGCACCCGGTCAGTGGTGGTGGTGAGCGCGCGCGGCGAGCCGCTGGGCGTGGTGACGGGCTTTGACCTGCTGGCCTACTGCGGGGCGGGCGACCCCAGCGAACCAGTGTCGCGGGTGATGCACCGGCCGCTCACCATTGGACCGGCCGCCAGCCTGCGCGAGGCGGCGGACCACATGCTAACGCACCACGTCCACCGGCTGCTGGTGGTGGACCCCGATGACCCGGACAGCATGCCGCTGGGGTTAATCTCCACTTCGGATATCGTCGTGGAGATGGCGGCGAGCGGTTCGGTGTGGCGAGAGGAGGCCTAATGTCCTTGCAAGATACCATCAAGTCAAACAACATCACCCGCGAACGGCTGCGCGCCATCGTCGCCCGGATGAACGATGCCGACCTGGCGCGCGACCTGGGGGGAGGCTGGACGGTCGCGGCCATGCTGGCGCACCTGGCGTACTACGACTTCCGGGCCGTGGCCATGTTCAACCAGTGGCGCCGGACGGGTGACGTGACCGCGTCGCCCCTGGATGCCGAGATCACCAACAGCGCGCTGCTGCCGCTGGCGCTGAACGTGGCCCCGCGCACGGCCGCCGCGCTGGCGCTGGAGGCGGCCGAGGCGGCGGACGCCTGCGTGGCGGAACTGGAACTTGACCCGGATCTGCTGGCTAAGATCGAAGCCGCGGGAGACGTGAATCTGCGGCTAGACCGTGGCCACCACCGCCAAGACCACGTCCGCCAGATCGAGCAGGCACTGGTGACACGGCAAACGACGGACCGGCCGCCCTTGGTGCGGACGAGGATGAAGGCGCCCAAGCGTGACTAGAGGCGGCTGAGGCCTCGTCCTGGGAGGCGAGCGCCCGCGCGACGGGAACGAAGGGCGCGGCAGGTCGGGCGGCCGGCAGCGCAGGGCCTGATGCCCTGCGCTGCCGGAGCACGGACAATATGAACGTGAGCTAGTGGATCTGCCGCGGGCGCAGGGTGAGATAGAGCATGAGCACGCCGCTGGCGATGAGGGCCACCGGCCACACCAGTTCAAACTGCGTGCCCAACCCCATGGCCAGCAGGCCCAGGATGGCTAGCACGGCAGCCGGATAGATGGCCCAGGCCGTGGGCTGGGACGCCCGGCGCAGCCACAGCGCCGCAAATGTCAGCGCCATCCCAAGGAACATCACCCCGGTGAGCCGGGCGGCAATGGATTCGGAAATGTCGTCGGTGGTGAGGATGAGCAGCGTCATCAGGCCGATGCTGGCCAGCACGCCGGCCGGGATGAGGGCCCACCAGTTCCGGGGGCTCATCAGATAGACCGCGCCGAACGGCACCGCCAGCAGCATCACGAACAGCGCGCCCACGTACTCGGCGTTGACCTGCAGCATGACCACCAACATGAGGCCCAATGCGCACAGGGTCCCGGCTGGAATGAGGGCCCACCACCGGGAACGGTCGGCGGCAAATACGAACACAAATGGCAGGCCAGCCGCGAACATCACCAGCGCCCCGATAACCTCACCGGGCACCCGCTCCGCGAGGGCCAGGATCAGGGTCAGGACCAACATGACCCAGGCCGGGATGAGCGCCCACCAGTTGTTGCGCCGGTCGAGCGCATAGGCGACCAGGAATGGTAGGCCAATGGCGGTGAACAAGGGCGCGGCAATTAGCGGATCATCGAAGCCCGCAGCGCCCAGCGAGATGACGACCGCCAGGGCAGCGAAGATCAGGGCCGGAAACAACCAACCCCAATTGCGGACACCACTGGCAAAGTAGCTGGCAAAGAAGAGCAGGCTGAGGCCAGCAAACGTCAGCGTCCACCAGACCCAGCTTATGTCAGGTAAGTAGCCGAAGTTCTGGGCCAGCGCGACCACGCCGGCAGCGATTAGGACGATGGCCCACACAAAGTTTAGGTATTTGGCCTTCATGGCAGTCTCCTTGGCGCGGTGGAGCCCCGGCTGGGGCCCAGTTTGGCCACTATCAGTTTATCCGGGCCGCCAGTCCGCACATCCGCCGAAGGTGGGATTGAAAAGTTGACACTTCCTGTGCCAACAGGTACAATCGCGCCTCGCGCCTGAATGGCAGGTTTCGGCGCGCTTTTGACTCCATCACGGGCCAGGTGAACCGGCCCGTCAAGACATTCCACGGAGAAGAGAATGCAAGGTCTCAATTCATTTGAACAGATCGCGATCTACAGCGTCCTGGGCGTGGCTGTCCTGGGCCTGGCGTACGCGATCTTCCTGCGCAGCCAGATTCTGCGGGAAGACAAGGGCACCGCCAAGATGCAGGAGGTGTGGGGGTGGATCAAGGAAGGCGCAGACGCCTATTTGGCGCGCCAACTGAAGTCCATCCTGCCGCTCATCGCCATCCTGACGGTGGCCCTGTTCTTCTCAGTCTATATCGTGCCCCCCACCCCGGAGGCGCTGGAGCGCTTTGAGGGCCAGCCGGAAAGCACGGTGCGGCTGATCATCGGCCTGGCGCGCGCGGTGGCCTTTGTGATGGGCGCAGGGTTCTCCCTGGCGGTTGGCCAGATCGGCATGCGCATGGCGGTGGAAGCCAATGTGCGCGTGGCGGCCGAGTCGCGCAAGTCGTTTGGCGGCGCGCTGCGGATTGCCTACCGCGCCGGCACCATCACCGGCATGCTGACCGACGGGCTGGGCCTGCTGGGCGGCACCGTCATCTTCATCATCTTGGGCATCGCCGCGCCGGACGCCTTGCTGGGCTTTGGCTTTGGCGGCACCCTGCTGGCGCTGTTCATGCGCGTGGGCGGCGGCATCTTCACCAAAGCGGCCGATGTGGGCGCCGACCTGGTGGGCAAGGTCGAGCAGGGCCTGCCGGAGGATGACCCGCGCAACCCGGCGGTGGTGGCCGACCTGGTGGGCGATAACGTGGGCGACTGCGCCGGCATGGCGGCCGACATTTTTGAGAGCTACGAAGTGACCATCGTGTCGGGCTTGATTCTCGGCCTGGCGCTGTGGCATGCCACCGGGCAACTGGAGTGGATCATCTACCCGCTGATTGTGCGCGGGATCGGTGTGCTGTCGTCCATCATCGGCACCTACGCGGTGCGGGCGCCGGCCTCGGGCGGCGACGCGATGGCGGCCATCTTCCGCGGTTTCCTGTCGTCGGCCGCCATCTCGGCCGTCATGTTCTTCGCCGCTGGCTTCTTCTACCTTAACACGGATGCGATGGGTGCGTGGGGCGGCTGGTGGCGAGCGCCGCTGGCGGTGGGCGTGGGCGTATTGCTCGCCATCCTGATTGATCGGCTCACCGAATACTTCACTGGCACCCATGGCGCGCCGGTGAAGGAGATCAAGAAAGCGGCCGATACGGGCCCGGCCACCCTTATCCTGCAAGGGATATCGGCGGGGTACGAGTCATCGGTGTGGTCGGTGGTGGTCATCGCGTTGACGATCGTGGCCTCGATCTTTATTTTCGGGACCATTGAACTGCCGGCGGGCGCGCCGGCCAGCCTGAGCGCCACGTTTGTGCTGTACGGGGTGGCGATGACGGGCATCGGAATGCTGACCTTAACGGGCAACAACGTGGCCATGGACTCGTTCGGCCCGATCGCGGACAATGCGAACGGCATCGGCGAGATGGCGTGGTCGGGCCAGGAAGACGCGGAGACGAAGAAGGCCCAGCAGACCATGGCCGACTTGGACGCCGTGGGCAATACCACGAAGGCTATCACCAAGGGCGTCGCCATCGGCTCGGCCGTGATCGCGGCGGTGGCCCTGTTTGGCTCGTTCCTGGTGGATGTGAGCCGGGCGCAGGAGGCGCAAGGCATTCTCGAGGAGGCCCGCATCCTGGCACTCGGCATCCGGGTGGACATCCCGCAGGTGTTTGTAGGCATGTTGATCGGCGGCGCTCTGCCGTGGCTGTTTTCGTCGTTCGCCATCCAGGCGGTCAGCCGCGCCTCGGCGCTGATCGTGCTGGAGGCGCGCCGGCAATTCCGGCTGGGCGTGCTGGAAAACAAGGTCAAGCCGGATTACCGGCAGGCGGTGTCCATTTCCACGTCAGCGGCGCAGAAGGAGCTGGTGAGCCTGGCGCTGTTGGGCATCGTCACGCCGATTGTGGTGGGGCTGATGCTGCAGGTGGAGGCGCTGGGCGGCTTCCTGGCCGGCATCATTGTATCGGGCCAGTTGCTAGCGGTGTTTATGAACAACGCGGGCGGCGCCTGGGATAACGCCAAGAAGCTGATCGAAGATGAGCCCAAGGACCCCGCCAAGAACTCCGGCAAGGGCTCCGAGCGGCACAAGGCGGGCGTGGTGGGCGACACCGTGGGCGACCCGATGAAGGACACGGCTGGCCCGGCTCTAAACCCGATGATCAAGGTAGTGAACCTGGTATCGGTGATCGTGGCGCCCATTGTGGTTCAATATGCCAAGGCCACGGGCGGCACCACCGTCGCCATCTGGGTGGCGATCGTCGCCATGCTGGGCCTGCTGGCCTGGGCCATCATGCGGTCGAAGGCGCCAGCGCCTGAGCTGAAGGCGTAGGAACCGTCACTTGGAGATTGGAGATTAGAGATTCACCATATCTCTAGTCTCCAATCTCTGCCATGATCGCCACCGTCTCATCCCCGCTATACCTCCAACACACCTTCCCCGACCATCCTGAAAACGCGGAGCGGTTGCGGGCCATCGAAGCCGCACTAAATTCGCCCGCGCTGGGGCTGCGCGAGTTTCTCGTGCCGCTGGCGCCGCGCTCGGCCACGATCGACGAGGTGGCGCAAGCGCATCTGCCCGGCTACGTGACGGCGCTGCGAGATGCTGTCCGGCAAGGACCGGGCTATGTGGACCACGCGCCCACCTACGTCGTGCCCGAGTCGTTTGAAATCGCGCTGCTGGCAGCCGGCGCCGCGATCCGGGCCGTAGAGGCGGTGGCGGGCGGCGAGGCGGAGGCGGCCTTTGCCCTGGTGCGGCCGCCCGGCCACCACGCGGTGCCCGATGCCCCGATGGGCTTCTGCCTGTTCAACAACGTCGCCATTGCCGCCCGGTACGCCCAGCGAATGCTGGGCATCGAACGGGTGCTGATCGTGGACTTTGACGTGCACCACGGCAACGGCACGCAGGACATCTTCTACGAAGACCCTTCGGTGCTGTTTATCTCCACACACCAAGAGGCCATCTACCCTGGCACGGGCGCGGCAGAAGAGATTGGCTCCGGCGCAGGCGCCGGTTACACGATCAATCTGCCGCTGCCGGCCGGCGCGGGTGACGAGGCCCTGCGGGTGATGCTGGCGGAGGTGATTGTGCCTGCGGCGGCGCGTTTTCGGCCCAACCTGGTGCTGGTCTCAGCCGGGTTCGACGCGCACTGGCTGGACCCGCTGGCGAGTCTGCAATTCACACTGGCCGGCTATGCGCACCTGACGCGCACGCTCATGGCTGTCGCGGCCGAACACTGCCATGGCCGGCTGGTGTTTGTGCTGGAAGGGGGCTATCACCTGAGGGCGCTGGCAGGCGGGGTGACAACGGTACTGCGCACGCTGATGGGCGAAACCGGCATTGCCGATAGTTTGGGTCCAGCGCCGCATCCTGAGCCGGACGTGGCAGGACGAGTGGCACTGTGTCGAAGGCTGGCCGGCCTCACATCCGCATAGGATGATTGCAATTTCGGCAGATTAGGGGCATACTGCCCGCGACGCGCGGAAAGTCGAGTGAATTATGTCCGAAATTGCCCTCCGCACCTACGTTGAACAGTTAGACAGCCTCATCGAGCGCAGGCAGACCGACGAGGTGCTGGCCCATTGCCGGCACATCCTGGGACTGTATCCCAAACACCTGGATACGTACCGGATGCTGGGCAAGGCGCTTTTGGAGAAAAACCGCCACACGGATGCTGCCGACATCTTTCAGCGGGTGCTGTCGGTAGCGCCGGACGACTTCATCTCCCATGTGGGCATGGCCATCGTCCGAGAAGACGAGGCCAACCTCGACGCGGCCATCTGGCACATGGAACGCGCCTTCGAGGCTTCGCCCTCCAATGGCGCTATCCAGCAGGAGTTGTGCCGGCTGTACGGCCGGCGAGACGGGGTGACGCCAGCCAAGGCGCGGCTGACGCGCGGCGCGCTGGCGCGCATGTACAGCCAGGGCGGGCTGTTTCTGCAAGCCGAAGCGGAGTTGAAGAGCGCGCTGGACGAAGATCCAGAGCGCGTGGACTTGCTCACAGTGCTGGCGCGCGTGTACTGGCAGTCTGGCCAGCCGGCTGAGGCCGCCCAGGCGTGCGCCGGCATCCTGCAAAAGTTGCCCTACAGCATCGAAGCCAACCGAATTCTTTCCGCTGTGTTCCGTGAACAGGGACGGGGGGCGGAGGCGGCCGCCTATCGGCAGCGGCTGGAGGCGCTCGACCCCTACGAGGCATTCATTGAACCAGGGCGGAACGGGGCGTCTGCGCATCGGGTCGAGGCCGGCAAGGTAATGCTCCAGCGCCTGGACTATGTGCCGGGCACCGACGACAGCGGGTCACCGGATTGGCTGACGTCCATAGGGGCCCAGTTCGAAGAGCCCAAGACGCAGACCTCAACCGGCACACCGGACTGGCTGGGAGGAGAACCAGAAGCCCCTATCTCGCCAGCCGATATGCCAGCAGCGGCAGAATTGCCGGATTGGCTGCGCGACCTTCAGCCACAGGCACCGGCCGGCGACCGGCCAGCCGAGGCGGGGTCCGGCGCACCAGACTGGCTCAACAGCCTGGGTGTGACGGATGCCAGCCTGCCAAGCAGCCAGCCCGCCAACGAAGACCTACCCGAATGGCTGCGGACAGCGACGGGTCCATTGGAGTCCGAGGCAGTGCCGGATTGGATGGTGCCAGCCTTCAAGGAGCCAGCCACCCGGCCCATCGGCGAGGCGGCGGCGCCGGCTGAAGATGATGAAGGGTTGCCCGACTGGCTGGCCAGCCTGACCCTCGGGGCAGCGGGCACAGCCGCGGCCGTCGCGGGATCACCTGACCAGGCGGCCGAGCAGCCCACTGCTGAGGCAGCAGGTGAGGCGGCGGCGCTGGACGAAGGTGAATTACCGGCCTGGATGCGGCCGGCGGCGGAGGCGGCGCCGGCCGAGGATGAGGTGCCCGATTGGACGCGGCCAGCGGACGAAGCCACAATCGTGGCCATTGAGCCGCAGGCCGAGGACGAGGCGCCCGCCTGGATGCAGCCAGCGGGCGAGGCGCAGCCGGCGGACGAGTTGCCCGAGTGGATGCGGCCGGTGGGCGACGCGCCGGCTGAGTCCAGCGCCGCGCTCGACGACAGCCGGTTGGCCGAGGCCAGCGAGGGAGCGGCCCCGACCGCCGCGCTGGACGATACCTTGACGGCGATGCCGCCAACAACGGCGGCGCCCGTGGAAGCGGCGGCAGCAGACTGGCCCGCGGCCCAGTCACCCGCAGAAGAGGGTGAGGAGCCGGCGTTGGCGCAGGCGGACATCCCCGATTGGCTGAAACCCGCGGAACCGGCCAGCTCTGCGATGAACGTACTGGAGCCGGGCGAGGACGTGCCCGAGTGGCTGCGGACGGCCGCGGGCAGCGACCTGGGGACTGCCGACCTGCCCGAATGGATGCGGGTGGGGCCCCCATTGGAGGCGAGCCCGCCGGAGGCACAAGCACCGCCCGCGGGACCAACCGAGGTGGACGAGGAGACACTGGCGTGGCTGCAATCAGCCGCGGCGGAGGCGAAGCTGGACGAGGCGCAGATGCAAGCGCCGCAGGCGCCAGGAATGAGCACCGAGACGCCCGACTGGCTCCGCCAGCCTCCCGCGGAGGCTGAGGGCCCTGCCCCACTGGCCGTGCCCGATTGGCTGCGGGGCGTGGCGGCATCCGCGCCGCAGCCGGACGCAGAGGCGGCAAGCGAAGAGCCCGGCGCCGGGACGATTGACGATGTGCGAGATCTGCCCGGCTCGGCCCCATTGCCGGAACTGCCGGACTACTTGCAGCCTGCTTCGGCAGAGGCTATCGCGCGGGCCGAGCAGCCGTTCCAGTTTGACGCGGCGGAGGCAAGCGACGAGGATTTCGGCGACGAACCGGAAGAGCCCGATCTGGTGCTGCCGGCCGACATTCCAGAATGGTTGCGGGCGATGGCGCCCATTAGCCCGGACCCGGAGGCCGCGCCCGCGAGCGAGGCCGAGCCAGTGCCAACGAGCGACGAACCAGAGAGCTTCGTTGCGGCAATTGGGATGGAGACCGCTGCGCCCATTGAACAGGAAGAAGCACCAGCCTGGCTGGCTGACCTGAGCGCGGCAGAACTAAGTGAAGGCGTCGCGCCGTGGATGAGTGACGCGACCGGGCATCCGGCGGAGGCCGCTGCGGCCGACTCGCTGGTGGTGCCAGCCAGCGAAGCCGACCTGGCTCAGGGAGAAGGTATCGAGCTCCCCCCGTGGGCGCAGGCCGAAGAACCCGGCCCGACGGACACCATTGCTTCGTGGCTGAAGGCAAAGGACGCGCCCGAATGGCTGCGCGCTGGCGCGGCTGAAGGGATGCCACTCGCGGCCGAGGACGTCCCGGCAGCCGAAGAACCCGTGCCGCCATCCAGTGAGGGGTCCGCGCAACCGATCAGCAGCGCGGAGAGCCCAACGCCAGAGACGGCGACAGACCTGCCGCCGTGGGCGCAGGCTGAAAGCCCTGGCGCGACCGACACCATTGTGTCCTGGCTGTCGGCCAAGGACAGGCAGCCAGGCGTGCCTGAGCAAACGCGCCCCACGGAACCGGACGCGTCCGAAGCCGAGGCCGCATCAGCGGAGCCAGCCGCGATGATGGCGGAGGGAGGCGAACCAACGAGCCAGGCGGACATCGGCGTCATTGACGAGGATGAGGCGCTGCGCTGGATGGAGAGCCTGGCGGCCCAGCATGGCGCACGGCCCGAGGAGTTGATCACGGCGCCGGAAGACCGACCGACCGAGACGCCCAGTTGGATCGCGGCACAGCAAGGCGACGCAGGTGCCCTCTCGATGCCGGCTTACGTCCCGCCTGAAGTAGAGGAGCCGGCGCCGACCGGCATGCTGGCGCCGGAAGAGGCCGAGAGGCAGACGGCCGCGCCAAGCGAAGCAGGCGAGCCCGTGGCGGCGATGCCGGCCGAGGGCGCGCCGTCCTTGGAGGAGTGGCTGGGCAAGGTCGAACAGGCCATGCCGGCCGACGAGTTGGCCGACACGGCACCGACCAAGCTGCCTCTCCCGACGATTGGCGAGCCAATCGAAGAAATGCCGCGCGCAGCGATAGAAGAACCGGCCAACTTGGAGACGGTCCAGGGCGAGGCGGCCCAAGCCGGGACCGAACTAGGCGAGCTTGACGCGGATGAGGCGCTCCGCTGGATGGAAGGCCTGGCCGCACGGCAAGGCGCGAAGCCGGAAGAATTGATCACCGAGCCTGAGGATCGGCCGGCCGAGACGCCAGCGTGGCTGAAGGCCCTGACGGGGCCGGAGGCCCTACTGGCGCAAGAGTGGGCTGAGGCCGAAGGAGAAGACCTGGAGGTCGAAGGCGAAATGGGCCTGGCTGAAGCAGAGGCCGGCGACGAGGCGTTGGAGCCCGATCTTCAGGTCGACCTGGCCGCGCTGGCTGGCCTGGCCGCGCTGGTCCCAGGTGAGCCTGAGGGCATGCCAGCGGCCGTGGAAGCCGAACGCCCCGCCGAGGTAGAGGCACCGGCGACCCAACTGGTAGCCGATGACGAAGCCATGCGCTGGCTGGAAGGGCTGGCGGCGCGCCAGGGCGCCCTGGCCGACGAACTGATGACGGCGCCCGAGGACCAGGTGACGGACACCCCGGCCTGGATTGCGGCCCAGGCCGAGCAGGAGGCGGAGCCAGAACCCTTGCCGGAGCCTGAGCCCGCAGAAGCCTTTGCGCCTCCAGAGTGGCTGCCCGCCGAAGCCGAAGCCCAATTGCCGGCTGAAGCGGAACTTCAGGCGGCCAAGGCGGCGGCGCAGGCCGAACCGCCGATGGAACAGCCATCCAGCGACCGGCCACAGACGGGGGACCTGGATCGGTTGGCGCGGCTGGCGGAACGGCTGGCGGCCACGCGGCGCGAACGCGAGGCCGAGATCGAGGCCCGCTTCGCGGAGCAGCGCGCCGAGCAGGCGGCCGCGCGCCGGTTGGTGCAAGAGCGCCTGGAAGCGAAACGCGTGGAGCCGGAGGCAGCGGCCCGGGCGACGGGCCCATTGGCGCAGCCGCAGACTGCCGCACCTATCCCGGCCACGCAGGCCGCGGACCAGGACCTGAGCGCCGCCGCTGAACGCTATGGCGCGTGGGTCACTTCCGGCGAGCACCTGGACCAGGCCATTCGCGAAATGGAGGCGCTGGTGCACCAGGCGAAGCCAACTGCGCCCGTCCTGCGGGTGCTGGGCGACGCCTATGCCCGGCAGGACCGGCTGGCGGAGGCCCTGGACGCTTACCGGATGGCGCTCGAAAAGATCTAGTCTCGCCCGTGTCCCAATCAGGCAGAGGCGGGCCGGGCTGTGCCCGGCCCGTCACTTTGCCGCTCAATTCATTAGTGGAGGTTGTGTTGGAACAGTCACTTGTCATTATCAAGCCCGACGGCGTGCAGCGGTCCCTGGTCGGAGAGATCATTGCGCGGCTGGAGCGGCGCGGATTGCGGCTCGCGGGCCTGAAGCTCCAGGCCGTCAGCCAGGCGCTGGCCGAGGAGCACTATGCCGTGCACCAGGGCAAGCCGTTCTATCCGGGCTTGATTCAGTACATTACTTCGGGGCCGGTGGTGGTGATGGCCTGGGAAGGCTCGAAGGCGATCGAGGCGGTACGCCAAACAGTGGGCGCCACCAACCCCACGGCAGCCGCGCCGGGCACCATCCGCGCCGATCTGGGGCTCGACATTGGCCGCAACCTGATCCACGCCTCGGATAAGCCCGAGACGGCCGAGTTCGAGTTGAAACTGTGGTTTGCGCCAGGCGAGATCGTCGCCTGGGAACGCGACGGCGAGCGCTGGTCCTTCGAATAGACGACTGCCCAGCAGGGACGCCCGCGTGGGCGGGCGTCCCTACTGAATCCGCACGACGATCTTCCCCTCCTGCCACAGCTCTTCCAGCTTATACCGGCGGCGCTGAGCGGCCGAAAAGGCGTGCACGATGACGCTGCCGAAGTCCATCAGCAGCCAGCCGCCGGCGGCGTGCCCTTCGGTGCGGGGCGCCTTGAGGCGGTGGGCCTTGCGGGCCGTCTCGGCAACGGCCTCGGCCAGCGCGCCGAGCTGGCGCTCGCTGGTGCCGGTGCATATAACAAAGTAATCGGTGAAGATGGATTGGCCGCGCAGGTCGAGGAGGAGGATGTCTTCGGCCTTCTTGTCTTCGAGGGCGGCGACCAGGCTGCGGGCGAGATCAAGCGGTTCCAGATGCTCTCTCCTTGTGGTCCAGGGCAACAGCGTGGATGGAAGTGTAGACGGCACCCATGGGGCGGCGGTCGCTGGACATGAGACTCAGCACCGATGGCCGGAACTCGCCCAAGGGCTCGGCGTGGGCCCGGCGCAGGAACGCCAACAGCGCTTCCAACTCAGCGGGCGCCAGGCGAGCGCGCACCCGGCCAAGGGTCAGGTGAGGCGTAAAGGGCCGCTCATCCGGCGGATAGCCGAGCGCCTCCGCTTCGGCCTCAATCGCCAATTGCAGCCGGTGCAAGGGCGCGAGATCGCCCTCCAGCCCCACCCACAGCACCTGTGGGCGCGATGGTGAGGGAAAGACGCCCAGACCACGCAGCGTGAGGGGCCCCACCGCCGCCGCAGCGCCGGCCCGACTCGCGGCGCGGTCGAGGGCGGCTTCAAACTCGGACACTCGCTCGGCACGCACATCACCGTAGAACTTAAGAGTCAAGTGGATGCCGTCGGGCTTGACCCAGCGCACCACGCGGGGCGGCAGTTGGGCCGAAAACACCGTCTGAAGCTCCGCCAGCCTGGCTTGCAGGTGGGCGGGCAATTCCAGGGCCGTGAAGAGGCGGTACTTCAACTAAAGAACCTCTGAAGGTGGCGGAGGGTCTCAGCTGGGCGCTCGTCGGTGGGCAAGTGGCCGGTGGGCATCACCAGCAGGCGGGCGCCGGGGATGCGAGCGGCGGCCCGGCGGCCTTCGCTCGGGGGAACGTTGATGTCCTTGGCGCCGACCAACACCAGGGTGGGCGCGGAGACTTGATCCAGGAAGGGAGTGACATCGTAGGTGACGATGGCGCGCCCGCTGGACATGAGCGACTCGGCGTTGCTCTTGGTGAAGTCCTCAGTGCGGCGGCGGAACTGCGTGAGGCCGCCCACCCGATGGCCCAGGGGGTGGGTGAGCAAGGGCTGCATCAGGCTGGGGGACAAGCGCAAGAACCAATCGAGCACGCGGGTGCTGGTCTTGGGCCGGGCCAGGGGGCGCAGGGTGGCGCGGCCGGAAACGACCGGGTTGATGGCGGCGACCCGCTGAACGACGGCCGGGCGGCGGGCGGCCAGGTTGAGCACGACCATGCCGCCCATCGAGTGGCCCACCACACCCGCCGGGGCAATGCGCTGGCCGTCAATAAACTGAGCCACGATGGCGGTGAAGTTGGGGATCGAATACCAGCGAGGCGCGGGCTTCTCCGAGTCGCCAAAGCCGGGCAGGTCCAGGGTCCAGCAGCGGAACTGGCGCGCCAAGTCGGGGAGAAAGGTGGTCCACATGCGGCGGGATGAGCCCCAGCCGTGCACGAAGACTAAGTCCGGCCCGGCACCCGCGACCGTGTAGTGCAGGCGCAGGCCGTTGACTTCCTGAATGCGATGTTCCATAGCCAAGGATTATACCAGTTTAGCTCGTACCAATGGCCTGGGCATATGCGTCAGGGGTGTCCATATCTTGCAGGATGCTGTCGTCGTCCACGTCCACCCGTTCAGGGGGAGGAAGCACGTCCAGCGCCGCCCGCGGGTTGGCACTCGCGGGCAAAGCCAACAGATGGGGCCACGCCCGGCGGTCAAACAGCAGGGGATGGCCGCGCTGACCGTTGAAGAAGGGAGCGACGACCAGGGCCTGGGTCTCTCGCCAGCGGGCCTGGAGGCGGTCAACGACGGCAGGGCTGAGGCGGGGCTGATCGGCCAGGGCCACGACCGCCGCCAGACAGTTGGGGGGCAAAGCGCGCAAGCCAGCGGCCAGGGACCAGGCCATCTCGCTGACGGAAAAGTCCGGGTTGTGGGTGATCGAGACTGGCACGCCGCCGGGCGCAGCGGCGGCACGGGCGGCCTGCGCCACCCAGTTCGCGGCATCACCGGTGACGACTACGACCTGCGAGACGTCGCAGCCTTGCAGCCGCCGGACCACCTCGCCCACCACGGTGGTATTGCCCCAGGGCAAGAGTTGTTTGGACTGGCCCATGCGGGTGGACCGGCCCGCGGCCAGCACCACGACGGCGACGCGGCCGAAAGTCTCCTGGGCCGGTGGGTCACGGCGGATTGCGCCCAGCACAACGCCGTGGATGCGATCGTGGGCCAACAGGAGGGCGGCGGTGGCGCGCGCGGCTGCCTGGCGGGCTTCGTCCTCAACCTTGTTGATCAGGACCATGACGCGGGCGGCTGCCGGAACCCCTTTTAGCCCGCCGTCGGGATGCGCGATGGCGCGCGCCACGCGCTCGGGGGTGAGCGGGTCCCCCAAGGCGAGGTCAGCCAAGGCCGCTACCCGCTCGGGGCGGTGAACGAGGGCCGCGTCGAGGCGCGCGCCGATGACCTCAGCGCCAATGACGGGCACGACGAGGTCGGTCTCGGGTGGGATGACGGGCTCGTGGCCGGCAGGGGCCTTGAAGGGGCGCATGCGGGAGCCGTCGGCTTCGATCAGCACGGTGTGGCGGGCGGGGAGGGAGCGCAGCGCGTTGATCCAGGCGGGGTGAACGCCGGGCGCTTTCTCCGAGCCTAGCTCAGTGGGGGCGGTCAGCAAGACATGGTGAGTGGCCGCCAGCAGGGCGGCGACTGACTCCAGTGCGGCCGGGTCATCACCGGGCAGACCGCGGGCCACGACGTGGTGGGGCGCGAGGCCGATCTGCGCGGCGAAGATGCGGGTGGTGGTTGTGGTCACCACTTGCCCGCCAGCCTGAACGATCTCCTCCGCCAGGCGAAACATGGCGGTGGTCTTGCCGCCGCCGCCGGTGAAGGCGACGACGGCGCTCGGCTCGACGCGGAGTGCGGCGAGGAGGTTCATCTTAGAATGGATCACGCTCGGGCGGAGGGTCCAGCCGCCAGAGGGCCATGCCGGCGAGGATGGCTTCCAAGACGCCGCCGCCGATCGCGCGCGCCTTGTCGGAGATGACGAAGCAGTAGTCGCGGATGCCGCGAGGGTCGAGGTCGCCCACCTTGAGGCCGGCCGGAACTTCCAGGCCGCTGTGCAGGAGGCCCCGGACAACGCCATCGAACGCGGCCACAATGGGCTGGCCGGCTACTTCGGCCAGCACGTCACCAGCGCAGACGGAGTCGCCAATGGCGCAGCGCCCCACAAAGACGCCAGCCACCGGGGCGCGCAGCACACGCTCGCCGGCCACGCCCTGGACAGGTTCGGGTTGGCCGGTATCGGGCTCGGCGCTGCCTTCCCAATAGACCCGGCCCAGGTGGTGGCCGCGGTTGGTCTCCACCACGGCGTGACAGTCCTTGCCGGCGGTGAAGCCTGGCCCTAGCCCAATGACGAGGGGAGCATCGCCGCGGCGCGTGTCCAGCGGGCGCTTGGCGAGGCGGGCATCCACAACGATGCGGGGCTGCATGCGGGCGATCACGTCGCCGGCCTCATCAACGACGACCGGGATCTCCTCCAGCACGCTGTAAGCCATACCGGCCATGGGGTCATCGGCGAGACGGGCCGTGACGGCTTCGACCTCAATGCTGCCCGCATAGACGGCCTCGGCAAAGGCGACTGCCCGGCGGACGACCAGGGGGCGCGACAGTTCGGTGACCATGACGGTGAAGCCTGAGCGGTGGAGGCGATGGGCGACGCCGGTGCCCAGGTCGCCCCCGCCGCGAACAACTACCAATACGTCGGAGAGATGCATCGCTGCTAGGCGGCGGCCTGGAGACGCCGAAGCACCCGGTCGGGCGTGTAAGGAAACTCGTCAATCCACACGCCGGTAGCCGCGTGGAGGGCAGCGGCGATGGCGGGGGCCAAGGGCAGGTAGGGCATCTCGGCCATGCCGCGCACGCCAAACGGACCGTTGGGTTCGGCGTATTCCAGGATGACGGACTTGACGCGCTCGGGCACATCAAGCACGGTGGGGATGAGATAGTTGGAAAGGAACGGGGTGAGGACGCGCCCGTCGTGCATGACGAAATTCTCCAGCACGGCGTAGCCGGCCGCCTGCACCACCGCGCCCTCGATCTGGCCCTCGACCTGCTGGGGATTGATGGCCTTCCCGACATCGTCGGCGCAGATGACGTCCACCAGGCGCACATGGCCGGTCTCAACATCCACTTCCACCTCGACGGCTTCAGCCACGTAGCCATAAGCGAAATTGGGGTCGGCGTGGCCGTCCACGGGGTCGAGCATGGTGGTGGGCCGTGGCCGGTAGGTGTAGTCGGCTACAGCGGGCCGCTCTTCATCCTGCCACTTTCGGAGGGCGGCCAGGGCCGCGCCGCGGATGGCGTTGCCAGACATGTAGGTGAGGCGGGAGGCGGAGGCGCTGCCGGAGGAGCCGCTGGTGGCGGTGTCGGAGGCGATCAATTGCACCCGGTCTATGGGCACGCCAACGGCTTCGGCCGCCATCTGGATCATGACGGTGTGCGCGCCCTGGCCGCAATCGGCGCCAGCTTGATAGACGACGACCCGCTCGATGACTTCCTTGCCGTGCAGTTCCACACGGGCATCGGACGCCTCCGGCGCGCCAAACGAGAAGCCGATATTCTTGAAGGCGCAGGCGAAGCCACGCCCACGGCGGAGGTGGGGGGCGGCCGGCAGGGGGGCGGGCGGCAGACCCTGGCTGGCAGTCCAGCCGGCCTCGGCAGCGCAGCGGGCCACGACCTTGTCGAGCGTGACGCCCGGTGGAAAGGGGGTGCCGACGGTGGCGAGGTCGCCGTCGCGCAGGAGGTTGCGCAGGCGCATGGCGACCGGGTCGAGGCCCAGCTTCTCGGCCAGCTTTTCAAGCTGCAGCTCGGCGGCGAATGCGCCTTGCGGGCCGCCGAAGCCACGGAAGGCACCGCCGGGCACGTTGTTGGTATAGACGGTGTAAGCGTCCACCTTAGCGTTGGGGAAGACGTAGGGGCCGGTGCACATGAGGGTGGCATTGCCCAGAACCTTGGTGGAGGTGTAGGCATAGGCGCCAGCATCGGAGATGACCTCGACCTCGGCGGCCAGAAGCTGGCCATCGGCCCTGGCCCCCCACTTGGCGCGGATGAAGAACTGATGGCGCTTGTGGTGGCCGAGGATGGACTCTTCGCGGCTCCAGATGATCTTGACCGGGCGGTGGAGGCCGCGCTGCGACAGCCGCCAGGCAGCGAGGGCCAGGACGATCTGCACGGACATGTCCTCGCGGCCGCCGAAGGCGCCACCGATGGCGGGATAGATGATGCGAATTTGTTCGGGGGGCAGACCGAGGGCATGGGCCACCTGCAGTTGGTCCTCGTGCGCCCACTGGCCGGCGACCTGGACGGTCACGCGGCCCTCGTCGTCAATGTAGCCCAGGCCGGCCTCGGGCTGGAGGTAGGCGTGCTCCTGCATGGGGGTGTGATACTCGCCCTCGACGATGGCGTCGCACTCATCCCAGACCGCGTCAACGTCGCCGTGCCGGATGCGGTAATGCGCCAGCACATTGTCGCGGCCGGGGAGGTGGGTCGCGGCCCCAGGCTGCATGGCGGCGCGGGGGTCGGTGACGACGGGCAGGTCCTCGTAGTCAACTTCGATCAGGTCGCGCGCGCGGGCGGCCTGGGCCTCGGTCTCGGCCACCACGAGCGCCACCTGGTCGCCCACGAAGCGCACGACTTCCGCGCCGACCTTGGCGGAGCCGGGGCCGCACAACACGGGCTGGTCGGGCATGCTCAGCCCGTATTCGTTGTGGGGCACGTCCCTGGCGGTGAAGACGGCCACGACGCCGGGGGCCTGCTCGGCACGCGATACGTCGAGGCGCGTGATGCGGGCGTGGGGACGGCCAGCGAAGAGGATCTTCATGTGCAACTGGCCGGGCAGGTTGAGGTCGCCGGGGTAGAGCGCGGCGCCGGTGACCTTGCCGACCGCGTCTATGCGTCCGTGGGAGACTCCGATAGCAGTCATTCCATAACTCGCTTGAGCTCTAGCTGAAAGATGCGGCGCAGGACGGCGATGCTGGCCGCATAGGTAGGATCCATGCCGAAGTAGGAGAGGTTCCCCGAGCCGAGGTTGCGGCCTTTGGAGAGGGGTGTGTCGGAGGCGTAGTGCAGCAGGCCCAGGTCGAACGGCACAGTATAGAGGTTGACGATCTCGTCCAGGGGATAGCGCTTGGGGCGGGACAACTCAAAGGCGGCCGACAGGAAGGGGCCGGCCTCCATCTCGATATCGGTATAGTTCTCTTTGTAGAAGACGTGCGCGTAGTTGGCATTCTGGAGGAACGTCCCGCGCACGGTGACGGCCTTCTGATTGTCGAGCGCGGTGCCGTAGGTCAGGTGAGGCGTGATGTCGCCCGCGCGGAAACAGTTGTCGAGCAGGTAGGTGTTGCGCGACTGCTCATCGTAGACGACGGAGGGGATCATCACATCGCCGACGACGCCGTTGAGGGTGGCGGCCTTGCCCATCACGTAGACGCCGCGCACTTCCGCCACGCGCGAGGCGACCTGCGTGACGATGTGATAGGCGGCCATGCCCAGGGGGTAGTCGATGTTAAAGATGACGGCGTCACTGCGGGCGAGGGCCTCGATGCCGGGCAGGTTCAGGCGGGGGTCAAGCCAGGCCGGATTGAGCCGGTTGAGCGCCACGATCTGGCTGTCCACCTCGAAGACATCCTGGTCGCTGGGGATGCGCTGGAGGCCACAGGCGGCCTCGTCGGCGGCGCGCGCGTCGGCCAGGCCTCGGCCTTCGGGCGTTTGCGCGAACTTCTTCATCACGTAATAGAGGAAGTTTTCGGCGCTAGATGGGGCGCGGCGGCCCTCGATGTCGCGCCACTCGGCCTGGAGGTCGGCGTGGGCGCTACCGTTGACGTAGTCGAGCAGGGTCCGGCGGTGGCGCAGGGCAAAGCCGCTGAGCAGGTTGATGAGGCTGTGGGTGTTGCTGGAGACGAAGTAGACAGGTCGCCGGCGCAAGTCCACCCGCGGGGCCGCGGCGCGCTCGACATGCTCATACCAGGCCAGGGTGGCGCGGCGGTAGTCGGTGTAGTTGCTCGCCAGGAGACGCACGGCGAGTTTCTTGGGGGCGGCCTGCATGAGGCGCAGGCGAGGCAGGGTCTCAGGGCCCCACATGCGCCGGAGGCGGTCCAGATCGTCGGGGGTGAGGGCCAGCGCCTCGGCCAGGGCGGGCCAGTCCGCGCCGGCTTCAGCCGCGGGCAGATCCGCGCGGCGCAGATGCAGGTGGAACTTGTTCCACTCGATCTGATAGGCGGTGAGGAGCGGGATCAGGTCGTCGATATCGGAATGGCTGGCAAGGAACAGGGCCAGGGAGTCGTCGCCATTGAAGAGGGCGCGGCGGCGGCGGGCACGGGTGGGCACGCTGGTCCAGCCAGCCACCGCCACGCCGTTGCGCTCGAAGACCTCGCGCGACTGCCCCAGCAGGATCAGCCGCGAGCGCGAGACGCAGTCCGGCAGACGCAGCAAGCTATAGATAAAGGCCGACATATCGGGGGCGGCGGCGCGGGCGTGCGGATGGAGCAGCGACTCCATCTGCGCGTGGCTTTCGACCAGCGACTTGATCTGCACTTCCTCGCTGGAGCGCAGGAGGGAGTAATAGGTGCGAACGTAGAGTTCGATCTCCTCCGAGGCCGTTCGCGGAACGTTCCGGTCCATCAGGGCGGTCAGCGGATGAGGCTGCGGCGGCCGCGGCCGCGGGGCTGCGGCGCGTCCTTATCGCCGGGCCGAATGGGAAACAGCGCCGCGTACAGGATCACCATCACTGCGTAGCCGACAACGTCAACCAGCAGGGTGACGACGATCTGCACGACAAGCTTTCCGGGCAGGGCCGGCGCCCACTCGGCGACCTTGATGGTGAAGTTGCGGGGGATGCGCCAGGGGAGGAAGGGATCCTGCCAGTTGAGCTCCATCAGGTAACCGGCCAGCCAGAAGCCGCCGATGGTGAGCAGCACGAGAATGAGGAAGCCGATGCCGCGCCACACGGCGTGCAGGGTCTTCTTCTTGGGCTGGGCCTCGCGGAACTGAAAGGTGGATCGGCTCATGGGGCGGCTCCTTTCGCCTTATCGAACGCGGCCAGTATCTTGTAATAGCCGGTGCAGCGGCACAGATTGCCGGTCAGGGCCTGCTGGACGGCCCAGGTATTGGGCTGAGCGCGCTCCTCCAGCAGCTTGGCGCCGGCCATGAGGAAGCCGGGCGTGCAGTAGCCACACTGAACCGCGCCTTCATCCACAAAGGCCTGCTGGAGGGGATGTAGATGGCCGGGGGCAGCTAGGCCTTCGATGGTGATGATTTCAGCCCCGTGGGCGCGCACGGCCGGGACCATGCAGGCCATGACGGCGGCGCCATCGAGGAAGACGGTGCAGGCGCCGCACTCGCCCTCGGCGCAGCCTTCCTTGGTGCCGATGAGCAGGGCATCCTCGCGCAGCAGGCGGAGCAGGGTCTTGTCATTGGCTCCAGAGATGACGAAGTCGCGATGGTTGACCCGAGTGTGGATGGCATCGTTCGGGCCATGCATGAGGGCGGACGGGAGGGCCGTGGCGGGGCGGCCAGCGAGGGCGCCCCACAGCATCACCGGCTGTTCCGGGAGCCAGCCATTGTTCTCACCCGAGACAATGGCGCGCAAGGCGCGCTGGGTGGTCACGCGGACCATGTCGCGGCGATAGGCGGCGGGGCCGCGCACATCGTCAATGGGGCGGGCCGCGCTCATCGTCAGGCGGGCAGCCTCAGCGATAGCGTCTGGCGACAGGGTGCGGCCAGCCAGATAGGCTTCGGCTTCGGGCGCGCGGACGATGGTAGGCGCGACCGACCCGAGGGCAATGCGGGCGCGGGCGACGGGCTGATGGGCCAGAGGCGCGCCATTGGTATGGTCGAAGTCCACGATGACGGCCGTGTCGACGACCGAGATGGCCTGGGCGCGGCGCAGGGCGAGCTTGATGAACATGCCGCGCTCGGCAGGGCGGAGGGCTGGAAAGGCGATATCCACCAGCAGTTCGTCGGGCGCCATGACCGTGCGGCGGACGCCGGTGTAGAACTCGCGCAAGGGCACGGCGCGCTGGCCCTGGGCGGATTGCAGGGTCACGACGGCGTCCAGGGCCATGAGGGGCGTGATGGTGTCGTTGGCGGGCGAGGCCGTGATGAGATTGCCGGCCACGGTGCCGCGATTGCGGATTTGGGGCGCGCCAACCTCCCAGCAGGCCTGAGCGAGGGGCAGGGCCCGCTCGCGAATGAGCTTGGAGGCGACACAGTCGTTGTGGGTCACCAGCGGTCCCAGGTGAATCCAACCGTCATCGTCCAGGCGGACTTCGGCCAGACCAGGGATGCGGGTAATGTCCACCAGGGTCTCTATGCCGCGCCGGACGCCGCGCTCGATCTCTAGGAGGAGGTCGGTGGCGCCGGCCACGATGCGGGCGCGCTCGCGCTCAGCGTTCAGGATGGCGAGCGCCTCGGCGAGACTGGTAACGGTGTGATAGGTGTGCCACATACGGTCCTCGATGGGCACGCGCTAGGCGGAGGGCGCGGCCGCAGCGCGGGGGGCGTGCATGGCTTCGCCGGTGCCGCCGCGCTGGAGTTGAATGATTTGGGCCAGGATGCTGACGGCAATCTCCTCCGGGGTTTCGGCGTTCAGCTCCAGCCCCATAGGCGCGTGCACCCCAGCCAGGGCGGCCTCAGAGACGCCGCGCTCGCGAAGCTGGCGCGCGGCGGTGGCCCAGCGGCGGCGCGAGCCGATGACGCCGAGATAGGCATGCGGCTGGGCGAGAAGCTGGGGCAGAAGTTCCAGGTCCACGGGCACGCCGCGGGTGGTGAGCACGATGTAAGTCTCGGAGTTGAAAGCATAGGCCTGGGGCAACTCGCCGGCCGGCACGGGCAGGTAAGCATCGGCGCCGGGCGCCCATTCCGGATTGCAGAAATCGGGCCGGTCGTCGGAGAGCGTGACGCGGAACCCCAGCCAGCGCCCGAGATGGACCACGGCGCGGCCGACGTGCCCGCCGCCAATGATCAGCAGGTTAGAAAGGGGCCGAACCGGTTCCACGAACACCTCCACTTCGCCGCCGCACACGCCGGGGTCGCCAGCCGAGGGGTCAACGAGCTGATAGTGA
>CAZCEC010000001.1:59763-114623 GCA_964497615.1 uncultured Anaerolineales bacterium | reverse complement strand
TCGGCCAGGGCCAACTGGGCCTCGCGGATGACGCGGCTCTCCATTTCGCCGCCGCCGATGGTGCCATCGAAGTGTCCGTCAGCGTAGACCAGCATCTTGCTCCCGGCGTGGCGCGGGACGCTGCCGCGCGCGCTGACGACGGTACACAGCGCCGCTCCCCCCTGCCCCTGTTCCAGCGCGGCCACCGCCGCGAAAATGGACATGCGCGATTCTCTCCTAGCCCACCAGCCCCAGAATGGCGGGGAGCAATTGCTTTTTGCGGCTGACCACGTCGCGCGCATGCAGGGTACCATCCGGCAGACGCTCGTAGGGGAGTTCGTCCAGACGGGCCATAGCGGGGCCGGCCAGCACCAGGCGGCTGGAGCCGCGCACCACGTCGGTCACCATGAGCACGGCCAGCCCCAGCCCGCGGGCCTGAGCCAGGCTGTTGAGACCGGTGGTGATCTCGGGCAGGCGGTCGGTCAGCTCGTGCAAGTTCCCGACCTCGACCTGGGCGATGCCGAAACGCTCGGCGCCGTTTTCGTAGAGCTTGAGGTCGCTGTTGAGAATGGACTCGATGCTGCGCACGGCCAACCCGGCCCCGGCGGCGAGCACGGCTTCGCCAAAAGAGATGAAGCTCTCAGAAGCCCAGCCGGGGGTGCCGCGCGCCCAATCGAACAGGCGCTCGGCGGCGAGGGTATCCCGCGGGGTGGTGGTGGGTGAGCGCAAGATGAGGGTGTCCGACAAGAGGCCGGCCAGCAGCAGGCCGGCCAGGGGCGCGGGCGGGCACAGGCCCGCGGTGATGATCCGCTCGGTGACGAGGGTGGAAGTGCTGCCCACCGGGTCCACGGTGAAGGGGATGGGGAGGCTGGTGGGCGGGTTGCCCAGCCGATGGTGGTCGAGCACCTCGATCAGATCAGCCTCGTCCAGCGCGCCAAGGGCCTGGCCGGCCTCGTTGTGATCCACCAGGATGAGGCGCAGGCGGGGCGGATTGAGCACGTCGGGTGAGCGGCAGACGCCGAAGTAGGTTTCGTCCTCGCGAGTGATGAGGAAGTCGTCGCGCTCCTCGCGGACGACGCGCGTACGCGCATCGCGGACGCGCATGGTGAGAGGGAAACGCGGGACGTTGGCATCCATGGCCGACTGGCAGGGCACGGAGAGGATGCGGGCGACGGAGACGTTCTCGAGGTCCAGCCGGTCATCCATCTGCTGGGAAAGGAATCGGAAGACGCTGGCGCCAGTGACGAGGCCGAGGGGCTTGCCGTCCGCGGCGACGACGGGCGCAGCCGAGCGGCCGGAGGCGGCCACGGCCCAGGCTTCGCGCAAGGGCCGGTCAGGCAGGATGGGCGGCAGGGTGCGGGCAATGCGCTCGAAGCGAGGCGAGGCGTCGGCCAAGAGGCGCGGCGCTTCGAGGCCGACGGTTTGGAGCACCCAGGCGGTTTGGGCGTTGACGGCGCCGGCGCGGGCAGCGATGGCGTTGGCCTGATCGCGCTCGCACAGCAGCCAGGCGTAGCCCATCGCGGAGGCGATAGCGTCGGTGTCCGGGTTCAGGTGACCGATGACGTGGACGGGCTCAATCATAGACCTTCCAGCCCAGGGGCTCCAGGTCACCCGCGGGGAGGACGCCGGAGGGGAGATCGGCCAGGGTGACCTCAGCCTCAGCCGTAACAGTGCCATCCGGAAGGCGCAGCTCGGCATGGGCGATGAGCAGCCGGCCGCGCGTCTTGAGCCGCTGGCAGACGACGGTGAGGGACTGATCGAGCGGCGTGGGCAAACGGTACTTGACTTCCAGCCTGGCCGTCACCATGAAGTGGTTGTGGTCGCCGATCATGCCGACGCGACCGGCGGCCTCATCCAGGAGGGCGGCGACGATACCGCCGTGCAGGACGCCCGGAAAGCCCTCGTAGTCGGGCGTGGGGTGGAAAACGGCGGCGACTTCATCTGGGCCGGTCTCGTAGAACGACAACTTGAGGCCCACGGGGTTGCGCAGGCCGCAGACAAAGCAATTGTGCGAGTTCGGCTGCTTGACCATTTCGGACGGCATGGAGGTCATTATAATGCGTCAGGCCACGGCAAAGGTATCCATCATCAGGTAGGGATCGCTCATGGGGTAGAGGATCGGGCAGGTGCAGCCGCGGTCGATGTATTCCTGCACCTTAGCGCGGGCTTCATCCGGCGTGCCGGTGGCAGAGATCTTGAGCACGAACTCGTCCGGCACGAACTGCATGGCCTCGTGGACCTGCTCCTTGGTGGCGGGCCAACCCAGGATGGTCTGGACCTTTTTGACGATGTCGTCGCTGACGCCGGAGGCTTTGGCGATGTGCGGCTGCTGAGCCAGGTATTGCGTGAGGAGGACCTTGGCGGCCTCGATGGCCTTGTGGCGGTCGTGATCCACCGAGCAGACGACAAGCTGGGGGCGGTCGATCTCGGCCAGGGTGCGGCCGGCCTTGCGGGCGCCCTTCTCCAGGAGTTCCAGGGCGCGGTCGTTGTACTCGGGCGGGACGCAGTAGTTGAGCACCGCGCCGTCGGCGATCTCGCCGGTGAGCTCCATCATCTGGTCGCCGGTGGCGCCAATGTAGATGGGCACATGGCGGGGCTCGCGCCGGCCGTGGACCACGTCCAACTCGATGCCGGTGACGGAATGGAACTCGCCCTTGAAGGTGACGTTCTCCATGCGCAGGAGGCGGCGGAGCAGGTCCACGGTCTCGCGCATGGCGAGCAGGGGCTTGCGGCGCTCGATGCCGACGTTGCGGGCCAGGGGGTCCCACCAGGCGCCAATGCCGCAGATGATGCGGTCCGGGGCGAGGTCATCCAGGGTGAGGAAGGTGGCGGCGAGGAGGCCAATGTTGCGGGTCCAATTGTTGATGACGCCGGAGCCGACCTTGAGGCGGGAGGTGGTGGCGGCGAAGGCGGCCATGGGCACGATGGCATCGCGCACCAGGCGGCTTTCAGCCTGCCAGACGGCTTCGAAGCCCTTCTGCTCAGCGTATTGGGCGTAGCGGATGCCATCGGGCAGCGGGTGGGCATCCTGCAAGTAGAGGGCGACGCGGTTGGATGACATAGGTGACCTCCGTGATCGGTGCAGCCATACTTGCCAAGTCGGCGCCACCGCTGTTGGGAGCGCCCGGCGACAAGACCTGGGCGGTCCCGCTCCTAGATTCTACTCGGCAATCAGCCCGGCGCGGTAGAGCGCCAGGTCCTCGGGCAAGTCCACATCCAGGCCCAGGCCGGGCAGACGGCAGATGCGGGCAGGAATGCCTGCCTCGTCCGCCAGGGCCAGATGGCGCTGGAAGCTGCCCGGCCCGAAGGCATAGGGCAGCAGGCCGGGCGGGCGCATCCAGATCGCGTTGGTGCCGGACTCGTGGCGGTCGGGCGCGATGACGGCGGACGGGCCATCTAAAGGGTCCGCCAGCATGGCCCGAATGTCGCCGACGGCCAGCCAGGGCAAATCGGTGGGCAGGACCAGCACAGATTCGGCGCGGGAGGCACGGGCCGCCTGCGTGGCGCGCTGGAGCGCCCGGTTGAGGTCGGGCGCGCCGGCCTCGGTGATGGTGTGCGCCCCGTAGGTGCGAGCCAGGGCCAGGGCGGCAGGATCGCGGCTAATCACAAGGCGGTGCGCCACTTCGGGCACCTCGGCCAGCACGCTTAGGGCGTGGGCCAGAAATTCGCGGCTTAGGGCGGCCCGCTCGCCCGGCGACAGGGCACTAGCGAGGCGGGTCTTGGCGGTGTGGAACGGCTTGACCGGAATGATGGCCCAGGTGGACATAGCGGATTAGTACGAAGCCGGATAAGAGGTCGCTGGCTGGGCCGCGACAGACGACCACGCGAAGTCCAGGACGGATTGGGCCAACCGCTGGCGATCTGAATCGGAGCGCATGACAGAGTCGGTGACGAGCACGTTCATTCCCAACGCGGCAACGGCTGGCTCGAGGGCGGCATCCACAGCATCCAGCACAAACGCGCCGGCCAGACCGGCATAGGATTGAGCCACTGCGAGGGCGGAAGTGTCTCGACCCAGTTCAGCCAGCATTTTGGCGGCCGGCCCCTTGAGGGCCTGGCCGCCGACGATGGGAGAGACAGCCACAGCGCGGCCAGCCAGCCGATCGCGGATGCCGGGAAGCACGAGGATGGGGCCGATGCTGACGAAGGGATTTGAGGGGCAGATGACGATGACGTCGGCGGTATCGAGGGCGGCCACGACGGCGGCGGTGGGGCGCGCCTTACCTTCGCCTGCGAAGCGGAAGCCGGTGACGCGCGGCTGGCACTGGCGGTGGACGAAGTATTCTTGAAACTCCAGCTCGCCTTCGTCGGTCTGCACCATCGTCCGGAGAGGATCGTCGGTCATGGGCAGGATGGCGGGGCCGACTCCTAGCGCGGCGCTGAGGGCGCGGGTGACGGCGGTGAGAGACTGGCCGGAACGGAGGCGGCGGGTGCGCTCGACGTGGGTGGCGAGGTCGCGGTCGCCGAGGCGGAACCAGGAATCGGCACCCAGCCGGTCGAGGGCGCCCAGGAAGTTCCAGGATTCATTCGCCAGGCCCCAGCCGGTGGCGGGGTTGGCAAGACCGGCGAGGGTGTACATGACGGTGTCGAGGTCGGGCGAGATGTGGAGGCCGAGGTGGTCAAAGTCGTCGCCGGTATTGACGATGACGGTGAGGCACTCGGGCGGGAGGCACAGCGCGAGGCCGTGCGCCAGCTTGGCGCCCCCCACCCCGCCGGCCAGGGCGACGACTCTGGGACTCATTGCCGATCAAGCCTCACCGGCAGGCATGACCCAGCGGACAACACCGCTGAGCGGCTTGCGGGAAGCGGGCTTGCCGGCGCTGGCCGGATGGCCGAGGGTGATGAGGGCCTGCGGCTGCCAATCGGCAGGCAGGGATAGGGCATCGGTGACGGCCACTGGGCTGAAGAGTGGCGCGCACATCCAGCAGGCGCCGAGGCCGAGGGCGTGGGCGGCGAGCAGGAGGTTCTGCACCGCCATCGCCGTGCTCTGCACCGCCATGAGGTACTCAGCCTGGGCGCGGCGCACGTCAGGGTAGCGATCCATCTCGGCCAGGGTGAGGCAGGCAGCCACGACAACCGGCGCGCCGGTGAGACGCGCGTACGACCGGGCAACGTCGGCCTCGACGATGTTCGGCGGGTCGCCGTCGGCCAAGCGGTCGGCGCGGAGGCGGGCACCAAGGGCGGCGGCGAGGCGGGCGCGATCAGCCATCTCGGTGACGACCGCAAAACGCCAGGGCTGCCGGTTGTGGGCCGAGGGCGCCCAGGCGGCAGCGGTGAGCACCTGCTCCACCAGGACCGGGGCGACGGGCGCGGCGGTGTAGCGCCGGATGGAACGACGCGACTGGATGAGGCTGGTCAGCAGCGCCGTGGTTTCCGTCGAGGTGTGCACTGGGGCGTCGGCGGACATCCTACTTGGACGCGAAGAAAGATTCGGGCCGGACGCGATAGGTGACGCGCACCTGACCCGGAATCTTGGGATAGAGTCGCTCGCCCTTGTACTTCAGGTTCAGGTCGCAGATGCGGTCGTAGGCGTCAGCTTCGGTCTCGTCCACCACCACGCCTTGGATCAGGAGATAGCGATAGGGGTTGGCCGGGTCGCTGATGGACAAGGCCACGGCGGGGCGGCGGTGGAGGATGCGGTCCTTAACGCGGCCGCGGGCGGTGTTGAGGATGATCAGGCCGTCCTCGTAGTCGAACCAGATGGGCGAGACGTGCGGCGTGCCGTCGCGGCGGGTAAGCGCCAGTTGGGCGAAGGCCTTCTTCTCGCGGGTGAGCAGGTCGGCCACGCGTTCGGGAACTTCATTACCCATACGATTGAGTCCTCTCCCTAAACAGATCTTGTTCCTTGGGACGAATAAGCTCGCGGGCGCTGCCCTCGCGAAGGTCATAGGGCAGGCCGCGAATGTGGATAACGGGGCGGCCCTCGTCGGCCTGGCCCATGAGCAGCGAGGCGGCAGCGGCCAGCTCGTCGCCCAGGCCGATTTGCGTCACCTGGAGGGCGTAGTCGAACAGGTCGGGATGGCCGCGCATGTCGTGCAGGGCCGGGAGGCCGGCGGCGCCGATGGCGACGCCGACAGTGCCGGTGCGCCAGGCGCGGCCATGGGAGTCGTTGATGAGCACGCCCACTGCCGCGCCGGTGGCGGCCTGGAAGCGATCGCACAGAGCGAGACAGGCGGCATCGGGGTCGCTGGGCAGGAGGAGCACCATTTCGTCGTCGCCAACAGCGTGCGGGCCGACGTTGGAGCGATCTATGCCGGCGTTGGCGCAGACGAAGCCGAGGCGGTGCTCGACGATGAGGACGTTGGGCGCGGCGCGCAGGACTTCGCTCGACTCGGACAGGACAACCTCGACGAAGCGGGGGTCCTTGAGGGTGAAGGCGGCCAACTCAATAGCGCGCGGCGACGGAGTCACGTCGCCGAGACGGACAAGGCGGCCTTCAGCCTTGGAGACGACCTTTTGCGCGATGGCGATGATGTCGCCGTCGGCGAGGGCGATCTCGGCGCGGGATAGGCCGGCGAGGATGAGGGCGGCAAGGTCGTCGCCAGGGCGGACGAGGGGCAGGCCGGGCAAGGCCGTGAGGGTGAGCGACTTCATTTGCTGATCCCCGTCACGCCAATGCCGCCGGTCTTCGATTTGTAGCGCTTGTTCATGGCGATGATGAGGGCGGTGAGACCTTCAACCACCAGGCCATTATCCAGGCCGCCCGCCTCGTAGGCACGCATGCCGGCCGCCTCGGCCAAAACGACCACGGCGGCGCGGGCCTCGGCATCGTCGGCGCAGACTAAGACATCGCTGGCGAGGGCGCGGTCGAGCTGTTTGAGGGCATGAGCGGGGACGTTCTGGAAGGCAGCCACCACGCGGACGGAGGGGCCGAGCAAGTCCTGCGCCTGGCGGGCAGAGCCGGAGCCGGAGGGCGGGTGCGGGTCGCGGGCATCGACGCGGGCCGTGGCATCCACCAGAACTTTGCCGGCGAGGCGGTCCTTGACGCCCTCCAGGGTGGCGAGCTGGGCCTCGGGCGGCACGGTGAGAACGACGAGGTCAGCCGCGTCAACCGCGGCGGCATTCTCGAGGCCGCGCACGGAGGTGAGGCCGAGGGCGTTGTTCATCTCGGCGGCGGCCTGGGCGGCGCGCTCGGCGGAGCGCGAGCCGATGATGACGGGATAGCCGGCGCGCGCCCAGCGGAGGCCGAGGCCGGTGCCTTCCTTGCCGGTACCGCCGAGGATGGCAAGGGTGGGAAGTGGGTCAGTCAAGACAGTCTCCTAGAGATATCACGGCACTAGGCGCGCCGCGATGAATGTTGGTGGCGAGTACAGATGCCTCGGCAAGAGCGGCCTCGGAATGACATCAGCTTGGAGCCGGTTACATACCAGCAAAGCGGCGCCAGACCTGCGCGGCCAACTCGCGGCTGCGGGCGGTGATCTCGGCTTCGTCCAGAAAGAGCAGCTGGCGGTCGCGCATCAGCAGGCGGCCGGCGCAGATGGTGGCCGTAACCATTGACGGTTCGAAGCCGAACAAGATGTGCCAGGGCAGGTTGCCGGCCGTCAGCGGCGTAGTGGCATGATAATCGACAAAGATGAGGTCGGCAAAGGCGCCCGGGGCGACGACGCCAAGGGGGGCCTGGGGGAAGAACACCCCGGCCAGGGCCGCGTTATTCGTCACGGCCATCTCGGTGATGGTGTAGCCGCCGGCCCGGCGCGGGTCGCGGTGGGCGGCCTTGTGGTAGAGGTAGGCGGTCTTCCACTCAGCCCACATCGCGTTGGAGAAGCCGTCGTTGCCGAGTGCCACACGGACGCCCTGCCGGAGCAGGCCCTCAATCCCCGCCGCGCCGACGGCGTTGTTCATGTTGGAACGGGGCTGGTGCGTGACCCAGGTCTGGGTACGGGCCAGGATCTCAGCTTCACGCGAGTCAATGTGGACACAATGCGCAGCGATTGTGCGCGGGCCGAGGAGGCCGTGGCGGTCCAGGCGGTCCACGGCGCGGGTGCCGCTTCGTTTGAGGCTGTCGTATTCGTCGGCCTCGTGTTCGGCGACGTGGACGTGGAAGCCGCCGGAGTGCACGGCACGGCAGGCGTCGAGGGTCTCGGCGGAGAGGGTGAGGCTGGCATGGAGGCCGAAGGTAGCGGCGAGTTGCTGGTTCGGATGGGAGGCCAAGGCTTGGGCGAAACGCACGTTTTCGCGGATGCCGGCCTGGGCGCGCTCGGGGCCGTCGCGGTCGGTGACCTCGTAGCACAGGCAGGCACGCAGGCCGGCCTGCCCCACCGCCTCGGCAATCACGTCGAGGGAGCCGTCAATGGCGTTGGGTGAGGCGTGATGGTCAATCAACGTGGTGGTGCCGTGCTTGACGGCATCCACCAGGCAGACGAGGGCGGAGGCGCGCACATCGTCCAGGGTGAGGGACTTGTCGAGGCGCCACCAGAGGCGGGCCAGGATGTCGGGGAAGTCCTGGGGCGGGTCGCCGGGGATGGCCAGGCCGCGGGCAAAGGCGCCGTAGAAGTGGGTGTGGGCGCAGATGTTGCCGGGCATGACAAGCTGGTCACCGGCGTCGAGCACGTCCTCCGTGGGGTGCTCAGCTTCCAGGACTTCGGTTGGACCGAAGCGCACGATGCGGTCGCCGGCGATGAGCACGGCTTGCTCGGGCAGAATTTGGGGGTCGGCGCCCCAAGTGATGAGCGTGGCGTTGGTGATTAGCATGTGAGCCTGGAGCGTGTTGCGGGTCGGGTGCTCGGCACTCAGTCAAAGGCCGAGGGGCGGGCGGGATCGTCGAGGTGGGCAAAGCACTCGGCCAGGTGGCGAGGGTGGGTGCGGTTGCTGGAGAGGGGCGGCAGGGCATCACGAGGGAAGAAGCCGACCTCCAGGATTTCGTGGTCGGGGTTGGGCTCGCCGCCAGTGATGTCGCACAAGAAGATGACCTTGAAGGCGTGAAAGGCTGAGAACGGCTCGCCGCCGCGGTTGGCATCGTAAACGCCGATGACCTTGTGGACGGCGCAAGCAAAACCCGCTTCCTCGCGGACCTCACGAGCCGCGGCCTCGGAGGGCACATCGCCCACATCGGCCCAGCCGCCGGGCAGGCACCAAGCGCCGTCAGATTTCTCACGCACGAGCAGGATGCGGCCGTCGCGGAAGCAAGCGCCGCGCACGTCCACCTTGGGCGTGGCGTAGCCGGGCTGGACGGTGAACCAGGCGTCCAGGGTCTCGGGGGTCTCACCGGTGTAGGTCGCAAATATCTCCGCCGCCAGGGCCTGGAGCTTGCCGTAGCGCTCACGGTCGAAAGGGTTCTCAGCATAGTTCAGACCGGTCTGCGAGATGGCCTGGAGGGTACGGGCCCAGGTCAGCCACTGAGGCTGGAGACCGGAAGCCGGAGGTCGAAGGTCAGAGAGCACGTTGCCCGACACAGGCGGCAGGAATGGATCGCGACTCAATGGATTTCCTTGTCGCCGCGCTTGAGCGCCAGGAGCAGCTTGTCCTGATCCACCGGCAAGGTCATAACGCGCACGCCGCAGGCGTTGTAGATGGCGTTGGTGATGGCGGGCGTGGTGGGGATGCTGGCAATCTCGCCGACGCCTTTGGCGCCGTAGGGACCCTCGGCGGCCTCGTCCTCGACGATGAAGGAGGTGAGCCGGGGGGCGTGCTTGATGGACGGCATCTTGTAGCGCGCGAGGTAGTCGGTGAAGACATAGCCGTCCTCGACGATGAACTCTTCGGTGAGGGCATTGCCGAGGCCCATGATCATGCCGCCCTCGATCTGGCCCTGGAGGGCGAGGGGGTTGATGGCCCGGCCAATATCGTGCGCGGCGACCAATTGAAGCACGTGGACCTCGCCGGTGTCCAGGTCCACCTCGACCTCGGCGGCCTGGGCGGCATAGGAGAAAGCGAAATGCATGTCGCCGCCGGTTCCGAGGGGCTGGGTCTGCGGGGCCCAATAGGTGTAGAGGGCCTTAGGGTCGCGACCCTCCTGCTTCATCAAAACGGCCGCTTCGCCCAGCGGCACGGTGTGGCCGTTGACGCGCGCCAGCCCTTCCTCGAAGCGGATGCTGGCGGGCGGCTGGTCGTACTTTTCGGCCAGGGTGGTGGCGAGGGCATCGCGCAGGGTGCGGGCGGCGAGGCGGGCGGCGTTGCCGGTGACAAAGGTCTGGCGGGAGGCGGTGGTGGGGCCGCCATCGGGGGTGAGGTCAGTGTCGGAGAGCAGGACCTTGACGCGCTCAAAGGGCAGGCCCAGTTCCTCGGCTGTGCACATCGCCACCACGCCCACCAGGCCTTGTCCGATCTCGGCGGAGCTGGTGCGGACCTCGGCGGTGCCGTCCTCGAACAATTCGACCTCGGCCGCAGCTTTGTCGGGCGCGCCGCCGCCGAGGCCGGTGTTCTTGTAGCCGACGGCAAGGCCCCAGGCGCGGGCGGTGCGGGGCGTGGAGACGAGGGGCATAGGGGGCCGGGACACGGGGGGACTCAGGGGACTCGGGCTGGATGCAGCGCCTGAGTGGTCTAGTTCCTCATTGGCTGTGGCGCCGGAAAATCTGTTGGACGCTTTGATGTGGGCTTCGACTTTGTCCAGGCATTCGAGGAGGCCGACGCTGTCCTGGAGCAGTTGGCCGGTGTTGGTAACGGCGCCGACGCGGAGGGCGTTTTGGCGGCGAAGGTCGAAGGGGTCGCGGCCGAGGGCTTCGGCCAGGATGTCTATGGTGGTCTCGACCGCAAAGGCAGACTGGGTAACGCCAAAGCCGCGGAATGCGCCGGCCGGAGGGTTGTTGGTGTACATGGCGTAGCAGTCGGCCTTGACATGCGGGACGTTATAGGGGCCGGCGGAGTGCGTGGTGGCGCGGGTCATCACCTTGTCGCCGAGGGAGGCGTAGGCGCCGGTGTCACCGTAAAGCTCGGTCTGGACGGCGGTGAGGGCACCGTCGCGCTTGGCACCGAGCTTGATGCGGATGATGGTGGCGTGGCGCTTAGGATGGAAGATGAGGGACTCGTGTCGTTCGTAGAGCATCTTCACGGGGCGGCCGGTGGCGCGGGCCAACAGGGCGACGTGAATTTGGCCGGCGATGTCTTCCTTGCCGCCGAAGCCGCCGCCGATGAGGGTGCCGACAACGCGAACCTGATCGTCGGGCACGCCCAGGCAGGCAGCAATCTGGGAACGATCCTGGTAGGGAATCTGGGAACCGACGTAGACTGTCAGGCGGCCATTGGGCTCTTGCACGCCGATGGCGCATTCCGGCTCCAGGAAGGCGTGCTCGGTGAAGGGGGTGCGGTACTCACGTTCGACGACGACGTCGGCCTCGGCAAAGCCCTGATCAATATCACCCTTGCGGACCTTGATGTGCTTGAGCAGGTTGCCGCCGGCATGGACAAGGGGCGCGTCCGGCTGGCGGGCCGCGATGGGGTCGGTGACGGCGGGCAAAGGCTCGTATTCGACCTGGATGAGATCCAGGGCCTGGGTGGCAATCTCGCGGGTGTCGGCGGCGACGATGGCGACGGCGTCGCCAAGGTAGCGGACCTTCTCACCGCACAGGGCGGGCCAGTCGGGCACGACCAGGCCGTGGTTGGGCTGGCCGGGCACGTCTTGGGCCGTGAGGACGGCGTGGACGCCCGGCAGGGCTTTGGCGGCGGTCGTGTCGATGTGCTTGATCAGGGCGTGCGGGTGGCGGGCGCGCAGGGTGCGGGCGTGGAGCATGCCGGGGAAGTGGTAGTCATCGGCGTACATGGCAGCGCCGGTGACCTTGGCCAGCACATCGGGGCGCGGAAGGGGCCGGCCAATGACCTTGAGGGGGGTCTTCGTGTCGGGCAAGGGCATGGGGTCGGCCGGGATGGGTTCGCCGGTGCGGATGCTGCGCGCCGCCGTTTGGATGGCGTTGGTGATGAAGGCGTAGCCTGCGCAGCGGCAGTAGGTGTCCTTGAGGGCGACCTTGACGTCGTGCTCGGTTGGCTCGGGGTGGGTGTCAATCAGGGCCTTGGAGGTCATGATGATACCGGGAATGCAGAAGCCGCACTGCGGCGCGCCGCCGCGGGCGAAGGCTTCTTGTAGGGGATGGAGGTCGGAGGTCAGAGGTCGGAGGTCAGAATCTGACTTGTGACTTCTGACACCTGACCTCCAGGAAGCCGCCAGGCCTTCAATCGTCAGCACCTCGGCGCCGTGGGCCTTGAGGGCGGGGTAGATGCAGGAGTCCACGGGGGTGCCATTGACCAGCACGGAGCAGATGCCGCACTCGGCCTCATTGCAGCCGATCTTGGTGCCGGTGAGGCCCAAACGGTAGCGCAGGACTTCGGCCAGGTATTCGTTATCCTGGACTTCGACTTCGACGGGAGCGCCGTTGAGGGTGAGCTTGAGGAGGGTCATAGAGGTCATCCCAATCCAACGCCTTCGGGCACGGCGTGGCCGGAGCGGGCGCGGTCCAGGGCCAGCGGGAGAGCACGGCGAACTAACACGGCCACCATCTCGCGGCGATAGTCGGCGGTGGCACGGTGGGGCGAGGTGCGCAAGCGGGCATCGGACCACACTAACTCGGTAACCTGATCGAGGGCGAGATCGTTCGCGGGCTGGCCGGTCAGCCAGTGTTCGGCAGACTCGGCGCGGAGGGGCACGGGGCCGGCAGGGCCGAGGGCGAGGCGGGCGGCGGCGATCCGGTCGTCGGTGAGGCGCACCCAGACGGCGAGGCCAAGAATGGGCAGAGCCACGCCCTGGGGGCGCATGATGCGCTTGAAGGCAGTGGCCTCGCCACGGGCCGGGCCGCCGCCCTGGAAGCGGAACTGGACGATGACTTCCTGCGACAGATCGAGGGCGGACTTGCCGGGGCCAGCGAACAGCGACCGAATGGGGCGCCAGGCGCGACCGGCCGGGCCAGCCACCTCCGCCTCGGCATCGAGCGCGACCAGGGAGAGGGTGCCGTCGCCGGCAGGCAGGGCATGGGCGACGTTGCCGCCGAGCGTGGCAACATTGCGGACCTGGGGCCCGCCGATGACGCCGCAGGACTCGACGAGGCAGGTAGCGCGCTGGGCGAGGAGTTGGGAGGCCACGACGGCGGTATGTGTGACCGCCGCGCCAATGTGGACCCAGGCATCCGCCTCGCGAATCTGTGTCATCTCGGGGATGCGGGTGACGTCCACCAGGGCATCGAGGCGGGGTTTGCGGCCCTGCTGGAGTTCGAGCAGGAGGTCGGTGCCGCCGGCCACCACGCGGGCCTGGCCCGGGTGGTGCGCCAATTGTCCGAGCGCCTCGTCAACTGTGGTTGGCAGGTAGTAGTGATTCCAAAGGGACATGGTGATGCGCGCCTATCGCCGATGGTCGAATGAGACGGGCTCGCCGCTCAGCCTGCGCGCCCGCGTACAGCGAGACGCACGGCGCTTCTCGACGGGTGAGGATACCCGACGCCGTCTCCGGCCCAGCCGGAAACGACCGCACGCCTGAGGTTGGGGGGATTGTAACACGGCGCCGAAGGCGGGGCAATCAGCATCTATCACGAAAATGCCGCCGATTGTCATGTGTACGCGGAGCTAGGCGATGACCCCGGCGGCGCGGAGGGCGGCGATATCGTCGGCGGCGTAGCCGAGAGCGGCCAGGATGGCAACGGTGTGCTCACCCAGGCGAGGGGGTGGCAGGCGGTAGGCGGCGGGCGCATCCGCCAGGCGGATGGGGTTCGCGAGGGTCATCACGCGGCCGGCGGCGGGATGATCCATGGCGACGAGGTTGCCACGGGCCTGGTAGTGCTCGTCGGATAGGGTGTCGGGGATGGAGTTGATGGGACCGCAGGGGATCTCGGCGGCACGGAGCTGGTCGAGCAGATCGGCGGAGGGCATGGCCGCGAGGCGCGCCTGGAGGAGGGGGACGAGGTGGGCGCGATGCTGGAGGCGGGCGGGGTTGGTGGCAAAGCGCTCATCGTCGCGGACCTCCGGGCCCAGGCCCAACACGGCACAGAACTGCGCCCATTGCTTATCGGAGCCGACGGCAATAACCACATCCTTGTCGGCGGTGTGAAAGACCTGGTAAGGGACGATGCCTTGATGGGCATTGCCGGCGGGGCGCGGGGGCTGACCCGTGGCAAAGTAATCGGCAGCGAGAACGGTCAGGTAGGCGGCTTGCCCCTCCAGCAGGCTCTGGTCGAGCACCTGGCCCTGGCCGGTCTGTTCACGAGCTCGGAGGGCGGCCAGCACGCCGATGACGGTGTAGAGGCCGGTCGTCATGTCGGCGATGGGGATGGGGAAACGGATGGGACCTGTTTCGTCGGTGCCCGTGACGGACATCAGTCCAGCTTCGCCCTGGGCGACCAGGTCGTACCCGGAGCGGCCGGCGTAGGGGCCGGTGCGGCCATAGCCAGTGATGGAGGCGAAGATGAGGCGCGGGAAACGCTCACGCAATTGGGCGAGGTCGAGGCCGGCGCGGCGGAGGCTGTCGTCGCGGGGGAAGTTGCACAAGAGGACGTCGGTAGTCGCCAGAAGGCGGTGGAGGACTTCCTGACCGGCTGGGGCCTGGAGATTGAGGGTCAGGCTGCGCTTGTTGCGGTTGGTGGAGCAGAAGTAGGCGCTCTCGCCGCCGGGCAGGCGCGCCCCCCAGCGGCGGCTCTGGTCGCCCAGGCCGGGACGCTCGATCTTGATGACGTCGGCGCCCAGGTCGCCGAGGAGCATGGCGGCATAGGGGCCGGCGAGGGCTTCGGTGAGTTCGATGACGCGCAGGTCGGCGAAAGGTTGCATAGGCCTCCGGGGAGCTCAGCGTACAGTGTAACGTGAAACGGCCGAGGATGCAGGAGCGCTTGGTATAATCAACGGGTTGCGCCGAGGGCCGCGCAGACGAGCCACTATGCCATCCTACATGTATGTGCACCCGGTGCTGGGGCTGCTGGCAGTGACCCTAATCCTGACGGCGTTTGCGCTCAAAGCTGGGCGGCGCAAGGCCTGGACGCTGCACTATGCCACGGGGCTGAGCGCGGGCGCGGCCGGGCTGGCGGCGCTGGGCGTGGCGCTTTGGGCGGTGGGCGCGCGCATGGCGCAAACGGGCGGAAATCCCGGCCTGCCGCGCATCACCACCCTGCACTTCATGGTCGCCGGGGTGGGGGTACTGGTGCTGATGGCGCAGGTGGGGCTGGGACTGGCGGTGCGGTACATGGTGGGCGGGCCGCCGCGCTTTCTGCGCCATCACCGCCGGAACGGGTGGCTGCTGGCGGGTCTGGCGGTGGCGATCTTGCTGTTGGGGCTGGCAACGTTGGCGGGGATCATGATCTGACATGGGTATCTCTGAGAACTTCCGGATTGCGCTGCGGGCGCTGGCGGCCAACAAGCTGCGCTCGGCGTTGACGATGCTGGGCATCATCATCGGCGTGGGGGCGGTGGTAGCATTGATGGCGATCGGCAACGGTGCGACGGCCAGCATCACCAGCCAGGTGCAGGGCATCGGCTCGAACCTGGTGAGCGTCATCCCGGGCCGCTTCGAGCGGGGTGGCCAGCCAGCCATTGCCTATTTGTATTATTCGGACTACGAGGTGCTGCGGCGCAATCTGAAGAACATCGCTGCTATCGCGCCGTCGTTCCAGGGCGGCGGCAAGACGGTGATCTACAACCAAACCAGCCTGCTGCTGAACCTGACGGCGACCACGGCCGACTTCGCCGAAGTGCGCTCGTACGACGTGGAATTCGGGCGGTTCATCACCGAGCGTGACTCGGCGGGCAGCGCGCGGGTGGCGGTGCTGGGGGCGCAGACGGCTGAGGACCTATTTGGCGGGCTCAACCCGGTGGGCCGCACCATCAAGATTGGGGGCATCGCTTTTCAGGTGATCGGGCTGCTGGAGGCGAAGGGCGGCGGCGGGGGCTTCAACAACGCCGACGACATTCTCATCATCCCGCTCGAAACAGCCTATGAGAAGGTTTATGGCGCGGAGGCCATCGTCAATGGGGAGCGGCGGCTGACGGATGTGTCGGTGTCGGCAACCAACCCGGATGTGGTCAACGACGTGATGAATCAGATGGAGCGCATCCTGCGGCGGGAGCGGGCCGTGAAGCCGAGCGAGGAGCTGGACCTGACCATCATCAGCCAGAGCGCGTTCCTGGATGCCTTGACCGCCATCACTGCGACGCTGACCGTGTTCCTGGGCGCCATTGCCGGCATCTCGCTGCTGGTGGGCGGCATCGGCATCATGAACATCATGCTGGTCTCAGTGACGGAGCGCACGAAGGAAATTGGGCTGCGCAAGGCGGTGGGCGCGCGGCGGGGCGTGATCCTGCTTCAATTCCTGATTGAGACGCTGGTGCTGAGCCTGATCGGTGGCTTAATGGGGATCGCGTTTGGGTGGGCCATCGCGGCGGGCGTCACCGCCGCGGACCTGATCGAGGCGCAGGTGACGCTCGACTCGATATTGCTGGCCTTTGGGTTCTCGGCTGCCGTGGGCATCTTCTTTGGGCTGTACCCGGCGTTTCGCGCGTCGCGGCTGCGGCCGATTGAAGCGCTCAGGTACGAATAGCGGGGCCCGCGTACCTCGCCCGCGGGCGGATCATCGTCCCCAACTGATACTGCTCCAGGGCGTGCGCGATCCAGCCAGCGGTGCGGCCGAGGGCGAAGAGGGCCAGCGGCGCTCCGCGCGGCAGGGTGAGGGCGCGCGACAACACCACCAGTCCAAAATCCAGGGTGGGATGCTCACCGAGGACACGGGCGGCTTCGGTGATGACGGCACGGCCGAGGGCCACCGCGCGCGACCGTCCCGCCGTCTTCGCCGCCAGTTCGAGCAGGCGCCTGCCACGAGGGTCACCGGTGGGATAGAGGGGGTGCCCGAAGCCGGGGAGGGGCTCGCCACGCTGGAGGCGCTCGCCGAGCACCCGGGCGGCGCGGACGGGCAGGGCAACTTCGTCCAGCAGCGCTTCGACGCGCGCCGTGTGGCCGCCATGCCGGGTGCCACGCAGCGCCGCCAGTCCCGCAATGACCACATCGTACGGCGTGGCGCCCGCGGAGGCCACGCAGCGGGCCGTGAAGGCCGAGACATTTAGCTCGTGGTCGGCGCACAGGACCAGGGCGGCGTTGAGGAGACGGGCGGCATCGGGACGGGAGGGGGCCCAGGCGTGCTGCAGAACTTGGGCGACGGTGGCGCCGCGCGGAGGGTGAGGATAGACTGCGGCGGCGGCAAGCAGGCGGATGATACGGCGTCCGGTGGCTTTGACCGCCTCCGGGCGCAGATCGTAGGCGGCGGGATCGGCCTGCGCAGCCAGGGGCAGGACGAGTGGGAACAGGTCCGCGGGACCGCCCTGCCCTGCCCGGGCCAAGGCCGATTCCCAGGGTCGCAAGTCAATCTCAAGCGCACCCCCGGGCCAAGCCGGGGCAGCTTCCACTCCCCATAGCAGCTCTGCAACCGATTCAAAGGACTGAGTTTTAGACAGGGCCAGGGCGGGCTGGCCGCGAAAGTAAAGCTGGCCATCCTCGATTAGGGTCAGGGCGGACTCGAGGACGGGAGTGCCCCAGCGGAGGGCGCGCTCGGCGGCGCGGTGGGGCTCGCGGCGCTGGGCCTGGCGCTCGCGCAGGCGGTCAATGTCCTCGCGGCGGTAACGGCGGGCGCGGGTGCGGCGACCAGTGCCTTCGGAGCGCACCAACCCCCGGCTGACGTAGGCATACAGGGTGGGCACGCTGACGCCGAGAGCGGCGGCGGCTTCGCGGGCAGAGAGGTAGGGTGCGGGCGGCAAAGTGGGGGCCACGGAAACATTATATATTGATTTCTAAATCAATATTGACGATGCAACTTGGTCCTCGATACAATTCCTGGCAGATGGACACGCGTACGCGGCTAGGGCATATGTCGCCGCGACCATTGGTTGGGGCACTCGCAAGGAGGCACTCGATGGATAAGTCAGCATCGGCCGTCCCGGAGAATGGGGCCGCACACTTTGTACCGGGTCTGGAAGGCGTGGTGGCCGCGCAGACGCGCCTGAGCCACGTGGATGGGGAGGCAGGCGAACTGCTCATTGCCGGGTACCCGGTGGAGAGCCTGGCCTCGGCGGCGGCGTTTGAGGAAGTGACGTACCTGCTGTGGCATGGCGAGCGCCCCACACCGGGACAACTGGCGGAGTTCTCGCACGCGCTGGCCGGTCAGCGGGAACTGCCCGCGGCGACGGTGGCGCTGCTGCGGGCGGCGGCGAGCGCGAATGTGCCGGCGATGGATGCGCTGCGGCTGGCCGCCGGGACGCTATCGCTGGCGAGCATGGCGGGGAGCGCAGATCTGTGCCTGGCCGGAGTATCAGTCCTGGCGCAGCTGCCAACGATTGTGGCGGCCTACTGGCGGCTGCGGCAGGGCCTGGAACCCGTTGCCCCCCACCCTGCCCTGGGCCACGCGGCAAACTACCTCTACATGCTGACCGGCGAGGAACCGCCCGCCGGACGCGTGCGCGGGCTGGAGACGTATCTGAACACGGTTGTGGACCATGGGCTCAACGCCAGCACATTCACGGCCCGCGTCATCATCTCCACAGGTTCGGACCTGGTGTCGGCGGTGACGGGGGCGATTGGGGCGCTGAAGGGACCGCTGCATGGCGGCGCGCCCGGCCCGGCCCTGGACATGGTGTTCGAGATTGGCGAGGCCGGCCGGGCGGAGGCCTACCTGCGCGCAAAGCTGGAGCGCAGGGAGCGGCTGATGGGTTTCGGGCACCGCATTTACAAGGTGCGCGACCCGCGGGCAGATGTGCTGGCGGCGGCGGCCGAGCGGCTGTTCCGCAACGAGGCTGACCGGGCGCTATACGACCTGGCGCGGGCGGTGGAGGATGTGGCGGTGAAGCTGCTGGCGGAGCGTTATCCGCAGCAGCGGTACAAGACCAACGTAGAGTTCTATACAGCGCTGCTGCTGCATGGGCTGGAACTGCCCACCGAGCTGTTCAGCCCGACGTTTGCCATCAGCCGGGCGTCCGGATGGATCGCCCACTGCCTGGAGCAGCAGGCGGCGAAGCGCATCATCCGGCCGCAATCGGAGTATGTGGGGGTGCGGGGTAAGCGCTGGGAGACGCAGGCGGCGGAGGGCGTCGCGGCGTCGTGACAGGCGCGAGGCGCCAGCGCCGGTCCGCCCCGGCGCAGCGGTCGGTCCCATAGGTCGGCGGCAGGGTTAAGTTCGCTACGCCAGTTCCTGGGCCGGCTCGGAAACCGCATCGGCTGGGGCGGCGCGGCGCAGCCCAGCGCGCCGGAACTGGGTTTCGTAGAGGCGCGCATACAGGCCGCCCTGGGTCAGCAGTTCGGTGTGGGTGCCGCGCTCGACGATCTCGCCCCGGTCGAAGACCAGGATCAGGTCGGCGGCGAGGATGGTGCTTAGGCGATGGGCGATGACGATGCTGGTGCGGCCGGCCATGACGCGGGAGAGGGCGTCCTGGATGAGGGCTTCGGATTCGCTGTCCAGGTGGCTGGTGGCCTCGTCCAGGACCAATAGGCGCGGGTCCTTGAGGATCACGCGGGCCAGAGCAAGGCGCTGGCGCTCGCCGCCGCTGAGGCGGTACCCGCGCTCGCCGACCACGGTGTCGTACCCCTGGGGCAGGCCGAGGATGAAGTCGTGGATGTTGGCGGCCCGCGCGGCCGCCTCGACCTCGGCCTGGGTGGCATCAAGCCGGGCGTAGAGCAAGTTGGTGCGGATGGTGTCGTGGAACAGGTGCGTTTCCTGGGTGACCATGCCCACCTGGGCGGTGAGCGATTGCAGGGTGACGTCGCGCAGGTCGTGGCCGTCGAGGCGGAGGCTGCCAGAGGAGGGGTCGTAGAGGCGCGGGATGAGGTAGGTGAGGGTTGTCTTGCCCGCACCGCTGGGCCCGACCAGCGCCACCAATTGCCCCGGCTCGGCCGTGAAAGAAACATGGCTTAGGGCATACTCGCGCGCCTGGCTGGGGCCAGCGGCTTCGGCGTCGGCGGGCTTGCCATTGCCGCCCGGACCATCGCCGCTGCCGGGCAGGGGCGGGCCACCCGCGCCGCCGGAGAAGACCAGCACGTCGCCCCGGCGACCCGTGCGCTTGACGTCGCTCAACAAATTCTCGGCGCGGACCTCGTACTTGAAACGCACGTCGTCAAAGATCAGTTGGCCGCGCACGGCGCGCAGTTCAAGCGCGCCGGGCTTGTCCTGGATTTCAGCGGGCAGGTCAATCACCTCGAAGACGCGCTCGAAGCTGACCATGGACGTGGCAAACTCCACCGGGGCGCTGGCGAGGCTCTGGAGCGAACCGTACAGGCTGCCCAGGTAGGACCCGAAAGCCACAATGGTGCCGACAGTGAAGGCGCCGCTGATGACAAAGTAGCCACCCAAGCCAAACACAAGGGCCGTGCCGGTGGCGGCCACCAGGCCCACCACGACGAAGAAGATGGTGGCGATGACGGTGCGGCGAATGCCGAGGCTGGCCACCAGGGTGGCGCGCTCGCGGAAGCGGTCGGTCTCGGTGGGGATGCGGCCGAACAGCTTGACCAGAAGCGCGCCGCCCACATTGAGAGTTTCATTCATCATGGCGTTCATCTGGGCGTTGGCTTCCATCTGCGCGCGGGTGATGTCGCGCAGGGCGCCGCCAAGGCGGCGCGCGGCCAGCACGAAGAGGGGCATGATGACGACGGCGGCCAGGGTCAGGCGCCATTCGAGGATCAACATGACGATGAGCAGGGCCACCGTCTGCACGAGGCTGGTGATGATGTTGACGATCGTGTTGCTGATGGCATTCTGCGCGCCGACCACGTCGTTGTTCAGGCGGCTCATCAACTCGCCGGATTTCGTGTTGGTGAAAAACCGCAGCGACATGCGCTGCAGGTGCGAGAACAGGCTCACGCGCAGGTCGTAGATCACGCCTTCGCCGATGCGTGCGTTGGTGCGCCGAATCACGATCCCGATCAGGCTGGAAAACACCGGAATCAGGATGAGCGCCAGCGCCAGCCCGTTCAGCCGGGACGAATCGCCCTGCGGCAGGGTGCGGTCGATCAGGTCGCGAAGGACAAGGGGCGTGACGAGGCCAAGGCCGGCGGAGGTCAAGATCATGACCAACATGGCCATGATCTGCCAGCGGTAGGGCCGGCCATAACGCAGAACGCGGCGGAGCAACGCCCAAGTGACCTTGGGCCGCTCGTCAGTCCCGCGCATCATACTGAAAAAGATTCCCCCCCCGCCGCTCCCATGAAAGCCCATCATCGGTGTTGTGCTCCAGTCGTGGCCCGCGCAAGTCCTGCAGCCATTATAGGCCCTGGCCGCCGGAGGCTGGGCCTGGACAAATCGGCAGGGTAGGTCTATGGACCCTGGAAGAAGTCGGCCTGGATGGAGGCGGGGTCACCGCCAGCGATGGTGTAGGCGTCCCAGAAGTCCGGCCCATGGGCAATATGGCCACGACGGCTGAGAGCGTAGGCACGCAGAAAGGCCCAGAAGGCGTCGTCGCCCAGCTCGGCGCGCATGGCATGGAGCATTTGGGCGCCGCGCAGGTAGACGGCGTCCACGTATCCGCGAAAGTCGCCATAGTCGTAGATGGTGCTGTCCACGGGGCCAGCGGGCGCGAACCAGTCGATGCGAAAGGCCCACCACCAGGGAACGGAGGCGGGATGATGGGCCTCCAGGAAGGGCAATTCGGAGTAGGTCGCCAAGGCTTCGTCCAGCCAAGGCTCGGCGGCCTGGTCGTTACCCACCAGGGTGTGCCACCATTGGTGCGAGACCTCGTGGGCGCTGATGAGGGTGAGCAAGTTGTTGGGCGTGCCGTCGTATTCGGCGTAGTAGCCGTAGCCGACGTAGCTGGCGCCGGAGTATTCCATGCCGTCGTAAAAGTCGCCTTCAATCTGGACGAAGGTGGCGAAGGGATAAGGGCCATACAGCTCGGCGTACGTTTCGAGGGCGCCGGCCGCGGCCTGGAGGGCCGCCTCGCCGGCCGCCGCGTGTTCGGGCATGAAAACGGAGGTGACCGTGACACCGGTGGTGGTAGCGACGGTCAGGGACTGCATCGCGTCGGTGACGGTGTAGGCCACGAAACGGGCGCCCGCGAGGGACGCGCACCAGCCATTGCCGCAGGGTTGCGGGCTGCCGCTGCCAACGACGGTGACTGGCCCCCCCGCGCCGGACACCCCCAATCTGACGGTGTAGTCGGCGGAGGGGGTGGCAACGTATTCGCCGAGGGAAGAGGGCAGAGGCGTGCTCCAGCCAAGGACCGGGTCGTATACCGCCAAGGCCGGATACCAGTCGCCCAGGTTCACCTGGCGGGCGGTGTGGCCGAGGGTGCCGCGCCAACCCCAGGCCCAGGGGTCAATGGGCTGAAGCAGGAGTTCATAGCGAAACTCGACGCGGGCGGGCTGGCCAGCGAGGCGGTTTTCGGGTAGGGGCAGGCGCACCCAAACGCCGTCCACAAGCGGCTCTACCGGCATGCCATCGAGCACAGCGGACAAGGGGCGGGCAAGTTGGGCCTGCTGCAAGGGGTTCAGGTTGAAGACCAGTTCGTTTGAGGCCGGGGGCACGAGGTGGATGGAAGCAGTGACGGCCAGGGTGTGGGCCGCGAGGTTCAGATTGGCGGCGAGGTCGTAGTGCGGCGGCGGGAGCGGCGTGGCCGTGGGTGGCGGTGTGGAAGTGGGCAGGGGCGCGGTTGGTGGAGGAGCGGAGGGCGTAGAGGCGAGGGTGGGCGGCGCAGTTGAGGCCGACACGCGGGGGGAGGCGGTGGGCGGGGCGACGGTGGCGACTAGGGTCGGCGCGGCCTGGCAGGCGGTCAGGGCCAGCCCCAGGGCAAGACGCAGCGAGCGTCTGAGTATAATCATGCGATGCCTCGGTACATCGCCTTCCTGCGTGCGATCAACGTCGGCGGCCACACGGTGAAGATGGCGGCGCTGCGCAGCCTAGTGGAGTCGATGGGCTTCACTGACGTTGAGACTTTCATTGCGAGCGGCAACGTGCTATTTGACGCGACGGCGCGGAAGACGGGACCGCTGGAGCAGACGATTGAAGGGGCCTTGCAGGCTGAGCTGGGGTATGAGGTGGCAACGTTCATTCGCACTCCGGCGGAGGTGGCCGCAATTGCGGCCCGGCGCCCGTTCGCGGACTATGACCCCGCGGCCAAGGATGGATTGTACGTCGCCTTTGTGAAAACGGCGCTGGATGCGCCCGCGCGCCGCGCGCTAGCGGCGCTGCGCAACCCGATTGATGACTTTCATCACGAGGGGCGCGAGGTGTATTGGCTGCGGCGGCGGCGCATCGGCGAATCGGAGTTCACGGGAGCGATGTTGGAGCGGGCGATTAGGGGGCCGGCGACGATGCGGAACATGACAACGGTGGCGAAGCTGGCGGGGCGAAAGGTTGGGGCATAGGCGTCGAGACGAAACAGATTCCTCGGCAAAGGGCGCCTCGGAATGACATTAACTTGGGGCGGAGTTAATCGCCACGGACCAGGCGGCCGCCGTCGCTGACGAAGACCTGCCCGGTGATGAAGGAGGATTCGTCGGAGGCCAGGAAGAGGGCCAGGGCAGCGATATCGGCGGGGTAGCCGGGGCGGCCGAGGGGGTAAGCGGCCTTGATGTTCGCCATGATTTCATCGCGCTGCGCAGGGTCGGCCATCTGGGCGGCGTTCATGTTGGTCATCACCGGGCCGGGAGCGATGGCGTTGACGCGGATGCCCTGCGCGGCGTACTCCATGGCGGCCTGGCGGGTGAGGGCGTTGATGCCGCCTTTGCTGGCGGCATAGCCGGCCCAGCCGCGAAATCCCAATAGCCCTTGTAGTGAACTGATGTTGACGATGGCGCCGCCCCCGCGCTTGATCAGTTCCGGGATCGCATATTTCATGCCGCGCCAGACGCCGGAGAGGTTGACATCAAGGACGGCGTTCCAATCGGCCTCGGACATCTCGGCGGCGGCGCCAGCGATGGCGACGCCGACATTGTTGACGATGATGTCGAGGCCGCCCCAGCGGGCCACGGCGGCGGCCACCATCGCCATCACCTGCGCCGGCGAGCGCACGTCCACGGGTTGGAATTCGGCCACACCGCCCCGAGCTTGGATAGCAGAGACGGTCTGCTGGCCGGCCTCGGCGTTGAGGTCGGCGGCCAGCACCGCCGCGCCCTCGATGGCGAAGAGGTCGGCGGTGCCGCGGCCAATGCCATGGGCGGCGCCGGTGACGATGGCAACTTTGTTGAGGAGGCGGGGCATGTTCAGGCGCAGACCGGGCTTTCGGCGCTCCAGCGGTTGAAGGGGCCGGCGCCCTGCGTGGCGAGGTGGTGGCGGCAGTCGTACCACATCTGCGCCCAGACTGCGGGGTCGTGAAGTTCGGTCTCGGGGTGGGCGCGGCTGCGGGCCACGAAGCCGGGGAAGTAGCCGCGGCCGGTAGGCTGGCCGATGGGGTTGTAGCGCAGGTCGAAGCTCCAGCGGATGTTATCGCTGAGATTGGCATGCGAGGCGTGCAGGGTGAGCTTGGTCATGAAGAGTGCGTCGCCGCGGCGCATGGGCAGGGACACGGCCCCCGGCGGGACGAGCTGGCCGGGCACCTGGAGGCCATCGTAACGCGGGCAGTGGTCGATGAGGCCCTGACGGTGGCTGCGCGGCCAGACCATCATGCAGCCGTTCTCGATGGTGGCATCCCAGAGCGGGAACCACACAGTGAGCATGTCGGTCTGATCGGCCTCGGGGAGGACGACGCCGTTGTCCTGGTGGGGAGGCGTCTTGGTGAGCAGCAGGCGGCCCTCCGCGTCGCGGGGGGTGATCTTCTCCGGGGGTTTGAGGCGGACGTGCTGGACGGGGTTGGAGTAGATCTCGGGGCCGATGATGCTTTCGACGGCGTCGAGGAGGCGCGGGCTGCGCAGGACCTTGAAGACTTCCGGACCGACCCAGAGTTTGGTCTCATCGGTGACGGCGGCGCCGTGGAGGGAGAAATCGAAGTATTGGGCGTGGGTGTGGCCGCTCTCCTGGACAATGGCCATCATGCGGTGGCCGAAGTCCAGGTGGCCGTAGAGGGACGAAATCTGGCCCTTGGCGTAGAGGTCGGCGGCCAGTTGGTCGAGGGCCAGGTGATACTCGGCGATGACGGGGTCGAGGTCCACGACGGGATCAAACAAGCCTTCCACCACAACGTAGCCCTCGCGGTGGAAGTGGTCCAACTGCGCTTCGGTCAAGGCGGCCATGGCAGACACTCCGGATGATCGGCAGGATAGCCGGGTTTTGGCTGGAATCGCAAATTGCGCACTTGGGTATATATTGTATATGATCCTGTCAAATGGGGGGTTATTGGGGGCTGAGGAGATGAAGGATGACTGTGTCCCCCTTCCCGGCGGTTTTCAATGTGCGCGCGTATGGGGCTACGGGCCGGAAGGAGGATAATGCGCAGGCTGCGCTGCAGGCGGCGATTGACGCCTGTGGGGCGGCGGGCGGCGGGACGGTGTATGTGCCGCCGGGGGCGTACACCACGGGCACGCTGGAACTGCGGAGCCGGGTGCGGGTGCACGTCGAGGCAGGGGCGACGATTTACTCCAGCAAGGACCCCAGCCACTTCCCCAAGCGGGCGCTGTTCTACGCGGACGGGGCGGCGCACATCGCGCTGGAGGGTCAGGGGACGATTGACGGGCAGGCGGCGTACGAGCGGCGGCTGACGGAGTGGATCGATTACAACATCTATGCCAACCAACGGCTGGCCGAGCAGGCGGGCGTGCCACTCATGCGGGCGTACCCGACCGACACGTCAGTGGGGCATCTGGTGCTGTTCCTGCACTGCCAGGACGTGCACATCGAGCACCTGAGCTTCCTGCACTCGCCGTCGTGGACGATGCACCTGTACGACTGCGAGCGAGTGGACATTGACGGGGTGTACATCTACACGACGCAGGACGACGGGGTGTGGGCGGATGGGATTGACCCGGACGGCTGCCGCGATGTGCGCATTGCCAACTGCACGATCGAGACGGGCGACGACGCGATCGTGTTTTACTCGTACACGATTTATGGGCCGGCGCTGCCGTGCGAGAACATCACCATCACCAACTGCCGGCTGTCGTCATCGTCGAGCGCGATCAAGTTCTGCGACTGCAATTTCAATGCGATCCGGAATGTGACGATTGACAACTGCGTGATCACCAACTCCAACCGTGGGATTGCGTTCATGGTCTTTGACGGGGGTGTGGTGGAGAACGTGGTCATCAGCAACTGCACGGTGGAGTGCCGGCGGTTCGAGTGGTTCTGGTGGGGAGACGGCGACCCGCTGCACTTCAACCTGATCAGGCGCAGTGAGATGCACCTGAACTGGGACAAGGAGAAGGAGCCGCCGGTAGGCGCCATCCGCAATGTGACGTTGTCGAACATCATCGCGCATGGGCCGGGGCCGAGCGTGATACATGGGAGCAAGGACTCGCCGCTGGAGAATATGACATTGGAGAATGTGCGGCTGACGATAGACGCGGACCCGGAGGCGCCGTGGCACAAAGGGCCGCACGCGCTGACGGTGGAGAATGCCCGCAAATTCAGGCTGAAGGACGTGGAGATTCGATGGGCGGCGCCCACGGCCGATCACTGGCAGGGCGCGCTGGCGGTGAGCAACGTGGAAGGGCTGACGCTTGATGGCGTGTCGGCGCGGCAGGCGCTGGCGGGGTCGGAGGCGGCGGCGATTCAGCTTAACGGCGTGAACGGGGCCGTGGTGCGGGACTGCACGGCGCAGGCGGGGACGGGGACGTTCCTGCGGGTGGCGAGGTCGCGGGAGGTGGAGGTGAGGGGGAACGACGTGAGGGGGGCGAGGGTGGGTGTGGACTTAGAACCGGGTGAAGCCGACTAGGCAGGCGACGGCAGCGGCGGATCAGATCTCGGAGGGGCAGCCAGCGGGCTGATTGGGTTCTGGCCTAGCTAACCCAGGGCGCAAGATCAAACTCCGGCGCGAATGGGTCAACAAAACGCACACCATCCAATTGGGCGCCGGGGGTGAAGTCCTCGCTGAATACGACACTGACCTGATTAAGGCGAGCACAAGCCCAGATTTGGGCGTCGTAGAATGAGAGCTTGTGGTCCTCGACACCGCGCGCGGCCTCTTGGATCACCAATGCCGTGGTATCGAAGACGGTCCAGGTGAGGGCGAAGTTCTCTACCTGTCTCCGGGCCACCGACACGGTAAGGATAGAGGACCTGCCCCTGGTAGTCGCATTGAAAAACTCCGACAAGACCTGTGCGGGCAACCGGCCGATACCGCTCACCTCGAGGCGGCGGAGCAGGTCAATGGCCTGACGTTGTTTTTCCCGTTCGCCATTGTCATGCGCGTACACCAAGACGTTGGTATCAACGATTACGGCGGTCATGACGCAACCCCCGATCTTCATACAAGTCATCGCGCGTCCAATTGCGACGCCGATTAGGGAGGGGCGCCTCGGCCAACAGCCCTTCCATTATGGCCAGGGCGCGATCCCAGGCTTTGGGATCGGGTGGAAAACCAGCGGTCCCCCTCGCCAACTGGTGGTCAATCGCCCGCCGGATGTATTCCGCCTCGCTGACACCCTGGGCTTTGGCCGCCCGCTTCACCTGAGTTTGCTGGCGTTTTGGCATATAGATTTGCTTGCGGACCATGTCTGTCATGGCAGTCTCCATCTATACACCAAATTATACACCAACCTGCGGCACTCCATTCTCGAAGCAATAGAACAACTTTTGGTAGGGGGCGCGGAAGTCAATGACATCTTCGAGGACACTTTCGGGCGGCTCGTGCTCGATGAGGACGCGAGCCATGAAGGCGGCGATCTGCGCCATTTCGGGTTCCTGCATGCCGAGGCGGGTGACCTCGATAGTGCCCATACGCAGGCCGCTGGGGGTGTCCCAATCGGCGGGTTGGTCGTCCGGGAGCAGGTTCTTGTTGGTAATGAGGTTGGCGCGGGCGAGGCGGTGGGCGACCTCCAGGCCGCCGCCCATGGGGCGGACGTCGGCGATGACTTGATGGGTGGTGGTGAAGCCCTTGTGTTTGCCCAGGAGGCGCAGGCCGCGCTCGTCGAGGGCGCGGGCCAGGGCGTGGGCGTTGCGGACGATCTGGGCCATGAGGTCCTTCCCGTAGGCGATCATCTCGGCGGCGGCGACGGCGAGGGCGGCGACGCGGTTGACCTGATGGGTGGCGGCGAGGACGGGGAAGACGGCGTGGGTGAGGGGCACAGTGAGGGCGGGATCGTTCCACAGCAGCATGCCGCTTTGAGGGCCGCCGAAGGTCTTGCCAGCGGAGCCGGTGAGGACATCGGCACCTTCGGCCAGCGGATCCTGGAACTGGCCGCCCGCGATGAGGCCGGCTTGATGGGCGCCGTCGAAGAAGAGCTTACCCCCCCACCCCTCGAGGACGGACTTCATCTCGCGGACAGGTTGGGGGAAAAGGGTCATCGAGAGGCCGAGGGTGACGATTCTGGGCTGGACCAGCGGGGCCATCCGGGTGAAGAGGTCGAGGTCCACGATCAACTCGACCGGGTCCATCGGGATGTCCACGATCTTGAGGCCGCGCTGGCCGGCGGGGCCATCCACGCGGTTGCTGGAGTGGCCGCCGTAGGGCTGGGCCACGGTCATGATGACGTCGCCGGGTTGGGCGAGGGCGTAGTAGACGGCCATGTTGCCCAACATGCTGCCCATGAGGCGGTGGTCGGCATAGCGGCAGCGGAAGCACTGCTTGAGCAACTCGACGCAGAGGGCTTCGACCTCGTCAATGTGGCGGGTGCCGGCGAACCAGCGCTGGACGGAACCAATGTGGCCCTCGGCGGCGCGGGTGCCGATCTCGGAGGCGAGGAGGGCGCGGACGGTGGGGCTGGTGGGCGCTTCGGGTGCAAGCAAGTTGATGCATTGCTCGCCGCGCCAGGTCTCGTTGCGCTTGACGGCGGCCAGGACGGCCTGGCCCATTTCGACACCGGTGCGGCAGGCGTCGAGCACGGCGCGGGCCTGGGCCAGGATGGCAGGGTCGTGGACTTCGATGGGGTTGGTGGACATGACTCGCCTCGACTGTGATGGATGTGTGGGGCGAGTATAGCATTATGTGCGAATATATCTCGTTCGAGCTTTCGGGGTATGCACTCAACCTGGTCAAAGCGGTCAGAGAAGACATAAGAGAGAAGTATGAAGGATGAAGTGCAATGACGGGGCTGGCGATGAGGCCTGATCTGGAGGCAAGGTGGAGTCGGGAGGAGCATGTGGAAGATTGTAGAACATATGATCTAGATAGTCAAGGGGCAGCAGAATGGGCCGACCCTGGCAGGAGCAACTGGAGCAAGCGAATTACAGGCGGTGCGTTGACAGATGGGTTCGAGGGGATGGGCTGGGGTGGGTGAGCGAGCACGGCAGGCTTGCGTGTTTGTTGGGAGGTCGTGATAGACTCAGGGACGAATGCGGAACGGGATTGATGGCAAGTCATGCGGTGGATGTGAGCGCGGAAGCGGGTGAGAAAGAAGGAGAGGCGATATGGCGACACAATCGACAGCGCCGAAGCAAGATAGACGGGGACTGTACCTGAGTGGCGCGGGCTGCGCGGTGCTGGCGCTGTGCCTGTGCATAGTTGGCGTGGCCGGCGGCGGTTACCTGTGGTTCAACCAGCGCGAGCCGGAGCGGGGCAATCAGCCGGCGGTCGAGTACATCCTGGACGCTTCGCCGCGGATGACGCTGCCGGCGGCCGGGGCGGATGGCGAAGCGACGCGGCTAAAGGTGGCACAGGGCGTGCTGGCGGAGATCGTGCGGCCGGCTGACCCGGACGTGACGGCGGGGCTGCGGGTGTTTGGCAACGGCGCGGTGCCGGTGGCGTGCCAGGACACGAATCTGCTAGTGCCGCTGGCGCCCGCCAACCAGGGGCAGATCTCCGATCAGGCGCTGAGGTTGGAGGCGGGGGCGGCGGCGGACGCGGCGTTGGCCGAGGCGATGATCGCCGCGATTCGCGACTTATCGGACCCGGCCGGGCCGCACAGCCTGGTGGTGGTGACAGGCGGCGTGGATTCGTGCAACCCGGAGGCGGGCGAGCTGATCGCGCGCGAGGCGGAAAACGCGGGCATTGAATTGCAGTTGTTCGTCGTGGGGTTCCAGGTGCCGGACGAGGATTTGGCCGATATCAAGGGGACGGTGGAAGACGGCGGCGGGACATACTTCAACGCATACACAGAAGAAGAACTACGCGCCATCCTGGACGCTATCCAGACCTACGTGGATGAGGACACGGTGGAACTGCTGGACCGGGTGCTGGCGCTGGCGACGCCGGAGGCACTGGCAACGCGCGTGGCGGAACTGCCCACGCCACAGCCTACCGCGGCGGTCGAGGCAACGGCCACCCCGTCGCCAGAGCCGGGCGAAGCAACGCCCACTCCGCTGCCGGCCACGGCGGAGCCGACCGCGGAGGCGGGCGGGTACCAGTCGCAGACAGCATGCGACCATCCGTACTTCCCGCTGCGGCTGGGCGCGACGTGGGAATACGCCTCCGAATTCGGCACCTACTCCTGGTCGGTGACTGAGGTGAGCGGCGACCTGGACAACGCCTCCGCCACCCTAAACATGGCGATGACGGATGTCAGCCTGGCGTATCACTGGACGTGCACGCGCGACGGCATCTTGTCCTATGACTACGGCAACGTGGGTGTCAGCGGCGCAGAAGGCGTCGACTTCGAGGTCGTGTCGAGCGAGGGCGTCTGGCTGCTGCCGGCGGAGCAACTATTGCCTGGAACTGCCTGGAGCCACAGCTACGCCATCAGCGCTGCCGGCGAAGGAGGCAGCGTGACAACGTTCACGTCGCAGAACCTGTCGGTGACCGGACTGGAGGCCATCGAAAGCATAGCGGGCACGGTGGAGTCGGTGCGCATTGACGGCACGTCGGTGACTGTAATCAACTCGGCAGGCCTGGCGGGCACCGAGTTCGCCAGTTCCTTCACCTACTGGCTGGCGTATGGCGTGGGAATGGTACAGTCGATCAGCACGTCAGATGGCTCTGCGAGCACAACGACGCTGGTGAGCTACTCGATCCCGTAACGACTCACCTGGGTTCGGTGACGAGGAGGTCGTCGAAGGCGACGATCATCTCGCCGGGTTCGAGGAGGCGCGCCAGCAGGGCGATGTCGCCGGGGGTGGGGGCGGGGTCGGCGGCTTCAGCGAGGAGTTGACCACCGGCTTCCAAGCGCAGGGAGTCGCCGGCACAGGTGGCGGTGAGGGTGAGCTGGCCGCCGCGGCCAAGGAGCGCGCTATCCACCTCCGCCCAGGGCGCGAGCCATTCAACCTCGCCGGCCGCCTTGCGCCAGATACCGGCCTGACCGGCCGCGCTGACCGCCAGCGCCACGTGGTTGTCGCCGTCCTGCCAGCGGCACAGGATGCCCCACTCGCTGCGGGGAGGGCCGGAGCGCAGGGTGGAGAGGACGGTCACGCTCACGTCCTGGGCGTCCACACGCCGGGAGGGCGGGCGCCATTCAACTTCTTCGACCAGCACGGTGAATAGGAGAACCCCATCGGAGTAGGCGACGCTGCCCTGTTCGTCCGTTAAGGTCGGAAAGCCGCTTTCGGGGTCGGAGAAGTCGTCTACCAGAAGCCAGGTCACAGGCGGGGCGGTGATGGTGGGGCCAGTAGGCACGGTGGCAGTGGTCGACGGAACTGTGGCAGTGGGGCTGCCAAGGATGGCAGCCAATCCCACCCCGCCGGCAAGCAGAAAGGTTACAACGAGGCAGGCCGCTACCGCAAGGGCGCCTATCCCCAGGCCCAGGCGAGAGCGCCCGGGGATGGGGGGACGTGGGGAGGGCGCGGGCTCGGCAGACGGGATCGCCGCGGCCGGCGCGAGCAGGGTGGCAGGTGAAGGCAGGGCGGGCGACAAGGCAGCGGCTGTTCTATCTGCCGGCGCGATGCGCTCCAGGGCGGCGGCGAGATCACGGGAGAAGGCGCGGGCGGTGGCGGGGCGGTCGGCGGCTGACTTGGCCATGCCGCGGGCGATGACGGCATCCACGGCGGCGGGCAGGGCGGGGTTGAGGGCGGACGCCGAAGGGATGGGGTCGTGGATCGCGCGGACGATGACGCCGAGGGGGGTTTCGGCGGTGTAGGGTTTTTGGCCGGTCAACAACTCAAACGCAGTGACAGCCAGGGCGTAGATGTCCGCGCGGTGGTCCACGGCTTCGCCGCCGCCCTGCTCCGGGGACATGTAGGCGGCGCTGCCGAGCGCCTGGCCGCTGGCAGGGTCGGTGAGGGTGCCAGCGATGCCGAAGTCGGTGAGATAGGCGTGGCTGGCCTCATCGAGCAGGATGTTGCTGGGCTTGACGTCGCGGTGGACCAGGCCGCGCTGGTGGGCGAAATCCAGGGCCGCGGCAGTCTCGGCGATCCAGGCGGCCGCGGTCGCGGGCGGCAGAGCGCCCTGCCCTACGCGGTCGGCGGCGCTGCCGCCGCGCAGCCAGCGCAGGGCAAGGTAGGGCTGACCTTCATGCTCGCCAAAGGCATACAGGGGGACGATGTGGGGATGCTCGAGGGCGGCGATGAGGGCGGCCTCGCGGCGAAAGGCGGCCAGGCGCTCGGGCGTGGTGGCGGCGTTGAGCAGCTTGACGGCGACGGGACGGCGGGGGCTGGCCTGCTCGGCGCGATAGACCACGCCCATGCCGCCGCGGCCCAAAATACCGAGCAGCCGGAAGCCGGGGATGGCTGGCACATCGCCGGGGCGCAAGGGTTCGGGCGCACGCTGTGTTTCCACGCGTTCAGTCGTCCTCGACGCGCACGCGGCTGACGGCGTCGCCGGCCTCGGCGGCCACCCACAGATCGCCGCAGCCCGCGCCGCAGGCCGTCCAGGCCAGGGCGTACGGGCCGCCGGGGACGCGGACGGTGAGCAATGCGCGCGCCGTCTCGACGTCCACGCGGGTGACAGTGTTGGCGGTCTGGCCGGCAGACCACAGGGTGCGGCCATCGAAGAGCAAGGCCGCCGGCCCAGCGCCGACCGGCACGCGGGCCGCCTCGGCGCCGGTGGCGGGATCGAGGGCGACAACGGCCGATTGGTCGCGCAGGGCGACCCAGAGTTGCTGGCCGTCGAGGGCGAGGGCACTGGGCCGGCCTGGCACAGCGTAGGTCGCCTGGATCGCGCCATCTTCGAGCGAGAGGGCGACCACCGCGCTGTCGGACTGGTTGGCGACCCAGAGCGACGCGCCGTCGTAGGCCAGGGCCACGGGGCCGTTGCCGACCGGGTAGCTGGCGATCACGCTGCCGTCTAGCCCAATGCGGGTGACGGTGCCGGCGATGTCGTTGGCGGTCCAGAGCCAGTCGCCGGCCAGGAGCATGGCGCTGGGTACATGGGGCAAACCGTATTGATCGACGGCCGCGCCCGCCTCTGGGTCGAAGGCGGTGAGGGTGCGATTGAGGGCGCTGGCGACCCACAGGCGCTGACCGTCAGCAACCAGGGCCACGGGCAGGTCGGCGACGGGAAAAGAGCCCCGGGCTGCGCCGCAAGAATCGGCGGCGGCGGCACAGGCAGCGGCATCCAGGGCGGTGAGGCTGTTGTCGAAGAAGTTGGCGACCCAGAGGGTATCGCCCTGGGCCAGAAGGGCACGCGGCGCATCGCCCACGGGGTAAGTGGTGACGCTTGGGCCGCGGCCCTGCCAGAGCAGATACACAACTACCACGGCCGCCACGACCAACAGGCCAATGGCGCCGAGGGCCCCGAGGCCAGCCAGACCCCAAATGGCGCGGCTGGGCCGAGGGGCGGGTTGGGCGGGCGCAGGCTGGGCGGGCACGGACGGGGCAACGGGTGCAATCACCGTGGCGGCAACGCCGGAGGCGGGGCGAACCTCCGCATAGGTGGGTGCGGAGCGGGTGTGTTCAACCACGGTGGGGGAGGCGGCCGCGCCGGGAACTGGGAGCGGCGTGCCGGTGAGGGCAGCGCGGAGGCCGCGCATGACGTCGGTGGTGCGTGTGGGGCGGTCCTCGCGGGCCTTGGCCAGGGCGCTGCCCAAGACGCCATCTACCGCGGGCGGATAGCTGGGCATGGCGTTGCGAATGGAGGCCGGCGCCTCGGTGAGGTGCTTTTGGATGTACTCCATGGCCGAGTTGGCCGTGAAGGGAAGCTGGCGCGCCAATGCCTGATAGGCCATCACGGCGAAGGAATACACATCGCTGCGGGCATCCAGGCGGTCGCCGCGGGCCTGTTCGGGGGACATATAGGCCGGGGTGCCGAGGATGGTGCCGGTCTGGGTGAGGTCGCGCGAGCCGGCCATGGTTTTGGCGAGGCCAAAGTCGGCGAGGTAGGCGTTGCCGCTCTCGTCGAGGAGCACGTTGGCGGGCTTGAGGTCGCGGTGAATAATGTCGCGCTGGTGGGCGAAGTCGAGGGCCTGGGCCACCTGATCGAGGATGTCGAGGGTTTGCTCTTGGGAGAGCGAGGCGTCGCGGAGGCGGTCGAGCAGGGAGCCGCCGCCCATGTAGCGCATGACGATGTAGGGGCTGCCGTCCACCTCGCCGAAGTCATAGACGGGCAGGATGTGGGGATGCTCAAGCTGGGCGATGATGTCCACTTCGCGGCGGAAGCGGTCGAGGGCGTCGGGGTCGCCAGAGAAGTTGGCCGAGAGGACCTTGAGGGCGACGGTGCGATGGACGGCGGGCTGCTCGGCGCGATAGACGGCGCCCATGCCGCCCTCGCCCAGCTTGCCCAAAAGACGATATCCCCCAATGACGCGGCCGGGTTCGAGGACCATGGTTGGTGTCGGATGCTCCGGGGGTAAGTATAGCTGAGAGGAAGGGAAGGCCCCCACCCGGCCGGCGAATGGCCCCTCCACGTTGTTCCGGGGTGCTTCGCAAAATTCGCGCCTATAGGCCTTCGGCCGCCGCGTCCATCCTTCCCTGCATTCAGGACAGGCTCTACGTGGACGCAGGACGCTTCGCCAATTCGGCAGCGGGTTCTTGGCGAGAGAAGCCAACAGGTGAGGCGAGCAAGATCTGCGGGTTGGCAGGCCGATTGCGCGCTGGCGGGCAACCGATTAAACTTCCGGCCCAGGCGGCCCAAAGGAGCGCCTTGCGATGCTGACCCAAGCACAGATTGACTTCTTCAACGAGAACGGTTTCCTGCGCGTGGAACAGATCTACTCGCCGGATGAGATCCGCCAGATGAGCGACGAGCTGAAGTACATGATGGACAACTTCGCCGTGTGGGAGGGCGGCTGGCGGGGAGACTGGCGAAAGGAGTACATGGGGGAGGACGAGGACAAACAGGCGGTGCTGGTGCACCTGCACGAGCTGCAATACTACTCGACGGCGTGGCTGCGGGCGGTGACGAAGCCTGAGCTGGGCGAGGCGGCCAGCGCCCTGCTGGGGAGCGAGTGCGTGGAGCTGCATCACAGCACGCTGCACGCCAAGGCGCCGGGCGCGGGGACGCCGTTCCCGATGCACCAGGACGACCCGTTCTACCCGCACCTGGACGGGCGCTACATTGACGCGCTGGTGCACGTGGATGATGCGGATGAGGAGAGCGGCTGCCTGAAGTTCCTGGCCGGCAGCCACAAGCTGGGCCGGCTGAAGCACATCACGGGGCCGGACCACGAGCCGTTTTTGCCGACAGACAAGTTCCCGCTGGAGGCGTCGGTGTCGGTGCCGGCCAAGGCGGGGGACGTGGTGTTCTTCCATCTGTGGACGGTGCACGGCTCGGCGCTGAATCGGGCCGGGCGGTGGCGGCGGCTGGTGCGGGTGGGGCTGCGCGACCCGCATAACTACCAGGTGGCGGGGGTGGCGGTGGGGCGGCCGGGGCTGGTCATCCGGTCGGTGCGGCCCAAGATCGAACAGGTGGGGGTCGATGTATATGGTCCGTGGAAGGGGCCGGCGGGGCCGGTGGAGGCGCAAGCGTAGCCCCCCACCCCGCTAGCGTGGCCAAAGACATGCAAGGGGGGTAAGCATCGCACGCCGGGGATCGCACGTGCAACGCGCCTCTACCAAGCCGTGGTTGGCGCGCAAGAACGCGCGTGCAACCCGGTAATAGGGCAGCGCGCTCCTGCAGCGGCGACAGAACAGGGGGCGAGTTTCGACACAGCCGGCGCATATGCGCCGGCTGTGTGTTTGAGTGGCGGTGCAGGTGGCTGTGAGGCGGGGCGCTGGCATGAGACGGGGCACCGCCCCGTCTTTACCAGAGGCCGCTCTAGGAGGCAAACTGGGGAAGCCAGTGGGATTGGGCGGCCAGCATCTCGTCCACCATCGTGTGGATTTGGGGGAGGGTGCAGGCGGCGGCGGTGAGGGGGTCGAGGGCGACGGCGTAGTGCACGGCGTCGCGGTCGCCACGTTGGGCGGCCTCGACGATGAGGGACTGGACGTTGATGTTGGTGCGGTTGAGGGCGGCGAGGTGCGCGGGCAGCCGGCCGATGCGGGTGGGCTGGATACCCTGGGCGTCCACCAGGCAGGGGACCTCGACGCAGCAGCCATCGGGCAGGTTGTCAATCAGGCCGTGGTTGGGGACGTTGCCATAGATGCGGGCGGGCTGGTTGGTGACCATCGCCTCGATGATGAGGGCGCCATACTCGGCGCTGCGGGTGGCCGGGGGCGGGATCGTGTCCAGGTCGGCGCCGAGGGTTTGCTCTTCGCGCTCGATGCAGTGCGCGAGGCAGCCGCCGGTGCGGCCCCAGCCCAGCCAATAGTTGTCGGGACTGGTGAAGCGCGGGACCAGTTCGTCGTCCACCATCGCGGCGGTCTTGCGGAAGTAGGGATAGTACTCGCTGGCGTGGCCGCTGGACTCGGTGACGAAATAACCAAAGTGCTCGAATAGCTCGATGCGGACAGGCTCGAGGCCGCGGCGGGCAGGGTCGCGGACGGCGTCGCGCAGGCGGGGGTAGAGGTCTTGCGCGCCGTGGCGGAGTTCCAGGAACCAGGCCTGGTGATTGATGCCGGCCACCCGGTAGTTGACCTCGGCGTAGGGGGCGCCCACCCACTCCGACAGCATCTCGCTGGTGCCCTGGACGCTGTGACAGAGGCCCACGTGCGGGCGGCCGGTCATCACGTTGTAGGCCCAGCAGTTGGCGGCCATGGGATTGGTGTAATTGATGAGGAGGGCATCGGGGGCGACGGCGTCCAGGTCAGCGGCCAGGCCGGTGAGGACGGGGATGCTGCGGAGGGCGCGAAAGACGCCGCCGGGGCCGAGGGTATCGCCCACGCACTGTTCGACGCCGTAGCGGCGAGGAATCTCGATATCGGACTCCCAGCCCTGGAGCCCGCCCTGCTGGAAGGTGGTGATGACGAAGTCCGCGCCGCGCACGGCCTCACGCCGGTCGAGGGTGGCCTCCACCTGGGCCGGGACGCCCAACTGCGCCACCAGCCGGTCCACAACCTTTTTGGTCCAGGCGAGGCGATCGGGGTTGATGTCCATGAGGGCCAAGGTGCTGCCCCGCAGGGACGGGGTGAGGAGAATATCGCCGCAGAGGTTGCGGGCGAAGACGACGCTGCCCGCGCCGATGAGAGCGACCTTGGTCATGCTGCACCGCCTTCGACCCACGCCCCGCGCCGGGCGCTTTCGAACACCGCATCAATCACGCGCATATTAGCCACAGCGTCGGCGATGGGAGTGGGGACGGGGGTATCGTTCAGTATGGCTTGAGACATCAGGTCTCCTTGGATGGTGTATTGGTTGCAGGTGGCGAAGGTGATCTCATCAGTCTGGCCGTCGTGGGCGTGCCAGAGGCGGGTTGGGCGGTCCCAGGGCGCGTTGAAGGGAATTTCGATCTCGACGCGGCCGGTGGTGCCGAAGATGTTGACGCGCTGGTAGTGGTGGAGCTGGGTGGAGCAGGTGAAGGTGGCGGTGCCGCGGGCAAACTCGAGGACGCCGGAAGCCAGGCGGTCGGTGTGGAAGACCGGATCGTACTCGACGAGGCCCAGCACGCGGCGCGGCTCGGCGCCAAAGATAAGGCGCGAGAGGGAGATGTTGTAGCAGCCGATGTCCATGAGGCCGCCGCCGCCGATATCGGCCTGGTTGCGAATGTTAGCGGGGTTGGCGTTGAAGTAGGAAAAGTGGGAGTGGACGGTGCGGAGGTCGCCAATGCCGCCGGAGGCCACGATCTGGAGGGCGCGGTGCCACTGGGGGTGGTGGCGGTACATGAAGGCTTCCATGACCTTGAGGCGAGGGAAGCGGGCGGCGGCATCCGCCAGGGTCTGGGCCTCGGCGGCAGACAGGGCGATGGGCTTCTCGCACAGGACGTGCTTGCCGGCCTCGAGGGCTTTGATGGACCAGGGCACGTGCAGGTGGTTGGGCAGAGGATTGTAGATGGCGTCAATCTCGGGATCGGCGAGCAGGGCTTCGTATGAACCGTGGGTCTTGGGAATGCCGAGCTTCTTGGCAGCGGCGCGGGCGCGGTCATGGTCGCGCGAGGCAATGGTAGTGACCGTGGTGAGGCGGCCCTGCTGCATGGCGGGGACGGATGATCCCAGGCCAAAGTTGGAGGTGCTCAGGATTCCCCAGCGAACCTTGTTCATCTATCTACCTCGTATAAAAGCGCCCGTCAGAACCGAGATTCCTCGGCAGAAGGCGCCTCGGAATGACGGTGCGGCAGGGCGGTCTAGGGGTGGACGCCCAAGCGGGCGATTGGGTGTAAGCTGGGCGCGAGTATAGCGCAAACCGCGAGGAACCTTTGAGCCTGCATCTGCCCCCCGGCGCTTACCGGCGCGAGGATGAAAGACCGGACGACGAGTTTTACCGCGAGGCGCGGCTGGTGACGCACATTGACGAGGGCGCGATCGCGGCGGTGACGCAGCTCTACCGGGAGCACTTTCCGGCGCGGGGGGCGGTGCTGGACCTGATGAGCAGTTGGGTGAGCCATTTGCCCGCCGAGGCGGAGTATCGGCGGGTGGCGGGGCTGGGGATGAATGCGGTGGAGCTGGGAGCCAATCCGCAGTTGAGCGAGTGGGTGGTGCACGACTTGAACCGGGATCCGCGGCTGCCGTATGGCACGGCGGAGTTCGACGGGGCGGCGATGTGCGTGTCGGTTGACTATCTGACTCAGCCGGTGAGGGTGCTGCGCGAGGCGGCGCGGGTGCTGCGGCCGGGCGCGCCGCTGGTGATCACGTTCTCCAACCGGTGCTTCCCCACGAAGGCCATCGCGGCGTGGCTGGACCTGGACGACGCCGGGCACGTGAGGCTGGTGGCGCAGTGGCTGCGCGAGGCCGGGACGTGGGAGGACATCACCGCGCACGACCGCAGCCCGCGGCGAGGGGACCCGCTGTACGCAGTGGTGGGCAGGGCTAGCCCTTCATCCCAAACATCTGCTCCTTGAGGTCGAGGTAGTAGAGGTAGTCGTCGGGGGCGACATTGGGCGGGCAGCGGTGATCGCAGAAGGGGATGAAACCGCCGCGCTCGACCCAGGGGACGAGGGTCTCCAGATAGGCCTTGATGGCAGCGGGGCCGGCGCCGAGAGCCATCTTGTCCACGCCGCCCATGATGCGCAGGTCGCGCCCGTATTGCTGGAGCAGGTCGCCAGGATGAGTGCAGCTATTGACCTCGAAGGGGAAGAGGCAGTTGATGCCGCTCTCCAGGAAGCCGGGCAGGATGGGCCGCACGTCGCCGTCGCAGTCAATCCACCAGATGTCGATGCCGTGAGCGGCCAACTTGGCATTGATGCGCTTGTAGCGGGGGACGACGACGTTGTTAAAGAACTTGAGCGAGACGAGGGGACCGCCCCGGTAGCAGATGTCCTCCCAGCCGCCGGCAAAGTCGAACCGGAAGTGGGGCAGTACCTGATCCAGGAACTGCTCAACCAACTGGCAGCAGGTCTCGACCATGTCCTCGACCATCAGCGGGTAGTCGTGGATGGCGTAGGTGAGACCCTCGAAGGTGAGCATGTCGCGGATCTTGCCGATCATGGAGCCGGCCCAGACGCCGAGGGGGTAGGTGCGGTCCGGGGGGTGTTGGCGCTGGAGGGCGGCGATGTTCACCTGGCGAGCGGGATGGTCGAGCTGGAAGCGCTCGGCCTTGACCCTTCGCCAGTCGTCGGGGGTGGTGATGGAGGAGCCGAGGTAGTGGGGGATGGTGTCGTGATCGTCGATGGGCACCTCGGCCAGCAGGCCATTGACGTCGCGCCAGACCTGGGTCGTTTCGCGGACCTCGATCACCTGCTCCTCGAACGGCGGGCACATCCAGATTTCGCCCTCGATGCGGGGGGTCGGGTCGAAGCTGAAGTAGAGGTCGGCCTCGTCGTTGTTGGTGACGCCGTTCTCGTAGAAGAACGGCCAGAGCTTGAAGTTGTCGTCCCAGTAACCGAACTCCATGTTGAAGCAGCGGTCAATCGGCTGATAGTGCATCTGGCGGTTGAAGCGCTCGCGGTCGGTGAGGGTGCCCGGCCACTTGGGGCGGCCCGGGACAATCGTCTTGGGCAGAGGGGGTTCGGCAATCATCGGCGCCTCGCGGGGCTTGTGCCGGTGCATGGCCTGGATGTGGCTCATCGGCCCACCAGGGAGCGCGCATGGGAGGCGGCCAGGGCGGCGTCGGGCGAGAAGCCGTCGGCGCCGATCTGGTCGGCAAAGGCCTGATTGACGGCCGCGCCACCGACGAGGACCTTGACCTGGTCGAGGCCGGCCTTCTTGAGCGCCGTCACCACGCCTTGCATGTTGGTCATGGTGGTGGTGAGCAGGGCCGAGAGCGCGACCACGTCGGCGCCATGCTCGGTGGCGGCCTGGACAAAGCGCTCGGGGCGCACGTCGACGCCGAGGTCAATCACCTGGAAGCCAGCGCCCTCCAGCATCACGGCGACAAGGTTTTTGCCGATGTCGTGCAGGTCGCCCTGGACGGTGCCAATGACGACTTTGCCGACGGGCTTGACGTCGCTGGAGATGAGGTGGGGGCGGAGGCGGGCCATGCCGGCCTTCATAGCGCGGGCGCTGACGAGCATGTCGGCGACAAAGTATTCGCCGCATTCGAAGCGATGGCCGACATCAGTCATGCCGGCAATGAGGCCCTCGCGCAGGATGGTCTCAGGCAGGTGACCGTCGTTCAGGGCCTGCTGGACGAGTTGATCGGTGGCGCCCTGGTTGCCTTCGACGACGGCGATTTGGATCTGCTGGGTGAGGCTCATGCTCGGTCTCCATGCCCGGTCCGGTGACGCCCAAAGACGGCCAGCCTGATCGGTACAGGCGCGGTCACGGATTGGGCGGCGCGGAACGGTGTCCTATACGGCGGTGGATAATTGGTGTCAGTGTAGGAAATGCCAGGCATTAAGTAAAACACTCCGAATTGTCCGATTTGTGCAGCGTCTCCTTTACTTTCGTGGCGGCGATAGCGCCACGCGCGTCGGGATCGTCCAGGGCATGGCGGGGGGCCTTGACCACGTCGCACAGCAGGGCCTTGAAGACGGGAAAGCCGGAGAGCGGGTCGCGGTTGTCGGGATCGGTGAGTTCATTGACGTTGGCCTGCTGCCAGGCCAGCGGGCCCACGATGCCACCGCCGCCCATGCTGACCTCGACCACGCCGGGGACGATATCGGGGGTGAGGCGGGCACGGACGCAGATGCGGCCGCGGGGGGTGACGACATAGACTGCGTCGCCAGCCGCGATGCCGCGCGCCGCCGCATCGGCTGGGTGGAGCGTGACCAGGGGACAGGGCTGGCGCTTGAGCAGGTCTGGGATGTTGTGATGCTGGGAGCGGAAGTCCGCCTGGACGCGCGCGCCGGAATTGAAGACGAGGGGGAACCGCCGGGCGAGGCCGGGGGCGGCCAGCGGCCCTTCGATAGGCTCAGTGTAGACCGGCAGGGCCGGGTAGCCGTGTTGGCGCAGCCACTCGGAGGCGATCTCGAACTTGCCAGTAGGGGTTTCAAAGCCGGGCTGGCCGTCGGCGCGCAGGCCGCCGGTGGCGTACTTGTGGTAGCGCATCTCCGGCTCCGGTAGGGCGAGGCCGTCGGGGGAGGCGCGGAGGGCGGGCAAGCTGAGGCCGGAACCGCACAGAGCGTCTGCGATCATGCCGGCTTCGGTCTGCGGCCAGAGCGCGCCATAGCCGAGGCGGCGGGCCAACTCGGCAAAGATGACGTAGTCGCTGCGGGCTTCGCCCACGGGCGGGATCACGCGGGGACGGAGTTGAATGAGGTTCTCGAATTGAGCATAGGACTCGGTTTCGAACAGGGTGGCCGCGGGCAGGCGGATATCGGCGTAGAGCGAATCGCGGGTCGGGAAGCGGTCGATGGTCACGAGCAGGTCAAGCGAGGCGAGCGCCCGGCTCCACATGGCCGGGTTGGGCCAAGCCGTGAGGAGGGAGGCGCCGCTGACGATCAGCCCGCGGATGGGGTACGGCTGGCCGGTGAGGATGGCAGGGGGCAGTTCGGCGGCATGGGCCTCACGGCGGACTTCGTAGTACAAGGGGTACTTGTCCGCGCCGATGGGGGGCCGCGCGCCGTGGGGCGGCGAGGTGAGATGCCGGTGCAATTGCGGGCGGCCGGGCATGCGAAACACCTTGCCGCCCGGCGCGTCCAGGTGGCCGGCCAGGGCCTGGAGGATGAGCACGGCGCGGATGGTTTGCACGCCGCTGTTGGCATATTCCAGGCCGGTGTAGGTGAGGATGGAGCAGCCACGCGCGAGGGCGATGCGGCGGGCCAGGGAGCAGACGGTATCGGCGGGCACCCAGGTGATGCGTTCGACTGCCTCCGGGGTGAAGGCGCGAACGTAGTCAGCGAGATCGTCAAAGCCGTGGGTCCAGTCGCGGGCGAAGCGCTGGTCATACAAGCCCTCGGCGATGAGGACGTGGAGGAGGCCCAGGGCCAACGCGCCATCGGTGCCGGGGCGAATGCCAATCCACGCGGCGCGGGCGGCCTGGGCGGTCTCGCTGCGGCGGTGATCAATCACGACGACCGAGGCGCCGCGGCGCTGGGCGCGCAGAAGGCGACGCAGGTTGAGCGGGGGCGAGGCGGTGGCGGGGTTGGCACCCCAGACGAGGATGAGGTCCGCCTGTTCGAGATCGTCGTACAGGTTGCGGGCGTAGTCGCCCAGGCAAGCGCGGGGCGCGATCATGCCGTGGGCGGCGTAGCACAAGGAGCCGACGCCGGTGGTGTTGGGCGAACCGAAAGGAAAGAGGACGGCGTTGGCGGAGGACTCGACGGTGCCGGCGGGCGCGAAGGCCTCATTGAGGCCGTACTCGAAGTTGCCGCGGCCGGTGTAGATGGCGACGGCTTCGGGGCCATGGCGGGCCGCGATGGAGCGGAGGCCATCCACGATGGCGGCATAGGCATCGTCCCAAGAGATGCGGTGGAACAGGCCATCGCCGCGCGGGCCGTGGCGCCGCTCGGGAAAGAGGAGCCGGTCGGGAGAGTAGACGATGGAGGCAGCCTGGACGCCGCGCGGGCAGACGAGGCCCTGGGGGTGATCCTGGCGGGGCGTAAGGTGATGGATGCGGCCGTCGCGCAGGTGCACATCCACGCCGCACCCGGCGGGGCAAACACCACACAGGCTGGCAATCACTTCGTCAGTGGGCATATTCAACGCGCGGCGAGAATGTGGTCAAGCTCCTGGTCAACGGCCGCGGGCAAGGGCGGGGCTTGATGCTCGTCCAGGATCGCCAGGGTTTTCTCCTTGAGGCGCGTTTCGAGGCTTCGGGCGCCACGCTCCAGCCAAGGCTCCAGGCGCTGGCGGTCGAAGAGACGCGGGAGCCACAGCTCGCGCCAGTGGGCGAGGGTGTGATCGTGGCTCATGAACTCGCCGCCGGGGCCGACGGCGTGAATGGCGTCCAGGGCCAGCGCTTCGGGGTCAAGCCGGACACCGGCAGCCAGGCGGCGGGAGGCGGAGATGATCTCGTCGGCAAGCACGATCAGCTCGGGCGAAGCGGCCAGCCCGCTTTCCAGGTAACCGACATCGTGGTTGAGGCTGGTGCCGGCCAGCAAGGCCACGAGGACCGACATCTGCGTATCGGCGGCGGCCTGGCTATCGAGGACCTTGCTATCGGAGTGACCGGCGTAGCCCCAGACCGGAAGCCGGTAGAAGCGCCCCATCTCAGCCGCCATCACGCGCGCAAGCTGGAACTCGGGCGCGCCATAGACGCTGATCATCTCCTTCATATCGAGGTGGTGGACGCCGTGCCCGTAGAGGAACGGCGCGCCGGGCTGCTGCAATTGGTGCATCACCAAGCCGCTGAGCATCTCGGCATTGCCCAGTGCCACCGCGCCGGCCAAGGTGACGGGGGCGGTGCCGCCCATCATGGGCGCGGGCGAGTGGGTGAGCGGGACACGGTGCTCGGCACAGTAGAGGAGCTTGTCCACCGCCTCCTGGCTGTGGGACAGGGGCGTGGTGGGCTCGGAGTAAAGCAGGAGGGTGGGATACTGGCTGAGGGCGTCCGGCCCGCCGGCCGCGGCGGCGGCCATCGCGCCGATGGCCTCGATGTCGGCGCGGTCGTTGCAGACAAACACAATCGGCTTGGTGGTGTGGCGGAGCATGGCGGCAAACTGGTGCCGATAGGAGCGGTCCACGGGCACGTCGCGCGGGATGCCGACCGACATCACGAAGCCGATGTCGGGCAGGGCATCGCACAGGCGGACGCAATCGGCCACATCACTCAGGCGGAAGTCGCGGCGCTGACCGGTGCGGGGATCGAGATAGCGGAGGGTGTCGGAACCGGGGCCAAAGTAGCTGTGGGCGCCGTCGAGGACGACGGCCGGCTCCTGGGCGCCGCGCCGGTAGAGGGTGAAGGAATGGGGAACGGTCTGGAGCGCCGCCTCGATCAGTTCCGGCGGGAGGCGGGCGAGGTCGCCGTCGATGGACGCCCCGGCCGCGCGGAGCAGGGCCAGGCCGCAGGCGTTGTAGACCTTGACGCCGGTGCGGCTGAGGATGCGGCAGGAGGCCTGGTGGACCTGCTCACAGTCGTCGCGAGTGAGCATGGACAGGCGGGGCCGGCGATGCGGCACATCCGGCAAGGGCGCCGCTACGGTCATGGGTCTAGTCCGCCTGCGTGTCGTCATGGGAGGCCTTCACCAGTGTGCGAATCACCAACACTATGGACAACGGGATCGGTTCCGCACAGTGCCAGTATTCCCGATATCGGATGACATTTATCCCAATCGGTGGACCTCTGCCGTGAGCCGAGGCGGTAAGCGTATAATCTCCTTGCTGGCGGACGACCGCAGTGGATTGCGGGCGCGAGCGGCCAAGCACGAAAGAGGACACATGCTGGCTGAGACACTGGTTTTGGGGAAGCGCTGGCAGCGGGTTCTGCTCAAGGGTGTGCTGATCGTGGGACTGGCGCTGACGGTGTGGGGGCCGCGGACGGCGCTGGCGGGCGAGATCATCCACGTGGTGCAGCCGGGGGAGAATCTGTTCCGGATCGGCCTGCGGTACGGGGTGGGCTGGCAGACGATCATGGCCGCCAATGGCCTGTACAGCACCAACATCTACGCAGGGCAGACGCTAGTTATTCCGGGGACAACAGCTGAGGCCACGCCAGCGCCTCCCGCCCCCACACCGCCCCCTGCCCCAGCGCCACCGCCGGAGCCGGGCACGGACCTGTACGTCATCCAGCGCGGCGACACGCTGTGGCTGATCGCGCAACGGTTCGGGGTGACGGTGGACGACCTGATGCGGCTGAACGCGCTGGCCAATCCAAATCTGATCTTTGCCGGGCAGACGCTGGTGGTGGGCGGCGCGGGCGCGACGCCGTCCAAGCTGTTGAGCGTCGCCGGGCGGGAGCAGGCGCTGCCGCTGGACTGCGAGAGCCGCTCGGCAGTGGACTGGGCGGGCTACTTCGGTTTTGCGATTGACGAACTGGCATTCTTTGGCCGGCTGCCGGTCTCGGATGACCCGGACGCCGGGTTCGTGGGGAACGTGTACGGGTGGTGGGGACAGACGCCGCCCGCGCCATACGGGGTCCATGCGGAGCCGGTGGCGGCGGTGCTGCGGTCGTATGGCGTGCCGGCGCGGGCGAGGGCGGGGATGACGTGGGAGGCACTGCGGGCGGAGATTGAGGCAGGTCGCCCGGTGATGGTGTGGGTAGTGGGGGCGGTGCAGAACGGCACGGCGGCGGAGTACACGGCGGCGTCAACCGGGCGCACGACGGTGGTGGCGGCGTACGAGCACACGGTGATCGTGGTTGGATACGGAGCGGACACAGTCAGTGTGCTGGATGGGGGGCAGACATACACGCGGTCACTGGCGCAGTTCAGCGCGTCGTGGGGGGTGCTGGGCAATATGGCCATCACAGCGGAGTGAGAAGACAGCAGCAACGAGACAGATTCCTCGGCCAGAACCGCCTCGGAATGACATCATACACAGCAGCGGTGATGACAGATGCGCCTGGCGGGCTAGGCGGGGCGCGGCGCAGGGGCCAGGCCGTATCGGTCCATCGCTGTCGCGAGGATGCCGAACTGATCGGTAAGCGTACCCTCGTAGCCGCTGGGGGTGCCGTCCCAACGCCGCCAGTCCACGCCCGCGCCGTCCACGCCACCGAGGGCGGTGTCATCGGCCAGGGCGGAACATAGGCCGTTGAGCACCCGGTCGGCCTCGGCCGCCATCCCCACCTGGTAGAGTGCATTCACAAAGTGGCAGGCCTGGGCATGGTTAGCGCCGCCGTTCTGGTAGTCGCCGAAGGGCCGGCCCGCCTGGTAGAGGGCCATGTCGGCCTCGGGGATGGGCCACAGGGTGGTGGGCAGGCCGAGGCGGAAATCGCGGAAGCCAACGCGGGCCATTTCATCCCACAGGCGGCGGACGAGCGAGGCGGCCAGGTCAGGCTCGATGAGGCCAGCGGTGACCGCCAGCCCGTTGATGGCGAGGAAGGCGTGGTCGTGCAGATGACCAGCTTTGCAGCGCCAGCCGGCCAGCCAACCGGGCGCGGGGTTGAAGAATGTGGGAGTGTAGGCGGCGCGCAGGCGGGCGGCCCAATCCCCCAGGCCCTCTGCAAGCGACGAGAGCCCAACGCGGGGAAGGACGTCATCCAGGCGGCGCAGGGCGGCGTAGAGGTAGGCGTTGGAGAAGGCGCACTTCCAGCCGAAGGAGATGACATCGTACCAGTTGGTGCTCCACTGATGTTGGCCGGTGAGGCCGAGGCGATGCGGGCTCTCGATCAGTCCGTCGCCGTCGAGGTCGCGGGCACGCAGGCGGGCCAATTCGCGCTCGATCTGGGGGCGGTAGCGGCCGGCCCAGGCGAGGTCGCCGGAAGCGTGCAGGTGCCCGGCCAGGCCAAGGAGGGCGGCCGCGCCAATCTGAAGGTACTCGTCCTCGTAGCGATGGTCATGGAGGAGGGTGCGGCCGCTGCCATAGGCGGGGGCTTCGTCGAGCCAGTGCTCCAGGGTATCGCGCAGCAGGTCCAGGCCAGTGAGGCCGGGGAGGACTTCGCCGGTCCGCGTGGCGATGGCCGACCAGGTTTCCAGGCAGCCGTAGTAGTGGACGCCGTTGCTGTTGTTGGAGAAGGTGGCGGTGTCGGGGCGGTAGGTGAGGGCGGACAGGCGGTGGCGGCGGACGGCGCGCTCGACATCGGTGGGCACGTGTGGATTGCTCCAGACGGGCGCGAAAGGCTCGACCGCGAAGACGACCTCCGCCTGATGCGTGCCGGGGAGCAGGAGGTAGTCGCCTTCGGGCTGGGGGGCTTCGCCCAGCTTTAGCTCGCCGGTGGTCGCGGCGCAATAGGGGCGCACCGAATCCGAGCGCCAGAGGCAGGGACCGCCGCTGGAGGTGACCCGCAGGGTGCCGACGCCAGCGCCGTGAATGAGGACGGGCAGTGGCATGAGGCCGGTCTCGCCGGTGCGGGTGATAGCGCCGAGGGCGGCCACGGGGATCACGCGGCTATCAAAGGCCAGGTGCCAGGCGCTGCTCGACCAAGCGCGGACGGGACGCTCACCGAGGCGCTCGGCGCGCAGGAGGAGACGGTCCTCGTGCACCTCCCAGGCAAGGCGATAGCGCTGGCCGGCGCCGGATAGATCGAGGTCATATTCAAGCGTGCTGCCGCGAACGGTGACGGTGCCGCGGGCGGTGTGGGCGGATTGGGTGGCGATGGGTGGCGCGGCCACAGGGTGCAGGCGCAGACCTTGAGCCAGATATTCGGCCAGCATGGGCGGGGTGCCCTCGGCCGCACTCAATTTGACCAGATTGCGCTGCGTGCGGCCGGTGCCGTCGCTATCCCAGGACAGATACGTGAAGGCGGCGCGGCGGAGATCGAATCCGACCTCGAGGAAGCGCGTGCGGAAGCGGACTTCGACGCCGCGGCGCTCGGCGTGGACGCCGCGCGGTAGGGAGGAAAGGTCGCAGGCGATGCAGGCCAGTTCGGTGTTCGGAGTCTGAGGAGGTACCCCCAGCAGATCGCCTTCGAGGACGGCACCGCCGAGCGCGACATCCCATCCCGGCCACCAATCATCCACGCCGCTGCGGCGCAGTTCGAGCAGGAGGGCGGAGGCGGTAGTCGCGTTGAGGTCGTACCAGTGAACGGCGTCGGGTGAGGGGGGACAGGGGAGGTCGCGGAGTTCCAGGGCGACACGCCAGTCGCCACCATCGCTCACCAGCAGTCGGAGATCGCGGATCCAGTCGCGCTCGGCTTCGGCGGTGCTGCCGCATTTCATGTAGCCCTTGCTGAGGCGCAGGCCGAGACGCGTGAGCGTGGCCGGCCCAGGCAGGCGCACGTCGCGGCTATGGAGGATGCGCCGGCCCGGCGCATCGGCTTCGTGCGGGGCGGGCGCCGACCAGAGGGAGCGGCACCCGCTGAGGTGGGCGGGCGACGACTGCAATAAGTCCATGAAGGCCTCCAAGCCGTGGAAGGACGACAAATGCCGGTCTGGTGACCGGCCTGAGTGGCATTGTACGGGGGCGATGATTGGGGTGTCAAGAAGAGCAGGGCCGCACGAGCCATCGCAGTGGTTGCCTGGCGGTTGGAAACCGCCGCAACGAAAGGCACCAAGGCTGCCTGCGCAAGCTTAGCGGATAGGGGAAGGGCCAGGTCAGGCGTTTTTGCGCTTAAGGCTGGATTCCTCACCCGCACCAGGCTCGCGCCAGTTCCGGCGGACTGTGGTGGCCTTGGAATGACAGCGCCGGTGGGAAGAAGGCAGTCGTGGCAGGGCAATCGCGTCTTATCTTAGCGGGGCGGATTCGGCGGCAAAACCACCGCCGTCGCGGGGGATAAACCACCCGCGCTACGGGAAAAGACGGCGCAGGCGAGTTTAGGCGCGGTTTCTCTGGCGGGCGCGGCCCAAAGACTTGGGTGGCGGCTGGCTCGGGTAGAATGGGCGGGGAGGCGAGATTCGTGAAATTCGAGATCAACGTCAACGGCCGGAGGCACAGCCTTGAATGCGAAGCTGACACGCCGCTGCTGTACGTGCTGCGGAACGACCTGGGGTTGAACGGGCCGCAGTTTGGGTGCGGGCTGGAGCAGTGCGGAGCGTGCATGGTACTGGTGGGGGCCAAAGCCACGTCCGCCTGCCGGCTGCCCATTGGGGAAGTCGGGAGCGCCGCCATCACCACGCTGGAGGGGCTTAGCGCGGACGGCGAGTTGCACCCGCTGCAACAGGCATTCATTGACGAGCAGGCCATGCAGTGCGGCTACTGCGCGAATGGCATCATCATCGCCGCCGCGGCGCTGTTGTGGAAGAACCCCCACCCTACTGATCAACAAATCCGCGAGGCGCTGGACGGCAACTTGTGCCGGTGCGGGGCGCATGTGCGCATCCTGCGGGCGGTGCGGCGGGCGGCGGAGGCGCTGACGGCATGACGGCCTCCAGCCCGGACCCGAGCCAACTGGATAGCTGGCTGAGGATCGAGGCCGATGGCAGCGTGGTCGTGCGGACGGGCAAGGTGGAACTGGGCACCGGCACGCGGACGGCGCTGGCGCAGATCGTGGCCGAGGAGTTGGACGTGCCGCTCGAACGGGTTTGCATGGTGATGGGCGACACGGCGCAGACGCCCGACGAGGGCTACACCGCCGGGAGCATGACCCTGCAAAACACGGGCGCGGCGCTGCGGCGGGCGGCGGCGACGGCGCGGCAGGCGCTGCTAGAGGCGGCGTCCGATAGGCTGGATGCGGCCATCGAGGAGCTGCGGGTGGACGACGGCCGGATTACGGTGAGCCGCCATCCGGACCGAAGCACCACCTATGCTGAGCTGCAGGGCGGGCGGCCCTTTGAATGCCAAGTGCGCGAGGATGCGCCGGTGAAACGGTCAGAGGCGTATCACGTGGTGGGCGTCTCGAGCGCGCGCAGGGACCTGGAGGCGAAGCTGACCGGGCGGCCCAGCTTTGTGCAGGACGTGCGGTTGCCGGGGATGCTGCATGGGCGGGTGGTGTTTCCGCCGGGGCCGGGGGTGCGGCTGATTGATCTGGACGAAGATTCGGTGGCGGACGTGGCGGGGGTGGTGCGCGTGGTGCGGCAGGGCAGCTTTGTGGGCGTGGTGGCCGAACGGGAAGAGCAGGCCGTGCGCGCGGCGCGGGAGCTGCGTGTGACGTGGCAGGCCGGGGAGGCGCTGCCGGACATGACAGGGCTAGCCGAGGCGCTGAGAGCGCAGCCGGCACAGGCAGTTGTGTTGAGGGAAGAGGGCCAGGTGGACGCGGCGCTGAGGGGAGCGGCACGGCGGGCGCAGGCAACGTACGCCCTGCCCTATCACGCGCACGCCTCGATGGGAACGTCGTGCGCGGTGGCGGACGTGCAGGTGGACGGCGTGGAGGTGTGGTCGAGCACGCAGGGCCCGCACCCATTGCGCGGGGCGCTGGCCGAACTGCTGGACCTGCCGGTGGAGCACGTGCGCGTGCGGCACCTGGAAGGATCGGGCGGCTATGGGCACAACGGGTCCGACGATGCGGCGGCGGAGGCGTGTTTGCTGTCGCGGGCAGTGGGCCGGCCGGTGCGGGTGCAGTGGTCGCGGGAGCAGGAATTTGCGTGGGAGCCCAAGGCCGCGCCGATGGTGATTGAGGTGCGCGGCGGGCTGGACGAGCAGGGCCGGGCGGTGGCGTGGCAATACGACGCGTGGACGCCCACGCACACCGACCGGCCGCGGCGGGCGGCGCAACTGCTGGCCGCGCAGTGGCGGGCGGACATGGGGCCGCCGCCGGTGCGGCTGGGCGGGGGCGACCGCAACGCGGAGACCCTATACACCTTCGCCAACCAGCGCGTGACAGTGCATTGGCTGCCGTGGTCGCCGCTGCGCACGTCGTCGTTCCGCGCGCTGGGGGGCGTGGGGAACACATTCGCCAACGAGTGCTTCATGGACGAGCTGGCGCACGTGGCGGCTGCCGACCCGCTGGAATTTCGACTACGGCATTTGAGCGACCAGCGCGCCAGGGATGTGCTGACGGCGGCGGCTGAAAGGGCGAAGTGGCGCTGGCCGGGCGCGCCCGGTCCAATTGGGCAGTTGGCCGTGGGGCAGGGGCTGGCGGCGGCGCAGTACAAGAACACCGGCGCCTACGTAGCGTGCGTGGCCGACGTGGAAGTGGACCGGGCGACGGGCGCGGTGCGCGTGCGGCGGGTGGTGGTGGCGCACGACTGCGGCCTGATTGTGAACCCGGACGGCGTGACGAACCAAGTGGAGGGCAACGTGATCCAGTCGCTGAGCCGGGCGCTGAAGGAAGAGGTGGCGTTTGACGGCACGGGCGTGACCAGCCGCGACTGGGAGCACTATCCGATTTTGACGTTCTCGGAGATCCCGGAGATCGAGGTGGTGCTGGTCAATCGGCCGGGCGAGCCGCTGTTGGGGGCAGGCGAGCCGGCCAGTATAACCACCGCGCCAGCCGTGGCCAACGCGATTTTCCGGGCAACGGGAGCGCGGGTGCGGCAGATGCCATTGACGCCGGAGCGGGTGCGGGCCGCGCTGCCGGGATAGCGGCGGACGGAGCGCCGCGAGGGCGGGCCTCGACTCGGTGGGGCCTGCCAGCACCCGTGGTAGAATCACAGCATGTTGGTATCCACGCCTCGTTGGAAAGGTATTCCGTCCGCAAATGGCCGTTGTAACCGTTCGCCCGTCCGCGATCCCCTATCTCGACTTTTCTGACCACACGTTTCGCGCCAACCCATATCCGACCTATGCCCGGCTGCGCCAAAGCGCGCCGCTGGCCCGCACCAAGCTGCCGATGGTGGGGCCGGGCTGGGTGCTGACGCGGTACGAGGATGTGACCGCGGCGCTGAAGGACCCGCGCTTCTCGAATGAGAGCCGCCGGACCCCGGAGGGCGGGGGACCTTCGCCGAAGTGGCTGCCGCGGGTGTTTCGCGCCCTGGCCAACAGCATGATTACCACCGATGACCCGGAGCATGCGCGGCTGCGCAACCTGGTGCATCAGGCCTTCACGCCCCGGCGCATCCAGGCGCTGACGGGCCGCATCGAGCAGATCGTGGACGAACTGCTGGAGAAGGCCGGACGCAAGCACGAGGTGGACCTGGTGGCGGACTTCGCCTTGCCCCTGCCGCTGATCGTGATCTCCGAAATGCTGGGGGTGCCGCCCGCCGACCGGCTGAAGTTCCACCACTGGACCGCGCCCTTCCTGGAAGGCTCATCGAGCGGGCTGGTGCAGCTCTTGACCCAGATGCCCAATGGGGTGCGGCTGATGCGCTTCTTCGAGAGGCTGATCCGGCTGCGCCGCGCCGCCCCGGGGGACGACTTGACGACGGCCCTGGTGCAGGCCGAGCAGGAAGGCAGCCGGCTGAGCGAGGATGAGTTGATCTCGATGCTGTTCTTGCTGCTGCTGGCCGGCCACGAGACGACCGTCAACCTGATCGCCAACGGCGCGCTGGCGCTGATGGAGCACCCCGACCAGATGCAGCGGCTGCACGCCGAGCCGGAGCTCATTGAAACGGCGGTGGAGGAACTGCTGCGCTACGGCAACCCGGTGGAGCACGGCAACATGCGCTACCTGACGGAGGATGTGGAACTGCACGGGACAGTGCTGCCGCGAGGCAGCATGGTAGTGCTGATGTTGTCGTCGGCCAACCGCGACGAGAACGTGTTTCCGGAGCCGGATCGGCTGGACATTGCGCGCACGCCCAACCGGCACGTGGCGTTCGGGCTGGGCGTGCATTACTGCCTGGGTGCGCCGCTGGCCCGGCTGGAGGGCAAGATCGCGCTGCGGGCCTTGAGCCAGCGCTATCCGGGCCTGCGGCTGGCGGTGCCGCCGGAACAGCTGCGGTGGCGGATCGCCATCGCCATTCACGGGCTAAAGGCACTGCCGGTGAGGCTGAGCGCGTGAGCGGCCAAAGGGGGAACGTCGACATGCGGGGACCAAGCCTGATTGAGTAACGGTTAATCCTGACCGAATCACTCCGGATAAGGTTGTTCGACCGGTGGCAAAGGCGCGCCCGTTCGGCGTATAATTCGCGGTGCAAGCATTTCGCCAGACCGCACCAAGCCGGTCAGGGACGATGCGGCGCCACGCAACGCGGCGCCGCCATGGACTGTTTTCCGCGAAGCTGGGGAAGGTGAACGGCACCGGTGCGGTGCGGCAATTGAAGGCCACAGCATTGGCTCGTTGGACAGCCAAGTACGACACCTCAAGTAGACCAACCATCCCACCAAAGGAGCAGACAGCATGACTGACAATGGCAACGGCGGGGCAAGGGGCGGGTCTCACCAGCCCATGACCGGCAGAGGCACCTCGAACCGGGACTGGTGGCCGAACCAGTTGAACCTGAAGGTCCTCCACCAGAATGCGGCCCCGTCTAACCCGATGGGCGAGGGGTTCAACTACGCGGAGGAGTTCAAGAAGCTGGACCTGGCGGCTGTGAAGCAGGACCTGTATGCGCTGATGACGGACTCGCAGGACTGGTGGCCGGCGGACTTCGGCCACTACGGGCCGCTGTTCATCCGAATGGCGTGGCACAGCGCGGGGACCTACCGCGTTGGGGATGGGCGCGGGGGCGCCGGGTCCGGCACGCAGCGCTTTGCGCCGCTCAATAGCTGGCCGGACAACGCGAACCTGGACAAGGCGCGCCGGCTGCTGTGGCCGATCAAGCAGAAATACGGCAACAAGATCTCGTGGGCCGACCTGATGATCCTGGCCGGCAACTGCGCCCTGGAGTCGATGGGCTTCAAGACCTTTGGCTTTGGCGGCGGACGGGAAGACGTGTGGGAGCCGGAAGAGGACATCTATTGGGGGATTGAGCGCGAGTGGCTGGGGGATAAACGCTACAGCGGCGAGCGGGACCTGGAAAACCCGTTGGCGGCCGTGCAGATGGGCCTGATCTACGTCAACCCGGAGGGGCCGAATGGCGTGGCAGATGCGCTTGCCGCCGCGAAGGACATCCGCGAGACTTTTGGGCGGATGGCGATGAATGACGAAGAGACGGTGGCGCTGATCGCGGGCGGCCACACATTTGGCAAGACGCACGGCGCGGGTGATGCCAGGCTGGTGGGCCCGGAGCCGGAAGCGGCCGGGATCGAGGAGCAGGGGCTGGGCTGGAAGAGCCAGTACGGGTCGGGCAAGGGCGCGGACGCGATCACCAGCGGCCTGGAAGTAACCTGGACCACGACGCCCACCAGGTGGAGCAGCAACTTCTTCTGGAACCTGTTCGGCTATGAATGGGAGCTGACCCGCAGCCCGGCGGGGGCCCAGCAGTGGATCCCGAAGCATGGGGCGGGGGCCGGCACGGTGCCGGACGCGCACGACCCATCCAAGCGGCATGCGCCCGCGATGTTGACGACCGACCTGGCACTGCGGTTCGACCCGGTGTACGAGAAGATTGCGCGGCGCTTCTACGAGCATCCGGACGAGTTCGCCGAGGCGTTCGCGCGGGCGTGGTTCAAGCTGACGCACCGCGACATGGGTCCGCGCGCGCGCTATCTGGGGCCAGAGGTGCCAGCGGAGGCGCTGATCTGGCAAGACCCGGTGCCGGCCGTCGATCACGCACTGATCGACACGGCCGACATGGCGGAGCTCAAGGCCAAGCTTCTGGCCTCGGGGTTGAGCATTGCGGACCTGGTTTCAACCGCGTGGGCGTCGGCCGCCACCTTCCGCGGCTCAGATAAGCGCGGGGGCGCAAACGGGGCGCGGATCCGGCTGGCGCCGCAAAAGGACTGGGAGGTGAACCAGCCGGCGCAACTCAAGAAGGTGCTGGCGATCCTGGAGGGCATCCAGCAGGACTTCAACGGCGCGCAGGCGGGCGGGAAGAAAGTCTCGCTGGCGGACGTGATTGTACTGGGCGGGTGCGCCGGAGTGGAGGAGGCGGCGCGGAA
>CAZCEC010000001.1:43211-59753 GCA_964497615.1 uncultured Anaerolineales bacterium | reverse complement strand
GAAGGCGGGTCACGCGATCAGCGTGCCTTTTACACCGGGACGGACGGACGCGTCGCAGGCGCAAACCGACGTGGAGTCGTTCGCGGTGCTGGAGCCGGCGGCGGACGGTTTCCGCAACTATCTGAAGGGCAAGCAAGCGCTGACGGCCGAGGAACTGCTGGTGGACCGAGCGCAACTGCTGACGCTGAGTGCGCCGGAGATGACGGTGCTGGTGGGCGGGCTGCGGGTTTTGAATGCCAATTTTGACCGGTCGGCGCACGGCGTCTTCACGACGCGGCCGGAGACGCTGACGAATGACTTCTTCGTGAACCTGCTCGATATGCGCACGGTGTGGCAGGCGGCGGCGGACGAGGGTGTGTTCGAGGGGCGTGATCGGGCGACGGGCGCGCTGAAGTGGACGGGCACCCGGGTGGACCTGGTGTTTGGCTCGAACTCGCAGCTGCGGGCGATCGCAGAAGTGTACGGCTGTGAGGACTCGCAGGCGAAGTTCGTGCAGGACTTTGTCGCGGCGTGGAACAAGGTGATGAATCTGGACCGGTTTGACGTGGCGTGAGCGGGGCCGGCACCGACGCACCGCCGGCTTAACTGACAAACCGCAGCCCTCGGGGCTGCGGTTTGTTTTGAGTAGCGGGGCTAGGATTCGAACCTAGGACCTCCGGGTTATGAGCCCGACGAGCTGCCACTGCTCTACCCCGCATCAAGGTGTGCATTCGCGGCGTTGACTGTCCCGCGACTGGGGGTGAGTATACCAGCCCCATCGCCCCCCGTCAAGGAAACCTGAAACTGGACATTTATCGCACTCCGGTTGACATGCCCACCGCCAATGATAGAATCCATGCCGCTGCCCGGCGGTTGGGCGAGGCCCATGTCGCCGGCCCCGTGCGCAACTGATCCGCACCATGCGATCCTGGCTACCGATCCTCACGCTCGTCGCTGTGGCCTTCGGCGCACTACTGCCTGTCGCCGCCCCGGATGCGGCTCCCTGGCACGCGGCCGACGACGACGCACCGCGCTCGTTGGACTTAACCTCCGTCCTGACCTTCGACGACAGTGACCCCGATGAGGGCTTGCTGAATGCGTCCCCCGTCGGCCCATCAGTGGCGTGGACCGCGGCCGGCCCGCCAGCGCGCCCCTTCGGCCGCGCCACCCCTCCCGCCATCCTGCCCCGCCCGCCTCAACTGACGTCCAGCCGCTAGCCAGGCGCCGCCCGGCTAACCCACACACCGCGTTTTCGCCACCAGGCGCGCTTCCGATTCGGCTGCGTGCGGGTACTGCCCGCGGCGGCCCAACCCTGTTGTTAACATGCGGAGATGATGATGGCCCCAAGACCCGACCGCCGTAGCCTAGGTCACTACTTCCCGCTCCCGCCGCGCTGGCGCTGGCTGATCTGGCCAGCGCTGGTGCTGGGCGGCGCCGGTATGCTCGGCGCCGTGTGGCTCAACCAGAGCACGTTGGCGCTCGCCAGTTGCCTGCCCCTGGCCGTGCTCGTCGCCATGGCCGCCGCGCTGTACAGCTTTGACCGGCTGATCTTCATGTCCACCCAGCCCCTCCCCTCCGACTTGGCGCCGGCCCACCCAGCCGCCGCCAGTCGCCCCACCGCCGCAGCCGGCGGTCGCGGCCCCAGAGTCCCCGCCGCACCGCCGGGCCCCGCCCCCACAGCTTGGCACACCCTGCCCGTCCAGGCCGCCTTCGGCGAGCTTGGTTCGACCCCCGGCGGCCTGGACAGCGCCGAGGCCGCCCGCCGGCTGGCGGAGCACGGGCCCAACGAACTGCAAGCCGCTCACCGCATCTCACCCCTTACGCTCCTCGTCGAGCAGTTCAAGAACATCCTGATCGTGATCCTGCTGATTGCCACCGCCCTGTCGGCCTTCCTCGGCCACGGAGTGGAGGCTGTCGCCATCGCCGTGATCGTGCTCTTCGCCGTCTTCCTTGGCTTTGTCCAGGAGTATCGCGCCGAGCGCGCGATCGAGGCCCTGCGGCGAATGGCCGCCCCCACTGCCACCGTCCTGCGTGACGGCGGCGAGGTGGAACTCCCCGCCCGCGACCTCGTGCCCGGCGATGTGGTGCGCTTGACCGCGGGCGACAAGATCCCGGCTGACGTGCGCCTGATCGAAGCTGTCAATCTGCAAGTGGAGGAGGCCGCCCTCACGGGCGAGTCGGTCCCGGTCGAAAAGCACACCGCCCCCCTGGCCAACGCCGGCCTCCCCGTCGGCGACCGCAAGAACCTGGCCTACGCCGGCACTGCCGCTACCTACGGCCGCGGACGCGGACTGGTGGTCGCCACCGGGATGCGCACCGAGTTCGGCAAGATAGCGCAGATGCTGCAGGCCGTGGAGACCGGAAAGACCCCCCTCCAGGAAAACCTGGACAAGGTCGGCCATGCGCTGGCCCGCGCCGCGTTTGGGGTGGTGGCCGTCATCGTCGCCCTGGGCCTGTTTCGCGGCCAGCCCATCATCGAGATGGTGATCTTTGGCATCGCGCTAGCCGGGGCCGTCGTGCCCGAAGGCCTGCCCGCCGTGGTCACCATCTCCCTGGCCATCGGCGTGCAGGCGATGGCCCGCCGCAACGCCCTGATGCGCCGGCTGCCCGCGGTCGAGACCCTCGGCAGCACGTCCATCATCTGCTCCGATAAGACCGGCACCCTCACCAAGGACGAGATGACAGCCCGCCAGGTGTTGGTGGCCGGCCGGACCCTGGAAGTATCCGGCGCTGGGTATGAACCCCATGGCGAGTTCACTTACGCGGGCCAGGCCGTTGAGCCCGACGCCGCACTGCAGCGGTTGCTGCGGGGGGCTGTGCTGGCCTCCGACGCCGTCATCCACACCGCCCCGCCCGACAACCGCTGGCATGTGCGCGGCGACCCGACCGAGGGCGCGCTGGTGGTGGCCGCCGCCAAGGCTGGCCTGAACAAGTCCGAGCTGGAGGCCCAGTTCCCGCGCCTGAACGAGATTCCCTTCACGTCCGAGACGAAACGCATGACCACCCTGCACCGCGAGCCGGACGGCACGGTGGCCTATTCCAAGGGCGCGCCGGAGATCATCCTGGAGTCGTGCAGCCGCCACCTGGCCGCCAGCGGCGAGGCCGCGCTGGACGCAGCCAGCCGCGAGGCCATTCTAGAGACGGCGCGCCAGATGGCGGGCGGTGCCCTGCGCGTGCTGGCCGTGGCTGCTAAGCCCAGCCCTGACCTGGAGGCGGCTGAGACCGGCATGACCTTCCTGGGGCTGATCGGGATGATCGACCCGCCCCGGCCCGAGGCCAAGGCCGCCATCCAGACATGCGAACGGGCCGGCATCAAGCCGGTGATGATCACGGGCGACCACCCGCTCACCGCTCAGGCGGTGGCGCGCGAGCTGGGTCTACTCAAGACCGGCCGGGTTGTCACCGGCCCAGAGTTGGAGGCGATGGAGGAGGCCGCCTTTGAGCGTGAGGTGGAGTCCATCGAGGTCTATGCGCGCGTGTCACCCGCGCACAAGCTGCGCGTCGTGGCTGCCCTCCAGAACAAGGGCCACATCGTGGCCATGACCGGCGACGGCGTGAACGACGCGCCCGCTCTCAAGAAGGCCGACATCGGCATCGCCATGGGAATCACCGGCACCGATGTCACCAAGGAAGCGGCGGCCATGACCCTGACCGATGACAACTTCGCCTCAATTGTGGCGGCGGTGGAGGAAGGCCGGGGCATCTTCGGCAACATCAAGAAGTACCTGATGTACCTGTTGTCGTCCAACATCGGGGAAATCGGGCTGATGGCCGGCGCCACCCTGTTGGGGCTGCCCCTGCCCCTCACGGCCGTGCAGATCCTGTACGTCAACCTGGCAACGGATGGGCTGCCGGCGCTGGCCCTGGCGGTGGACCCGCCCGAGCGCGACCTGATGCGCCGCAAGCCGCGCAACCCGCGCACGGGCATCTTCACGCGCCCCGTCGTCACCCTGATGACGGTCGGCGGCGTGTGGTCGGCGCTGGTTAACCTGAGCTTGTTTGCGTGGGCGCTGAACTCGGGCCGCAGCCTGGAGGAGGCGATGACGATGACGTTCGTCTCGCTGGTGCTGATTCAGTTCTTCAAGGCCTACAACTTCCGGTCCGACCGGCACTCGGTGCTCGTCCGCCCGTTTGCCAACAAGTGGCTGAACCTGTCCATCGTGTGGGAGCTGGTGCTGCTGTTCTTCATCGTCTATCTGCCGGTTCTGCACGAACCGTTTGGGACGTTTAGCCTGCCAGTGGTGGATTGGCTTGTCGTGGGGGCGCTGTCGCTGACGATTTCGCCGGTGCTGGAACTGGCGAAGTGGATGGAGCGGCGCGGCTGGTTTGGAACGGTGACGTCCTGACGCCGGGGTAAGGGGCGGCGGATTGAATATCGGCCCAGGCGGCGCGCCGCCTGGGCCGGTCCAATTCAGCGCACGGCGGGGGGACTCCAGTCAAAGAACAAGCTCCACCACAGGGTCCAGGTGGGCGGCAGCGGGGGAGGCGAAACTGGCGCGGCGGCGGCGGTTGGCGCGGCTGTGGGCAGCAGCGGCACAACCAGCACCTCATCGCCCTGCACCAGCTTGCCCTGCTCGTGCGCCCACTCGATGACGGCGGCGTCGGTCGTCGCGTAGGCCACTTGCGTCTCAAGGACCGCATGCTCATATTCGAGCTGGGCCACCTCGGTCGCGGCCTGGTGGCTGTCCGCCTCCAACCGCTGCGCTTCCGCCTGCCGGCGGTTGAAGTCCAGCATGACGAAAAGCCCCGCCGCCAACGCAAGCACGGCGACGACCTGCATAAGGGACAGCGGCGGCCGCTTGCCGGTCCGCGTGGTTTGCGTCACAGCCTCCTCCTTAGTCCCGTTACCCCGCATGATACTCCAACCGCGGCCGGCTGCAACCGGGCACTCCAGGGCAGTCGCATCTGAATCGCTTTGGCCTGGATTGCCCGCAGCGGCGGGGTTTCGCCCTGCCGACCCCGCTGGGCACCCAGCGGGCCGCGCCCATAAAGGGCGCGACTACGGCGAGTTTTCCAGGGAGGCGTGGTTGGATCCGACGACCCTGCCGGCCACCCTGCCGGAGCGAGGGCCAACGGAGCACACCATCGCCCGCGGCAAATCAAAAAATCCCAGGGTGCTCCCGGGATTTTTCAGGTGCCGAAGCTGGGAGTTGAACCCAGACGACCTTACGGCCACTACGCCCTGAACGTAGCGCGTCTGCCAATTCCGCCACTTCGGCTCGCAGGCAGCATTCTACCCCGATCGCGTGTTTTGTCAACGTGCAAGATGCCGGCCAAAATGCTATAATCCGGCTCAGTCTGACGGGAATTCTCATCCGGCTCGGCGTCGAGGCGCATGGACATCTTTCTACAGGCAGCCGCCCTGATCAGCGAACTGCCGGGCAGCCTGGTCTACCACCTGGTGCTCGTCTTTACGGTCGGGTTCGCCACGACCATGGCGCTGGCCCGCGGGCGCAGCCTGCTGCGTGACGGGACGGCCTTGCGCGCGGCCATCGGCGCCGGCCTGATGTTCGCGCTGTACCTAGCCACGCTGAGCCTGGCGCTGCTGAGCGCGCTCAACCTGATCAACGGCTATGTCGTTGCCCCCCCGCTTGACCGGGCCGTCTCCACTCTGTGCATCCTAATCGTCATGTGGCTGTTCTTTGCACCGCGGCCCGGCCGTCTGGCCGATGCCGTTCTGGGCCTGGCGGCCTTGTTGGTCATCGTCGCGCTGGCCCTGAGTTGGGCCACCTGGGCGCCGGCCGCGCGCACGGCAGCTTTCTACAACGGCACCGCGCAAGAAACCGCCTGGGAACTGGCCCAACTAGGCTTGCTGGGACTGGGGCTGCTGATCACGCTCGTACTGGCCTTCCGCCGCCATCCGCGGTGGCCGTTGGGCCTGACGATCCTGGGACTGCTGGCCGCCGGCCACGGCCTGCACTATCTGAATCTGATTGCGGGGCTGAATTTCGCTGGTCCCGCGCGGCTGCTCGAGATTTTGGCCGTCCCGCTCGTCGCCGCGCTTATCTATCAACGCAGCCAGCCGGCCCTGGCCGCGGCGACCGGCGTTGTGCCCAGCGAAGCGCCGGGCGGGACGCGGCTGGCGCCCACTCCTGACCCGCAGGCAGCCCAGGCCCTGGCCTCGCTTAGTGGCGCCCAGACGCTGGATGGGCTGGCGCGGTTGATCAGCCAGGCCGTGGCGCATACTTTGAATGCGCCCGCCGCCGCGGTACTGAGCGGACCCGCGCCCGATGGGCGGTTCCAACTCCTGGCCGTGTATGACCGCGCGCAGGCGGGATGGGAGGCGACCGGCACCGGAACCGGCCCCAGCGCCAGCCACGTCCTGCCTAGCGCCGCTGCAATCGCCAAGGCCCTCGACAACGATCAAGCCGCCAGCCTTCGCACGCCGGAGCATGACGCTGACCGCCAGGTGTTGGCACAGGCGACAGGGTATCCCTTCGCCGGATCTGGGCTGCTAGCGCCGATTAAGGTGCCGGGAGGCGAACTGAAAGCGGCGGTGGCCGTCTGGCCGCCAGCCGGTCAGGAGGATTGGCCGCCGGAAGCCGCAGCCTGGCTGGGCGCCCTCGCCGCGCCGTTTGCCCATGCATGGCTGCAGGTCACTGACGCCGGCCTGCCGCACACCAGCCCGGAAACCAGCGCGGCCAGCCGAGCCGAGGCTGAGCAACTGCGGCTGGAAACGCAAACTTTGACGGAACAGGTAAGGACCCTGCAGCGCTCCGCCACGGCACACGCCGACCAACTCGGCGAGCTGGAAACCCTACGGCGCGATCTGCATGCCCTCCAGCCGGAGATCGAGGCGTTGCGGCGGCGAGAATCGGAGCTCCTGGCTGAGCTGGAGACGGCGCGCGCGGCAAGCGAAACAATGGTGGTCGCGCCGCCCACGCAGCCGATGCGGGCCGTCGCGGATGAAACGATGGCGGCCGGCTTGCCAGCCGAGACAACCGAACTCGAGCAGCGCGCGAGCGGTTTGCAGCGGGAACTGGAAGCCGCGCGGGAGCGCGTCGCGGCCCTGGAGGCGGAGGCCGCCGGTCGACAGCGCCAGTTGGACGAGGCGCACGCGGCGCCGCCAGCCGCGGTTGACGACGGCCAGCTTGAAGCGCTGCGGGGCCAATTGGCGGCCCTGCATGCCGAGGTCGAGCGGCATCGCGGTGAGGAGGCTCAGCTCCGGCGGGAAGCCGAAGCCGCGCTCGATCAACTGCAACAGGCGCAGTACGAGTTCAACCAGACCCAGACTGAACTGGCCGGAACCCGCGAGCAACTGGAACTGGCGCAGCAGGCCTTGCGCGAGGCTCGGGGCGCGGCGCATCTGACCGCCCAGCCAGAAGAGACCCTGGTCGCGGCGCCGGTACCGGCGGCAGGGGGCGACCCAGCCCTGGCGGAGCGGCTGCAGGTTTTGGAGGCAGAGCTAACCGATTATCGTCAGCAGGTGGCGCGGCTGCGCACCGAGCTGGACCTGTCGCGCGCTGAACAGAGCCCGCGTCCCGCCGCGGCGGCCAGTCTCAACTTCGACGACGCGGAAGGAAACCTGTCCGAGATGCTCGAGGCGCTGGCGCAGGCTGAGGAACGCCTCACGCGGCAGGGGGCCGAATTGGCGGAAGCGCGGCGCGCCCTGGCGGAGAGCGAACGCTTGCGGCTGGCGCCGCCCCCGGCGGCCCCGGCCCGCCCGGTCCAGGCGGCTGATATGGAGGTCATCGCCTCGTTGACGCAGGAACTGCGCCAGCCCATGTCGTCCATCGTCGGCTATGCCGACCTGCTGCTGAGCGAATCAGTCGGGCTGATTGGCGCCCTCCAGCGGAAATTCTTGGAGCGCATCAAGGCCTCGTCGGAACGGATCGGGGTGCTGCTGGACGACTTGATTCGAGTGATGGACATCGACTCGGGCAACCTGAAATTGGCCCAGGAGAGCGTGGACGTCAGCCGCGTGATCGACGACGCCCTGCGCGCCTCCGACGCGCTCTTCCGCGAGAAGAACCTGCAACTGACGTGCGACATCCCCGCCAACCTGCCGCCGGTCCAGGCCGACCGCGACGCCCTGCTGCAAATCTTCAGCCATTTGCTGGGCAACTCTGGGGCGGCGTCGCAGAACGATACGGCCGTGCATCTGACGGTCGAGCATCAATCGGAACAGCGGCCGGGCGCCGATCCGCTCAACTACCTGATTTTGTCGGTGAGCGATACCGGCGGGGGCATTTCGCCCGAGGACCAGCCACGCGTATTTTCGCGCCTGTACCGCGCCGATGCCCCCCTCATCGCCGGGCTGGGCGACAATGGCATGGGCCTGTCGATCGCCAAGGCCTTGGTCGAGGGTCACGGCGGCCGCATCTGGGTGTTGAGCGACCCTGGGGTCGGCAGCACCTTCTTCGTGCTGCTGCCGCTGGAGGGGAAGTACGCCAAGGCCAATGGAGTGCGGCCGCCGCCCTAACCGGCCGGCGTGGCTTGGCCCCACCTGCTGACCGCCAACCCGGACGAAGCATTGCCGTGAAAGCTGTCACTTCGCGAACAGGCCGGCTGGCCGGCTTGCCCGCACGCCCGGTGGTAATCCAGGTGCTGGCCGCCCTGCTGTTATCGGCGTGCTCGACGGCGATCGCAGCGCCGCCAGCAAGTCTCACGCCGGCCCCCCTGACTTCAGCGCCCACTCAGCCAGTACCGGAGGCAATCCTCTTGGGCGAGACGGAGACGCCCGCGGCCGTGCAGCAGGCCGACGCCGCCACGGCCACGCTGGCGCCCTCGCCGACCGCCCCGGCCACTGAGCCAGAGGGCACCCAACTGAACCCGGCCGGCCACCCGCCCACTGCCACGCCCACGGCCCAGGTCCGCGCTGAGCCGACCTTGGGCGCATTCAGCATCACCCCCCTGGCCGGCGCAACCCTGGTGACACCCAACCCGACGGCGGTGGCGCCGGTAGACATGGGCGAGTCGGTCATCAACATCCTGCTCATTGGCACCGACTACCGGGCCTCGGACCCGGCCTTTCGCACGGATACCCTGATCGTCGCGTCCATCAACTCGGAGGCGGGCCAGGTCAGCCTGCTGTCCATCCCGCGTGACTTGTTCGTTTACATCCCGTGGTGGGGGATGGCGCGCATCAACCAGGCGTACCACGCCGCGGAGACGACTGGATATCCAGGGGGCGGCCCGGCCCTGTTGGAGCAAACCATCCTATATAACCTGGGCATCCCGATCCATTACTATGCCCTGGTCAATTTCGACGGTTTCCGGCAGATCGTGGACACACTGGGAGGCATCGATGTGCCGGTTACGTGCCAGGTAACCGAGTTCAAACTGCTCGATCCGATCCTGGACGAGAGCGATCCCGACAACTATGAACTATTTACACAGCCTACCGGTGTGACGCGCATGGACGGCGCACTGGCGTTGTGGTACGCGCGCGCCCGGCCAGTGGGCGGTGATTTTTTCCGCGGCTATCGGCAGCGCCAGGTGCTGCGCGCAATCTACCGCCGCGGGTTGAGCGCCAACGTTATCCCGCAGATCCCGGCCCTGTACACGGATTTTGTAGACATTGTGACGACCGACATGGGCCTGTGGGACATCATGCAGTTTGTGCCCCTCACACCGCGTTTGGGCGACGCCCAGATCCGCAGCCTGTACATTGGCCCCAATCAGACCAGCGGCTGGACCACGCCCAGCGGGGACGCGGTGCTGCTGCCCAAGCCAGACGCCATGCGCACGCTGGTGGCCGACTTTCTGTCCGATCCGGCGGAAAACCGGCTGGTGCGCGAACTGACGTGGGTGAACATTGTCAACGGCGCGGCGGGCGCCGCCAGCGAAGCCCTGGCCGCCGAGACACTGCGCGGCGAGGGCTTTGGCGTGACGTTCGGCGCACCGGCCGATGAGGCATACTCGGAGACCGTACTTCTGGACCACACCACCAGCGCGAAGGGGTCCCCGGTGGAGCGGCTGCGCAACCTGCTGCACCTGGATTCCGCTCATGTCATCGCCCAGCCGGACGCCGACAGCCCCACGCAGTTCACCGTCATCCTGGGACAGGACTACAATTCTTGCCCGCGGCTCGACTGGATGGACACGAGCAGCACGGCCGGCGAGGCGCCGTAACGCAATCACCCAACGTTTGATTTGACACCAGGCGTATTTCGCATAGTATAACGTCCATCCGTTCTATAGGGTGCGCGATGGACGAGCAGCTTCCCCTCTTTTCTAACCCGCCGGCCGAGCCACCCAGCGAATCGGCGCCCTCGCCCGCGCGCGGACCGCGCTCTCCGGCTGCGACGGCAGCGAGCGGCCGGCCCGATCTGAACTCGGCCTCTTCGCTTACGGCCGCCATCCACGCCTGGCGCAGCCACCTCCAGCGCGAACACAGCGCGGAAAACACCGTCAAAGCCTTCATCGGCGATCTCAGTCTCGCGGCGCAGTATGTGGGCGCCTTCAAGAGCCTGAATCAGGTCACCACGCGCGACCTGGACAACTGGCTGCAATGGCAGCGCGCCAGCAAGAAGTGCAGCCCGAAGACCTATGCCCGGCGGGTGACCTCGCTCAAGTCGTTTTTCCGGTGGCTGCACCAAAGCGGCGCGCTGACGGCAGACCCGGCGGCCGCGCTGATCCAGCAAACCGTGCTCAGCCCCCTGCCCGAGATACTGTCCGACGCAGAGGTGGAGGCGGCACTGGCGGCCGGGCTGGCGCTGCGGCTGGCTGAGAAGCCCGACATCCGCCCGTACGTCCTGTTCACGCTGGTGCTGCACACGGGGATCAAAAAGGGCGAGGTCCTCAACCTGGTGCCAAATCATGTGGACCTGTCCGACGCCGCGGAACCCGTGCTGTGGGTGCGGTATCCCGACCCGCGCCACCGCTACAAGGAACGCAAGCTGAAGCTCCCACCGAGCTGGGTGGCGCTGTACCAGGCCTATGTGGCCGAGTTCCAGCCGCAGGACCGCCTGTTCCCGTGGTCGCCACGCCGGCTGGAGTATTTGTTTGAGGACTTGAGCAAGGCCGCCGGACTGAGCAAGCGCATCACGTTCGATATGCTGCGCTGGACGTGCGCGGTGCGCGACATGCGCGCGGGCATGGAGGCGACCCATCTGCGGCAGAAGCTGGGCCTGTCGAAGATCCAGTGGCGCGAGATCAGCATGAAGCTCGACAAGCTGACCGGCCCAGCCCTATAGCTGACCAACCGATGCGGGACAAAGCAGCCGCCTTACGGCGCGATCTCGTCGCACAGCTTTGGGCTTCGGGGGCGCTGACCCAGGCATCCGTGGCGGAGGCACTCCTGAAGGTGCCGCGCCACCTCTTCCTGCCTGAGCATCCCCTCGAAATTGCGTATGCCGACGAGGCCATCGCCACCAAGTTCGCCGATGGCCGGCCGATTTCATCGTCGTCGCAGCCCGCCATCATGGCCATCATGCTGGAACAACTGGCTGTGGAGGCGGGACAGCGGGTGTTGGAGATCGGCGCGGGCACGGGCTATAACGCGGCGCTGCTGGGCCACCTGGTGGGGCCGCACGGCCAGGTCATCACGATTGACTTGGACGAGGACCTGGTTGAGGCCGCCCGGCAGCACCTGGAGGCGGCTGGGGCCGACAACGTCAGCGTAGTGCAGGCCGATGGCGGGTACGGCTATGCGCCCGGCGCACCATACGACCGGATCATATTGACTGTGGGCGCATGGGACCTGGCGCCCGCCTGGCACGCCCAACTCGTCCCAGGCGGGCGGCTGGTGCTGCCCCTGGAATTGGGTCCCGGCTCTCAGCATTCGCTGGCCCTGGTGAGGCCCCGCGACCCCGAGGCGGCAATGTGGTTCGAGAGCATTTCGGCGCGGGAGTGCGGGTTTATGCGGCTGCGAGGCGCCCTGGCTGGTGCGGAGCATTGGCTGGAACTGGATGAGGACGCTGGCCTAGCCCTGGTGACCACCAGCCCGCCGCTGGCCGCGGCTGAGACGGTCTATGGCTGGCTCGATGGTGCGCACATGCAGACCGGCTCGGGGGTGACCGTGTCTGGGCCGGAGATGTTTGGCGGGCTGGGATTGTGGCTTGGACTGCAGGCCCGCAACCTGGCCAGCCTCAATGCGCCGGTGGAAACTGCCAGCCGCCTCGGTCTGCCGTGCCTGTTTGCGTTTGGGAGCAATCCCCCCAACTGCTACAGCGTGGGACTGTTGGGGGCGCAAGGGCTGTGCCTGCTGTGCCGCCCGCCCCACGCCGCCATCACTCAAGGGGATGTCGGACGCGGCGCGGCATTTGAGCTTTTCGTGGAGGCGTACGGCCCGGACGGTCCGACGCTCGCCAGCGAGCTTCTGAGCCACCTGGAGGCGTGGGAGGCGGCCGGGCGGCCGGGCACGGATGGATTGCGGGTGCGCGCCTACGCGCGCGACTACGCCTTCCAGCCCGGCGCGGGCGAAATCCTGAGCGCCAAGCAGTGGTCGCAACTGGTGCTCGATTGGCCCACGCAGACGTAGCGGAACTGCTTGGGCGTCGCGCGCCGGTTAGTTGTCGGTGGGCGCATCAAAGGCGGCCGCATAGCGCTGGGCGATGAGGGCATCCAACCCGTCCGCAAACGCCAAAAACCGCGCCACGGCGCGCCGGCCGGCAGGCGTGAGTTGCGCGCCGCCGCCGCCCGCGCCGCCCACGGCCGTGTGCACCAGTTTTTCGCCCAATCCGGCTTCCATTTCCTGGAGTTTTTCCCAGGCGCGGCGATAGGGCACCTGCATGGCGGCGGCGGCGGCGCTGATGGAGCCGGTGGCCTCGATGGTTTGCAGCAAACGCACGCGCCAGGCGCTCAGCACCACGTCGCCATGGGCCTCGATCCACAGGTTGAATCTGGGTTTCATGGGCTCACCTAATCCGCCGGGCCTGACCCAGCCCGGCCAGCCCGATAGAAACGGATCTGAACCTTCTCCAGCGTCGCCAGGCCCTCGTGGATGGCGCCGTCAATGACGGGGACGAAGGCTTCGAGTTTTTCGCGTGTATCCACCAGTTCAACCACGATGGGCAAGTCTTCCGAGAGGCGCTCGATGCGCGCGGTGTGAATGCGGCTGTGGGCGCCAAAGCCCATGATGCCGCGCAGGACGGTGGCGCCCGCCAGGCCAGCCGCTTTGGCCGCCAGCACAATCCACTCGTGGAGCGGCTTGCCCTCGTGCTTGTCGGACTCGCCGATGAAGATGCGCAGCAGGTATCCGTCCTCAGGCAGAATCATCGTTACCTCCACAGCCAGTGACCCAAGGCGCGCCCGGCCCACACCGCGCCCAGGCCCAGCAGCACATTGGCTGCGACATTGCCCAGCGCGGGGATGTTGAGGCCGGCGCGGGCAAGTTCCAACGTCTCGAAGCCAAACGAGGAGAAGGTGGTAAAGCCGCCCAGGAGGCCGGTGAACACAAGCAGCCGGCCCTCGGGCGTGAACAGGCCGCGGGCCTCGCCTAACTGGCCCAAGAGACCGATGAGCAGGCAGCCAGCAACGTTGACGGCCAGCGTGCCATACGGAAAGCTGGCGGAGTTGGTCGACTGCTGGACCAGGCCACCCACGACGTAGCGCAGAATGGCCCCCAGGCCGCCACCCAAGCCAATCCACACCAATGGCATCATGGGCGCATATCAACCTTTCGCAGAAACTTGAGTCGCAACACGGCGGCGGTCTCGGGCCGGACCCGAAAGCGCTCATCCAGCCGCAGACCCGCCAGCCAGACCACTTCATCGCCGCTGGCCACCACCGGCCAGGCCGCGCGCTGTTCGACCGGCACCTTGGCGTTGACCATGACGTCTGAAATCTTGGCGGTGTGCCCACCCAGGCCCAGCGGCTGAAAGCGCTCACCTGGACGGCGGGGCCGAAGCGAGAGCGGGCCGGTCACCCGCGCCGCATCCACAAAGACCTCCCACGTCCCGGCGGCAACCACATCGTCCCAAGACCAGTCGCCGGCCTCAAGGCGGCTGATCTCCAGATGCCAGCCGCCGGAAAGCTGGCCGGCGGCATCGAGCCACGGGCCGGGCTGGGACGGCGCAACAGCGGCGGCCGCGGACAACACCACCCGGTCGGGCTGGAGCGCGAGGCGAAGACCGCCCGGCAATTCGCAGGTCTGGCCCGGCCCGGCGCGGCGCGAGAAGCGAGCGGCAGCGTCCAGGGGCGCGAAGTCAAGGTCGCGCACCTCGCCACGAAGCTTGGCGATGCCGTGCCGGAGGAGACCGCGCAGCAGCGGCAGGTCGAGGCGGCGCCAAACGTCGCGGTCGAAGGCCACGTGGGCCGGCGATTGCCAGGCAGAAGGCGCGGCCCGCTCCCAGGCGGATTCCACGGCGGCCTGAGCCAAGGCGTGCTCACCGGCCAGCACCTCCGCCGTGCGCGCCAGCGTGGCGCGCAGGTTGGGGTTCCGCGTTTCCAGCAGGGGCAGGGCAGTGTGACGGATCCAGTTGCGCAAATACTGCGTGTCCTGGTTGGTGAGGTCTTGCCTCGGATGCAGCCCGCGTTCGGCGCAATAGGATTCTACTTCGGCGCGGGATGTGCTGAGGAGGGGCCGAATGAGGACGAGGGTCGAGGGCGCACCCGGGGCGGGCGTGCCCGACGCCGCGTTTTCGGCGGCCAACTCCACGCGGGGCTGAATGCCGCGCAGACCCGCCAGCCCGCTGCCGCGCAGCAGGTGCATAAGCACGGTTTCGGCCTGATCATCGGCGGTGTGGGCCACGGCGATGAGGGCGGCACCCGCAGCCTGGGCGGCCCGGGCGAGGAACTCGTAGCGCAGGCGGCGGGCGGCGGCTTCCAGGCCAAGACCCTCGGCGCTGGCAAAGGCGCGCGTATCGGCCGATTCGAGCAGGCAGGGCAGGCCTCTGGAGGCCGCCTCGGCCTGGACGAAGACGGCTTCATCGGCAGCAGCGGCGCGCAGGCCGTGGTTCAGGTGCGCGATGGTCAGACTAAGGTTGTGGATGGGGGCCAGGCGGTGCAGGACATCCAAGAGACACAGGCTGTCCGGGCCGCCGGAAACGGCCACGAGGAGGCGCTTGGCGGGCGCGATCAGCTCGTGGCGCACGCAATAATCCCACACTCGCTGGCTCAGGTCCATAAGTCTGCCATTCCAGGCCGATTATACGCCTCCCGATCACCCTGCAATCGTGGGGTTTCCGGCGAGTTTACATAGGCTGAGGGCCGCGTGCGCCAGTTGACGCGGGTGGTATAATCCGTGCCGTTCAACTGGAGGCCGGTCTTTGACCTTTAATCCCCTGATCAATAACCCAATTACCAAATGGTTTTTGGGTTTGTTTTCGCTGGACATCGGCATTGACCTGGGCACCGCCAATACCCTGGTCAATGTGCGCAATAAGGGCATTGTCATCAACGAGCCCTCCTGGGTGGCGGTCGACAAGAAGACCAAGCGCCCGGTGGCCATCGGGGCGGAGGCCAAGGAAATCGCGGGCCGCACGCCGGCAAATATTACCGCGATCCGGCCGCTGCGCGACGGCGTCATCTCCGAGTTTGAGATCACGGAGGCGATGCTGGAGTACTTCATTGGCAAGGCCCACGAGCAGAGCATCGTGCCCATTCCCAGCCCGCGGGTGGTGGTGGGAGTGCCGTCTGGCGTGACGGAGGTGGAGAAGCGCGCCGTGTACGATGCCACCATCGCGGCCGGGGCGCGGGAGGCGTTCCTGATCGAGGAGCCGATGGCGGCGGCGCTGGGCGCGGGGCTGCCCGTCGCAGAGCCGCTGGGGTCCATGGTGATCGACATCGGCGGCGGGACGACCGAGGTGGCGGTGTTCTCGATGGGGGGCATCGTGTTGTCGCGCTCGCTGCGCGTGGCCGGCGACGAAATGGACCAGGACATCATTCAGTATGCCCGGAACAAGTACAACCTGCTGATTGGGGAGCGGATGGCTGAAAAAGTGAAGATGGCCATCGGCTCCGCGCACCCGCTGTGGGAAGAGAAGACCTACACCCTGCGCGGGCGCAACCTGGTGTCCGGGCTGCCGGAGGCCGTGGAAGTGTCCTCGATCGAGATTCGCGAGGCGCTGTCCACTTCCGTCAACACAATTGTGGCCGCGATCAAAGATGCGATTGACGAGACCCCGCCAGAAATCATCGCCGACCTGATGGAAAGCGGCGTGTGCATGGCGGGGGGCGGGTCGCAGCTCCAGGGGCTGTGCGAACGGCTTCAAGAAGAGATGAAGATTCGCGTGTGGGTGGCCGAGGACCCGATGACGTGCGTGGCGCGCGGCGCAGGGCGGGTGCTCGAGGACTACGACAACCTCAAGAAGTTGCTGGTGGGCCTGCAGCGAGGGAGCACGGCCAGGTAGCGGATCGCAGGTGACACGCCTTCAATCCCGCACCCTGGTCGTCGCGGCCCTCGTGATCGCCTGTGTGGTGCTGCTGCTGCTCAATCAGACGGGCCAGCTTAACGGGCTCAAAAGCCTGCTCACGACGCCGCTGACCGCCCTGCAACGGGGCGTGTCGGGCCTGACGGCCGGGGTGCGGGGACTGTTCCAGCCCAACGCCGACAACAGCGAATTGGAGGCCAGGGTGGCGGAGCTGGAGGCGCGCGTGATCGAGCTCGAAGCCGAGAATGTGACGCTGCGGGAGCACGAAACCGACCTCCAACTGCTCGCCGGCCTGCTGGACTACGCG
>CAZCEC010000001.1:18166-43201 GCA_964497615.1 uncultured Anaerolineales bacterium | reverse complement strand
ACCGCTACGAAGCCGCCAACGTGATCGGCCGGGACCCGTCGGCGTTCCTGTCGTACATCGTCATTGACCTCGGCTCCGACGCCGGGCTGACGCGCGACATGCCGGTCGTCACCAACCAGGGGCTGGTGGGCGTGATTGTGGAATTGAACTGCTGCGCCGCCAAGGTGCGGCTGGTGACCGATCCGGACTCGGCGGTGAATGCGCGGCTGCAGGCCTCGCGGGACGAGGGCGTGGCCGTGGGCCGCTTTGGCGGCGGGCTGGAGCTGGATTTCCTTTCGCAGCAGGCGGTGGTGGCGCCGGGCGACCGGGTGCTCACCTCCGGATTGGGCGGCAAGTTTCCGGAGGGGCTGGTGATCGGCACCGTGAGCGCCGTGCAGCGCCAAGACTACGAGGTGCTCCAGCGCGCCATTCTGACCCCCGGCGTGGACTTCAACCGGCTCGAGATCGTCCTGATCATCACCAACTTCCGCCCGATCGACTTTACGCCGCTCCTGCAGAGCACGCCCGCTGCGCCGGCGCCATGACCACTTACCTGGTGGGTCTGCCGGTGCTGGCGCTGGCCGCCGTGGTGCAGGCCACGGTGCTGACGCACTTGCACCTGCTGGGCGGAACGCTGGACCTGGTGCTGCTGCTGGCGCTGAGCTGGACCCTGGCGGGCGAGTGGCAGGGCGGCGCGATGTGGGGATTAATGGGCGGGCTGTGCCTGGACCTGCTCTCGGGCGGGCCGCTGGGTGCGCACGCCCTGGGGCTGGTGCTGGTGGCCTATTTGGCGAGCCTGAGCGAGGGCCGCTTCTGGCGCAGCCACGTGCTGCTGCCCCTGGCCACGGTGTTGATGAGCACCATCTTGTATCACCTGCTTTACCTCAGCACGCTGGCCGCGACGGGCCACGCGGTCGCCTGGCTGCCCAGCCTGACCCAGGTGACGCTGCCCGCGGTACTCATCAATACGCTCTTAATGTTGCCCGTGTATCATTTGGTGCGCTGGCTGCACAACGTGCTGCACCCGGCCCCAGTGACGATTGAGCCATGACTGCCCGCCCGGCTGCCCCCCCGCTGCGAGTCGCGTTTTTCTATGCCTTCCTGGCGGTGACGGCGCTGGGCCTCCTCGCGCGGTTATTCTTCCTGACGGTCATCGAGGGCGAGACGTGGGCGGCGGCGGCCTTCGAGAACCGCGTGTCGCGCGTGAGCGACCCAGCCCCGCGCGGCATCATCTACGACGCGCGGGGCGTGCCGCTGGTCATCAACGTGCCGTCCTTCAACGTGGTGGTGGTACCGGCCTATCTGCCGGACAGCGACGCGCGCGTGGAGGCGATCTACAACCGGCTGGCCGAACTGCTCAATATGCCCATCACGGTGCCGGGGTCCACCCCGCAGGCAGCGTGCACGGCGGGCACCGGGCCGGGGGCGACGCGCGGCGTGCGCGACCTAGTGGAGGAGGGCGCAGGCTTCCGGCCGTTTGACGCGGTGAAGATTGGGTGCGACGTGCCCAAGGAGCTGGCACTGGTGGTGCGGGAGGAGCGCGCCCAAATGCCGGGCGTGGACGTGGTGGTGGAGCCGCTGCGCCAGTATCCCACGGGCGAGTACACTGCCGCGCTGATCGGCTACATGGCCCCCATCCCATCGCCGCAGGACAACCCCGGGTCGTATGAGTATTACACGCAGCGCGGCTTCCTGCCTGGACGCGACCGGATTGGCGTCGCGGGCCTGGAAGCCTCGATGCAGGACACGCTGGCCGGGCAGAACGGCTCGTCGCTGGTGGAGAAGGACGTGAGCGGACAGGTGCTGCGGGTGCTGGGCGTGGACACAGCCACGGTGCCGGGCAGCAACATCCAACTGACCGTGGATGTGCGGCTGCAAAACGCCGCCTGGGCCGCGCTGACTGAGCGCATCAACTACGTCAATGATTACCTGAACCGGGAAGAGATTTTTGCGGGGGTCGCCATCGTGATGGACCCGCACACGGGCGAGATCAAGGCAATGGTGTCGTGGCCGACCTTTGATAACAACCGCTTTGCCCGCAACATTGACTATCCGTATTACGTGAGCCTGGCGGGCGACGAGGGCGACCCGGACGACCCCAACGACGACATCCCGGCGAACCCGTTCTACCCGCTGCTCAATCATGCGGTGAACATCTTATATCCGCCGGGGTCGGTGTTCAAGATTGTGACGGCCACGGGCGCCCTGGAAGAAGGAGTGATCACCCCAGAGCGCGAGATCGAGGACGAGGGCAAGATCACGATCCGCGACGCGTACTTTCCCAACGACCCGGGCTACAACCGCGACTTCGTGTGCTGGAACCGCGAAGGCCACGGGCTGATTGATTTTACGCACGGCATCGCGCAGTCGTGCAACGTGTACTTTTACAAAATCGGCGGCGGCTTCGCGGACGACCGGCTGGACGGACTGGGCATCGAGCGCCTGGGCACGTGGATGCGGCACTTCGGCCTGGGGCAGTTCACGAACGTGGAACTGCCCGGCGAACTGGCGGGGTTCATCCCCTCGCCGGACTGGAAGCGCATCACCTGGGGCGAAAGCTGGTCCACGGGCGATACCTACAACGCGGTCATCGGCCAGGGGTACGTGCACGTCACGCCGCTGCAAATGCTGAACGCCTACAACGTCGTCATCAACGGCGGCTGGCTGTACCAGCCGACCCTGATCGACAAGATCCTGGACGGGCAGGGCAACGTCATCACAGACACGCAGCCCATCCTGCTGAACCCGGAGCGCCTGCCGGCCTCGCCGGAAACGCTTGACCTGGTGCGGCAGGGCATGCGGCTGGCCGTCACGGAGGGGACGCTCTCGGGCAACCGGCAGGTCTTTGGGGAACCGCAACTCCCGATCGTGGACGTGCCGCCGGACCTGCACGTAGCCGGCAAGACGGGCACGGCCGAATACTGCGATGCGTTCGCGTGGCCGCGAGGCTGGTGCATCCCCGGCGCCTTCCCCACGCACTCGTGGACGGCGTTGTATGGACCGTATGAGGATCCGGAAGTTTCGGTAATCGTCTTCGTCTATCACGGCGGTGAAGGCTCGCACGTGGCCGGCCCCGTCGCCGGCAACATCATGCGGGCGTACTTTGAGCTCAAAAACCTCGACGCCCAGGGCAACTAGCGCAACGCGCCGGCCCTGGGCGCCGTGGCTCCTCCATGGCTTGGGCGGCGGCGTCTTTGGCCTGGCGCTGGCCCGCTACCTGTTTGAATTCAACCCGTTTCAACTTGGCATCTTAGGCGAATGGCCGGGCGCTATGGGCCTGGCGCTGGCTGGCGCGGCGGCGGGCGCGGGCCTGAGGGCGCTGGCCGGCGTGCGGGCGGCGCCAACGATGGCGTGGGCACCGCTCGCGCTTATCCTTCCCCTTCTCCACATCCTGGCCCCGGACGTGAATCGACTGCGCGGCGCCGTGCTGCTGGGGGGGAGCGCCGCGCTCTGCTTGCTGCTGGTACGCAACATCAAGTCCATGGCCATGGGGCTGTTTCTGGTGCTCTTTGCCATCTACATGGCCGGCCTGGCGCCCGCCGTGGGCGAGGCCGATACGTTCGAGTTTCAAGTGGGGATTGCGCGGCTGGGCATCGCGCATGGGTCCGGCTACCCGCTGTTGATGATGGTGGGCAAGTTCTTCAGCCTGCTGCCGGTGGGCGGCACGCTGGCGTGGCGGGCCAACCTCACTTCGGCGTTCTTTGGCGCGCTGGCCGGGGTGGGCGTGGAGCGGCTGGCGCGGCGCCTGGGTGCGGCGCCGCTGGTGGCTGCGCTGGCCGGGCTGGCGTTTGGGCTCTCGCCGACGTTGTGGTCGCGGGCGGTCGAGGTCGAAGCGTACACGCTCAATGCCGCGCTGGTGGCCGCGCTGCTCCTGGTGTGTCTTGATCTCGTGCGAGACGATAAGTCTAGTGTCACGTTTCAGGTGTCGCGGGTCACAGTGTCGGTCTCGCGGTTCGCGCTGGCGGCATTTCTTTTCGGGCTGAGCCTGACGAACCACCTGACCACACTGCTGCTCGCGCCAGCCATTGCCCTGGCGGTGATGATTGCCCTGCGGCGCGGAAGGGCTGATGGGGACTCGGCGGCGGGCGAGGGGCGGACATTTGGCGGGGCACTGCGAATGGGGCTAAGGCAGTTGCTGCTGCCGTTTCTGCTGGGGGTGTCGGTGTACTTGTACGTACCCCTGCGCTGGCCGGCCGTCAACCAGGGCGAATGGATGACGCTGGCGCAGTTCGCCAATGTGCTGGCGGGCAATGAGGCGCGGGGCGCGTTCCAATGGGCGCTGCCGTGGCGGGACGCGGGCCGGTGGGCCATTGCGTGGGAAAAGATCGCGGGCGAGTATGGCGTGGCGGGGCTGGCGCTGGCGGGGGTGGGGCTGCTGGCCCCTCTTCTTTGGGCGCTTGAGCGCGAAAAGCTGCGCGCAGGAGATGGGAAAACAAGCGGGGGGCACTGGCGGAGGGCGGCGAGCGGGCTGTTGGTGCTGGCCTATTTGCCGTACGTGTACTTCGCGCTGGCGTTCAATGTGCCCGACCCGGACTTCAGCGCGTTCTTCATTCCTCTGCATCTGATGGCGGCGGTGATGATGGCCCCCGGTCTCGAATTCATCATGGGCGCTGTGTCAGGTGTCACGCGGCGAATTTTCCGAAGCGGGCACGACGCACCGCGCGCCGTGCTCACGGTCATGTTCGCCATACTGCCCTTGCAGGCGCTGTGGACCACCCTGCCCCGCGTTGATCAGTCGGGTGACTGGGAACGACAGAGGCTGGGAGCGTTCATTCTGAGCCAGCCGCTGGCCGAGGGCGCGGCCATCCTGGCGGACTCGCAGAAGATCGCACCGCTGTACTATCTGCAAGTGGCGGAGGGTGTGCGGCCCGACCTGGACATCATTGTGCTGCCGGATGAGGCGGCGTACCGGGCGGTGCTGGACGAACGGATCGCCGCCGGGCAGGTCGTGTATCTGGCGCGGTACTTGCCGGGCCTGGGGTCCGGGTACAGTCTGCGGTCGGTCGGGCCTGTGGCGGAAGTATCGCCAATGCCATTCACGATCCCACCCGAGCTGGTTGTGCCGCCGGCCACGCCGTTGGAAGGGGCGGGCATTCGGCTGGCGGGTTATGACGGGGGTACCGCCGGCAGCCTCACGGCCGAGCGCGGTGCAGTGCGACTCTCACTGGTGTGGGAGGCGCAAGACACACCGGAGGCGAATCTGCTGGTCTATCTGCGGCTGGTGAATGCGGCGGGCGAGGTCACGTGGCAGAGCGCCGGTGCGGTGCCAGTGGGCGGGCTATATCCGACCAATGCCTGGCGGCCGGGCGAGTATGTGCAAGACTACTACGAGATCGCCGTGCCGGCCTATGTTGCACCAGGACCATACCAGTTGGAGGCGGGTCTGTTCCCGCCATTTGCACCTGGACCGGACGGCTGGGCGGAGGTGGGCGAGGTCGAAGTGCCGATGCCTGAGCCGCCGCCGGAGCCTGGGCACCTGCTGCGGGCACGGATGGGCGACCAGTGGCTGCTGGGCTATGACCTGCCGGAGACCGCCGCGCACGGGGCAGTGGTTCCCGTCACTCTATATTGGCAGCGAGGCGAGGCAAAGAGCATCACGGCCTTGGGTGAAACACGACCGGTGGACGCGTGGGCGGAGGGGGCCGTGGCGCTGGTGCGCTACGAACTGAACGCGCCTGCGACGGGCGCGGCGCTGGACATTGAGGTTGCCACCGGGCAGAGTGCGCGCTGCGGCTGGCTGGCCCCGAGCACCCCAACATGCCCACTGCCAACGGTGCGCCTCGTCGGAGAGACGGCCGCGCCGGGCGCCATCAACTTCGCCAATCTGCTGCTGCTGAGGCGAGCCGACCTGAACACCACTTCGGCGCCGCCGGGGGGGCAGGTGGCGGTGAGGCTGGAATGGCAGGCGCTGCAAACGATGGCGGAGGACTATACCGTCTTTGTGCACCTGCTGGGACCGGACGGTCTGGTGTATGGACAGGTGGACGCATGGCCGGTCTCGGGGACGCGGGCCACGAGCACGTGGACGCCGGGCGAGATCATCGCGGACCCGTACCTGGTGCCGGTGGCGCTGGACGCCCCGCCAGGGCCGTACGCGGTAGAGGTGGGCCTGTATTTACTGGCGACCAACGAGCGGCTGAGGGTACTGAATGCCGACGGCGCGCCGGTGGATGACCGGGTGCTGTTGGCAGGGCTGGACATCACACCGTAGAATACGCGCATGGATGAGATGGATGCCGCGCGGCTGGCGGCGGTGGGCGCCGCGTGCCTGGCCGGAGTAGTGCTGGGAACGCTGGCGACCGGCCTGCTGTTGGCCGTCGCCCACTTGCGGGGCCGGATCAGGAGCAGCCGGGGTTGGCGCCCGACGCAGGGTACTATCACAGCCGCGAGCAGCCGGCGACATAGCCCGTCGCGCGGGTCAACTTACTATTACCCCGTCGTCACGTACGCGTACGAAGCAGGCGGGCGCCGGCACACGCACGACCGCATCGCGTTTGGAATTGGGCCATCCAGCGGCCATGACACGCCGGAGCGCGCGGCCGCGCGATATCCGGTGGGCAGCCAGGTGACGGTGTACGTCAACCCGCACAACCCCGCCGATGCCGTGCTGGAGAGGCGCGAAACGAACTGGACTGTATACGCTGCGGCTGTGATAGTTTTTCTGGTGGCTGTGACCGTCCCACTTGCCATGGTTTTCGCGGCGTTGGCGGCCATGGAGGCCGGCTAGGCCTGACTACGGGCCGGACGAAGCGCGGGGGCACAGGATTGAGCGGGGGGCGCCGGGCGGGGGCAACCCAGTTCCGCGAGGGAGGCGCCAGCAAGGCGGGGGCTGGGCCTGGCCGCCACATCTGGCGTAGTGCTATTGGGGCATCCCCACTCCTGGCGTCTGCCGGATATGTGTATTGGCAATCATGCTATAATCTCGCGTCACCGGAGCCACAGGAATGGCGGACCCGATTACGATAAAAGGCATTCGCGACGGCTTGCTGGTCACGGTGGGTGACGGGGAAACCTGGCCGACGACCTCCGCTGGGCTGTTAACGCGGATTGATGGGGCGATGGAGTTTTACCAGGGGGCCAAGGTGGCGCTGGCGATTGGCGCCCGGGCCCTCTCGGCGGCAGACTTGGGCCGGCTGCGGGACGATCTCTCCGAGCGCAATGTCAACCTGTGGGCGGTGCTGAGCGACTCGCCGCTGACGCAGAAGTCGGCCCAGGCGCTGGGGTTGAACGTGGCCCTGCCCACCAGCACCCCGGCGCGGCGCGAGGCGCCCGATCCGGAGATGGACTCGGAGGAGCCCCGCCAGGAGGCTGTGTACCTGCGGCGGACACTGCGGTCGGGCCGCAGCGTGCGGCACCCGGGGCATGTGATCGTGGTGGGTGACGTGAACGCAGGGGCGGAGATCGTGGCCGACGGCGACATTGTCGTGTGGGGCCGGCTGCGCGGCACGGTGCATGCCGGGGCGAGCGGCGACGCCACGGCCGTGGTGTGCGCGCTGGACCTGTCGCCCACGCAATTGCGGATCGCGGCCAGCATTGCCATTTCGCCGCCGCGCAAAGGGGAGCCGCGCCCGGAGCTGGCGCGCATCAAGGACGGACACATCATCGCCGAGCGATGGAGCGCCAAGGGCAAGTAACGCGCGAGGCCGCGCAGGAAGCGGAGAGCAACGAATGACGGGAACAGTCCTCACGGTTACGTCGGGCAAGGGCGGCGTGGGCAAGACCACGGCCACGGCCAATATCGCGGTGGCCCTGGCGGCTGCCGGGGGGCGCGTGGTGTGCATCGACGGCGACATCGGGCTGCGCAACCTGGACGTGGTGATGGGGCTGGAGAACCGGATCGTATATGACCTGGTGGATGTGGTGGAGGGCCGGGCGCGGCTGCGGCAGGCCATGATCAAGGACAAGCGGCTGCCGGAACTGAACCTCATCCCGGCGGCCCAGACACGGGACAAAGCCGCCGTGAGCCCGGCAGACATGATCAAGCTATGCGACGATCTGCGCGCGGACTACGATTGGATCTTGGTGGATTCGCCGGCCGGGATCGAGCGCGGCTTCCGCAACGCCATCGCGCCAGCCGACAAGGTGCTGATCGTCACCAACCCCGAAGTGTCGGCAGTGCGGGATGCGGACCGGGTGATTGGCCTGATCGAGGCGGAGGAGAAGGGGCCGGGCTACCTGGTGCTGAACCGGGTGAAGATTGACATGGTGAAGCGCGGGGACATGCTCAGCACGGAGGACGTGCTGGACATCCTGGCCGTGCCGCTGCTGGGCATCATCCCGGAGGATGAGGGCATCCTGGTCTCGACTAACCGCGGCTCGCCAGCGGCGATGGACGACAAGAGCCGCGCCGGACAGGCCTTCCGCAACATCGCGCGGCGACTGCGGGGCGAGGAGGTGCCGTTTATGCCCTTGGAGGACAATCGGGGCTTCCTGCAAAAGCTGGCGGCGCGGTTCGCGCGGACGGGAGGCTGAGGTGCAAAATTTCCTGGATCGCCTGTTTGGCCGCCCGCCGGCTGCCAGCGCCAAGACGGCCAAGGAGCGCTTGCAGTTCGTCCTGATCCACGACCGGACTGACCTGTCACCGGCGGTGCTGGAGACCCTGAAGGACGAGATTATCGCCGTCATCTCCAAGCATGTGGACATCGTGCGCGACGGGGTCGAAATCAGCCTGACCCAATCCCAGCGCGAGAACAAGCTGGTGGCGAATATTCCATTGGTCTCGGCGCCGGGGGGAAGCAAGAAGCGGCGGCGGTAATGGACCAGAGCAAGATCTGGCGGCACTTCGACTTCGCGCTGCTGGGCGCGGTGGCGGTGCTCGTCATCATCGGCACCGCCATGATCCGCTCGACGGTGCTGACCACCCCCGACGGCGGCGCATTCGAGACAGGCCGGCAGCTTTTGTATGTGCTGGTCGGCGTGCCCATCATCTTCCTGGTGGGCGCAGTGGACTATCGCATCTGGGCCAGCGTGTCGGGCGCGCTGTACGCCACCCTGGTCATCCTGCTGCTGATCGTGGACGCCCTGGGCGTGACGAACTTCGGGGCCAACCGCTGGATTGACCTGGGCTTCGTCCTCTTCCAGCCGTCCGAGTTGGGCAAGTTCCTGATCGTGCTGACGCTGGGCGCGATGGTGGCAGCCAACACCGAGCAGATCGGGCGGCTGGGCTTCATCCTGCGCACCCTGGTCCACATCGGCGTGCCGATCATCCTCATCTTCGTGCAGCCTGACCTGAGCACGGCCGTCATCTATATCGTCATCTGGTTCACGATCATGTGGGCGGCGGGAATGCGGCTGCGGCACATCAGCCTGTTTGCGGGGACGGTGGCAGCGGCGGTGCCCATCGGGTTCCTAACCATCCTGGAGATCCCGGGCTTGCGCTACATGGCCGACCGCCTGATCGTGTACTTTCTGCCCAACCCGGAATCGGCGGATTACCAGGACGCGGCCTACAACATCCAGCAGGCGCTGGTGAGCATTGGCTCGGGGGGGCTGTTTGGGCAAGGCTACGCGCACGGCAGCCAGGTGCAGCTGCGTTTCCTGAAAGTCCGCCATACCGACTTCATCTTCTCGGCCATCTCCAACGAACTGGGTTTTATCGGCGCAGGGCTGGTCATCGCGCTGATCGCCTTCATTGTGTACCGCATCTTCCGCGCCGGGCAGTTGGCGCGCGACCCGTTCGGCAGCTTCATCTGCTACGGCATCGGCATCGTCGTGCTCTACCAGTCCTTTTTCAACATCGGCATGAACATGCGCCTGCTGCCCGTCAGCGGCCTGCCCCTGCCGTTCGTCAGCTACGGCGGCAGCGCGCTGTGGACGTTCCTCTTCGGCATCGGGCTGGTGGAATCCGTTGTACTGAGACAGAAAAAGATTGAATTCTAGGGCGCCCGCTAGAGGCGAGGCGTGAAACGCGAGGCGCCCGCTGCGAGGCACGGGCTCCGATTCAGGCCGATCCCATGACTGCTCCCCAACCTGCCAGAGTTCGCATGGCGCCCTCCCCCACCGGCCACTTTCACATCGGCGGGGCCCGCACGGCGCTGTATAACTACCTGCTGGCCCGCCAAACCGGCGGGCAGTTCATCCTGCGCATCGAGGACACCGACCTCAAGCGCAACACCCCCGAGGCGCTCGACGACATCCTCAGGGCCCTGCACTGGCTGGGCCTCACGTGGGATGAAGGCCCCGACATTGGCGGCCCGCACGCCCCCTACACTCAGACGGCCCGCAAGCAGATCTATCTCGAGTATGCCCGCCAGCTCATTGAGAGCGGGCACGCCTACTACTGCTTCTGCACCCAGGAGCGCCTGAAGGAGGTGCGCGCCGCGCAAATGGCGGCCAAGATGCCCCTGCGCTACGACGGCCGGTGCCGCGCCCTCCCACCAGCCGAGGCCGCCGCGCGCGCCGCCGCCGAGCCGCACACCATCCGCTTCAGGACGCCCGAGGAGGGCGCGACGACCGTACACGACGAACTGCGGGGCGACATCACGGTCGAGAACCGTAACATTGACGACTACATCCTGATCAAGTCGGATGGGTTTGCGGTCTATCACCTGGCGGCGATGGTGGATGACCATCTGATGGGCATCACGCATGTGTTCCGGGGCAGTGAGTGGCTGAGCACCTTTCCGCTGCACGGGCTCATCGTCCGGGCTTTTGGCTGGGAGGAGCCGAAGTGGGTACACCTCTCGCTCTTTCTCAAGCCCACGGGCAAGGGCAAGATGAGTAAGCGCGACGTGACGAGCGAGCAATCGATCTTCGTGCTCGGACTGCGCGACCTGGGGTATGTGCCGGAGGCGGTCAACAACTGGATTGCGCTGATGGGCGCGAGTTTTGGCGCGGAGGAGATGCTGCTGTCGCTGGACGAGATGATTGAGCGCTTTAGACTGGAGCACCTCACGCCGTCGGCGGCGCGCGTCAACTTCGAGAAGCTCGACCACTTCAACGGCCTGTACCTGAGGAAGCTGACGGCGGACGACCTGGCTGAGCGGGTGCGGCCGTTTCTGGAGCAAGCGGGCCTGAAGCCCAATGACGAGACCTTGCGGCGCGTGGCCCCTCTGATCCAGGAGCGCATCGTCACCCTGGGCGATGCGGTGGACATGGCGGGGTTCTTCTTCCGGGAGGCACCACGGCCGGCAGCAGGCGACTTCGCCGTGAAAGGCCTGACGCCGGCGCAGTGCCGCGCCGCGCTCGAGCAGGCCCTGGAGCTGCTGACCGGGACGCCCGCAGGTGGTTTCACGCACGAGGCCCTGGAGCCGCCGCTGCGCGCCCTGGCCGAACAGCTTGGCCTAAAGCCCGGCCAACTCTTCGGGCTGCTGCGCGTGGCGGTGACCGGTCAGAGCGTCAGCCCGCCGCTGTTCGAGAGCATGGCCATCATCGGCCGCGAGCAGTGCTTGGCGCGGGTGGCCTATGCCAGCGCGCAATTGGGGTAGCGGCCCAAGACGCTAGATGTACAGGTCGCGGCGGCGGTAAACCCAATACGCCGCGGCCAAACAGACGGCGATGATGCCGGCAGAGAGCAGGAGATAGTCGCCGTCCAGGCTGCCAGTGCGGTAGAGCACCCCAGCATCGAAATACTTGAACGGCGTGAAGTACTTCAGGAAGTCGAGCTGTTCCTGCATGGCGGCGATGATCGACATGAAGTAGGTCACCAGGATGAGGCCCACAGCGACGGAGCTCGACAGCTTGTAGCGCTGCATGGCACAGCCCAACAGCAGGCCGATGGCGAGGAAGATCAGCTCGATGCCGAGCATGCCCTGCATTTCGAGGGCCAGGAAGCTGTAGAAGAATTCGTCGGGCGCGTAGGACTGCACCGCAGCCAGCGACACCGCCCAGGTGAAGAGCACAAAGGCAAGACAGTTGACCAGGGCGGCGAGCGCTTTAGCGGTGACCACCCGGCCGCGCGAGACGGGCAGCACCAGCGAAAACTCGACGGTCTTGTCGCGTTCCTCCTTCGATATGATATCGCTGCCCCACATGGCGGCGGCGATGGCCCCCAGCAGCCCAAAGTAGATGAACATGACGCCATAGAAGCCGCTCAGCGTGGTCAGGTTGAAGGTGCTCATGTTGAGGGCTTCCATCATCGGCGCGGGGATAGAATCGAGCATGGCCAGCATGGCTGGGTCGCCGGCAAAGGCCGAGAACTTGGAAACCGCGATCATGATGAGCAGGGTGATGATCACACACCAAACTACGAGCGACTTGAGATTGGCGCGCAGCTCACGGACAAAGATGTTCATGATGCCCTTCCTTACGACACCGCCGGGATGTCGCGCCGGACATACAGCCAATAGCTGAGCACTAGCGCCAGCACGGACACGGCTACGTTCAACAGCACCAACGGCGCGTCGTATGCGGCGCGCGCGACGATGGCGGCCGCGTCGAGGTGCTTGAACGGCGTGAGGAGCTCCAGTTTGACGTCGCCCAGGAGGCCGCTGAAGGCGCTGAGCACGTAGGCGCCGAAGCCCAGGCCCAGGGCATAGGGCGTGACGCTGCGGACACGCTTGACCAGCAGCGACACGACCAGACCGACGCTTAGAAAAAAGAGCTGGAAGATCACAATGCTGAGCAGCAACAGGAGCAGGGTGCCAGCCTGATAGTCCCGGGCGCCGCGGAAGAGGGTGACGGCGGCGAAGCTGGCGACCCACACCACGAGATTGGTGAGGGTGAGGGCGGTGAGGGCGGCCAGGAGTTTGCTGGTGACCACCTGCGTACGGCTGACGGGTTTGCTGAGGAGAAAGTCGGCGGTCAGTTCACTCTCTTCGATGGAGACCAGCCCAAAGCCGTAGTTGCTGGCCTGGATGGCGAGACAAAGCTGCACAAACAAGAAGATGAAGCTGTAGTAGCCCAGCACGGTGGACAAGTCCATCTTGTCCAGCCCAAAGGCGGCGCTCATTTCGGGCGGGAAGCGGTCCAGCATTTCGTTCAAGAGCTCCGCCTGATCGGCGAAGACCGCAAAGAACGAGAAGAAGAAGAGGATGAGCGCCGCCACACCCAAGGACCAGACGATGACGGAACGCAGCCGGGTGCGGACTTCGTGCCGGTAGATGTTGAGGTTCATGGCCTGGCCTATTCGTAGTAGTGCATGAAGATTTCCTCCAGCGTCGGCTCCTCGATGATGACATCCGACACGTGGAGGCTGCTGAGCTTCTGAAGCACGGCGTTGATGTCGCCCTTGAAGAAGAAACTGGCAGTGCTGTCTTCAGCTTGCAGGTTGGTGACGCCGGGCAGGTCCAGGCCGGCCGCGCTGAGACCATCGGCGGCCACGCGCACCTTCTTGTAGTTGTTCTGCTGAAGGGTGCGGATGGAGGAGATCTCGACCAGCCGGCCCTCGCGGATGATGCCCACGCGCGTGCACAGACGCTGGACCTCGCCCAGGATGTGCGAGGAGAAGAAGACCGTCACCCCGCGGGCATTCTCCTCCCGGATCAAGTTGAAGAACTTGCGCTGCATGAGCGGGTCCAGGCCGGCGGTTGGCTCGTCGAGGAAGAGCAGTTTGGGGCTGTGCAGCAGGCCCTGCACAATGCCGACCTTCTTCTTATTGCCATACGACAGGTCGCTGATGCGGCGGTTCAGGTCCAACTCCATGAGGTCGGACAGCTCGCGCATGCGCTGGGTGCGGTCGCCGTCGAAGAAGCTGGCGGAATACTTGAGCAGGTCGATGACCTTCATACCCTCGTAGTAGTAGACTTCCGAGGGCAAGTAGCCAATGTCGCGGCGGATTTCGGGGCCGTGGGTGACGACATCCTGGCTAAAGACCCGGGCGCTGCCGCCGCTGGGGTGGATGAGCGACAGGAGCAGGCGGATGGTGGTGGATTTGCCCGCCCCATTGGGACCGATGAAACCAAAGATCTCGCCCTGGTCCACGTTGAATGACACGTCCACGATGCCGCGGGCTTTGCCATAGTACTTGGTTAGGCCGCTCACTTCAATGATGCTCATCGGGTGGCTCCTTTGCGCACGGCGGTCAGGCCGCCCTGGGGTACCGGCTGATCGCGGTGCGCAACCTTTTTGGGCCGGCCGCGGGGCTTGGCTACCGGCTCCGGCAGGGGCTGCCGCTTGACGTCCTCGAGCCTGGCCTCGATCATATCCAGCCAGCGCAGGTCGGCTTCAAGGTGCATCGCCGCCTTGTCGAGCAGGAGGATGCGGGCGAGGTCGCGCTTGGGATCGGCCCGCTGGCGGCGGGCAGTGAGGGCGTGGAGGTCTCGAAACAGCTTGACACGCTGGGTCTGGATGACGTCGCGCGGGTTGGCGCCGCCGATGCTCAGACTGAGCATCAGTTTGACGAAGAGTTCATCGCGCAGGTGGGGGGGCTCGACGCCTTGCGCAAACCACTCGGCCAGGGTGGCGCGCCCGGCAGGGGTGATGGCGTAGATGCGTTTCTCGGGGCCACCGCCCTGCTCCACCGAGTCTTCTTGGACGAGGCCGCCGGCCTCCAGCCGGGCCAGGGTGGTGTACATTTGCGCGGGCTTGACGTCCCAGTTCTGCTCGCCGCCGACCACGGCTTCGAAGGCGGCGTGCAGCTCATAGCCGTGGCGTGGACGTTGGGCGAGGAGGCCCAGAAGGGCATTTCGGACGGACATGGGGAAACTAATCTACAAGTTTATAGCTACGGGAGAGCATACGACAAACGGGTGCAGTTGTCAATCAATCTCCGGAACAATCGTCTTGCGTTGACCGGCCTGCGCCGGGCGTGGTAAAATGGCCGCAGCCTTGGGGATTCGTCTAATGGCAGGACGACACACTCTGGATGTGTTTGTGGAGGTTCGAATCCTTCATCCCCAGCCATGACTGTGCAGCGGGCGGGGTCACAACGACGTGACCCCGCCCGCTTGCTTTTGGCAGACGATGACTGTCCTGAAAGAAATCGACCACCGCCCGTGGCCGCTGCCGCCCGGCCCCTGGGTGATGACCCAGACCTGGTACGACCTGCTGTTCGCTCACTGGCCCGTGCCGGAGGCGGCGCTGCGCCGGATCGTGCCTGCCGGGCTGGAACTCGATACCTTTGACGGGCAGGGCTGGGTGGGCGTGGTGCCGTTTGGCATGACGCGGGTGTTTCCACGCTTCACCCTCCCGGTGCCATGGCTGTCACACTTCCTGGAGCTAAACGTCCGAACCTATGTGCGCGTGGACGACAAGCGCGGGGTGTACTTCCTCAGCCTCGACGCAGCGAACCCGGTGGCGGTGCAGATCGCGCGGAGTTGGTATCAACTGCCGTATTACAACGCGCGCATGACGGCCCGGCGAGGGGATGACGGATGGCTGAACTATCACAGCTATCGCACCCACCGCCGCGCCGCGCCAGCCGAGTTCCAGGGGCGATACCGGCCAGCGGGGGAGGTGTACCTGGCGCAGCCCGGCACATTGGAACACTGGCTGACGGAGCGTTACTGTCTGTACACCGTGAATCGCAAGGGCCAGGTGTTCCGCGGCGAGATTCACCACGGGCCCTGGCCCCTGCAGCCGGCCGAAGCCGAGATCACGGCCAACTCAATGACGCTGGCGCACGCCCTGCCACTGCCCGACACGCCCCCCCTGCTCCACTTCGTCAGCCGGATCGAAACCTACGAGTGGGCGATCCAAGCGATTAGCTAATCACGATCTGCCCGCAATACTCGCACTTGTCGAGGCCCAGCGGCAGCGCGCCGCCGCAGTTGGGGCACTTGAAGGTCTCCAGGCGGATGTTCTGGCCGGCTTTCAAGAGGGCGGCCTGGGTGTCGGCCAACTGGCCGCGCAGGTCGCGCAGACGAGCCAGATAGGACTCGCTGGGCATCTCGCCGTTGCCGCGCAATCGCTCCACGTCGGCCAGGCCCTCGTGCAGCATGCGGTTGCGGGCCAGCAGTCCTTCGACGGTCTGGTCCTCCGCCGCGACCTTGAGCACCGGTTTGGGCGGGATGGTGGCGATGAACCAGGCCGCAAAGGCGATGATGAAGGAGACGATCACGCCAGCCAAGAGGGGCGAGTACCAGAAGGGCGCGCTCTGCTTCTGGACGTTGAGGATTTGCACCGTGCTGGCATCGGCCACGGCGAGTTGATCGGAGCCGGTCAGGCGGCCGGTATCCAGCCGGAAGATGGCGCTGGGCCAGTTGCTGAGAGATTGGCGATTGCCGCGCCCGGTGAAGATCGCCACCAGCCCGCCCTCGTCGCCGACGGCCACTTCGTGGGCGCCGTCGTCGTCAATGTCGAGGGCGATGATCTCGCTGACGCGCTCGGGCATGGAGGCCGACCACAACTGCGTCCCATCGGCCTCAAAGGCCCACACGCCGCCGTCGCGGCCACCGACAACGAATTCGCGCGACGACGGCTCGCCGTCCAACTCGACTTCCCGAATCTCCACAATCGTCTGGCCCAGCCCGCGGTTGAAGCGCTCCGCGCCGGTGGCGGCTTCCAGCAGCACCAGCCGGCCGCTGTCGCCGCCGATGAGGATTTCACTGTTGCCGTCGCCTTCCAGGTCGTAGGCCCGCAGACGCCGCAAGATGCCGTTGAGCTGATACTCCCACAGCCCGTTGCCGCGTTCGTCAAAGAGCTTGACCAGGCCGTTGTGGTTGGCCGCGGCCGCATGGGGCACGCCGCCGATCCGGGCGTCATCCAGGCCGCGCACATAGTCGGTGATGGTGGTTGCGCCGCGCCAGAGCTCGCGGCCGCTGCTGTCCAGGGCCACGACGGCGCCGCGCGCATCGCCTAACAGGACCTGCGCGCCGCCCTGAAAGCGCAAGACCGCCGACCGGTAGGCCGTGCTGAGGTCGCGCGGATCTGCCTCCCAAAGGACACGGGCGCCGCCGTCCAGCACGGTCACGCCGCTGGCGTGAAAGACCACAATGTCCTCCACCTGGTCGCCGTTCACGTCGCCGAGGGTGGTGCTGATGGGGTCGTTGAATTCGCGGCTGAAGAGCTCGTTGCCGTCCTGGTCATAGAGCGCCACCGTATCCGGGTTCTGCACGAACAACTCGTCCTGGCCGTCGCCGGTGAAGTCCAGAATCTTCATGCTCTGGGCCTCGGTAAAATCCGTCTCCCATACCACCGCCTCGGAGAACTTGGCGTTGTTGGCGAAGCCCATGAAGGTGATGGCGGCGCTGACGGCCATCACCACCAGGATGAGCAGCACGGCAAAGATGATGGTCGTGGTGGCGCGGGTTGTCATGGCCTATGCCTTTCGCTGGAGCTGATCATAGACGAGCCGCAGCAAGTCCAGGATTTCTTTGGGTGGCACGGTGCGAATCGTGCTGTCAGCAGTCACGTCGATGATGCCGCCAGCCGTGCTGACCTGGGTGAAGGCGAACTGCCCCACCCCGCCGCCGACTTTCAAGCCGCCGCGCTCGGCGATTTCGTACACCAGGGGGTTCACCGACAGGCGCACCTTGAGCTGCTGGGCGCTGGCCAGCTTGGCGGGCTTGAGCTTCATCTTGCCGCTGATGGCGCTGCGTTTATAGTAGCTCTTGCGGACCTTGACGCGCTCGATGGCCGATAGACGCAGCATGTTGCCATCGTAGAGCTTGGCCTTCAGGCTGAACCACTCGTCGCGAAAGTACTCCATCGCCCGGCCGGCGGCGTTGGTCCCCTCGCGGAAGCGCTTGGCCGGCTGCTGCGCGCCGGTCAGGTCCACGTGGCCAAAGAGGTTGCGGTTGGGATCGGGATCGTCGCGCAGGGTACGGATCACTTCGCGGGCGGTGTTGAAGTGGGCCGGAAAGGCATTGCCGGGGCGGGCACGCGCCAGCCCGCGGCGGATGGCCAGAGCCGCGCCCCACAGCCCAGCCGTCACCAGGCTAAAGGTCAGGAAGTTGTAGCCCATCAGCCAATCCAGCCCAACGAAGGGCAGCCCGGCCAGGAAGAGATTGCGAGGCAGCTTGCTCCGTTTGGTGATGGCGGCCGCCTGCTTGTCGCGCTGCGACTCGAGCCCGCTCATCACGGCGAGCACGGCCGGGGCAGTGTTGTTGATTGAAATGTAGACCGGGTCAGTGTTTGCCATTCGCTCGACGCTCTCTTACAATGACTAGATGGCGCGCGTTCTGTACGTCGCCTTCGATGTCGTCCCCAGCCCCAAAGGCGCCAGCACCCACATTACCCACTTCGTCCGCGGCCTAACCGAAGCTGGGCACGCGGTGGACCTGCTGACGGCCGGCGACGGACTGCTGCCACCGGAGGACGACTATGCCGGCGCCCATCACCGCCGGATCCCAACCGGCGAGGAGGGACACTTCCTGGCGCGGGCCCAGCGCTTCGACCGGGCCGTGGCGGAGCACGTGGCCCGGGCCGAGCCCTATGGCGTAGCGCACTATCGCTCGGTGTGGGGCGGACTGGCGGCGGCGCAGGCGCGCGCCCGCGGCCACCGGACCCTGTTCGAGGTCAACGGCTTGCCCAGCATCGAGTTGAAATACCACTACCCCGGCCTGCGCGAGCCATCGCCCGAAGCGACCGCGCTGCTGGCCAAAATCCGCGAACAGGAACTGGCGGCCCTGGCGCTCAGCGACCACGTTATCTGCCCGTCCGCGGTGACGAGAGCGTATCTGACAAGCCTGGGTGTCCCGCGCGGTAGGATCACTGTCATTCCCAACGGCGTCAGCCCGGGCGAATTCTACCCCACTCCGCTGCGGGCGCTGGATGGCCGGACACCCACCGTCCTGTACATCGGCACGCTGGCCGACTGGCAGGGGCTGGATATTCTCATCACCGCCCTGCCCCTGGTGCTGGCCCAGCAGCCCGTGCGGCTGCGCATTGTGGGGCGCGGGCGGGGCCGCCAGCGGAAGGCGCTGTTGAAGCGCATCCGCAAACTGGGGCTGGAAGAGGCGGTGAGCGTGGAGGCGGCGGTGCCGCACCACGAGGTGCCGGCCCTGCTGGCCGAGGCTGACCTGTGCGCCGCGCCGCTGGCGGTGAACGACCGCAACCTGACGCAGGGCTGCTGCCCGATCAAGGTGATCGAGTGCCTGGCCGCGGGAAGGCCGCTGGTGGCCGCCAACCTGCCGGTGGTGCGCGAACTCGCGCGGGAGGAGGTGGATGCGCTCCTCTTTGCTCCCAATGACCCGGCGGACCTGGCGCGCCAGGTGCTGCGGCTGCTTGGCGACCGTCCGCTGAGGGAGCGGCTGGCCGTCTCCGGCGCAGAGCACGCCCGAACGACGTTCACGTGGCACGCGGCGCAGAAGAAGCTGCTGAAAGTATACGACCGCTTGCTTGATGGGGTAAGGCACGATGGGTGACGGGTGACAGTGTGCTGTGCGTCCAGTTTTCAGGCCGCGCCGGCCAATTGAGCGTAGACCTTTTCGTTTAGTGTGATTTCCTGATTCAGGCCAAACTCGCTAATCACCGTTTCGCGGGCGGCGGCGCCGAGGCGGGCCCGCTCGGCAGGGCCGGCGAGGAGGGCCAGGATGGCATCGGCCAGGGCAGGCGCGTCGCCGATGGGCACGAGGCGGCCATTCTCGCCATCGCGGAGCGCATCGGGGATGCCGCCGGCAGGGGTGGCGACAATGGCGCGGGCGCAGGCCATGCCCTCCAGCAGGGCGTTGGGCAGACCGTCGCGCAGGGACGGCAGAGCAAGCACATCGAGCAGGTTGTACCAGGCCGGCATGTGCTTGGGCTGCTCGTAAGGCGCAACGTGAATGCTGAGGTGAGGGTGCTGCTTGCGAAACACCTTGAGGGTGTCCTTGTCGTCGGTGCGCGCGCCGCCCACCAGCAGGAGCTGCGCCGGGGTGCGGGCGGCCACCTCAGCGAAGGCGAGCAGCAGAAGAGAAAGCCCTTTTTTGGCGCGGGCCTCGCCGACGAAGCCGACCACTGGCCGCTCGTCCAGCCCAATGGATTGGGCCAGCGCCTCGTCGCGGGGTGACGGCGCAAAGCAGGCCGCGTCCACCCCGTTCGGGATGAGGGTCACGTCGCGGCCGGGCGCGAGGGCCTGGGCCTTGCGGACGAGATCGCGCGAGTTGGCGGTGACGGCGTGGGCGTGCTGGAGGGCATAGCGCACGTGGGCGGCCTTGCCGGGGTCGAACGCCGCCCGGTCGAGGTCGTTGCCGCGCGCGCTGACGACGGCAGGCACGCCCACCGTGCGGGCCGCGTACACGGCCACGAAGCTGGCCTGATTGATATACAATCCGTGGATGAGGCTGAATGGTTGCGCGGCATGCGCGGCCAGGACGGCGGCATACCAGTCGGCCAGGGTGTCATCCACGCGGCGGTGCTGGCCGAGGTGCTGGACGGAGAGGCGCGCGTCGCCCGTGGTTTCGACCTGGCCGGGCGCGAGGCGATCGGTGGGCGCGAGAACCCGGACCGTGTGGCCCGCACCTACCAGGCCGCGCGCCAGGCGCTGGGCCGAGACGCCAAGGCCGCCGGGGTCCGGGGGGTACTTCTCACTCAACAAGGCGATGTGCATGCGGAGGCCCAATGGCCGAGTCAGCTCCGAAACCTGAACAATGCGAGATGATCATCGGTTACCTGGTGCCGCACCGGTGCGAGCACCCGGCGTTGGGCCGATGCACCAAGTGCGGGCGCGGCTACTGCGAAGAGCATGTCACCGTCCAGCCAACCGGTCTGCTGTGCCTGGCTTGCCAGCAGGGCCTGACGGAGCCGGTCGCGCTGCCCCTCACGGCCCAGACGTATAACGCCGCCGATCTGGCGACATTCGCGGCGCTGAGCCAGTGGGAGTCATCGGATGATGACTTCGGCGACACATTCGCAGACTTAAGTTGAGCGAGACTGAACTTGGTCAATCATCCTCAACTCACAATCTCCAGCCAGCGCTTGTTCTCCGTCAGAAAATCATCGCAGCGGGCGCACATGGGCAGCGCGGGCGGGTGCATCAGCTTGCGGATCTGGGCGTAGCCCGGCCCCTCCCAAATTTCCTTGAAGCTTTGCTCGCGCACATTGCCGAGGGCCGGGATCTGTTCGCGCGTCATGCAGCAGATGTAGACCCGGCCGCTGAAGTCCACCAGGCTGTGGGTCCAGGGGGCGAAGCAGGGATGGCGCTCGTAGTAGCCCAACGCATAGCGGCCGTTGCGGGCGCGGGCCAACTCGGCGGGCTGGCGGCCGAAGGGATAGGCCTCGGCCTCGTGCCGCATGAGCCCGAGGGCCAGGGCGCGCTCGGCGAGGCGCGGACCGATTTCGGTGTTGTAGCGGGCCAGATCGGCCTTGCGGAGCGAGAGATGCTCGCCGCAGTGGTCGTCCACCGGAATGAGGGTGAGGCCATCGGCGCCGAGGGCGTGGGCCAGGTCGGGCAGCGCGGCCAGGCTGAGGAAATTGTTGCGGCTGACCACCGTGTTCAGGCGGATCTCGAGCTTGCCCTTGCGAGCGTAGCGGCGGAAGTGCTCGACGGCGCGCGTCGTGAGCTTCCAGGCGCCGCGCTCGCCGCGCACCTGATCATGGAGGCGGCGGTCGGGCGAGTCCACGGAAACATTCACCGCCCGCAGTCCAGCCAGAATGAGGGCCTTGGCCATGTCCTTGTCCACCAGGGTGCCGTTGGTGGTCATGTTGACGCGCAGACCCAGCGAGGCGGCGTGCTCGACTAGCGCCGGCACCTGGGGCCGCAAGAGGGGCTCGCCGCCGCTGAAGTGGAGCTTTTGGCAGCCTAGCTCAGCCAGCTCCGTGACGACCTCGCGGAAGCGCTCCATCGGCAGGGGGGCGTCGTGCGCGCCGCGCCAGTGGTTGCAGAATTCGCACTTGAGATTGCAGCCATAGATCAGCTTGACCTTCACGTACAGGGGCTTGAACGCGCGCCGCTCCGCCACCGCCTGGCGGAACGCCTCTGGGTTCGCGGCCACCTCATCAAAACCGTACATCTCAGGCTACCCCCTCGTCCGTGGCGGCCAACTCGACGAGCAGTTGCCCGCGCTGGACGCTGACGCCCTCGGACACGGCCACACGCTCCACGCGGCCCGCATGTGGCGCGGTGACGCGCAACTCCATCTTCATCGCCTCCAGCAGCACCAGGGGTTGGCCGCGCGCCACCACCTCGCCCACGGCCACCAGCACCTGGCGGACCACGCCCGGCATTTGCGCTTCCAGGGTATCGTGCCCCCCGCCGCGTCCGTGGCGGCGCTGCGCGCCTATGGCTGGCACGGTCAACAGCACCGGGCCGCATTCAGGGGCCGGGTCAAGCGCCACCCAGCGGCGGTCGCCGTCGGCGGCAACGTAGGCGCGGCTGCGGCGGCCGTCGGGCCACACGATTTCCAGTTCACCCGGCGCACGAAGACGCGCGTGGACGAATTGCGTTTCGCCGTTCACCGTGACCGCCAGCGCGTCGCCGGCTGGCTCAATGTTGACGGTCGAGAGTTGCGAGGCAAGCGAGTAGCGATAGTCCATGCGGGTCAGGAACCCGGCTGGCCGCCCAGCCGAAAGCCGTCGAGGGCGGCCCAGGGATCATACTCGACATTGGTCATTGGGCCACGCCCGTTCGCGGGTGCAGCGCTCAGGTGATCCGCGAGGGCGGCGGCTATCAGGGCTTCAGCCGGTGCGGCCGGCGGCTGCCACCCGGCGAAGTGCTCTTCCACGAAACGCGTCGTCACGCGGCCTGAATCGAGTTCGGGGTGCGCCAGCAGGGCGCGGAGAAAGGCAAGGTTGGTGATGATGCCGAGCAGGTGGAACCGCGCCAGGGCGGACTGCATGCGCGTCAGGGCAGCGGCCCGTGTGGGCGCATGGACGATGACTTTCGCCAGCAGTGCGTCGTAGTGCTCGGTGACCGTATCGCCGCTCCCGAAGCCGGTGTCTGCGCGCACGCCGGGCGCTTGCGGGATGACGACCTGGTGCAGAGTCCCCACGGAAGGATAGAACGCGTGGGCAGGGTCCTCAGCGTAGATGCGGCACTCGAGGGCGTGGCCGCGTTGGCTCAGGTCCGCCTGGGCAAATGGGAGGGGCTGGCCCGCTGCGACGAGCAATTGCAGGTGAACGAGGTCCAGGCCGGTGACCATTTCGGTGACGGGGTGCTCGACTTGCAGGCGCGTGTTCATTTCCAGGAAGTAGAAGGCCAGGGTGTCGGGGTCCACGATGAACTCGACGGTGCCGGCGTTCTGGTAGCCCACCGCCCGCGCCGCGCGTACTGCGGCCGCGCCCATCTGTTCACGCAGGGCGGGGTGTGCGGCCAGCAGGGGCGAGGGCGACTCCTCGATCAGCTTCTGATGCCGGCGCTGGACGGAGCACTCGCGCTCAAACAGGTGCAGGACGTTTCCCTGCGAATCGCCAAAGACCTGGAACTCTATGTGCCGCCCGCGCGCGATGTACTTCTCGATGAATATGCGGTCGTCGCCAAAAGCGTTGAAGGCCTCGCGCCGGGCACTCGCCAGGGCCGCCTCCAACTCGCTCGGCTCGGCGACGACGCGCATGCCCCGGCCGCCGCCGCCGCCGGAGGCTTTGACGAGCACGGGGTAGCCAATCGCGTGCGCTGCCTCGGCCCAGCGCCCGCCGTCGCCATCATAGCCGGGAACGACCGGCACGCCCGCCGACTGCATCAACGCACGGGCGCCGGTCTTGCTGCCCATGGCGCGGATTGCGGCAGAGGGCGGTCCCACCCACGCTAACCCTGCGGACTGCACCGCCTCGGCAAAATCCGCGTTCTCGGAGAGGAAACCGTAGCCGGGATGGACGGCGTCTGCGGCGGCGGCGTGGGCGGCCGTAATGAGGCGGTCAATGTTCAGGTACGACTCGCGGGGGGCGGGCGGTCCAATGTTGACGGCGGCGTCGGCCAGCCGGACGTGCAGGGCACCCGCGTCAGCATCGGAGTACACGGCCACAGCGCGCACCCCCAACTCGCGGCAGGCGCGGATGAGGCGGACGGCGATCTCGCCGCGGTTGGCGATGAGGAGGTTATGGATGCCGGGCATCAGGCGGCAGCGACGAAGGACGAACGACGAAAGACGAAGGCTGCGCGGGCATTAATGGTGAGCATAGGCACATTGGTGCTGATTGGCTACATGCGAAAGACACCAAAGTGAGTCGGCTCAATCGGCGCGTTGAGACAGGCGCTGAGGGCCAGCGCGAGCACACGGCGCGTCTCGGCGGGGTCGAGGATGCCGTCGTCCCACAGGCGGGCAGTGGAGTAGTAGGGGCTCCCTTCGGCCTCGTATTTGTCGAGGATGGGCTGCATGAAGGCTTGGGCCTCAGCGGGGGAGAGGGCCGGCTGGCCGGCGCGGGCCAACTGCTCCTGCTTGACGGTCAGCAGCACGTTGGCGGCCTGCTCGGCGCCCATGACGCTGATGCGGGCGTTGGGCCACATCCACAGGAAGCGCGGCTGGTAGGCGCGGCCGCACATGCCGTAGTTGCCGGCGCCAAAGCTGCCGCCGATGATGAGGGTGAGCTTGGGCACGCGCGCATTCGCAACGGCATGCACCAGCTTGGCGCCGTCCTTGGCGATGCCGCCGGCCTCGTAGTCCTTGCCAACCATGAAGCCAGTGATGTTTTGCAGGAAGAGGAGGGGGATGCCGCGCGCGGTGCACAGCTCAATGAAGTGCGCGCCCTTGAGGGCGCTCTCGCTGAAGAGCACGCCGTTGTTCGCGATGATGCCCACTGGATAGCCCGCCAGGCGCGCGAAACCGGTCACCAGGGTGGTGCCGTAATTGGCCTTGAACTCGCGCAGGCGGCTCCCGTCCACCAGGCGCGCGATGACCTCGCGCACGTCGTAGGCTTCGCGGAAGCTGCGCGGGAGAACGGCGTACAACTCGTCGACGGGATAGAGCGGCTCCTCGGGCGGCGCGGTTTCGAGGGCGACACGCTTGGGCCGGTTGAGGGTCACCACGATGCCGCGCAGGATTTCGAGGGCGTGGTCGTCATCTTCGGCCAGGTGGTCGGCCACGCCGGACTGGTGGGTGTGGACGTATGCGCCGCCCAACTCCTCGGCGGTGACGTCTTCGCCGGTAGCGGCCTTGACCAGGGGCGGACCGCCCAGGAAGATGGTGCCCGTGCCCTTGACGATGACGGTCTCATCGCTCATGGCAGGCACATACGCGCCACCCGCGGTGCAACTGCCCATCACCACCGCGATCTGCGGGATACCCTTGGCGCTGAGGCGGGCCTGGTTGTAGAAGATGCGGCCGAAGTGCTCCCGGTCGGGGAAGACCTCGGCCTGCATGGGAAGGAAGGCCCCGCCCGAGTCCA
>CAZCEC010000001.1:3814-18156 GCA_964497615.1 uncultured Anaerolineales bacterium | reverse complement strand
CCTCCTGTGCGCGCAGGTGCTTCTTCACGGTGAGGGGATAGTAGGTGCCGCCCTTGACCGTGGCATCGTTGGCGACGATCAGGCACTCGCGCCCGCTGACGCGCCCAATGCCGGTGACCAGACCCGCGCCGGGCGCGTCGTCGTCGTACACACCGTGCGCCGCCAGGGGGCTGAGCTCCAGGAACGGCGAGCCGGGATCGAGGAGCCGGTCAATGCGGTCGCGCACGAAGAGCTTGCCCTGGTCGCGCTGGCGCTTCTGGTAGCGCTCCCCCCCGCCCTGCCGGGCCGCGGCGAGGCGGGCGCGCAAGTCGGCGGCGAGGGCGCGGTGGTAGGCGGCGTTGGCCTGGGCGCGTTCATCCGCGAGGTCGAGTTGGGACTCGATGGTCTCCATGACGACAGAGTATAGCGAAAAAGTGTACACTTGACTTATGCCAAAGACGCTATCGCCTAACGACCCCAACCTAGTCAAATCGGTTCAGCGGCTGCGCCGCTCGCAGCAACTATGGGGCGGGCTGCTGATCGCGCTGGGCATCCTGACCGAGCTGGGCGCCACGAGCGATCATCCGGCGGCCGGGCTGCCGTTTGTGGCCGTGGGGCTGCTGGCCTTCCGGTGGGCGGAGCCGGCGCTGCTGGCGGCCGTGGCGGTGCTGGTGGCATTTTCCATCGTGCCCACGATCAATCCGAGCTTCACCATCCTGGGGCCGGACCCAGTGGCCGCCATTGCCGATTTTAGCTGGCTGGAGTTGGGCGCGGTGGTGGTCGGCAAGGGTCTGATCGTCCTGACTGCCGCCAATCAGTTCTTCCTCTACCGGTTTCTATACGGCACGGAGCGGGCCACATCCGACGAGCCAGACCTGGACATCATCCCGCCGATGGTGCCCAACCGCACCGATGGGCTGGCACGGTCGGCGCGATTGATGGCGCTGGTGGGGGTGGGGTCGGCGGTGCTGGGGCTGGTGTTGAGCTTCGTGGACCCGAGCGCGTTTCTGCCGCAGATCCTGGCCGAATCTGGCGGCAGCCTGGCCGTGGTGGCAGTAGGTTTTGGGTTGGGCTGCGCCTTCAGTCCAACCAACGAGCGCCGCGCCGCGCTGACGGGCGTGCAGGCGGGGCTGCTCAGTTATGTGGTGGCGGTGATTACCCTGGTACGATTGATATAATCGCCTCATGGGCCGACGCGCGGCTGTTCTAGCCATCTTGTTGCTTGCCAGCGGCTGCACCTTTCCGTTTCCGCTGCCGCGCCTGGTCTTCGATACGCCCACGCCAGGCGCGACGGCTGGTCCGCCGCCAACCCCCATTCCGGCCAGCCTGATTACGTTCAGCGTGACGGTCCCGGCCAACACGCCGGCCGGGTCGGCGCCAGCCGTGGCCCTGCTCGACCCCATTGGCGGCACGCGCTCAACCATCATCCTCACGAACGCCGGCAACAACCTGTGGACGGGCGGCGTGCAGGCCACGGCCGGAGCGGTGCTGCGGTACAAGTACATTCGACCCTTGCCTAGCCTTGTGGCTGAAACGACTCCCACCGGCCACGCCGTGCCCTTCCGGCTTTTTGTCGCAGGCAGCGAGAATGCTACGGTTGAGGATACGGTTGCGGCGTGGGACGACACCGTGTACGCGGGCGAGACGGGCGCGCTGGAGGGGCGCGTGTGGAACGCCAATACGACCGCGGGCGTGATGGGCGTCATTGTCGCAGCGGGCGGGCAGACGGCCATCACGGACCGCGATGGCACATTCTTTCTGTATGGGCTGCCCACCGGCCAGCAGCGGGTGGCCGCTATCGCGCCGGACGGCTCGCTCAGGCCGGTCCAGCAAACCGCCACGATTCGGGCCAACCAGGCGGCGACGGTTGATCTTGTCAGCGCTGACCCCAACGCCGTCCACCTGACCTTTCTCGTCAGCCCGCCCGCCGGCAATGCCGCGGCCGACCCCAGCGCCGTGCTGCGCATGGTGGGGGATGCGTGGCAGTTGGGCGACGACTTCCTGCCCGCCGCCAATGGCTCATCAATCACCGGGGCGCGCGCGCCGACGCTGACCCCGCTGGCCGATGGCCGCTGGACCGTGCGCGTGCTGCTCTATGCCGGAACGGTACTGCGCTACAAGTACACGCTGGGCGACGGTGTGTGGAACGGGGAACTGGACGGCAGCGGGGGCCAGCGGCTGCGGCAGCTTGTGGTCCCCAATGGGGATGCGCTCATTGACGACACCATCACCGCCTGGCGCGCGCCGAATGCGGCCACAATCACCTTCGAGGCGCTGACGCCAGCCGATACCCCCGGCACGGACTCAGTTGCCATTCAATTCCGGCCGGGCGGCGCGTGGCAGGCGCCGCTGCCCATGTGGCGGCGAGGCCCAAACGACTGGCGCTTCGTGCTTTACAACCCGGTGGGCTTCTCGGGCAGCGTGTATTACCGCTACTGCCGGAACTTCGCGTGCGGGGAGGCTGACGACGCCTCGACTGCCGGTCCGACGGCGGCTGGGCGCTTCTTCACCCCGGCGCTCTTTGGCCAAAACCTGCGCGACAGCGTTGCCGGCTGGCAGTGGCTGAGCCCGCTGCCGGGCGGCTCTGGGACGCTGCCAGCAGTGAACACTCATGCCCCGTTTGAGAGCGGCTTTGATCTGAGCGACGAGTGGGAACCCGCGTCCACACCCGTCCTGGCGCAGACGCTGGAGGCGATGCACCGATCGGGCGCGGGCTGGGTGAGCTTTGCCCGGCTGGCTGGGGCGCAGGCAGGCGCTGCTGGGGCGCCCGCATTCGGCGACCAACTTGGGTTGGCCCCGCTGCCGGTGGCCTGGAATGAAATCACGGGCCTGGCGCATGCGGCCGGGCTGCGCGTGGCCCTGCACCCGGTGACCTGTCACTACACGCCGTATGGGGCCTGCGACTATTGGACCGGCGCGAGCTTTAGCGCTGCATTCTGGGATAGCTGGTTCGCTAGTTTTGAGCGCCACATGCTATCGCAAGCTGAGCTGGCGCGGCAGTCCGGGGCGGAAATGCTCATCATCGGCGACTTCAAGCTGCGCCCGGCCTTTCCCGGCGAGCCGGAGGCCCCGCCCGATGCCGAGGCACGCTGGCGGAGCCTGATTGGGCGAGTGCGCGGCGCCTTTGGCGGGACGCTGGGTTTTGAATTGCTGATGGGCGACGCGGTGTGGCCCAGCCCGCCGCCGTTCCTGGATACGGTGGATGTGATCCGGCTGTGGTGGTGGGCGCCGCTGGCTAACAGCAGCACGGCCTCGGTGCCCGACATGGCCGTCAACTCCAGCGTCCTGCTGGACAGCCACGTGCTGCCGCTGCAACAGCGCTTCAACCGGCCCATCGTGCTGAGCGCCGCCTACCTGGCGGTTGACGGCGCCGCCACGCAGTGTCTGCGGCAACCGGACGGTCAGTGTTACTCGTTTGAGGCCTTCACCCCGTCGGCGCTGGACGTGAGCGCCTATGGCCTCGATCTTCAGGAGCAGGCCGATGCCTACACGGCGCTGCTGCTCGCCATCAATGACCGGCCGTGGATCGGCGGCCTGTTCAGCTTTGGCTATCATCCACAAGCCACCCTGCGCGACAAATCGGTCTCGGTGCGCGGCAAGCCAGCCGAGACGGTGCTGTCGGCGTGGTGGCCGCTGCTGCAAGGACGATAAATGATCAGCATCGAGCGATTCTTCAACATCCGCGCCGCCTACGCCCCGACGTTCTCACCCGACGGGCGGCGCGTGGCCTTCATCGCGACGATCACCGGCGTGCCGCAGGTGTGGGTAATGGAGGCCGAGGGCGGATGGCCGGACCCGGTCACCTTTGCCGATAACCGCGTGCTGAATGTGGCATGGTCACCAGCGGGCGAGAAGCTGGTCTTCGCGCGGGACATCGGGGGCAATGAGAACGCGCAGCTCTTCCTGGTGAACGCCGATGGTTCGGGAGAGCGCCGCCTGACGACGGACGACGGGGCCATGCATATCTTCGGCGCCTGGTCACCCGATGGGCGCGCCGTGGCCTACGCCGCCAACCGGCGCGACCGGGCCCGGTACGATCTTTACTGGCTGGACGCGGACAGCGGCGAGGAGCGGCTGATCTGGCAGAACGAGGCGCTGGGCTTCTTTTGGCCCGCGACGTGGTCGCCGGACGGCCGGCGCTTGCTAGTCAACCACATGCGCGGTTCGATGGACACGGACCTGTACGAATTGACCCTGCCGGCTGAGGCAGGCGCGGCGGGTGAACTGCGCCACCTGACTCCCCACACCGGCGAGGCGCGTTGTCTGAATCCGGTCTACAGCGCGGATGGACGCTCTCTGTACCTGGCCTGTGACCTGGACCGCGACCTGCTGGCGCTGATGCGGCTGGACCTGGCGACCCTGCAAATGTCCACGGTCGAGGCGCCCGACGCGGAGGTGGAGGAAGCAGCGCTCTCGCCGGACGGCGCCTGGCTGGCCTGGTGTGAGAACCGCGACGGCGCGCACGTCCTGCGCGCGCGGCGGCTGGCGACGGGCGAAACGATAACGGCCCTGCTGCCTACGGGCGTTGTGTATCCCGCGCCGAGCGACATGGGCGGCGCGGCGCTGGCAATGGGTCCGGGCGCGACGCACCGGCTGGCGTTCGCGTACACCACGCCCACCCGCACGGCCGACATTTGGACGTGGGACCTGGACGCCAATCTCGCCCGACCCGTGACCCGCAGCAGCCACGCCGGTGTGCCGTTGCAGTCCCTGGCAGAGCCCGAACTCATCCACTACCCGACGTTTGACGGGCTCTCGATACCGGCGTGGTTCTACCGGGCCAAGGCCAATGGAGAGGCAGGCGGCCGCCCGGTGATCGTATACGTCCACGGAGGACCGGAGGGGCAAACGCAGGCCATGTTGTTCCCGCTGTTCCAATACTTCGTTCACCGGGGCTACCACGTGCTGGCCCCGAACGTGCGCGGGTCGGCTGGTTATGGCAAGCACTACCTCAACCTGGACAACGTCGAGCGGCGGCTGGACTCGGTGGCCGACCTGGCGCACGCCGTGCACTGGCTGGGCCAGCAGCCGGATGTGGCCAGTGACCGGATTGCCGTGTATGGCGGCAGCTATGGCGGGTTTATGGTGCTGGCGGCCCTCACCCGCTACCCCGAACTGTGGGCGGCAGGGGTGGACGTTGTGGGCATCGCCAACTTTGTGACGTTCTTGGAGAACACGGGCGCATATCGGCGGGCCGTGCGCGAGGCGGAATACGGCAGCCTGGAACGCGACCGGGCGCTGTTGGAGACTCTTTCCCCGATCCACATGGTGGACCGCATCCGCGCGCCGCTGTTCATTATCCACGGGCGCAACGACCCGCGGGTGCCGCTGGGCGAGACGCAGCAGATGGTGGACGCATTGGAGGCGCGCGGCGTGCCGGTCGAGTTCCGCATCTATGACGACGAGGGGCACGGCCTGGTCAAGCTGGCCAACAAGCTGGATGCGTACCCGCGAGTGGCGGCGTTCCTGGATCGGCACCTGGCGCGATAGCGCCGACGGACGACCGACGACCGACGACCGTTACTGGAAGCCGCGAGGCAGGCTCGCGACCGACCAGCCTGGCCGTGGGATATCAAGTGAAATGCGAGATTCCCTTGATTTTCCCCCTTCCGTCAGGTATCATTCCCCCCGCCATGAAAATCGCCCCGTCCATCCTGTCGGCCGACTTCACCCGGCTGGGGGAGGAGATTGCGTTATGTGAGGCTGGAGGGGCCGACTGGATCCATATTGACGTGATGGATGGGCACTTTGTACCCAACCTCACCATGGGTCCAGTCATCGTGGAGGCGGCCCGCCGGGCTACGCAGTTGCCCCTGGACGTTCATCTGATGATTGAAGCGCCTGAGCGTTACCTCGGCGCGTTCGCCGCCGCTGGGGCCGACCGACTGACCGTGCATGTGGAGGCCTGTCCGCACCTGCACCGGACGCTCCAGCAAATCCGGGAATTGGGCAAGGGGGCGGGCGTGGCGCTCAACCCCGGCACCCCGGCCAGCGCGGTGAGCGAGGTGCTGGACGAGGTGGACTTGATCCTGGCGATGACGGTAAATCCCGGCTTTTCGGGCCAGGTTTTTATTCCGGGGGTGCTGCCGAAGGTGCGGCAACTGGCGGCACTGGCGCGAGGCCGGGCGATTGAGATTGAGGTGGATGGGGGGATTGACACGGCGACTGCGCCGCAAGCCGCGGCCGCCGGGGCGACTGTCTTCGTCGCTGCCAGCGCGGTTTTCAGGAGCCAATTGGGGGTGAGCGAGGCGGTGCGGGCGCTGCGGGGCAGCCTGGAGAACTAAAGCCTGGGGCATGGAGCGATCGACTGTCTCCATGCCCCAGCTTACATGTTTACTTAGGGATCTTGGCCAGGGTCTTGACGCACTTGGCGCAAAGCGTCTTTTGAGAGGTCTTGCCGGTCGTGGGATCGTACACGGAGACTTTTTGCAGGTTCGGGCGAAAGAAGCGCGGGGTGCGGTTCTTGGCGTGCGAGACGTTCCGCCCCACCACGGGCACTTTGCCGCAGGATGCACACTTAGCCATGGTAGTTTCCTTTGCTTTGCAGAGTTCGAGACACTAAACGGCGAACCACTAAGTGGTTCGCCAGTTGACGACCAGTATTGAACGCGGCGGCATGGTACCATAAACGGCAGATTCCATCAACCGGGAGCCACATGTCCGAAGAAAGTAATCCACTGGGCAATATCGAGATTTCGCCCACCGCCATCGCCACCATCGCCAGCCAGGCGGTGTTGCGCTCGTACGGCGTGGTGGGCATGGCGGCCAAAAACGTGGTGGACGGGCTGACCAACATGCTCACCCGCGATCCGCGCCACGGCGTCGAGGTCCACGTCAACGACGGCAGCATTTCCATCGACGTGTACGTGGTGGTGGAGTACGGCACGCGCGTTTCGTCCGTCGCCAGCAGCGTATCCAACGCGGTCCGGTTCCAGGTGGAGAAGGCCCTGGGCTCGCCGGTGGGCGACATCAATATCCACGTCCAGGGGCTGCGCGTGAGCAATACGGATGCCTGAGCCCCGGCCATGACCCTGAGCGAAACCGACACCCTGCGCGCCGCCCGCCAAATCCGCCTGGCGCCCGAACTGCGGCACTGCGACGGCCTGGGAGTGAAGCACCTCACCCGCGCCGGCCTCACCTGGCTGGACGCCAACCACAAGGCCATTAACGCCCTGAACGTCTTTCCGGTGCCGGACGGCGACACGGGCACGAACATGCTGCTGACCATGCAGGCGGCCTTCCGCGAGATTGAGAGCCAGTCGGAGGCAAGCGCCAGCAAGGTGGCCCAGGCCATCTCGCACGGCGCGCTGATGGGGGCGCGCGGCAATAGCGGGGTCATCTTGTCCCAAATCTGGCGCGGTTTCGCGCGCGGACTGGACAACCTGGACAAGTTCGACACGCGGAGCCTGGTGTATGCCATGCGCGAGGCCAGCGACACGGCCTATCGCGGCGTGGTGAAGCCGGTCGAAGGCACGATCCTGACCGTCATCAAGGACACCGCTGCGGCGGCCGAGTATGCGGCGGCCGACCCCGAAACGGGCCACGATTTGCGCGCCGTGCTGGACGCAATGGTTACCGCCGCCTATGCCTCGGTGGCGCGCACACCCGACCTGATGCCCCTGCTGAAGCAGGCGGGGGTGGTGGACTCGGGCGGCAAGGGGCTGGCGACCCTGCTGGAGGGGATGCTGCGTTACGTGCGCGGCGAACCGCTGGATGCCTCGCAAGCGGCGGAGGTGGTGGCCCTGGACCTGAGCGCCGTGGGCGCTGCCATGGACGCGGCGGAGCCGGGCCAGGAATGGGAAGTGATCGTGGACTTCCGGCCGCGCGGGATGCTGCATTTGCCGACGCTGTACGAGCGGCTGTCGGAGATGGGCACCTCGATCCAGGTGGGCGAAGGCGACGGGCTGTACCGGGTGCACGTTCACCTGCTCAAGGTCAAGCGCCACGCGCCGATCGAGCTGGTTGAAGAACTGGGCACGGTGGTGAAGGTCCACATGGAAAACCTGCTGGACCAGTTGGAGGGCGCGCCCGCGGCCGGGGGTGCGGACGATGTGCCACTGCAAGCCTGCGCGCCGGGCCAGATTGGTGTGATCGCCGTGTCGCCGGGCGTGGGGCTGTCGCGCATCCTGGGATCGATGGGCGCGGCCGCCATCGTCGGCGGCGGCCAGACCATGAACCCGTCTACCCAGGATATCCTGGACGCGATTGGCAATCTGCCGACGGACCGGATCATCGTCCTGCCCAACAACAGGAATATCGTGCCGGCCGCCATCCAGGCGGCGGAATTGTCGGTCAAGCAGGTGCGGGTAGTGCCGACCCGCACCGTCCCGCAGGGCATTGCGGCGCTGCTGCAACTGCTGCCGGACGGCGACCTGGAGGCGGTCCATGCCAGCATGCAAAGCGCCATTGCCGCGGTGGAGACCGGCGAGGTGACGACCGCCAGCCGCGACGTGGAGGTGGCCGGCGTGGCCGTCAAGGAAGGACAATTCATCGGCCTGCACAACACGGTCCTGAAGGTGGCGGCCGAGACTTTGCCGGAGGCCCTGCTGAGGCTGCTGGATCAGATGAAGGCCGATCAACACGAGATCGTCACGTTGTACCACGGGGCCGACGTCAGCCCGAAGGACGCCGAGGCCATCGCCGCGCAGGTGAGCGCCGCCCACCCCGCGTTGGAAGTACAGGTTCATGCCGGCGGCCAGCCGTACTACCACTTCATATTCTCCCTTGAGTAATTGCCCACACCATGCCCAAAGTTCGCATTGTTACCGATAGCACCGCACACTTTTTCGATCCCGCGTTTCCCGCCGAGCACAACGTCACAGTCGTGCCGCTGAGCATCAAGTTTGGACCGCAAAGCTATACGGATGGGATTGACCTGGACAACCCGCGCTTTTTCGAGCGCGTGGCGGCGGGCGGACCCATCCCTACGGCCCATGCCCCCACCCCGCGGCAATTCGCCGCCGCGTATGAGAGCATCTGCCGGGCCAACGAAGATATCTTGTCCATCCACATCTCCAGCAAACTGAGCAACGTCATCCGCAACGCGCGGGCGGGCGCCGACGAGGTGCTGGGCCGGTGCAAGATCCAGATCATCGATTCGCTGACGACTTCGATTGGGCTGGGCCTGCTGGTGGAGGCGGCGGCACTGGCCGCCGAGCGCGGCGCGCCGCAGGATGAGATCGTCCGCATTGTGCGGGGCATGATCCCGCGCATGTATGCGGTGTTCTTCATTGAGACGATGGAGTTCCTGGCCAAGGCGGAGCGGATCGGCAAGGCGCAGGCCATGCTGGGGGCCATGCTGGGCATCAAGCCGTTCCTGACGCTCGAGGATGGCGACATTGTGCCGATGGAGAAGGTGCGCACGCGGCAGCAGGCGATTGAGAAGCTGGTGGAATTCGTGGTGGAGTTTTCCAACATCGAGCATCTGGCGATCCTGCAGAGCGGGGCCGAGCCGACCGACGACACGCGGCTGCTGCTGGAGCGGCTGGCGATGGAGTTTCCGGAGCGCGAGTGGCCGGTGCTGCCGTACAGCCCCACGCTGGGAACCATAGTGGGGCCGAACGCGATGGGCGTGGCGGTGTATGAGGGCGAGGGCGAGCCGGAGGGACCAGTGGCGGTGAGCGTGCGCCAGCGGGACGAGGACCAACCGCGCGCGCGGCGCGCGAAGGGGTGAGGGGCAAGGCCTGTCGCGCGCGGGGCGGGCGGGAGGCCGGAGGGGCGGCGTTGGCGCGCAGGGCGACAGTGAGTTCCCTTGGATGGGTCGGCGAGGCCTTTCGCGCGCGGAGGCGGGAGGAGGCCGCAGGGGCCCCGTTCGCGCTCAAGGCGACAGTGAATGGTCGTTGAGGAGGCGGCGAGGCTCAGGGGAATTAATCGCCGCTTAAGCATTGTCCGTGCCTGAAATTCATATCGTCACTGATTCGAACGCCGATATCCCCGCTGACATTGCCGCGCGGCTGGGCATTGTGGTGGTGCCGTCGCTCGTCGTCATCAATGACCAGCCTTATCGCGATGGGGTAGAAATCAGCCGGGCGGAGTTCTACACCAAGCTGCCGGGGCTGCGGCCGCCGCCGACCACGGCGGCGCCGTCGAGCGGCGAGTTCCAGGACATTTACCGGGCATGCGGGCCGGGGCGGATCGTTTCGCTCCACCTGGCGGGGCCGTTTAGCGCGATGTGCAACGTGGCGCGGCTGGCCGCCGAGGGGCTGGGCGGGCAGGTGACGGTGGTGGATACTGGCTCGGTGAGCATGGGCCAGGGCTGGCAGGTGATTGCGGCGGCGGAGGCGTCGAGGGCGGGCGCGGACCTGAGGGAGGTGCTGCGGGCTGTCGAGTCGACACAGGGGCGGGTGCGGCTGTGGGCGGCGCTGGACACGGTGGAGTATCTGCGGCGGAGCGGGCGGGCAAGCGCGTTGAGCGCGCTGTTGGGCGATCTGCTGCAGATCAAGCCGCTGCTGGAGGTGAGGGCGGGGGCGGTGAAGCCGGTGGGGCGGCTGCGGACGCGGCACAAGGTGATTGAGGCGCTGAGGGCGCAGGTGGAGGGGCTGGGGCGACTGGAGCGGCTGGCGGTGCTGCACACGGCGGCCCCGGCGGACGCGCACACGCTGGCGGCGCGGCTGGGGCACTTGACGCCCGAACCGCCGCTGGTGGTGGAGGCGACGGCGGTGATTGGGACACACGTGGGGCCGGGGGCGCTTGGGTTGGCGGCGGTCAAGGCGGCGTGAATGGGATGAGTTATGTAGGGTGCAGGGGGAGATACCGAAAATATCTGGGCAGTCTGGGCAATATGGGCAAACGCTTGTTTTGATGGCGTTTTCGGTTGAGTGTATCTGGGCAGGATGTGGGAAGGGACAAGTGATATCTGGGCAGGTTGGGGGTAGGGGCTGGCTGGCGGCGCGGGACAGGCGCTTGGGGATGGAAACCGGCAAGAAGGGTGGATAATCACCCATGGGGATAGTATAGAGAACATCCGTTCCAATTTCAAGGGGCGGCGGGAATTTTAAGGTGCACTGGGGCCGTGCCGGAAACCTGACCATTGACAACAACGGCAATTGTTGGTATCAATTCTTCTAGAACTTAAGTTCTAGGAGTCTCTCGCGATGGCTATCACCCAGTACCGTCGGAATGAGTTTCCGCCAGATGTGCCGCCAGGGCACGATTACTACCCGGCTTACATCATCGAAGAGCGAAAATATGTGGACCCGGAGTGGGTGCTTGACCAGCCGTTGGCGTTGTACGAGGACCAGGCCTATTACCTGGCGAGCCGCAGGTCGCAGAGCTCCAAGCTGGGTTACTTTGACTACTTCAATCACCGCGATGTGAGGCATTACAGCCCGGAGGTAGAGGGCTGGCATAGATTGTCGGTAGTGCGTGACGACGGCCGCATGTATGGGGTTGAAGGGGATGCGCCCCTGGTGAGGCTGGGCTTCGAGGTTGTGCCGTCCCGGGTGCGGGTGCCGCTATGGCGCTTATGGGCGAGCGAGGCAATCCAGGCGTACCGGAAAGGGAAGCGCCCCGAGCCGGCAGCGGTGTTTAGCCGGATTGTGGCGACGCTGGAGCACTACCTAGACTTTGACGGAGGCCTAGACGTGGCACCGAGCGAACCGGCGGATCAACGGGCGTGGGCCGAGGCGCTGGCGGTGCTGGCGCTCACCACCTGGATGACACCCGCCCTGGACTATCTGCCGAGCCTGTGGGTGATGGGCGACGAACCGGGGGCGGCCTCGCGGGCGCTAGCGCTGATGGCGCATTTGTGTTACCTGGGCACGGTGTTGAGCGGGCGACAGATGCCGGCGGCGGTGCGCGACCTGGCCGCCCGCGAAGCCACACTGGCCTATGACAATGCGGATGAGGCGGAACGGCCCGGGGGCGAACCGTCCAGCCTGCGAACGTGGCGGCTGGCAGGGGCTTCACGTGGGGCGGTGACGCCCACGCGGGAGTATGACAACAGGCGGCATACTTGGCACGTTCGCAACCGGCCGGCGCACTGCACACACCTGTTTGCGGGCGGCGGCCCACCCACGGGACGGCTGAGGGCAGAGTGCATTGGGCTGAGGGTGGCAACGGCGAAGGTCGCGGCGCGCGCGGCGCGGGACCCGCTGGCGGTGGTGTCGTGGCCGACGCCATTCGGAGAACTGATAGATGATTTGTGGGCGACTGCCCTGGCAAACCTGGCACTCGTGGCGGCGACGGACGAGCGGGTGATGGCGGATGAGCGGCAAGCGACGGCGAGGCTGGGACCGTGGCGACCGCTGCTACCAGTGGGGCTGTGGCTGAGCGAGCATGGGGTGCCGGGGCTGTATGACCGGCTGATCGAGATGGCGGCGCGGGAAAACGCCGGACGGCGGGCACAGACCGGGGATGACTTTACGCGGCTGATCGTGGCGGCGGCTGGAAGGGTATTGAGCACGGCAGGGGGGGACCATGTGGACGTGAGCGCGATGGAGATCATCAAGGCGGCGGGAGAGCTGTTGGATGATGACTCGGAGGTGCGACCGACGGACCTGACGCGGCAACGGGTGGGGCGGCTGCTGAGGCGGATGGGGGTGAGGCAAGCGCCGAGGCCGGCGGAGCCGCCCAAGCCACGACGGTGGCGGGTGACGGGGAAGGACGTGGAGAGGTGGAGCGAGACTTAGGGTAAAATCCGTCCATGCACCCCTCCCTGGAACACTTGCAGAAGATCGTCCACCTGGAGACCACGAACGGCTACGCGAACAAGGCGGTGATCGGGGGCCTGCCGAAGATGCTGACTTTTTGGGAGCCGAACGCGCGGCGGGCGGGGCTGGACCCAGCATTCATTGACGGCATCGCGGCGCGGCTGAGGGCGTACCCCGATCTGGCGGAGGCGGAGCGGCCGGCCGCGGTACAGGCGATGCTCCAGATGGTGCGCGAGGCGGCGGCGCAAATGCCGGGCGCTGCGGTGCCGGGCACAGCGACCCGCGCCGCGCCGGCCCCGGCGCAGGCTCAGCCGCAGCGACGGGCACCGGAACCTCAACGGCCATCCGCGCCGCCTGAGGCAACGCGCCCACAGCCCGAACGCAGCGCGCCACAGGCCCCACCGCGTCCCACGGCACCCGACAGGCCGGCGGCCAGCGGGACACCACCGGCAGAGGCAGCCTCGCCAGCGCCCGGCGCGCCGCCCCAACTGCCCACTCAACAGCCTCAACCATTAGCGGAGCAGGCTCAGCGGCGGCAGCCGCAGCGGCCGCCCAGGCCGCCGAAAGGCCCCAAGCAGTCCCAGCCGCATGCGCGGCCCCGGCGCTCGGACTACGACTATGGCTCGGAGGAGCCGGTGCACCCGCGGCCCCGGCGCAACACCGCGCCGGGACCCTTGATCGCGGATACACCGCTGGATATCGGTGTGGGGGTGGATGCTCCGCTGACGGTGCTGCACGGCATTGGGCCGGAGACCGCGGCCGACTACGCGCGGCTGGGCATCACCACGCTGCGCGATCTGCTGCTCCACTTTCCGCGCCGGCACGACGACTATTCGGCGATGAAGACCATCAACCGGCTGGAGTATGGCGAGGAATGCACCGTCATCGCGACGGTGTGGGAGGCGCACCTGCGGCCTTACCGAGGCGGCCAGCAGAGGATGCTGAAGGTGACGCTGGCGGACGGCACCGGGATGCTGGAAGTGACGTTCTTTAACCAGCCGTTCCTGGCGAAGCAACTGACACCCGGCAAGCAGATCGTCATCTCCGGGCGGATTGACCAATATCTCGGGCGGCTGACCATCCGGCCCGACGAGTGGGAGGACGTGGACCAGGAACTGCTGAGCACGGGGCGCATCGTGCCGCGGTACCGGGCGAATGCCGACCTGAACCAGCGGCGCATCCGCAAGGCTACGACGCAGGTGGTGCGCTATTGGGCGGCCAAGCAGGTGGACCCGCTGCCGCCGGCCGTGGTGGAGTCGGCCGGGATCATGCTGTATGGCGAGGCGCTGGCCCAAATCCATTGGCCGGACAGCCAGCAGCGGCTGGCGGACGCCCAGCACCGGCTGGCGTTCGATGAATTGCTGCTGCTCCAGTTGGGCGCGCTGCGGCAGCGCCGCGACTGGCAGGCGCACACTGGCCGGCCGTTGGAGGTGGACGACGCTTTTCTGCAAGGGTACCTTAGCACCCTGCCCTATCAACTGACGGGGGCGCAGCAGCGGGCGGTGGCCGATCTGCGGAAGGACCTGGCGCGCGATGTGCCGATGAACCGGCTGCTGCAGGGGGATGTGGGCTCGGGCAAGACGGCGGTGGCGGCGACGGCCATGGCCATTACGCTGCAGGCTGGAGCGCAGGCCGCCATGATGGCCCCGACTAGCATCCTGGCCGAACAGCATCACAAGACGCTGACGCGGCTGCTGGCGGCGGTGGCGGGCG
>CAZCEC010000001.1:0-3804 GCA_964497615.1 uncultured Anaerolineales bacterium | reverse complement strand
GATGCGGCGCAGCGCTCGGTGCGGCTGCTGCAAGGGTCGATGACGGCTCTCGAAAAGTCGGAGGTATATGCGGGGCTGCAAAGCGGCGAGATTAGGGCGGTGGTGGGCACGCATGCGCTGATCGAGGCGCCGGTGGAGTTTGCCAACCTGGGACTGGTGATCGTGGATGAACAGCACCGGTTTGGGGTGGCGCAGCGCGCGGCGCTGCGGGGCAAGGGCGGCAACCCACACCTGCTGGTGATGACGGCTACGCCCATCCCGCGCTCGCTGGCACTGACGATCTACGGCGACCTGGACCTGAGCCTGCTGGACGAAATGCCGCCGGGGAGGCAGCCAATCAAGACGCATCTGCTGCGCGCCCAGGAGCGGGAACGCGGGTATGCCTTTATCCGCAACCAGCTTCAGAAGGGGCGGCAGGCCTTCCTGATCTTCCCGCTGGTGGAGGAGTCGGACAAGATCGAGGCCAAGGCGGCGGTGGCGGAGCACCAGCGGCTGCAGGCGGAGGTGTTCCAGGACTTCCGGCTGGGCCTGCTGCACGGGCGCATGAAAGCGGACGAGAAGGACGCGGTGATGACGGCGTTCCGGGCGGGCGAGTTCGACGTGCTGGTGTCCACCTCGGTGGTGGAGGTGGGGGTGGATGTGCCGAATGCGACGGTGATCCTGATCGAGGGCGCGAACCGCTTTGGGCTGGCTCAACTGCACCAGTTCCGCGGGCGGGTGGGCCGAGGCGAACACGCGTCGTTCTGCCTGCTGGTGTCGGACGCGCCCAGCGCGCGGACGGATGAGCGCCTGCACGTTATGGAGCAATCTCAGGACGGTTTCTTCCTGGCCGAGAAGGACCTGGACCTGCGCGGGCCGGGGGACTTCCTGGGGACGCGCCAGTCTGGGTTGGCGAGCCTGCGGATGGCGAAGTTGAGCGACGTGGCGACTATCGAAAAGGCCCGCCGCGTGGCGCATGAGATCTTCGAGCGCGACCCGGAGCTGGGCGCGCCGGAGCATGGCCTGCTGAGGGAGCGGCTGGCCGAGTTCTGGCAGCCGGGCGCGGGCGACGCGAGCTAGAGGAGAGGCTGTGAGGATCAAAGCCGTCTATCCGGGCACGTTTGACCCCATCCACTATGGGCACGAGGACATCCTGGTGCGCGCGGCCAAGCTGTTCGACGAGCTGTTGATTGCGGTTTACGACAAGCCGTTGAAGAGCCTGCTATTTTCGCCGGAAGAGCGGCTGGGGCTGGTGCGGGCGGCGGTGGAGCGGCTGGAACTGCACAACGTGAGCGTGACCGGCTATAGCGGGCTGACGGTGGACTTTTGCCGGTCGGTGAACGCGCACGTGATGGTGCGGGGACTGCGGGTCTTTTCTGACTTCGAGCACGAGTTCCGCATGGCGCTGGCAAACCACCGGCTGGAGCCGAGCATCGAGACGGTGCCGTTCATCACCAGCGAACGGCATACGTTTTTGAGCTCGACTTCGGTGCGCGAGATCGCGGCGCTGGGCGGGGACGTATCGAGCATGGTGCCGCCGCTGGTAGCGGAGGCGCTGCGGCGGCGGTTTGCGGAGCTGGGGGAGGACGGCGGCAAGGTGGTGCCGATGACGTCGCTGAGGGATTAGGGCGAGGCGTCAACGTAATGTTGCGTTCGCCGCGCATTCAGTGTATCTTACAGCCTAAGAACCGCGCATTCCCCGGCGGGGGAGGATGGCATGGACATACTTCATCTGGTTGACCGCCTTGAAGAGATCTTCAATGCTGGCACGGCGATTCCCCTCAGCCACAAGCTGATGGTGGATGAGGACCGGGTGTTGGAGATTATTGACCAGATGCGGGTCTCGATTCCCGAAGAGGTGAAGAAGGCCCAGCAAGTGCTGGCGCAGCGCGACCGGATCATGGCCCAAGCGCAGGAGGAGGCGGCCCGCACCGTCCAATTGGCCAAGGAGAAGGCGGAGCAACTGGTGGGGCGCGAGAACATGGTCCAGCAGGCGCAGGCCAAGGCGGACCAAATGCTCCAGGCGGCGCGCACCGACGCGGAGCAGATCCGGGCCGAGGCAGACGATTACACCCTGGAAGTGCTGACCAAGCTCGAGGCCGAGCTGGTGAAGTCGCTGACGCAGGCGCGGAACGGCATCGCGAAGCTGCGGGCGGAGACGATGGCGGAGCCGTCATAAGAGATTGACCATTTGACCGGTTGCCGGGTATAATGCCGCTGTTGCCTGCCAGGACGTCCGGCAGGCATTACTTTGCATTTTGCCCGAAAGATAGAAGGAACGACCATGCCGCCACATCCAAAACGCAAGCATTCCCAGGGCCGCCGTGACCGCCGCCGCGCGCACGATGCCCTGACGCCCCCTGCCCTGGTGGCCTGCCGCAACTGCGGCGAGCCGCGCCCGCAGCACACCGTCTGCCCCAACTGCGGGCACTACGAGGGCAAGGAAGTGATCGCACAGAAGAAGGAAACCAAGGGCTGACCCCCGCACCGAGCAGTACCGCCCTGGTGTTCCCCGGCCAGGGCTCGCAATTCGTGGGGATGGGCCAGGGTCTGGCCCAAACTTCGCCGGCCGCGCGCCGGACCTTTGCCGAGGCCGATGAGGTGCTCGGCTTTTCGCTTTCCGGCCTATGCTGGGAAGGTCCCGAAGCAGACCTGACCGACACGGTCAATGCTCAGCCGGCTCTGCTGACGTGCTCGATCGCGGCGCTGCGCGCGCTGCACGAGCGCGTAGGCGAGTTCACGCCGGCCGTGGTCGCCGGACATTCGATGGGCGAGATCACGGCGCTGGTGGCGGCGGGCGCGATGGAACTGGAAGACGGGCTAACGCTGGTGCGGCGGCGCGGCGAGTTGATGAAGGCCGCCGGGCAGCGCGCGCCGGGCGGGATGGCGGCCATCCTGGGCCTGGATGCGGCGGCCGTGACCCAACTGTGCGCCGAGGCCGCCGCGCAAACAAATGCGCTGGTGCAGGTGGCCAACGACAACTGCCCCGGACAGGTGGTGATCTCGGGCGAAGTGGCGGCGCTGGAGAAGGCGATGGAACTGGCCCGCGGACGAGGGGCCAAGCGCGCCCGCCGGCTGGAGGTGTCCATCGCCGCGCACTCGCCGCTGATGCAGTCCGCGGTGGCAGACTTTACGCTGGCGGTGGAGGCGGTGCCCTTCATCGCCCCCATTCCCCCCATCATCGCCAACGTCACCGCCGCGCCGATGAGCGACCCGAACGATCTGCGGGTGGAGCTGCCGCGCCAGCTTACGTCGCCGGTGCGGTGGACGGAGTCGGTGCGGTATATGGTTGCGAATGGCGTCACGACGATGGTCGAGATCGGCGCGAAGGATGTGCTGACGACGCTGCTGAAGCGGATTGACGGCCAGGCGCAGGGGCTGGCGGTGGGGACGCCGGAAGAGCTAGAGAAGTACGCGGCGCTGTAGGTTTCCACGTTCCACGGCAAATCGAATAGAGGCAGGGGGCCGCGCGGGCAACCGCGTTCCCACGAAGGCGACAACGGGGCGACAATCGCCAACGTCGGAGCTTGCCCGGCGCCGCCGGGTGTTGAAGGGTGATGGGTGATACGTGCGTGCGACATGCCCGGCGCCGCCCGGCGTTGCAGGCGGAGGGATGATACGTGCGTGCGACATGCCCGGCGCCGCCCGGCGTTGAAGGGTGATGGGTGATACGTGCGTGCGACATGCCCGGCGCCGCCCGGCGTTGCAGGCGGAGGGATGATACGTGCGTGCGACATGCCCGGCGCCGCCCGGCGTTGCAGGCGGAGGGATGATACGTGCGTGCGACATGCCCGGCGCCGCCCGGCGTTGCAGGCGGAGGGATGA